>CAYJLI010000118.1:0-1650 GCA_964371155.1 uncultured Oscillospiraceae bacterium | reverse complement strand
CATTCTAAGGCTTCACATATTTTGCGATTAATTTAGTTAAATTCATAGGCAAGCGATTAAGCTCAGTAATATCTAAAAAGCCATCACCATATATACGCTCAATATTTGCCTTGTCATCACCAATTGCAGCAGCAAAAAATGTTATACCTTTGTTTTTATACTCCTTTTTTACACCTCTTAAGTCAGCTTCTGCAGCCGTTCCAGTATAGTCAGTATCTGCAGGCTGTCCATCCGAGATTAGTATAAGTAGTTTTGTTTTTTCTTCTCTTTTTGATAATCGTTCACTAACATAACGTAGTGCAGCACCATCACGGTTTCCGTTTCGTGCTGTCATGTCCATTAACCTGAATTTATCTTTTCCATCAACGGAATCAAATTCAGCATAGTTGTACATTTCAACAGTTCTTCCACCAGTAGAGTGTCCTGCAATCAGAATTGGAATTCCAAGAGATTTACAAAAATCATACATTACGATAGCTGTTGCTCTTGCAGAGGTAATTCTATCTCCGTATCCCATCGAGCCTGATTCATCGACAAGAAGCGATACCGCTAGTTCAGTTGAGTCTTGCGGGAGTTTATTATTGTAAAAATATTTCCCATCGTCATTTACAAAAGAGCGAGCATTTAGTCTTCGTCCTATAAGTAGGTTTGTTTGCTTTCCACCTGCACGGCTATCTTTTAATACCTGTAGCACCTGTTTTTGCATTCTCTTTGATATAGCAAGTAATGGTGTAGATATTTTTTGATAACGATCCATGAAAGTAGGATCAACATAGCTCATACGATTAATATTCATATGTACACCTTTGTGTGCATTCCCATAGTTTATTGCATTGGCCTCAGTAAGAAGTTCTCTTGACAACTCTTCATCGATTTGTTCGTGAGCAACTCCAGTAGCAACTTTATTCATGATACGCTCAATATCTTTATCTGATTCTTCGTAACCTGAACCTAGATACGCATTATTTTTAGTAACAGCACCATTATCGCCCTCAGAAAAGCCAAGAGTTTTTATAAGTTTAATCCTGCAACCTTTTCAATTTCATATCTCGCTTCATCTTCGACATCTGGATCTGGAGCAAAAGAACCTTTTGCAGAATGACCAGAACCAGTGCCAGTTGGATCTTCAGCACCATTTGCTATTTGCTCTCCTAACTTACCCAATAATTCTTCTAAAATTTCTTCTGGTGTTTTGCTCGGATTATCTTTTTGCTCTTTATGAGCTTTTTCAATTAACTCTTGAACATATTTCCAAGCTTTTATCAGAATAATATTTGATGAAGAGAAACGAATTTTCGCATCGTCATCGTAAACACATTCATCTACGATAGGTATACATTCATTTATAAAATCAATATACTCACCTTTATATTCATCAACATTATTAATATCTCCGCTTTTACAATACTGTATGAGTAAATTTGCACCTATTGAAAACCTATAATCTCCTTTATTAATCTGAGATTTAATAGTTGGTACATATTCACTGAAACGAAGATTATTAAGCCTGATACCAGTAGCAAAACGCCCTGGGAAATCATTGCATATTCGAGCTTCTACATACACATCTTCTAAAATATTGATAAAGTTTTTGCATGCTTTTAAAATAACTCCACATGCAAATTTATCTGATTTTAGAGCTTGAGTAAT
>CAYJLI010000117.1:0-1858 GCA_964371155.1 uncultured Oscillospiraceae bacterium | reverse complement strand
AAACTAAACACGAATCCTTTCGGCGATTGTTTTTAGAATATCCTCGTTTATGCCACTTTTGTAGCCATCTTTTTCGGCGAGTATTTTGCCAAGGGTAAGCCTATTTTTATCAGAAGCTAAATTTTCTCTGCTTTGCATATATAATGCGGCAGATGGGCAGGTTTTAACACAAATCGGAGGAAGCCCTAATTTGAGCCTATCGCTACAACCGTCGCAAATAACCATTTTATTGTCTTTATTAAATTTAGGTGCATCAAAATGACAGACATTTTTACAAGTACGGCACCCTACGCATTTTTCTTTGTCCGAGCTAATAAATCCTGTAATTTCATCACGGCTAATAGCTCCATTTGGGCAACTTCCAACACAGAGAGCATCCTCGCAGTTCATGCAAGACACTGCTACAAAAGAAAGATCTCTCGTAACTGGATTTTCATATTTAATTACCCTTCTTAGAGGCGCTCCATCTTCGTTTATGTCATATGTGTGGTCGTTGCAAGCAATCACACAGGCATAACATCCAAAGCATCTGAGCAAATTGGTTTCGATATACTGATTAGGCACAGAAATTTTCCCCTTTCTATTACAATATTAACTAAATTTTATCATGTATTGGAAAAAAATGCAATGTAATGTAGAAAAAATTTTCACCTTGACATAAGGCAGTATTTTGTGGATAATTTAAGTTGTGCGTGATGCAAATAAAGCGGAAAATCATTTATATTAGTAATTGACACAAGAAGGAAAAAGAAATGAACAAAAAACTACTCAAAACCGCATTTATAGACTCAATACCCGTGCTCACAGGCTATATACCGCTTGGAATGGGCTTTGGAATTATGCTCGAATCGGCGGGCTATAATTACATATGGGCATTTTTTATGGCAATAACAATGTTTGCAGGCTCGATGCAGTATCTTGCGGTGGATTTGCTTGCCACAGCCGCATCGCCGATTACGGTATTTATAAGCACATTGCTTGTAAATGCGAGGCATCTTTTTTATGGAATATCTTTAATTGACAAATACCGAGGAGCTGGGCTGAAGAAGTTTTATATGATGTTTGGGCTGACGGATGAAACCTATTCGCTCGTATGCGCTTCCAAACTCCCCGAAGGCATTAACCCACACAACTACTACCTTTTAGTAACATTCTTTAATCACATATACTGGATTACAGGATGTGTTTTAGGGGCACTGCTTGGCTCGATGCTAAGCTTTGAGATAGTGGGGATTGACTTTGTGCTGACCTCCCTTTTTGTAACAATATTTATTGAGCAGTGGTTATCCACAAAAGAGCACCGCCCTGCACTTATAGGAATAGCTTCTACGGTGATTTGTCTTTTCGTTTTTGGACAGCAAAACTTCTTAATCGCCTCCATGGCGGTAATACTCATTTTAATTACGCTTTTTAGGAGGAAAATTGCAGGTGAATAATTTTGATGCGATAGTTTTAATAGCCATAATGGCAGTGGTGACAGCCGTGCTCAGAATTGCCCCATTTGTTATATTTGGCGGAGGTAAAACCACGAGTGCCTTTATAATATACCTCGGGAAATATCTACCCCATGCAATTATAGGGATGCTGGTGGTTTACTGCCTTAAAGCAGTTGCCTTTACCTCAATGCCATATGGAATACCCGAAGCCATTGGGGTGATAATCACTGCGTTAGTGCATATAAAGTTTAGGAATACGCTAATTAGCATTGCAGCAGGGACTGGGGTTTATATGGGGATTTTATCGTTTTTGGGGTGATATAATATTGGTAAGTTGCCACATCCTCTTTTTTCGGCTTCGCCTATCTATTTATGGGGTTTCACCCCATACCCCATAATTTTTTGAAAAAAATTAAGTAAAA
>CAYJLI010000116.1:0-2029 GCA_964371155.1 uncultured Oscillospiraceae bacterium | reverse complement strand
CGAGATTACGCACAATGCAGAATGATACGGAAATTCCATTGTAGGGGCATGGTTTCCATGCCTGTAGATTACACATCACCCAAAGCAAGACGGAAATTGTGGAAACGGATAACCGCAAGGGTTGCCACTACCTTCAGAGTTCAGATATTAGAAACTCCATAACTCTTCACTTAAATATAAATAATGCAAAGCTCTATTTATATTTTCTTTCCCTGATAGCTTCCTCTTGCCGCTAATTCTTTATCGATTTCGTTTAGTACCATCACTTTTTTTATTGTCCAAAGAGGTGCAATTAAATCCTCTGCCGAGCCATCCCCAGTAAGTCTTTGCACTATTATTTCAGGCGGTAATATTTCAAGCTGATCACAGACTAAATTCACATACTCCTCCCTGCTAAGCAGTTCATACGGTGAGTTTTTATACTCTTCACCCATCTTCGTGCCTTGAAGTAAATGTAGCATATGTATTTTTACGCTGTGCGGTTTTAATAGGGCGATTTTTTGCACCGTTTGCATCATCATTTCCCTGTCTTCATTTGGGAGCCCGTTTATTATATGCACACAGACATTCACCCCATGCTCCCGAAGCAAGAAAAACGCCGCCTCAAACTCTGCATAGCTGTGGCATCTGTTTAAAGCCTTGGTTGTTTCGTCGTGAATGGACTGAAGCCCAAGCTCCACCACCAAATAATACCGCTTGGCATAATCTGCGAGAAGCTGTGCTATTTCTTTGTTTATGCAGTCGGGACGGGTGGAGATAAAAAGCGCCACTACATCTTTTTGTGAAACTGCCTCATCGTAGAGTTTTTTAAGTGTAGCAGTGTCCGCATATGTGCCTGTAAAAGCCTGAAAATAGGCGATATACCCCACACCCTGCCATTTTTTATCCATCCTTGCCCTAATATTTTCAAATTGCTGTGATATGCTCTCCTTAGGATTTCCTGCAAAATCGCCACTGCCTTTGAGCGAGCAGTAAGAGCATCCACCCACACCTTTACTGCCATCCCGATTAGGGCAGGTAAAGCCGCCGTTTAGGCTTATCTTAAAGACTTTTCCGCCAAAACGCTCCTTTAAATGATAGTCAAGTGTGTGGTATCTCTTATTGGTGTTTGAATATATAAATGGGTTAGTTTTGCTCTTTGTGTCGCTCATAAATAAGCCTCAATCCTTCTAAAGTGAGGGTTTTGTCCACTATATCGAAAACATCTTCCCTGCCAAAAAGCACGGAAAGTCCCCCAGTTCCAATTATCTTTGTATCTTCGCCTAAATCCTGCTTCATTATTCGGCAAATATTTCTTACCGCTCCCACATAACCATAAACCACCCCAGCCTGCATACTTTCGGCGGTGGTTTTGCCGATATTCACCTGTGGATTTACAATCTCCACCCTTGGAAGCTTTGCCGCCTTTTGGAAAAGCGCATCCATTGAAACCTTTATCCCAGGATAAATTGCACCGCCGAGGTATTCGCCCTTTGCGCCTATTGCGTCAAAAGTGGTTGCTGTGCCAAAGTCAACCACTATGAGTGAACCGCCGTATTTGTGGTATGCGGCAAGGGTGTTTACCAGTCTGTCCGCTCCCACTTCTTTGGGGTTTGAATAATGGTTTGGCACAAAAAAGTCTATATTTTCGCCCACGATAAATGGGGTTTTGCCAAAATATTTTATTATTGCATTATTCATGGAGTACATCACCTGTGGCACAACGGAGGTTATAATAGTGTCCTCTACTTCGTTGTGGTCAAGCGAGTTTAGCGACATATACTGCCGTATCATCATCCCGATTTCGTCCGAGGTAACATCCCTGTTTGTAGTGCCGAGCCTAAAAGAGGCAGTGAGGGTATCGCCCTTAAAAAAACCAAACTCCATATTGGTATTGCCTATGTCGATAGCGAGTAGCATATTATGCATCTCCTTATAATTTTTTACCCCCTAATTTTATACTTTTTTGCCCCTGTCGTCAAGGTTATATAAGGGAAAGGGTTTTATAAGGCTAATTGTTTAAAAAAACTTCTTTTTCTGTTATTTATAT
>CAYJLI010000115.1:0-2090 GCA_964371155.1 uncultured Oscillospiraceae bacterium | reverse complement strand
TCTACCACAGGAGGGTTCTTTTTTCTATTGTCCGTTTTTACTGGTTCTGTTCATTGCGGTGGAGGTTTTTTTGTAGAGGCGAAGATGTGTGTTCCCCCAAGGATTAATCAGAATTTAATGCGAAATCCATATTTAAATCCGTTTTGCCACATACGAAACTCCGAAACTTTTTCACCATTCACCTAAAAACAGCCCCGAGAGGGGCTGTTTTTTTTAAAGATCAACATTGCTTCTTATATAATCCACAACGCCAATGGTTTCGCCTTTTTTCTTATAAATTCTCGGCACTCTTTTGCCTATGATGCATATCTTTTCATAGTTTATCGTATCGCCTATCTTTGCCATTTCATCAAAGGTAATCTTTTCGGCTTCGTCCTCGCCTACAATGGTGACCACATCGCCCTCGCAAACACCCTCAATATCACTTACATCGAGCATGAGCTGATCCATGCACACCCTGCCCACAATTTTAGCCCTTTTGCCCCTCACTATCATCTCGGCTTTATCTGAAAGCTCCCTTTCTATGCCGTCGGCATAGCCAATGGGGACAGTGGCAATAACTTTCTCCCTATCGGCAATAAAAGTCCTGCCGTAGCTGACTGAAGTGCCCTGCACAATCTTTTTCACCATTGTAATACAGGAATAAAGGCTCATTGCAGGGGTGAGTTTTACTAAATCTTTGCAGTCTTCACTTGGGTTTAGCCCATATGTAATAATGCCTGTTCGCACCATATCCATATGCATTTCAGGGTAGGATATTGTGGCGGCACTGTTGCAGCAATGTTTTATGCTAAAAGTTATCCCCAGTTTTTCTAAACTTGTTAATAACTTTGTAAATACCTCGTATTGTTTCCTTGTGAAATCCTCGGAAACGGCTTTTTTCTCATCCGCCACCGGAAAATGGGTGTAAATCCCATAGGGGCGCAGCTCTTTTATGGCACAAATTTCGGCTATTTCGGAAATGGC
This sequence comes from uncultured Oscillospiraceae bacterium, assembly GCA_964371155.1. Classification (GTDB taxonomy): domain Bacteria; phylum Bacillota; class Clostridia; order Oscillospirales; family Ruminococcaceae; genus CAYJEQ01. Next base: position 1,124 of record CAYJLI010000115.1, on the reverse strand, counting down.
ATTCTCAAACTCGCCATTCACCGCCACAAACCCAATTCGTGACATCCCAGTGTCCACCTTTAAATGCACATCGAGTGTTACATCAGCTTCTTCTGCCGCTTCTGCAAGCCTTTTTCCATATTCTAATGAATAGATGGTCTGGGTTAGGTTGTATTCATTGAGTGTTTTGGCAAACTTTACCGGAGTATTGCCGAAAATAAGTATCGGATGGAATATCCCCTGCCTGCGCAGTGAGAGCGCTTCGTCTATATTTGAAACACCGAACCAGTTAACCCCCTGTTTTACAAGGGTATCGCTGATATATTTATCCCCATGGCCGTAGCCGTCCGCCTTAACAACTCCCATCAGCATACAATCGCCACTGAGCAAGGCTTTAATATTCTTCACATTTTCCTCAACGGCGTCGAGATTTATCTCCGCCCAGCTTCTTTTAAGTAATTCCAAGATTGCACTCAACTTTCTGAATACTATTTATTACACTTTATACAAAGAGTCTTCTTTCCATAGAAAAACATTATTATCAATATACTCTGATATTTCTTGATATGATTTTTCATTTCTTATGATGTGCTCAAAATATCCTCTTTGCCAGATTGTATGAAAAACTGCATTATTATCTGCTTTAATCAAAGGATTTATTTTTCTTGTAACCGCAGATTTATAATTTCCTATAATAGTTGACAATGAATTTTTAATAGGTTTAGAAAATTCATTTATTTTCATTTCGTCTGTGAGAGAATTTATGACAATTATCATATGTATATGATTTGGCATAACAATGAAATTTTCAAAATTTATACCATTATTCTGATATTTAATTTGTGTATTTGTGATTTCTAAATAGGCTATTTTTCTAAATTCATTGTATTCTATTTCTTTATTATTTATTTCCCCAAAAATGCATTCACGATTATGGGTGCATATTGTTACAAAATATGCACCGCTGTTTGAATAATCGTATTCTTGTAATCTAATTTGTTTGCGTTTTGGGTAGTTCATTTGATTACCTACCATGTTTGGTTTTGTTGTGTGGGTATGTTTTATAATTTTGAAAAACCTGCGGTGATGGTTGTAGGGTCACGGCTTGCCGTGACCGAGGGTGTCGGTATATTTTGTAGTTTCAT
>CAYJLI010000114.1:0-2197 GCA_964371155.1 uncultured Oscillospiraceae bacterium | reverse complement strand
CAGGTGCGCCTGTGCTTGTGATTTCGTCAAAGCCTGCATCGTCGTAAGCTATGCTTTCATAGCCTACTGTTGCGAAGAAGTTGCCGTTTAGCTGCATTGTTTGTAGAAAATCTATGATATTTGTTTTGCTTCTTTCGTACATCACAAGTCTGCCCACTAAGTCGTTTGTGTCTATTTCTTCTACATTATCGCTGAACTCTATTACTACCATTTGCACAAGTGTATTACCCCATAAAGGAATTCTCATAGGGTGGAAGTAAATACCCTCAATCATCTCTATTTTAGGGTCTTCAGTATCCCAAAGGATATCTAAATTCCAGCCCCTTACTTCGTCTTTGGTAACGGAAATGTCTAAATAACCCTCTCCAAAATTCTCATTATAATCCTGATTTACTCTAATTATTGGTGTGACAATTCTATCCCCAGGTTTTATATTCTCAAAGTCTGCGGGTACTGGATAACCTCTGTCATCTAAAATTAATTGATTTTCATCATCTACTGTAAACCAACCCTCCCCACGCTCAAGTTCGCCCATGCCATCAATTTTAGAGAAAAAAATCAAATCCCCTTCTTTCACTTCTTCAAATGGCTCCTCCACCGCAAAAGCAGTAACGCTCATTCCTGCAAGCATTGCCACTGCAAGGGCAGAAGCTAAAATTTTCTTAAACATAATTATTTCTCTCCCTTTAATTTTTTATTTGTCACTATTTTATCACATGGTTACTGCGTTTGCAATAAATTGTTACGAAATCTTAACAGTTTTAAGAAAATTTATCCCATTATTAAAAACCGCCTCCCTGCTACTATAAATAATAGCTAAAAATATAAAGAGAATTAACTACAACACACAAAAAAACAGCGGTAGGATAACCGCTGTTTTTTGTGAAGTATTTGCACGGGAATGCAATTTATATAAATAATCCGCAGGATTATTTATAAGTGAAAAGTCACACACAGTAGGGGTCGATGCCCACATCGACCCGAAACTAAGATTTACTCTCCGTCTATGGCTGATGTAGGCGTCAGCCCCTACACCAAAACCGCAAATTTTGCACTACGCAAAATACCAATTACTTTAAGCACTGCTTTTTTCGTTGTAGGCGGCTGTTTTTGGGATTTTTACCACCACATTTATATAATCACCTTCTTCGTATTCGTCGGTGTTTATATTAACCCCTGCACTTTTCATGAAATCCACTGCATTTTTCAGTGTGTTCATAAATATTCGCATATCGGCGGCAAAAATTACACTTCCACGCTGTTTTGTGCCGTCTTTTCTGAGGAGTTTTAGTATGTGGTTTTCGCTCTGTTCCACATTCAGCGATTTATCGACTATGTACTGCGCTATCCCTGCTTGCTTATCATTTGGCAGTGCCAAAAGTGCCCTTGCATGGCGCTCGGTTAAATTATTTTCCCTCACTATATTTATCGCATCCGACTCAAGGCGAAGAAGTCGGAGTTTATTTGCTACTGCGGATTGTGTTAGCCCCAAAGCTTTGCCCAAGCTCTCTTGGGTGAATTTATACCGCTTAATTAGTATTCTCATACCCTTTGCTTGCTCAAACGCATCCAAATTTTTGCGCTGTATATTCTCCACCAAAGCGGACACCGCCGCATTTTGCTCGTCCGCCTCCATTATCATTGAAGGGATTTTTGTGTAGTTTAGTGCCATGCACGCCCTCGCCCTGCGCTCGCCTGCAATTATCTCAAAGCTATCATCCGATAACCGCCTTAAAATAATCGGCTGTATCAGGCCGTTTTCTTCTATACTGCGAATTAGCCCTGTAAGCTCGGGGTCGTTTTTACTGCGCAGTGCAAGAGAATTTGCCGATATCCTCTCAATGGGCACCTGTACAATTTTGCTAAGCTCCCTGTAATTTTCCGTGTTCATGAAAAATTTCTCCTTTCGGTGGAATATGTTGGTTTTGTGGGTAATGTGTAGTGATGATGTTGGGACATGGGGGATATGCCCCTATAATGGGATTTTTGTTTTGTTTTGCATGGTCGGTAATTTTGGTGTAGATTTTCCGCATTGGTTTGGGTTGTGGGTAATCTACGGACGACCACAGGTCGCCCCTACTATAAATCTCCGCTCTTTTGCTCCCAAAAAATTGCTACATTCTTCTCTCAGCTTCGCCTACCTATTTATGGGGTTTTACCCCATACCCCATAATTTTTTGAAAAAAATTAAGTAAAA
>CAYJLI010000113.1:0-2284 GCA_964371155.1 uncultured Oscillospiraceae bacterium | reverse complement strand
CTAAAACCCTCTTCATTCGATTAAAGGGGTCAGCGACCCCTTTAAAATCCCTACTATTCGTGTGTGCTCCATCTTTTCAGCCACTAATGCTCCCATGGCTTTATTTTAGATTTTTGATTATATTTATTATTTGATTTGCTCCCACTATTGAGATTATATATGTTCGGATTTATTTGTCTGTGGTAAGCCAAATAGTTAATTGTGGAAGCCTTATCGAGAAAAAAAGAGAGCATTTTAAAAAGATTGATGTAGATGAAGAGATGCTTCTCAAAGGGCTTAGCGAAGAGGAGCAGGAAACCCTCAGCGAACTGCTTGCAAAGCTAAAACAATACTGGGCGGATGCACATAAAGCACGCCATGCAAAAGGGTAAATTAATTTAAACACAGTGCAAAAAAAGACATTTAAAATTGGTGAAATTTAGCTTACATAGTCCAGTTAAAACTAAAAAGCTTAAACAGCTTTAATTTTATAACCCTGCTATAAGTGGGGTTTTAAAAAGAAATGTAGTTAGTCAATCTAAACTTACGGTATCAAGGCAATTGCCTTAATATAAAAAGAAGCTTTTATTTAAGAAAGGATAAAGAAAATGAAAAAATTATTATCACTAATGCTTGCAGGCGCTATGGTATTCTCCCTTGCAGCTTGCTCCGCAGAACCAGCAGAATCCGAAGCAGAAACACCAGCAAGCTCCGAAGAACCAGCAGAAGCAGAAACAATTACAATCACAGTAACAGACGCTGAGGGCGCACCAATTGATGTTGAGTTTCCAGCAGACCCACAGAGAATAGTTGTTTTAAATCACCAGACAATGGACTTCTTAGATTCCGTTGGCATGGCTGATAGAGTTGTAGGATATATCAAAGGTGGTACTTACCCTGCACATTTAGAAAAATACACTACGGATGACAGCATCACTAATGTTGGTAACGGCCTAAAAGATATCGACATGGAAGCGGTTATGTCACTCGAGCCCGACATTATCTTCTCAAGCGACAGAACAGAAAGCATGTATGAAGAGTTTTCCATGATAGCTCCTACAATGTCTGCATATATTACTTATGAAGACGGCTTTATGAACAGCTATAAAGAACTTGCTTCAAAGCATGGACAAATTTTTGGTATTACAGGCGAAGTTGATACAATCATTGCAGGCTATGAAGAAAGAATTGCAGCAATCGCTGATTTGGCAGGGGATCAAACTGCATCACTTCTAATATTCGCAGGCGGACTGAACGCTTTAGGTGATATGGGCCGTTGCTCCATTATCGTTAACGAAATGGGCTTTACAAATGTAAAAGGCGACGAAGATGTAAACCACGGCGATGCAATTTCCTACGATGGTCTGCTCGCACTAAACCCTGACTGGTTTTTCGTTTTAGATAAGGATACAGCAGTAGGCGAAGAAGCTACACTTGCTGTTGAGCAGATGGACAACGAAATCATCCGCCAGACAGAAGCTTATAAAAACGACCAAATCGTTTACCTTGAGCCCGGCGCCGCTTGGTATATTGCAGACGGCGGTATCACTTCAATGGATCACATGATTACTTGCATTGAAGAAGGCGTAGGCCTTAAATAAAAAGCAGTAATGCTTAAATAAAATTCTAAGGGGTATATATCATAATGATGTATACCCCTTAAATGATGCACCCATACCCCAGCATTTGTGTGGGATATGGGTGCAAATAGTTTATTTAATATGTATCTCCCCATATAATCCGAGCATCTTCAAAATAAATGGAAAAAAATTAAAAAATTCTATAATTAGGAAAATATCAATAAATTTCGACAAAATATCACTTTTTAACTATGCTATACTTTGAATGTAATTTCCTTTTAATTCTTAGTATGGTATAAATTTACAAACTCTGCATAGCCATTTTTGTTGTAGCTCCCTTTGGTTTCTCGGTATGGTATGACGACTTTTAACTCAAGCTCCAAGGCTTCTCACGCACCACCAATGATACGGCACAAACCTAACATCAAACCTATGCCCACAACCACCGCCGTCGGCAGTAGTTGTGGGCATGGGTTTGGTTTGATGCCTTTTAGGAAAATGGGAGTTAAAATTGCCACTGTAATGGGGGGATATGTTGTAGATAGCGGTCATGGAGGGTATGGCAGAATGGTGGGATTTTCATTTTGTTTCAGACATTGCATAATCTGCGGTGGTGGCTGATGCCCACATCAGCCCATGGCGCACAGGAAATCTCAGACGGGTCGATGTGGGCATCGACCCCTACTACATTCTTTTTCAACGCTTCGCTTTCAACGCTTCGCTTT
>CAYJLI010000112.1:0-2395 GCA_964371155.1 uncultured Oscillospiraceae bacterium | reverse complement strand
AACACCCCAAATGCCACTTAGGTGGATTTGGGGTGTAAAAATTAATATTATTTGTAAAGAGGGTATTTATCGCAGAGTGTTGTAACTCTTTTTCTTATTTCATCGGCGGAGTTTTCAAAGTCTATTACTGTTTTATAAATGCAGTCGGCAACTTCTACCATGTCCTCTTCCTTAAATCCTCTTGTGGTAACAGCCGCTGTGCCAAGTCTGATACCGCTTGTTACAAATGGGCTTGTTGGGTCGTTTGGCACTGCATTTTTATTCGCAGTGATATATACTTCGTCAAGCCTTTTTTCAAGCTCTTTGCCTGTGATGTTCATATTTTGTAAATCAACAAGCACGAGGTGATTATCACTTCCGCCGGAAACTAAATTAAAGCCTCTGTCGGTAAGTGCTTTTGCCATTGCTTGGTTATTTTTTATAATTTGCTCTTGGTATGTTTTAAATTCAGGTTTTAGCGCTTCGCCAAAGCAAACAGCCTTTGAAGCGATTACATGCATTAGTGGGCCGCCCTGTATTCCTGGGAATACTGCTTTATCCATTTTCTTAGCAAGCTCTTCTTTGCATAAAATCATACCGCCCCTTGGGCCTCTGAGTGTTTTATGGGTGGTGGTGGTTACTACATCCGCATATGGAACTGGGTTTTCATGAAGCCCAGCCGCAACAAGTCCTGCGATATGCGCCATGTCTACAAATAGGTATGCGCCGCATTCTTTTGCGATTTCGCCCATTAGCTTAAAATTAATTTCCCTTGCATATGCGCTTGCCCCTGCAACTATCATTTTTGGTTTATGCTCTTTTGCAAGTGCTCTCAGTGCATCATAATCAATTACGCCTGCTTCATTTACTCCATAGGGAATTACATTATAATGCTTGCCCGAGAAGTTTACAGGTGAGCCATGTGTGAGGTGTCCGCCATGCGCTAAATTCATGCCGAGTATTGTATCGCCCACTTCAAGGAGTGCAAAATACACAGCCGCATTTGCCTGCGCACCCGAGTGGGGTTGCACATTTGCGTGCTCAGCTCCGAAAAGCTGTTTTGCTCTGTCCCTTGCAATGTTTTCCACAACATCAACATACTCACATCCACCATAGTAACGAGAGGAAGGATAACCCTCAGCATATTTATTTGTTAAAATCGTGCCCATAGCCGCCATTACAGCAGGGGAAACAATGTTTTCGCTCGCAATCAGTTCGATATTTCTTCTCTGTCTTTTCAGCTCATCGGACATCGCCACCGCTACCTCCGGGTCAAAAGCGTTTACAAATCCGATAGTGTCCATCATCTTGTTTTCCACAGTCATCATTCCTTTCAATTAATTGTTTATTAGTTCTCCAAATGTGAATAAATGCTAAAATTATCCCACATACCCTTCCCCACATATAGCGAAAGCATATGCAAAAATTCCATAATTAGAGCTATTGCATTAAATACACTTGGAGTATTTAATAATTATACATATTTTAAATTAATAATACAAGGAGTTTTTATTGATATTCCATATTTGTAATTATATTACTAAAAATGACATCAATATTTGAAAAAATATGGTAATTTAATGCAGAGGCCTAATAAATGTAAATTTGTGCTTTACTTGTGAGGGGATTTATTATAAAATAATTCTGTGATGGATTGTTTTTAGGCTATGTGAGGTATCTCTTTTAGCTAAATGATTTCTATCATGCAATAAAACAGTAAATTTTTTGCACTAATATTATATAAAAAATTGGACGCTCTTATCATTTCCTTAGCTCAGCTGATGAGAGTAAATTAAATTTTATGCCGAGGCTGAGCGGCGGAATGGAGCATCATTATGTACTACGGCGGTTATGGTTATGAAGACGAAATGATGGAGGAAAGCGGCGGCATATTCTCCTTTTTAGATACACTCCCCCCATGGCTTTCCACGATTATCATGGTGGCTGGGGTTATCCTTGCGTCGATAATAGTGGGTAAAATAGTGGGCAGAATTATAGGAAATCTAATTTTCCCCGATCCCGATAAGCAGTCGCTATTTGGATTAAAGCAACGCCTTTTAATATTTGCGATAGTAATTGCAACGATATGCGGCACGGGATATGTAATCTATGACGAGCTAAACCCTGCCCCACCTGAAGATATGTTTGTGGATGGCGAAATAATGGACGGCATGAACCCTGAAGACGGCATGATGACCGAGGATGGCATGATGACTGAAGACGGCATGATGACTGAAGACGGCATGATGACTGAAGATGGCACTGTGTTAGAAGACGGTGAGCTCTCCGAAGAAGTGACTACCGAGGAGGGCGAAGCGGTGGAGAGTGGCGAAGTAGATCTGGGTGATGTAGGCACCACCGAGCAAAACGCAGCAGTGGCAGTTCCCGAAATGTCGGTTGGGGCGGAAGCAGTTGC
>CAYJLI010000111.1:0-2642 GCA_964371155.1 uncultured Oscillospiraceae bacterium | reverse complement strand
GATTTTTTTCAAAAAATCATGGGGTGTGGGGCAACGCCCCATAAATAGAAAGGCGGAGCCTAAAGAGAATATGCGTGGATTTTTAAGTGAAAATTTTAATCCGCTTCGCCTTTAGCGAAGCGGATTAAATTATAGGGAAAAATAAAGAGTGAAAAGATAATAAGCTGAAAGTGCCACTATTTTGCCTATAATATTCCAGTTGTTAGATGTTTTTTTCATCACAAATGGTGTGTATAATCAAATTAGATTTAAAAAACAAATAATAGAAAGGGGTAACACCTAATGAGTTCAAAAAAAATTTTATCAGCAACACTGGCGGGGGCTATGATAATATCTTGCGCACCGAATGTGTATGCGTCGGACATCGAAGTAATAATAGATCCACTTGGTACAGTATACGAAATGGAGGATGGAATCCTACAAGTGAGCGATGGCGAAATAAACCATGGAGAAAGCTTTTATCTAATGCTCGTGGATGAAGCCACTAAAAGTCCGGATGATATTTATAGCGGTGATGTGGATAATCTTAGAGTATACACTGATTGGGAAATTGGAGAGAGCAGGGTAAATGATGAGGATGTTCTTTACAAAAAGGCAGAGGATGTAATTGTTTCTTCCACGGCAGTTCCAAGTGCAACTTATAAACTAAATGTGTCGTTAATCATGCCGGGAGAAAGCACTGCTTTCGCAACAGTAAATGGAGTGACAAAAGCCGATGGTACAGGCTGGACAACGAACGAAATAGCAAGCCTAAGCGATGCGGATAAAGATGAGATTATAGATAGAGCACTGAGCACCCTGCAAATGGGCGATGCAAGTCTATATCAAGATATCATGCTTAGCTTTGATTATGAAGAAGTATTAAATCCATATGTATATAATGGAGTGGCTTATGCAAGCGAGAGCGAATTTTTATCCACGGCGTCCGCTACAAAATTAACCACATCACATTATGCATATCCTGCTACAAATCCAACACATTATACAAACAATATAGCGGATGCAACAGCTGGATACACCCAAATAACATCCCCCATTTACAACTGGAACAATAGCTACTACACAACCTTAGACTCTGCAAAAGAAGCGGCATTTGATGATAGCTCCAACACAGCTATACAGGAGTTACCGTCGGGTACACCGCATAATAATGCTACGGTATATATAGGATATGAATTTGCAACTGGTCAGCATATAGTCACCACAGGTGGTAATACGCTGTATGTTAATGCCGACCCAAGCTCTTTTTCCGAAATTGCAAATCTTAGCACCAGTGGAGTGGTTAGTGGTGCATCACTAAATGGCAGTTCGGCATATGTATGGGCAAGCTCCGCTACATTAACAGCTGGTGATAGCATAATGATTACAGCCGATGCAACACCACCGAGCGACGCAACATACAACACAAATGTAACCACAATACCAAGTGGCACAAGCGATTTCTTTGTAAAAAATTCTGATGGAACTTTCACCTATACCACATCGGGATATCAAAGTGAAAGCAGTAGTGCTATATATACAAGCAGTGATTATATAGCGGGATCATTTACAGCGTCGACAAATGGCGCATATTACAATACAAGCACCAATGCATACTATACGGATAAAACCACAGCACTAAATGCATTTAGCGTGTCAGTAAATAGCGTAGCCACAGGATATTACAGCAATAATAGCGGAGTAATTACTTATAAAACCGAAGCGGAGCTATATAGGAATTTAACTGCTTCAGAAGTGGTTTATGTATCGAGCACAGTGGCTTTTCCAGTTGCAGTAAGCAGTGCGATAAATGTTAGCAGGCCTGCATCGGAATGGAGAAACCAAACCACTTTTGCAGTTCTAACAGATGTAAACACAGCTCTAAGCACAGCCCACACACAAGCACAAGCAAGTGCCACAATCCAAACATTATCACAGGGTGAACAGCTTAGCTCTTCTTCAACTTCAACGAGCGGTACAGCTATTCTCACAGGTAGTGATTACTACTACTTTGTAGAGATAGAAACCGAAAGCTATACAGGTGCAGACGCATATGATGTAGTTGGATATGTATCGGTGGGAACATCTTCAAGCGATGCAGAGGACAAGGGCGAAACAGAGGTTAGTATGTTGCTGACTGCGGGCGAGTACGATTATGGCAATCCGCAAGATGGAGACATTGAAATTTATGGAGAATATAATGCAATAGTAGAGTTTGAAGAGGATGCAGGCGAAATATACATCATATGGGATGATGAGGCAATGTTTATAGTTGACATAAGCAATCAAGACGACTTAAATCTTGGCTATAACACCGATTTTGACAGTGAATTTGCAGATCGCCACGGCTATGCAAATATCGACTTTTTAAACTTCATAGCAGAACCAAGCTTTAATAGAAACGGAGATTTCTATATCTATGCCGACGAGGATATGTATATATATGAAATCAATGAAGACGGGTTTGCAGAAGAAATTAGTGGGCTTGAGTATGACGAAGATGAGGAAGCATGGACATTCAGAACAAATCAGCTAACTCATTATGTAATAGCGGACGAAGAGCTTGTGTTGACCGATGAATATGGCAATATCGAAGAGCCGGATGAATGGCTGGAGGAGGAAGAAGACGAAGTACTGCTTCCTACTGATGTTAAACCAAATCC
>CAYJLI010000110.1:0-2944 GCA_964371155.1 uncultured Oscillospiraceae bacterium | reverse complement strand
GGTTTTACCCCATACCCCATAATTTTTTGAAAAAAATTAAGTAAAACTTCATTTTGTTTCCAAAAATAAAAAAGCTTGTCCTATGACATAATCATAGCACAAGCTTTATACATTTGACTATTAAAACTCGTCGCAATAAACGACGGAAAACCCTAAATAAATCCTTATTTTATCGGGTCTTTTTGGATTTTTGTACCCATTCTCGGGTATTTTGGCGGAGTTTGCGATATTTTCTTTATCACAATTATGTTTCTCTGCTGTTCTTCGGGGAGGGTAAAGGAGAAAACCTTATCTATTTTGCCCCCTAAAATGCTAATTGCCTTGGTAGCGTCTTCTATTTCCTGCTCGGCAATTGCACCTTTAAGCGCAATAAACACCCCTCCAACCTTTACAAAAGGCAGGCAGTATTCGCTGAGGGAAGCAAGGTTTGCCACCGCCCTTGCTGTGGCTATATCGTATTTTTCACGGTAGTTTTTGTTTCTGCCGCCGTCCTCGGCTCTGCTGTGTACGCAGTCGACTTCACTTAGCGATAACTGCTCCCTTAAATCCACCAAGAATTTAAGCCTTTTATTTAGGCTATCAAGGAGTGTAATCTCTAAATCGGGTCGAAGTATCTTAAGTGGCAGTGCGGGAAACCCTGCACCGGTGCCAACATCTATTAGATTTGCGCCCTGTTTTATCTCGAAGTATTTTAGTAGCACGGCGCTGTCTAAAAAATGCTTTAGCGCTATTTCTTTAGGGTCGGTTATTGCGGTTAGGTTGGTGTGGTTATTGTATTCGATAAGTAGCTCTGCGTATTTTTCAAAGCTTTTTACTTGCTTAGGTGAGAGCTCAAATAAATTCTCACTGAATATCTCTTTTAGGTAATCACTGTCCACATACTTCATTATTTTGCACCCTTTCGCTGTTCTAAATAGATAATGAGCACCGAAATATCCGCAGGACTTACCCCCGATATTCTCGAAGCCTGTCCCAAATTTGACGGCATTATTTTGCTTAGTTTTTCCCTTGCTTCAAGGCGAAGTCCTGCTATATCCATATAGTTTATATCCTTTGGCAGTGCCTTAATTTCGAGGCGTTTCATCTGCTCCACCTGTGCAATTTGCTTTGCAATGTAGCCATCGTATTTTATCTCTATTTCCACCTGCTCGCAGACATCCGCCGGTAGGGTGGGGCGGTCTATGTCGTATGGGGCAAGGCTTAAATAGGAAATCTGCGGACGCTTTATAATCTCCGCTTCTTTTATCGATTGCTTTAGTGGTGCAGTGCCCACTGCGGTGAGCATTTCGTTTAGCTCGGTTGAGAGCGGTATGCTCTTTGCTTTCACCCTTTTTATCTCGGCTTCTATTAGCTCCTGCTTCTTTAAATAGGCGCTGTATCTTTCATCATCTATAAGCCCAATTTCATGACCTATGGGGGTGAGGCGTTTATCGGCATTGTCCTGCCTTAAAAGCAGACGGTATTCCGAGCGTGAAGTCATCATGCGGTATGGGTCGGAGCAACCTTTTATAATGAGGTCGTCGATTAAAGTGCCTATGTAGGAGCTTCCTCTGTCTAAAATAAATTCACTCTGGGCGAAAACCTTTCTTGCGGCATTAATCCCTGCAATAAGACCCTGTGCCGCCGCCTCTTCATAACCCGAAGTGCCATTAAATTGCCCTGCGCCATACATCCCTTTCACCGCCTTAAATTCCAAGGTGGCTTTTAGTGTGGTGGGGTCTACGCAGTCGTATTCGATAGCGTAGGCATTGCGCATGATTTTCACTTCTTCAAGCCCCACCATCGAGCGGTACATCTCTATTTGCACTTCTTCGGGCAGGGAGGAGGACATCCCTTGAAGATAAATTTCACGGGTATCAAGCCCCATTGGCTCAACAAACACTTGATGGCGAATTTTATCTGCAAATCTCACAACTTTATCTTCTATACTCGGGCAGTACCTCGGGCCAACACCCTCAATATTTCCACTATACATTGCCGAGCGGTGGATATTTTCATTTATAATTTCATGGGTGCGCTCATTTGTATACGCAATGAAACAATCGGCTTTATTTATAAGATTTTCGGGGTTTGTGGTAAAGGAAAATGGGGTGATGGGGGAGTCCCCCGGTTGGAGCTCAAGTTTATCATAATTGATGGAGCCGCTGTGCACCCTTGCAGGTGTACCTGTTTTAAAACGGCGGAGGGAAACCCCTTTTTCAGCGAGCTTATCGGATAGCTTTAATGCGGCATGCATTCCATCGGGGCCGCTCATATAGTTAATATCGCCAACATGGATTGTTGCATTTAAAAATGTGCCCGTGGCAAGTATTACAGTTTCGGTTTTATATGCAGTGCCAAGATGTGTGATAACACCGCAAACAGCACCGTTTTCATCGGTGAAAACATCCACTATTTCGGCTTGTTTTAAATCTAAATTGGGGGTGTTTTCCACAAGTTCTTTCATATAGTGGTGGTAACATGCTCTATCGCTCTGCACTCGCAGACTGTGCACCGCTGGGCCTTTGCCTTTGTTTAGCATACGGCTTTGTATGAATGTGGCATCGGCGGCAATCCCCATAACCCCACCGAGCGCATCAATTTCACGCACTAAATGCCCCTTTGCAGTTCCCCCAATAGAAGGGTTGCAGGGCATATTTCCCACTGCGTCGAGGGATATTGTGAAAAGCACTGTGCGTGCGCCAAGTTTTGCGGCGGCAACTGCGGCTTCTATTCCTGCATGGCCTGCACCTATTACAGCAACTTGATAGCTATCGGTGAATTTTGGCATCATTATGGTCATTCCTTTCAAAGGTGTGGTTGGTGGTGTCGATGTAGGGGCTGATATAGGCATCGCCCCCTACAAACATATTTTACAAATTTGCGTAATCCTCGGGCATGGAAAATCACGCCCCTACAATTGGGTTTTCGTTTTGTTTTTGAGTTGTGCGTGGTCTGCGGTGGG
>CAYJLI010000109.1:0-2973 GCA_964371155.1 uncultured Oscillospiraceae bacterium | reverse complement strand
GGCAAGGCAATAAATCAAACTAAAAAGTGAAGAAGTAGTATAGAGTTTTATACCTCTCACAACTTCTTCACTCTTAATCATTAATATTCTATCCTACCCCAAAATAGCTGAACCCAGCTTATTGTGCCGTCGCTATCAATGCTCACACCCACTGCAAGCTCCTGAAAATCGGGGTTTAGTATATTCTTTTTATGGCCTGCGGAATTCATCCATCCATCCACTACCGAAGCGGCACTTCTATATCCCTGCGCTATATTTTCGCCATAAGTGTTATTTCCCTCGGTGTCGGAGAAAATGGAATAGAAGCTGTCCCCATTGGGGCGGTCATGGCTGTATGATGTGAGGAGGTCGTTTGCCCTTATGTCTGCATAGTAATTTAAATTGCTACTGCTTCCAAATGCATCAAGCCCGTTTTCTATGCGGATTGCGTTTATCAGTCTTACCACCTCGGATTCATATGCCGATACTTCGGCGGTGTCGGCAGGTGGGGTTTCCGATGGGGAGAGGTATTTTACATTTATCTGCTTTTGCGTGGTTTGATACCCATCCTTGCTTGCAATAACAGTAACACTCCCACCGCCCTGACCGGAGGTTATCTCAATTTCGCCACCACTGTAATAAGCATCTACATTGCCCGAGGTTTTAATTTCTATGTCAACTCCGGTAACAGACCCTGTATCCACCCATACGAATTCGGCTTCTTCACCTGCTGTAATCGAGGTAGCGCCGACTGATAGCGGTAGCTCCTTATCGTAATAGTTTATATTTATCACTGTGGACACCGAGGTGTATCCCTCAGCGGAAACAGTGAGAGTAAGCGTGGCATTTCTATCGGAAGAAACCCTTATCACACCGCCGTTTGCACCATTTTCATAGTATATTGCCTTTGCCCCTGCGGTGGTAGAAATATCAACATCCGCATACTGTGCATTCGATACGCTAAGTGAAAACTCCACTTCATCGTCCGCTCCATAAACTGACACATTCGCATTTGAGACATACGCATTTATAATCGGCTTATTATAAGTCACCACTATCTGCCGACTATCACTTTTATAGCCTGCCTGCTCCGAGGTAACAGTAACGCTGCCATCCCTGCTTCCCGATATGCTGATAACTCCGTTTTGGCTATTGTAGCTCGCATTTATTCCCTCGGTTGCCGAAACTTTAATCTCGGGCGAGGGGGCACCGCTTGCAGTGGCGGTGACATTTTGTACATCGGAAGTCCCATTTAGTGCCACATTGACCCTGCCAAGGTTAAGGCTTATCGACGGCTGTGAAAACACAACATTTATCTGCTCGGATACATTTTCATACCCCTCACTGCTCGCCGTAACAGTAACTATGCCATCTTCACTTCCGCTTATTGTGATGCTTTGATTAGCCGCTGAGTAATTTGCAGTTACTCCCTCGGTGGCAAAAACTTCTATCTCGGCATTTTCGGTGCTACTGCCCACGGTGACATTTGCACTCAACCCTAAATCATTCACCGCCACTTCTTTAGTGGAAAGGGTGAGGTTTACGGGGAGTTTTTTTGCTGTTAGCAGTATAGTTTGCTCATTTGGGTAATAGCCCTCTTTTTCTGCTGTTAGCTTTATCTCGAATTCCCCTTCGGTTATTGGGGTAATGGTAATGCCGTTATCGGTGCTCACTGTGACTGCCTCGGCAGGATAATCCACCGATAGGGTAGCGCCATCTTCAAGTACTACACCTATTTGATAGGACTGCATGAGATAGCCATTTAGCTTTTGCCCAATTAAATCTTGTGAGCTCAGTGCAAGCCCTGCTTTTGTCGGGGTGATATTTAAAGGGATAAGCACCTCAGCACTTGTAAACCCTTCGGCATTTGCGTTTATTTTAAGCTCGGTTTCACCCACTGCTAAAGCATTTATCACAATTTCACTCCCGCTGTGATTTGCAGTGGCTATGCCCTCTTCCATTATTTTGGTAGTTATCTCGGTAGTTTCAGGGTATACCGCATAGGTAAAGAGGGAGGAGGTTCCAATTTCAAGCTCTACATTTTCACTCTGCGGTATTAGCACTATCGGTGGAGCCATTACTATTACCTCTATTTCGGTGAGTGCGGTGCTATAATGCTCTTTTTGGGTGGTTACTAAAATCTTTGCTACTCCCACTTCTTTGGCTGTTGCAGTATATACGCCCTCCTGCGAAGTGATTTCTATTATATCGCTGTCACCACTCACCTCTACCACTGAATTTTCGACCGCTTCCACCTCGAAACTAAAGCTTTCACCGACTACCACAATTAACTCATTCTCTTCATAGGAAACAAATTCTATCTGCTCGGTAATGTCCGAGCTGTTAAGCTCTTCGCCGTTTTTAAGACGCTCTTTCAGTATGAGCTTGCTTCCACCGTAAAGAGATGTTCCCTCAATAAATTCTTCGTTTATTTCTACATCCTCCGATAAAATACTATCATCGCTTTCTTCTATTGGAGTTATTTTTACCTCTTGGGTTAAAAGCTTGCAAGTCCATTTGATATTGTGGTTTACTGGGTCCGCATTATCGGAAAGGAGTGTAAAGGCAAGCTCTCCATCGCCCTCTCCGCTGTGCGAAAGGGTGAAATTCATCCCATCTTGCAGGAGCTCTATTTCATCGCCAATGCTCGTCACCTCAAGACGGGGGTTTTCAAGCGCATCGGTGATAATTTCAAAGGATATTTCCTTTGCAGTACCGCTTTCAAGCTCTACTAATTCGTCAATTGTTTGCTGTGAAGATGTTTCAAAAAATCTGTAATCCTCGGCGGTAATATTCACAGTACAACCGACAGCTAAAAGCGTTATAAAAATCATTGCTAAAATAATTATTTTTTTCATATTTTTACCCCTTGCGATTAAAATGATAAGTTTAATTTTTACAATAAAATAATTATAACATGTAAGAGACATAATACCAATAGAATATTATTGGGTGGATATTAATAATTGATGTAGGGGCGATTTATATGCCTCG
>CAYJLI010000108.1:1434-3172 GCA_964371155.1 uncultured Oscillospiraceae bacterium | reverse complement strand
TAGATTTTTGATTATATTTATTATTTGATTTGCTCCCACTATTGAGATTATATATATCTGTTCGGATTTATCTGTCTGTGGTAAGGGTAATCCCTATAATCCGAACACGCCTAAAACAAAATTTAGGGGTAATTTTCCACCGTATGCAGAAAAATTACCCCTAAATATAATACTATTTTTCTTCGTCTTCCCTTGAGAAAGTCGCTTTTATTTTTAGTATGCGGCTGTCTTCCATTTCTGTAACTTCAAACATTATCCCCGATATCGAAACCAATGATTCCTCGGTATTTGTGGGAATATATCCTAAGCGATGGGTTAAAAGTCCGCCTATGGTATCTAAGTCCTCATCCTCCGAGGCAAGCTCTATATCAAGGGCATTTTCCACATCGTCCACTGCGGTATTTGCGCTGAATGTGAAGCTTCCATCCTCGTTTTGGGTGATTTCTTCTTCTTCGTTGTCGTATTCGTCCTGTATGTCGCCAACAATGGTTTCAAGCAAGTCCTCCATTGTTACAACACCGTATGTTCCACCATATTCGTCCGCCACAACGGCAAACTGCACCTTTTTGATTTTAAACTCCTTTAAAAGCTCTGTGCAACTGGTGTAAATTGGCACACCAATCGCTTTTCTCATCACATTTTCAAGGACAAAATCTTGTGGGCAATGCATGAATTTGAGTATGTCTTTAACATAGAGTATGCCTATTATCTTATCCATACTCTCTTCATATACCGGCATTCTTGAGTAGCCTGAGTCTATTGCGGTTTCAAGGATTTCTTCGAGTGTGGCGCTCAGCTCCAACCCTACCACATTCATGCGGTGGGTCATAACTTCGGACACAGTCCTATCGTCAAACTCAAACACATTGTTTATCATATCTTTTTCGCTCTGCTCAATAACGCCTTTTTCTTCCCCGACATCAACAAGCATGCGGATTTCTTCTTCGGTTACATTCTCAGGCTCTTCCCCCGGCTTAAAGCCTAATAGGGATAGAAGCACCGTGGTTGCGCCGTCGCTTAGCACCACAACGGGTATCATTATATGGGATAAAAATTTCAGTGGCAGGGAAACTGCCAAAGCTATTTTAAGTGGATTATATACACCTATTCTCCGTGGGAGTAGCTTTGAAAACACCAAGATAAAAAAGGCATTTAAAAGTACTATTATTATAAGCGACACTGCATATGAATTTATCGGAGAAAAACCATACCCCGAAAGTATCTTGCCCAGTGGCACTATAAATGTTTGGATTGCGAGTGCGGCGGAAAAAATTCCGCAGACTGTAATGCCTGTTTGTATCATTGCTAAGAATTTGCTCGGACTTGCTAAAAACTCCACTATTCTTTTGGCGTTTTTATCGCCCTCTTCTGCAAGTTTTTTGATTTTAGAGTCACTCAGTGATACAATTGCCCCCTCGCTGAGGCTGAAAAATCCACACAGAGAAATTAAAAAAATCAGTAATAATATGTTGTAAATCATACTACTGTCAGGGTCCATGTTTATAACCATTCCTTTCTGTTTGACATGCATTCTTATTGTGCTGTTTATTTTACCAAATATAATTAAATTGATTGTACCTAATTTATAGTAAAATGTCAAATTTTTCTGTTTTGGGAGGGTGGAGAATATCGCCTAATTATTTTTCAATATATCTTCCCCACTCCATGTTTTGGGATTGTATTCTTCTGCAAAGCGGTTTAGGAATTATAGGTTGGTGATTAGATGAATGTATTTTTG
>CAYJLI010000108.1:0-1334 GCA_964371155.1 uncultured Oscillospiraceae bacterium | reverse complement strand
CACAGGTCGCCCCTACTCTTTAATTCCTAATTAAAAAATATCTCCCTCTATATTAGCTTTTATAACTTCTGCTGCTAATTTACGCACATCTTCTATATTTTCGATAAAGCCGAAAGCTCTCCTAAATCCTGCCGCACCTTTTAAGCCTTTCATATACCATGAAGTGTGCTTGCGACCCTCTCTGAGTGCAATATATTCCCCTTTATATTTGCAGGCAAGCTCTATATGCTCCACCATCACCGCCATTTTTTGCTCCACACTTAGCGGTGCAGGTTTTTCGCCCGTCTTAAAATAATGGTTTAGCTCGGCAAAAAGCCATGGGGAGCCGAGTGCGCCCCTGCCTATCATCAACATATCGCATCCTGTGTGGTTTAGCATATTTACTGCCGAATTTATGTCCTGCACATCGCCGTTTGCTATCACGGGTAGGCTAACCGCTTCTTTTACAGCCTTTATTATGTCCATATCGACTGGTGGTGAGTACATCTGCGCCCTTGTTCTTCCATGCACTGTAAGTGCCGCCGCTCCTGCACCCTCCATCAGCTTTGCAAATTCCACTGCGTTAACACTGTCCTCGTCCCAGCCTTTTCTAAACTTCACCGTAACAGGTATATCAACCGCATTTACCACCTCACGAGTTATCGCTTCGGCAAGTTTTGGCGATTTCATGAGCGCACTCCCACTGCCATTTCCTGCAATCTTAGGAGCAGGGCAACCCATATTTATATCAATTATCTCGGGACTATACTCGAGTGCTTTCACCGCCGCTTTTGCCATGGTGAGCGGTTCATCTCCGAAGATTTGCACCGCCATCGGACGCTCGGCATCGGCTACAAAAAGAAGCTCTTCCGTCTTTTTATCGGAAAAGAGAAGCCCCTTACTGCTTGCCATCTCTCCAACCACATAGCAAGCTCCCCATTTTATGCAAATTTCCCTAAATGCACGGTCTGCCACCCCTGCCATGGGTGCCAGTGCACATCCATCCAATTTTATATTGCCTATATTCAAAACTTTTCCCCTATTCCTACTTATCACTTATTATTGCAATAATTATTTTACCACAAATAATTATTTTATCAAGGCGGTAAAAAAGCCCTTTAGGGGTTTTAAAATTTTCCATAATCTTCGGTGATGCTTGTAGGGGTCGATGCCCACATCGACCCGAAACTAAGATTTCCTATCCATCTCGGGCTGATGTGGGCATCGGCCCCTACGATTTTTCGTTTGTTTTTGAGGTTGTGCATAATCTTTGGTGATGCTTGTAGGCTCACGCCCCACCCGTGACCGAGGGTGTCGGCATATTTTGCAGTTTCATGTAACCTACGGGATTTTTG
>CAYJLI010000107.1:0-3394 GCA_964371155.1 uncultured Oscillospiraceae bacterium | reverse complement strand
CTCCGTGGCTCTTTCGAGTCCTGTCGCCCAGACAATAAAAAAAACACCCATCTCCTTTAGGAGATGGGTGTTTTTTGGTCGAGGCGACAGGACTCGAACCTGCGGCATCTTGGTCCCAAACCAAGCACTCTACCAAACTGAGCTACGCCTCGAAAATAATATTTAAGTGTTCGTCATTTGATTTATGACGCTTAAACATTATATTATATTTTTCTTCAGTTGTCAATAGTTTTTAATGAAATTTTGGTATTTACTCTGCTTAATTTCCTACTAATCCACCGAAAAACCCAAATTTTCTCTGTATATACGCTCAATTTGTCTCTTTTTTTCCATCACTTCATCAAAATTATTTACATATTCATACGGATACTTGTGGTTAAACACCCTTTTTATAACTCCCTCGCTCGGCAATAATTTACTGCCAGCACCGGCACCGCAGGAAAGAATAGTGTGGCACTCCTCCATCATATAGACATTATAAAGCCCCTCATAACCAATCCTCGTATATCCTGTGTTTTCAAGATTGCCCACTGTGTTTTGCTGCCTGTATATATAATATGGGAGATAGCAGTTTTCAGCGAGTGCCCTTTGGCTGTACTGCACCATTTCCGCCGCTAATTCACCGCTTTTAATAATTTCTTCCGCTTCCCCTTCCCCTAAAAAGGAAGCCTTTTTAAGTGAGAGTGTGTGCACTGTTATATTTTCGGGGGCAAGGTTTATCGCTGTTTGCATAGTGTTTGTAAAGCTTTTAATATCGTCCTTTGGAAGCCCTGCTATAATGTCCATATTTATATTTTTTAGCCCACATTTTCTTGCAAGCTCAAACTTTTCTATTATGTCTTCTGCGCTGTGGTTTCGCCCTATCGCCTTTAGCACTTCGTCGTTAAAGCTTTGGGGATTTATGCTTATTCTACTGGCGTTATTCTCCCTTATAACAGTGAATTTCTCTGCATCAACTGTGTCCGGTCTGCCTGCTTCCACCGTGTATTCCATGCATCCACTAAGGTCGAAATTTTCGCTCACTGCCCTCATTATTCTATTTAGCTGTGAAGCGCTGATACTGGTGGGTGTTCCCCCTCCGATATATACGCTCAAAAGCTTTAATCCTATTTTATCCGCCATTTTGCCCGTATATTCTATCTCGGAGATAAGACGCTCCACATATGGCTGTATTAGCTCCTTTGCACTGCTTATAGAATGCGAAACAAATGAGCAATAACTGCACCTTGTAGGGCAAAATGGTATTCCTATGTAAAGGCTGAAGCTCTTTGGGGTGTTTTTGGCGAGGATGCCCTTTTGTAGCTCATACGCCTTAGCGGCAAGGTCGTATTTTTCTTTTGCCACAAGCCTGTTTTGCACAAGCTCTGTCATGGCAAGCTCATCTCCCCCAATCTCGTAAAACTTGCTATATAGGCTAATTGGACGCACCCCTGTGAGTATACCCCATTTAGGATTAATCCCCGTCGCTTGCTTTAGCAGTTTATATATATGGCTGGAGAGTATTAGCTTGTGGTTCATATGCTCGGGGTGGGGCAGTGGTGAGGTGGCGGTATATGGGTAAAAATTTCCCCGAAGGCTTAGGGTGAAGTTAAATACAATCATATCCTCCCCAGTTATTTCACTGAGTGTGAGATAATCCCCATTTTGTGGCGGCGTGGGAGAAAGGCTGTGCTTTTCCCATGGGAAGAAAAGATTGCACAGCCTTTTAAGTTCGTATTCATATTTTGTGTATTCGGTGACTATTATCATATTTATGACCAGTCCTTTCCACTGCAGGCAACTTAAGAAAATTATCCCGTATACCTTTCCCTGCTTACGGCGGGGGAAGGTATACGAAAAAATATTCCATAGCTAAAGTTGCCTGCATTGCATCCCTTTCTCTCAAAGCCACAAAACAGCCATAAAACATGGTCATAAATGTGCCATGTTTTTAAGTGCTCCGATTTTGAAGACGAGAAAAACGGCTTTTTTAATAAATGAAGTGTGAAATTATTTAAAAACTTACACTCTTACATAATTATTGTGTTTTCTCTCATGAGCCATAGTGCTTTTGGGGCCATGCCCTGGGTAGACATTATACTCGCCCTCTAAAAGCATGATTCTTGTGACGGACTGCACTAAGGTTTCGTAACTGCCCCTGTGCAAATCGGTTCTGCCGATATCGCCTGCAAAAAGTGAGTCGCCAGTGAACATTTCACCCTCGCATATAAAGCAAACTCCCCCTGCCGAATGCCCGGGACACTCAATCACTGCAATTTTAAGGTCGTCAAGCTCTATTACATCGCCGTCGGAGAATGTGAAATCCTCATGCAGATTATCGAATAAATCGGCGGAATTTCTGCGGTATTTGGCGTAGTTTATTTCGGGATTGCATATCATTTCTGCATCTTCACGCCCTATGCCCACTTTAATATTGGGGTAATGGGCACGGAGTGGCTTTATCGCCCCTATATGGTCGTGATGGCCATGTGTGAGCAGTATATATTTAGGGGTTAGACCCTCTGCTTCGAGTGCTTTAATAATTTTATCGGCTTGATCACCTGGATCAATTATTGCGGCGGTTTTATCGAAGCCGTAAAGTAGGTAGCAGTTTGTGCTGATGTCTCCCACCACGACTGTTTTAATATTTGCCATAATGTTTATTCTCCTTATCGCTTTAATATAGCCATGCGTTTGGCATTTGTTTACTTTTTCGCCCTATGCTTTTATCATGCTGTCGGTATCCATGATTATTGTCACGGGGCCATCATTTGTAAGTGTGATTTGCATATCGGCACCGAACTCGCCCGTGTGTACATTTAGGCTATAATCAGTCCTTAATTTTTCCACAAATCTATTATAGAGTGGATCTGCAAGAGTGGGTTTTGCCGCCTTTATAAATGAGGGGCGTCTGCCCTTTCTGCAATCTCCATACAGGGTGAAGTTCGACACCACAAGTATCTCGCCAGAAATGTCCTGCACCGATAGATTGAGCTTATCCTCGCTGTCGGAAAATATTCTAAGCCCTGCAACTTTGTCGGCAAGGTAGTCGGCATATTCGGCATTATCGTCTTCGGACACTCCCAAAAGCACCACTAAGCCCTCCTTCATTTTAGAAGAATGTTCACCATTTATCACTATCGAAGCAGAGGAAACCCTCTGTATTATTGCTCTCATGCGTTCTCCTTTTTATTATCTTTGGTAGTGTGGTTTTTTTACATTGTATATGATTTATTGCGTCGGTGTAGGGGCTGATGCTCACAACAGCCAGTGACGGACAGTAAATCTTAGACGGGTCGATGTAGGCATCGACACCTACAATTTAAAATCCGTTTCGCCATCGGCTAAACACCTTAACTTTTCACTTTTCACTTTTCACTAAAAATGTCTCCGCTCTTTTGCTTCGCAAAAATTG
>CAYJLI010000106.1:0-3451 GCA_964371155.1 uncultured Oscillospiraceae bacterium | reverse complement strand
TTTCGTCAAAGCCTGCATCGTCGTAAGCTATGCTTTCATAGCCTACTGTTGCGAATTGGTCGCCGTTTAGCTGCATTGTAGAGCCGTCGTCTTTATTGCCTCTATCGTACATCACAAGTCTGCCCACTAAGTCACTTGCATCTATTTCAGCTACATCATCGCTAAATTCTATTACTACATAATTCGAAACAGGACCATCCCAGCTAATCGCTTGGAAGTAAATATCCTCAACCATATCTTCATTTTCCTCAATGTCCCAAAGGATGTCTAAGTTCCAGCCCTTTATTTCCTCCTTAGTAACAATGGCCATGTTTATAATCATCTCCATAGGGATATTCTGTCCAGTGACTGCAGTATAGAATTCTTCCCCATTGGTAGGCATGTTCCATATTTCTACAGCAATTCTATCCCCAGGTTTTAAATTGTCAAAGTCAACATCTAATATATGACCAGCGTCATCTAAAATGAATTGATTTTCATCATCTAAGTAAGAGAAATATGAAGAATAATCAATATCAATATGAGGTGGTGCGTCCATCCCCTGCTGCTCAGCGATCACTTGATCCCACAAAAGATAAAAATCAATGTTAAAGAGTAGGTCACCTTTTTTGAGCGAATAAAAACGCTCCGTAGCCGGACCATACTCCGCTGCAAACGCAGTCACACTCATTCCTGCAAGCATTACCACAGCAAGCGCTGAGGCTAAAAATTTTTTAAACATTTTTCTTTCCTCCGTAAACTATTAATTGTTTGGACAAATTTGTCCTTTAGAGGTAGTTTAGCATAGATTTAAAAAAATTACAAGGAGGGAAGCAAGCAAAAAAAGGAGAACAATCCATAATTATTTATTCACCTCGGACTAAATGGAAAAAGGCTAAGCCGAACATTTGTAACTGGATTACAAATGTTCGGCTCACAGGGCTTACCCTTAGATTTTCAGCTATTATTTACACTTAGAATAACCGCAGTTCCTGCATATATTACAGCCGCCCTCATGCTCGAGGGTTTCGCCGCAATCGGGGCAGTATTTATCCTGCGAATGTTCAATCGGTTTGTTTGGGGCACTCATGTCACAAGCGGAGAAGCCACAGGAAGCGCAACTACTGCAACCACCCTCATGAAGTAGCTTATTGCCACATTCGGGGCAGAATTTATAATCCTTTGATTTTACCGAGTGTGCGAGTGGATTTTTATCCTTTTCAATGGCATCGGCTACCTTTTTTACCACCCTTGCAATTGCATCTGGGCAGGAGGTGCATTTCATGCCGCTGTGCCTAATTGTCGAGGGACAGCGAATACCTCTGAGCTGATGTAGCACCTCATCAACACTAACACCCGAGCGAAGCGCAATTGAGGCAAGTCTTGCAGTAGCTTCCGACTGCGAGGGGCATCCACCAGCCTTACCGGTGGAGGTAAACACTTCACATATGCCATTTTCATCGTAATTCACAGTTACATAGAGGTTGCCACAACCTATCTTCATCCTCTCGGTGATGCCCTGTGTGATTTCGGGGCGTGGTCGGGGGAGAATATTCCTTAAAACAGTGTTTTCCTCCGCTTTTTCCTCTTCTTTTACACTTCCGATATTGAGCACTTGACCATCACGGCTACCATCACGATAGATTGTTACGCCTTTGCAGTCCTCTTTATACGCAAGTATAAACACATCCCTAACCTCTTCTTTAGTGGCGGAATTTGGGAAATTAACAGTTTTTGATACGGCGTTATCGGTGTGGCGTTGGAATGCCGCCTGCATTTTTACATGGTATTCGGGGGAGATGTCGTGCGAGCAGACAAACACCCTTTTAATCTCTTCGGGAATTTCCTCAATATGCGCAAGTGTGCCCTCGGTGGCAATTTTTGAGAGTAGGTCGTCGTTTAAAAGCCCTACTTCTTCGAGTTTCGCTTTAAGCACGGGGCTAACTTCAATCATGCGTGTGTTGTCCATAATATTTCTGATATAAACATAGGCAAACACAGGCTCAACACCACTGCTACAACCTCCAATTATCGAAAGTGTACCCGTTGGGGCAATTGTGGTAGTGGTGGCATTTCTGCGAGGTGTTTCGCCTTTAAATATGCTCTCCTCAAAGAGTGGGAACGCCCCACGCTCTGCCGCAAGCTCACAGGTTGCTTCGTGGGAATAGTCGTTTACAAGCTTCATAACCTCTTCGCCAAGCTTTATTCCCTCCTCACTATTATAGGCTATGCCCATCATTAGTAGCATATCTGAAAAACCCATCACGCCAAGGCCGATTTTACGGGTGAGTTTTGTCACCTTTTCAATCTCGGCAATTGGGTATTTATTTGCATCTATTACATTGTCTAAGAAATGCACTGCATCTTTTACCGTCTTTTTAAGCTTGTCCTTATTTAGCTCATAGCCATCCGCTGTTTCTCTTAGCATCTGCACTAAATTAATAGAGCCTAAATTGCAGGACTCATAGGGGAGAAGCGGTTGTTCCCCACATGGGTTTGTGCTTTCAATCTCGCCTTGCGCTGGGACAATATTGTCACGGTTTAGCCTGTCGAGAAAGATTATCCCCGGCTCGCCGTTTTTCCAAGCACCTAAAACAATCTTTTCAAATACTTCCTTTGCATCAAGCTTTGCAACTTCTGCTTTTGTCTTAGGGTCGATAAGCGAATACTCTTCGCCCTTTATAACAGCTTCCATAAACTGCTCGGTAATTCCCACTGAGAGGTTAAAATTGGTGATTTCGCTATTGTCCGCCTTGCAGTTGATAAAATCTAAGATATCTGGGTGGTCAACCCTTAGGATACCCATGTTTGCGCCTCTGCGTGTGCCCCCTTGTTTAACAGCTTCTGTTGCCATATTAAAGACTTTCATAAAGCTTATCGGGCCACTTGCCACACCACCGGTAGTGCGAACAACACTCCCTGCTTGACGAAGCCTTGAAAAAGAAAAGCCTGTGCCGCCGCCCGATTTATGTATGAGTGCGGCTTGCTTTATAGCTTCAAATATTTCCTCCATGCTGTCGCCCACGGGAAGTACGAAACAGGCGGAGAGCTGCCCGAGAGGTCTGCCCGCATTCATTAGGGTGGGGGAGTTTGGCAGGAACTCTAAATTCGTCATCATGTCGTAGAAATTCTGTTTTAGCGCTTTTATATCGGCTTTTTCGTTGTAGCTAAGATCCATCTCAGCAACAGCAGCTGCAACACGCTCAAACATCCCCTCGACAGTTTCTGTAACATTTCCATCTTCGTCTTTTATAAGGTAGCGTTTTTCAAGCACCGCTACCGCATTTTTTGATATCTTCAACTCTATCACTCCTTAATATATCCATTCGATTTACTATATATTGTATCACAAAGCAATATTAAATACAATATGTATTGATTATATTTTCCTCTGCGAGAAAATATAGAAAAATGAAGTTTTACAGGGTTTTTTCAAAAAATTATGGGGTATGGGGTGAAACCCCATAAATAG
>CAYJLI010000105.1:0-3587 GCA_964371155.1 uncultured Oscillospiraceae bacterium | reverse complement strand
CCTTACACAAGTAAGGCTTCATCCCCTATACAAAAAACTGCTTAAAAATTTGTCCTTATCGGTGGGGAGCAGTTTTAGTGGAGAGAATTTTTGCTAAGGCAATAAAAATTCCCCAAGTAATACTTGCGTATAACTGGGGTGTTTAAGTAGTATTAGTGAAAATCATTACACTCAATATACAAATATATGCCATTACCACCGCCGACGGCGATGGTAATGGCATATATTTTAATAGTTTAAGTTATATCTTTTGTATTTTTATGCTTAATATACCGCTTGCATTTTAATTATGATTTAAACACATGCTTGTAAAAGAATTTTGCAACTGTCGGTGGTACTATGTAGGATAGTGGGAATACAATTACCCATGCCATCAGCCAGTTTTTCATCCAAAGTGCAAACAATCCATCAAAAATCCCAAACATTATGATGGTCATGATCAGCGACATTATAAATGCCATTATAACCGAAGATGTTAAGCTTATAATAAATTTCTGCATATATTCTCTCTCTTTCTTTTATATTATGCATTATACTCCCTTTGCCCCATCCTTGTCAATGTAAAAATATAATGTTTTGTGAATAAATTTGCAAAACATTATTACTATCATCACTACCCCTTCACACTTCAATTACCGCAGGGCTACAATCAAAAATAAAGCATTTATCTTCATAAAAATAATGTAGCAACTTTCGTTGCTACATCATTAAATCTAATTCATTGGAGTAATATCAAAAGTTGTGGCTTTTAATATTATTTTCCTGTGCCTGGGTTTGGTTTTCCTACTGTTGGTGTGGCTGTTTCCACATCGTCCGTTTCAGGCTCGAGTATGGTGCCGTCCTTTTCAGTGATAACAAGCTCTTCATCCGTAATTAGATAGCTTTCAAGCGTGTTAGTTCTAAATGTCCATGCTTCTTCTTCGCTGTCCCATTCAGCTTTGTCCACATGCTCTATATAGCCATCTTCATCCACTTCATAGATGAATGCATCTTCGTCGGCATAGATATAGAAATCTCCGCTTCTATTAAATCTTGGTCGTGCCACAAAGTTTAAGAAGTCTATATTTGCATAGCCGTGGCGGTCTGCGAGGTCTTCGTCCCAGTCGGTATTATATCCTAAGTTTAAATCATCTTGATTGCCTATATCAACTACGAACATCGCATCACTGCCCCATGTGATATACACTTCTCCGCTATCCTCTTCAAACTCAACTACCGCATCGTATTCGCCTTCTATGTGAATGTCGCCACCCTGTGGCTCTCCGTCTTCATATTCGCCTGCGGTGAGTGTCATATACACTGAGGTGCTTCCTCTGTCCTCGGCATCGCTTCTGCTCCTACCAACCGACACAAATCCAACTACATCATACTCATTTTCACCCATGTATGCTCTGGTTTCAAACTCCGCAAAGTAGTAGTAATCTTCGCCCGATAGAGTTGCAAGCCCTGTAACAAATTCCGAAGGAATCTGTACGCCCACTGCTTTTGTCACCATTGAAATTGCGTTTTCTGCATTGGTGAGTGCCGCAGATTTTTCATTTTCACTCACTCTTTCATAACCTGTGAGCTCTCTCCAAACATCTGTCTGTGTTTCGTCGAGGGTAATTATATGCTGTGGCACCGAGATGTTAACAGTAGTATCCATTACCGCTGTGAAGAAACTGCCTATGTTTGTAGAGTAGAAAGAATTAAGGTCTGTTATATAATTTACTGGGCCTGTACTGCCAGCCGCACCCGGCGCATATAAGCCTGTGGTTACAGGTGTAATTGCATTTGCACCGTTATTGTAGCTTGAAATTAGTGCATCTTGGTTTGCAAAATATGTATGCGGCTCGGTGTTTTTATAATATGAACCATCGGCTGGGAGTGTATGATGTGCAGTTCCCACAATATATACATCTCCACTGCGGATATTGGTTTGATTGTTTATCCCAACATAATTGTACTCGGTGAAAAACGCAAGATCAGCGGCATCTTCATAGTAACGATAATAGTTTCCAAGCTCTACCTCGTCATATGGTGCTTTTACAAAAAATCCTGAGCCAATTGCATTTGCACCGGTAAGCAGATTGTCCAATCTACCCGTAGGTGCTGCGTCCGCAGGATTAACCACTATTTTAACAGCATCATTACTGTTGACATAGTCAAGCTCTGCATAAACTCTCGTTTGATTTGTAAGCTCACCAAAGCTAAAGACTTCTGCGCTTGCAATGTCCACAGTGCCTATTGCATCAACAGCCCTTACAAATTCATGAATAATCTCCCCATTTATCTGGTTATCTGGGTCGCCACCTGTCAGATAAAAATGTTCTTCATCCGGCACTTCTGTAAACCCTGGGAAGTAATTGCCCTCGAAAACTCTACCACTTGAGCTCATAGTAAGTGTATTAACCACCCTTGAAGCTCCTGTGCTCAATGCGGTTACAAGTGCTGCTTCGGCGTGTATTTCTTCTTGATAGTAAAGATTATTCCATTTATATATCGGAGTCCCAAGGACTACTGATGTATAATTTAGCTGGGTGCTAAGATAGGAATCAATATTTGCTGCAGGTATGTAGAGTGTGGGTATAGTAGCTGGGTATCCCACATAACCACTACTTACTTCACGAATTGTTCCATGATTATGAGCTAAAAATTCTGCTTCGCTTTCATATACATAATCACCGTAGATGTATGGTCTCTCAACTAAGTCAAACTGTGAGGTGAGCACCAAGGCTTCAAAGTCAGAGGCATTTTCAAAAATGTATTTCTCCGTTGCAAGCTCCAACATTTCATTATCATAGCTTCCGCTATTGTATTCATCCATAGTCCAGCCTGTGCCATCGGCTCTCACAACATCATTTACCACTTTATTTGTGCCATTTACATTTAGGGTAATATTGACACGATAAGTAGGCGGAATGGTCGACTCCACCTCAACATCCTTTGCTTTTTTATATACTATGTCATCATCCGTTACTCTGCTTTCGCCCTCTTCCCAATCGGTGTAAATGCGCATATCGTCAGCGTCGTCCCTGCGCACTTCGGTGGGTAGACCCGTGGACTGATCAACAAGCATCACATAGAAATTCTCTCCGTGATGTATTTCGTGGTCGGTGCTGAGGGTGAGTATATTATCATCCCCCAATACATAAATATTGCCCAATGGATCAATCATTGGAATAGAGTCTTCGGCGTATACGGTAGGTGCCGCCGCCAAAACCATTGATGATGCGAGTACTGCCGATAAGAATTTTTTCATAATGGATTTCCCCTTTTATTTATCTAATTATATAAAAATTTTTTAGAAACTTCTTCACTTAACAGTATATAGCATTTAAAAAGAAATATCAATTAGTTTTTAGCAAAATAGTTTAAATTTCGTATACAAAATGTGATTTTCAGGTAAACACCTCTATTAGCCGAGTGTTTTTTACATAAAGTGGTAAAAATGACTGATATATAGAAAATGCCCTGTGATGGGGTTGTAGGGGCTGATGCCCACATCAGCCATGACGCACAGGAAACCTTAGACGGGTCGATGTGGGCATCCGCCCCTACTGCATTCTTTTGGGTTGTGGTAATCCTCGGGCGAACACACAGGTTCG
>CAYJLI010000104.1:0-3591 GCA_964371155.1 uncultured Oscillospiraceae bacterium | reverse complement strand
GCGAAGCCAAAAAAGAATGTAGCAATTTTTGCAAAGCAAAAGAGCGGAGATTTTAAGAAATCCAAAACAATGCGAATTTCCCATTGTAGGGGCATAGCCCCTGTGCCCGAGAATTACGCAAATCTACAAAAGATACCTGCATACAAACGGTCACGGCAAGCCGTGACCCTACAACAACAACGCAGTTCACCCGAGGTAACGCACAATCAAAAAATAAATCGCAAAGTAGGGTTTGATGTGTGCATCGACCCGTCTAAGATTTCCTGCCCGTCAGGGTTTGATGTGGGCATCAGCCCCTACAATGACATCAAAAAAAACACACAAAGAGAAAACCCCACACCACCACCGCATCACAGACCATGCACCCCCCATTACAACAGCAACCCAAAATACCTATTTCGGAGGAAAAAATGGAACAAAAACAGTCCGAGTTATTACTCGAATACAAGCTTTTAAAAGATGAATACATCTACTACAATCTGCTATATGCCTCCCGTATGCTCAAAAAACGCAGGGATAAAGCCTTTGTGGTGGGTGCGCTTGAAATACTCACAGGGATAGCGGCACTGCTTTGGATAAGTAGTCAGGGCGTTGGCAATACACTGCTCTATGTGTCGGTAGCTATAATACTTGGGCTTGGACTTTTTAGCTATTTTTTTCATTTTTTTGCCTTTCCGGCTTCACTCAAAAAAGAAGCGGATAAAAAATATAATGAGAGCAAATATGTATCTTCCCCCATGGCGCTTGAGTTTTTCTCAAATCGCTTAGAGGAAAAATGCGAGGGCGATGCAGTTACATATTACTGGCAGGATATGGACGAAATTGCACAGTGCAAAAAATTATTCTTTATAGTAACAAAAAACGGCAAGGTATTAATAATTCCAAAGAGAGCACTCGCCGATGAGGGCAAATACTTGGATGAACTACTAAAATTTACAGCCGATAAATATAAAAAACGCTACACAACATGGAGTGAGCCATTTTACAGGTAGGAGGAAGAAAGATGCAAAACGATGGAACAAAGATAATTAATGTAGACATAGAAAAAGAGATGCGTAAAAGCTATCTTGAATATTCGATGTCGGTAATAGTGGGTAGGGCGCTCCCCGATGTAAGGGATGGTCTAAAACCGGTGCACAGGCGCATACTCTATACCATGCATGAAGCAGGGCTTACACCTGATAAGAAATACTTAAAATGTGCCGCTACTGTTGGTGATGTGCTTGGTAAATATCATCCACATGGTGATGGTTCTGTTTACGACGCACTTGTTAGAATGGCGCAGGACTTCTCAATGAGATACACCCTAATCGACGGACAGGGAAACTTTGGTTCGGTGGACGGTGACCCAGCGGCGGCTTATAGGTATACGGAGTCTAAAATGAGCAAGATTTCGCAGTCACTGCTCACCGATATTGATAAAGAAACAGTCAACTTCGTGCCAAACTACGACGATAGATTAATGGAGCCAGAAGTGCTCCCCTCAAGATATCCCAATCTGCTTGTAAATGGGTCTACTGGGATAGCTGTCGGCATGGCTACAAACATTCCACCGCACAACCTTAGAGAGGTAATAGACGGCGTATGCTGCCTAATAGATAACCCCGATGCAGGCATGGAAGAAATTTGCGAGCATATAAAGGGGCCGGATTTCCCAACGGGCGGTATTATTATGGGAAGAAGCGGTATCCGCAGTGCCTATGCCACAGGTAGGGGTAAAATTACCCTAAGGGCAAGGGCGGAGATACAGGAGATGAAAAATAATAGGGAAAGAATTGTGGTAACAGAAATTCCCTATATGGTAAATAAAGCGAGACTTATTGAAAATATAGCAGAGCTTGCAAAAGAAAAGCGCATAGACATGATAAGCGATTTAAGGGATGAGTCCGATAGGGACGGCATGCGCATTGTAATAGAATTAAAGCGTGATGCAAATGCACAGGTGGTATTAAATCAGCTTTACCGCTTCACCCAGATGCAGGACACAGTGGGCGTAATAATGCTTGCACTTGCGGACGGCCAGCCACAAACGATGACACTAAAAGAAGTGCTCTCCCACTATATAAAATTCCAACAGCAAATAATAGTGAGAAGAACACAGTTCGACCTTAAAAAAGCTAAAGAGCGTTGCCATATCTTAGAGGGTCTTAAAATTGCTATTGACCATATGGACGAAGTAATAAAAATACTAAGAGCGTCTAAAGATACGCCGACAGGTAAAGCGGCACTTATAGAAAGATTTGGTTTAACGGACATACAAGCGCAGGCGATAGTACAGATGCGACTTGGCCAACTAACAGGCCTTGAGCGTGAAAAGATAGAAAGCGAGCTTGCTCAGATACTTGAAAAAATTGCCTACTTAGAGGGCGTACTTGCCGACGGTAGCAAGGTGCTTTCAATTATCAAAGAGGAAATCTTAGCGGTGAGAGAAAAATTCGGAGACGAGCGTCGCACAGAAATTCAGGCGGTTAGCGGTGAGGTTGACATTGAAGACCTTATCCCCGTTGAAGAATGTGTAATCACCCTCACCCATTTTGGATATATTAAGCGTCAGCTAACCGAAACATACAAGACCCAAAAGCGTGGTGGTAGAGGTGTAGCTGGGATGCAGAGGAGGGATGAGGACTTTGTAGAAGAGCTCTTTGTCTGCTCCACACATGACTATATACTATTTTTCACCGACAGGGGCAGGGTGTACCGCCTAAAAGCCTATGAAATAGGTGAAAGCCAGCGCACAGCAAGGGGTACAAATGTAGTAAACTTACTCCAGCTTGAAAAAGAAGAGAAAATTACCTCGATGATTAGGGTGGAAAACTTCGACGAGGGAAGCTATCTTGTGATGATTACAAGAAACGGTATTATAAAGAGAACCGAGCTTTCAGCCTATAAAAACTGCCGTAAAGCAGGGCTTATTGCGATTTCACTCGACGAAGATGATCAGCTCGCATGGGTGAGACATACAAGCGGTGAAAATGAGCTTATAGTAGCAACAAAGCAGGGTATGGCGATACGATTTAACGAAAACAATGCAAGGCCTCTTTCGAGAACCGCAAGGGGTGTAAGGGCTATTAATTTAGGCGAAGATGATGGCGTTATAGGCATGGCGACTGTAACAGAGGGTGCAAAACTGCTCACCATTTCCGAGGGCGGCGCAGGCAGAAAGACCGACCCCTCCGAATACAGACTACAAAGCCGTGGCGGTAAGGGTATCACCAATTACAAAACCGCTAAAAATGGTGCTGTTGCAGGGGTTGCAATGGTTACCGAAAACGACGATGTAATGCTAATTAGCGAAGACGGCGTAATTATCAGAATACCATCACAGCAGATTGCAGAGCAGTCGAGATACGGCGGCGGTGTTAGGGCGATGAGAATTGCCGAGGGCAATAGGGTTGTAACATTTGCAGTAGTGCCAAAGGATGAACATGAAGACGAGCACGAGGGCGAAAATGCCGAGGAAAATGCAGAAGGCGAAGTAAATGAGGTTGCAGCGGCAGAGGAAACCACAGAACTATAAAAAATGCGAAAATCCCATCGTAGGGGCATGGTTTTCCATGCCCGTAGGTTACATGAAACTACAAAATATACCGA
>CAYJLI010000103.1:0-3799 GCA_964371155.1 uncultured Oscillospiraceae bacterium | reverse complement strand
GCTTAACAGTAAGCATGATTAAAGATGTTACCCCTATTCCGCATAACGGATGCCGCCCACCGAAGAGAAGGCGCGTGTAATTATACCACGAGAAGGGAGGATAATACTATGGCAACTAATAAACAGCCGGTATTAAAGAGATGTAAAACTCTCGGAATTTCACCTGCAGTTATGGGTGTATATAAAGAAACAAGAAGGAATCCTAAGCAGAGCAGAAAAAAGCAAAGCGAATATGGACTGCAGCTTAACGAAAAGCAAAAAGTTAAGTTTATATACGGTGTTTTAGAAAAACAATTCTACAAATACTACGAAAAAGCGGCTAAGGCTAACGGCATCACCGGTGAGCTACTGCTTTCATACCTCGAGCGCAGATTTGATAATGTAGTATTCCGCTTAGGATTTGCTAAAACAAGACGCGAAGCAAGGCAACTTGTGGGTCACGGTCACTTCACAATCAACGGTGTAAAAGTGGATATTCCATCCTACTTAGTAAAGCCTGGTGAAGTAATCGCCGTATCCGAAAAAAGCAGAAAATCCGAAAAATTCAAAATGCTTATGGAGCAAAAGCACGCACACACTACTCCTAAGTGGATTGAAAAGGAAAAAGAAGCTTTCGAAGGTAAAATTGTAGCTATTCCACAAAGAGATGATATCGACTTTGAAGTAGAAGAGCATCTAATTGTCGAGCTATACAGCAAATAATATTTAAGAAGAATCATGGGAATGCGAATATTTATGCAGACACATCTGCCTATAAGGAGGGTTTTTTTTGGTAAAAATAATTGAGCCTAAGATTGAAACCACAGAGCTAAAACCGGACGGCACATATGGAAAATTTGTAGCCGAACCACTGGACAGAGGCTTTGGCACGACACTTGGCAACAGCCTCAGAAGAGTGTTGCTCTCCTCGCTTCCTGGTGTAGCTGTCAATTCAATCAGAATTGATGGTATTGTGCACGAATTCTCAACAATCCCCGGGGTAAAAGAAGATGTTACAGAAATTATTCTAAACATCAAAGGGCTTACCGCAAAGATTTTGTCCGAGGGGCCTGTAACACTATACCTTAAGGCTGAGGGCGAGGGAGATGTTACCGCAGGTTCTATTGAGCCTAACGAGAGCGTTTTAATTCTCGACCCAAGCATGCATATTGCCACACTTGGCACAGATGCAAAACTTTCGATGGAAATTACCATTGATAAGGGACAAGGATATGTTTCAGCCGATAAAAACAGACAAAACTTTTCCGATAAGACCCCAATTGATACACTTGCAGTGGACAGTATTTACACACCGGTTCTAAAGGTTAACTACTATGTGGAAAACACAAGGGTTGAACAGATTACCGACTATGATAAACTTACCATAGAAGTGTGGACTGACGGAACTATTTCCGCTAAAGAGGCAGTAAGCCTCGCAGCCAAGATCCTCAATAGACAGCTCAACCATTTCGTGGATTTATCCGACGAAGTAAACGCGACCGAAATCCTCGAAAAGAAAGAGGACAACGGCAAAGAGAAGGTTCTTGAGATGACCATTGAAGAGCTTGACCTATCTGTTCGTGCATTTAACTGTCTAAAAAGAGCAGGGGTAAATACAGTTAGCGACCTAATCAACAAATCCCCCGAGGAAATGATGAAGGTGAGAAATCTTGGTAGAAAATCTCTTGAAGAGGTTATCGCCAAGCTTGAATCCTTAGGGTTTGACCTAAACAGGGAAGAAGAATAATTTCCCAAAGCAGAGGTAAAGGAGTGAATAACAATGCCAGGTACCAGAAAACTCGGTAGAACGAGCGACCATAGAATGGCTATGCTCAGAGCAATGGTAACATTCTTAATCGAAAACGGTAAGATTGAAACAACAGTAACCAGAGCCAAAGAAGTGAGAGCTATGGCCGAGAAGATGATAACAAAGGCTAAGCAGGATGATCTCCACTCCAAGCGTCAGGTATATTCATTTATAACAAAAGAAACTGTGGCTAAGAAGCTTATGGATGAAGTTGCCCCTAAATACGAGGGCAGAAACGGTGGTTTTACCCGTATCATCAAGATAGGCCCACGCCGCGGCGACGCAGCTGAGATGGCAATTATCGAGCTAATATAGTTTTATAAAAACAGCCTCCCGAAAGGGAGGCTTTTTTTTGTGGATTGTAGGGATTATGTTTATTTCTTACGCAATCTAATTGTCATTATTATGGGAACACTCTGCCCCTTAAAAGGCAGTTCGTAGAAGCCATCGAGTAGAAAACCTGCCTTAAATGCTGTGCTTAGAATATCGCTTATTGAACGATGATAGTAGTTTTGTAGCATAGGTTGTCCCTCAATCGCAACGCCTTTATTGATGCAGCTTGTAAAATAGTCATCATTTTCGTAAGTAAAACAAGGGTGATGCGTTGCAAAAACAAATATACCGTC
Source organism: uncultured Oscillospiraceae bacterium (assembly GCA_964371155.1). Lineage (GTDB taxonomy): Bacteria > Bacillota > Clostridia > Oscillospirales > Ruminococcaceae > CAYJEQ01. Next base: position 1,387 of record CAYJLI010000103.1, on the reverse strand, counting down.
ATCATAAAGCATATCATAAACAGCATTAAATAGCGGAGATATTTCAGATATATCCATTATTGCCATATTAGCTACTGCCTTAGTAAATGGCCTCTCGGCTTTCAGATTTAGTAGATCGGCATAGTTTGCCGCATCGCAAACTTTAAAACTTACCCTGTCCAAAACATCATTTCTTCGTTTAATAGCAAGCTCAATCATCTTAGGGCTATAATCAAAAGCAGTTACCCTTGCACCCTGATTTGCCATTCTCTGCGAAAAGTTCCCATTTCCACAAGCTATATCAAGCACAAAGTCATTTTTGTTTATTTCAAGCAATTTTTCCACATTGGGCCTTACAATATCACAATGAAAATAGTTGGACTCATCGCCCATCTGCTCATCCCAAAACTCAGCGTTTGTTTCCCACGCCTCTAAACCGTTATCAATTATAGCCATTATTTAACCTACCTTTCGATTGCTTGTACACCACGCAGGGGGGGATTATCTGTATTAAGGTTTTTTATTATGAGAGTTTAGGGGGCAAAGCCCCTACAATTTTAAGATGTTTCCCCATCGGCGAAACATCTTAACTTTCCACTATTCACTTTTCATTTTTCACTCAAAAAGCTCTCCGCTCTTTTGCTTCGCAAAAATTGCTACATTTTTCTTTCAGGCTTCGCATTTTGCTTCGCTTTTTCTTTTATGGGGCTTTGCCCCACACCCCACGATTTTTTGAAAAAAATCGAGTAAAACTTTAATTTTTTGCTTTGCATTACAGCTGCGCTATCTTCTCTGCACCAAAAATATATACGGGCACTCAGCTATATTAAATATTCTATAAATAAGGCAGTCGAAATCCTTTTTATCAAACTTCTCAAGGAGGGCATAAATTTCCTCACCCTCATTTTTGCCCTCTTCATGCCCAGGATAGACAGTTATCACCAAAACACCCTCTTTTCTAAGCATCATACATGCCTTTTCAATCGCCATAAGTGTGGTTTCACGCTTGGTGGTAATGCTCTTATCAAATCCGGGGAGATAGCCTAAATTAAACATCCCGGCATCAATTTGCCCATCTATATAGTTGCAAGCTTTGCTGTGGCAGTCAAGGATGAGTTCGCAATTAGTCACCCCAGCCTCCGCAAGCCTTTTCTTAGTGTTTTCTAAAGCTTCCGGCTGAATGTCAAAGGCGTATACTTTGCTATTTGGGGAGAGTGTCGCTAAAAAAAGGGTGTCTCCGCCGTTTCCCATCGTAAAATCAGCATAGACACCGCCCTCGCAAGCTGCCTTTTTTATAAAGTCCTTTGTAGTATCAAGTATTGATTGCATATTCCCTCCATGAGATATAACTAAGTAGGGGCATGGTTTTCCATGCCCGAGATTACGCACAATGCAGAATGATACGGAA
>CAYJLI010000102.1:1949-4224 GCA_964371155.1 uncultured Oscillospiraceae bacterium | reverse complement strand
AGCAAAACGCAGCAGTGGCAGTTCCCGAAATGTCGGTTGGGGCGGAAGCAGTTGCGGTTGGATAATAAAACAAAATCCTCCACCATAAGGTGGGGGATTTTTTAAGTGAAGAGTGAAAAGTTATTTATATATTTTTGTACCACCATTCCAATTTCTGATAATACTATATTCGGGACGATGTGGGCATCGTCCCCTACAATGGGATTTTCGTTTTGTTTTTGGGCTGTGTGTGGTCTGTGGTGGGGTGGGGGCAATTTTTTACATAATTTTAAATTCTGTGGAAAACCCGCTCTTTTGCTTTTAAAAATTTGCTACATTCTTTTTTCAGTCTTCGCCTTTTATCGCTTTGCTTTTCTTTTATGGGGTTTTACCCCATACCCCACGATTTTTTTCAAAAACCCTGTAAAACTTTAATTTGTGGCAAAGCCACAGCTTAACTTTCGCTTTTCACTATTTATTTCAGCTCCGCCACAGTAACACCGCTTTCGCCCTCGCCATATACGCCAAGGCGGAATGTTCTCACGCTTTTATGCTTTCTCAGATGTGCCTGCACCGCTTTTCTGAGCACTCCCGTGCCTTTGCCATGGATTATATAGACTATCGTAAGATGGCTCATAACAGCTGCGTCTATAAATCTATCAACCTCCATTATAGCCTCATCCGAAGTCATGCCGAGCAGGTTTAGCTCCTGCCTTGCGGTGCGCTCCTTTGCCCCTGTTACACCCTTTGTATTTATACTGCCGCCATTTAATGTGGTGGCTTTTTTCTTTTTATCGAGCATTCTAAGTGAGGAAATATGCACCTTTGTCTTTATTATGCCCGCCTGCACGCTTACATTGCCCGAGGAGTCGGGGTCTGAGATTAGCGTGCCCTCTTTGTTTATATCGGCAATCATCACAAGGTCGCCCCGTTTATACGGTCTTGGTGGGGTGTAGGTTTTATTCTGCCTGCCTGTAACAGGATCGGAGTATTCCTCAAGCTTTTTCATATTCACCCTAAACTGCCCTTTTACAGAAGCGGCAAGTGTGGCAAAATCTTCGCTGTTTTTCGCCTTTAATGCTTCTTCAAGCTCTGCGATCATACTCTGTGCCTGTGCACTGACCTTGTCAACCACCGCTCTCGCCTCGGCTCTGGCACGCTCAATATCGTTTTCTCTGTCCTTTTCAAGGCGTTCTCGCTGTTTTTCGGCGTCCTTTTTAAGCATTTCTGCTTCCCTCAGACGAAGCTCCGCAGTTTTGCGGTTTTCCTCCATCTGTTTGCGCTCTTCCTCAAGGCGGGAAACAACATCTTCAAAGCGTGTGTTTTCCCCCGAGACAAGCTCTTTGGCACGCTCGATTATATTTTCAGTAAGACCAAGTCTGCCACCTATCGCAAAAGCGTTTGACCTACCGGGGGTGCCTATTAGCAGTTTGTAGGTTGGGGAGAGGGTGTTTATATCAAATTCACAGCTTGCGTTTTCCACGCCCTCGGTTTCAAGTGCATATATTTTCATTTCGGCATAGTGGGTAGTCCCTGCCACTTTCACTCTTTTTGCCCTTAGGTTTTCTATAATTGCAACTGCAAGTGCCGCACCCTCGACTGGGTCGGTGCCTGCGCCAAGTTCGTCGAGTAGCACAAGGCTTTCGCTGTCCGCTGTTTCGAGTATTGAGACAATATTCTTTATATGCCCCGAAAATGTGGATAAACTCTGCTCAATGCTCTGCTCGTCGCCAATGTCTGCAAGTACCTGTGAAAACACCGAGACATGGCTATTATCCCCAGCAGGCAGCATAAGCCCACACATTGCCATGAGTGTGTGCAGTCCGAGCGTTTTTATAGAAACCGTCTTACCGCCTGTATTTGGGCCTGTGATAATTAGCGTGTCGAAATTTATGCCAAGCTCTATATTTATCGGCACTGCTTTGCTTTTTTCTATTAGTGGATGGCGTGCTTTGTTTAAAAATATACTGCCATCGTTTCTAATTTCGGGGATGCTCGCATTCATTTTATAGGCAAGTCTTGCCTTTGAGAGTAGCACATCGGCTTCCACCGCCGCCATATAGCTTGATGTAAGAAACTCCGCTTCCTGCGCCACCTGCTCGGTGAGGTTTCGCAAAATTACCTCTATCTCTTCGGCTTCCTTAACCTTTAATACCTTGATTTCATTGTTTGCCTCAACCACCGCCATCGGCTCTATAAAAAGGGTGGCACCGCTTGAGGAAGTGTCGTGAATTAGGCCTTTTATCTCGTTTTTAAACTCCGCCTTTACAGGCACAACAAATCTACCGTCACGAAT
>CAYJLI010000102.1:0-1849 GCA_964371155.1 uncultured Oscillospiraceae bacterium | reverse complement strand
CCTATTTCACTGCGTTTTATAGCGTCACCACAGTTTTTCATGCCAAGCACTGTTGGTGTGCCAAAGCGTGCGGTCAATGAATGTAAATCGGCGGTTAGTGCCATGTTTCGCACCGCTCTTGGGTAGCTTGTCACTGGCTCGGTCGCAAGGCAGAGCAGACGGCTATCCTCACAGGTTGCCTCTAAAGAAAGTAGTGTGAGCACTTTGTCAAGCTCAAGCGATTTTTTATGTTTTTCAGTCAAAAAATTCACCTCGTAGTATTCTCTTTATATTTCTGTTTATTATTTGTGTCTGAGTAATCTTTATACTGTATTTTACTGCATTAATGAGCTTTTTGCAAGTGTGGGACGGATTAGAGATTAGAATGGTAGGGGCGAAGATGTGTGCTCACCCGAGATTATGCACAATAGCAAGACATAAATCCATAATTTCTAATTCCTCACTCATAATTCCTAATTTTAAAAAATTATTGTAATTAATTATAGTATATGTTAAAATTACTTCAAGAAAAAATTACAAATTTATGGAGGAAATACGATGTTTAAGAAAATTTTAGCATCAGCACTTGCAGTGGCTATGCTTGCAGGAATGAGCGTGACTGCTTTTGCGGGACCAGTAATACCCGAGGAGCTATACAATGAATTAATCGATTTTGCTAAAGAGGTTAATGGCAAAGTACTGCTTCAAACCCCTGCAGGTGAAGATAGTTACAATTATAACGACTTAATCGTACTCGACAAAGACAATCAACCTATATTTGACGAAAACAATAATCCTATCACAATTAAAGATGCAAAGCCTGGCGACAAGCTTGCGGCAGAACTATGGTATGTGGACGCGGATGATGCAGAAGAAATGGTAGATAGCTATATAGAGGAGCGTAGCGATATCATTTTAGAAAACTATGCTGCTGGTGATATAACAGCTATAAAAGAATGGTATATTAGTTACACCGCTCCTGCTGGGGATGCTGGACCAGCTGCAACCACCTCAGAACAAGTAAAAGGCTACAAGCTTGATATCCTTTTTGATAAGCCCGAGGGTGAAGAATTAGTTGAAAAGGTAGTTATTGAGCCATTTCATCTTGGTGAAGGGGATGTCATATATACTGCTATAATTTACCTTAGGGATGATGTGGAAGCTATCGACCCCGAAGACCTCGTGGGCAATCTAATAGTATATAAAAATAGCAAATCGAATATCATCGAGGGATTACAAGAAAGACCAATAAACGGCGACAAATTCGCAACAGTTGGATACGACAGCATTGGCTACGACCAAGCAGGCTTTGAAGAGATTACAGGCGAGGGAAATGGCGCACCAGTAAGGGACTTTTCCGATGCGGTAATGAACGAAACAGCCGAGCTTTACTTTGAGGGCGTGGGATATTTCTTCACAGGCGATGTGGGCACTGAGGGCAGAAAATACCTTGCATTTAACTACACTCCCGATTATGAGCTTTTAGCAAAATACCCCACAGCGGACATGGAATTTATCAATTTCAGAGGAAAAGTGGCATTTAACCAATTTGGTAGCTTTGAGCTATTTAAAGAGCCAGACCAATTTGCATATGCAGTGGTGGACGGCGAACTTGTAACACTTGAGAGCATTGCAAGATTTGGCAAAGTAGTGGACGGCGAAGATGAGGGCTATTCAGTAGTATTACAGCTTAAAAACTTCCCAGAAAGCTTTGTACTATCCGACACAGAGCTTGAGCTAACTGAAGCAGTAGCGGAAGAAGTAGTAGAAGCGGTAGACGCAGAACCTGCGGCATAATAATAAAAATCTCCACCTTGTGAACAGCCCCAATTTGTACGGACAGTACAAAAAAACCTCTTATAGGTAGAAA
>CAYJLI010000101.1:0-4246 GCA_964371155.1 uncultured Oscillospiraceae bacterium | reverse complement strand
GGTAAATAACTACGCTCTGGGAAAATTCCTTTAGCCTTTGCCCTATCGCTCGCCTATCCTATTACAGGGCTCAGCACAGGTATTGGGTCGCTCATCGGTGTTGGTGCCGATTCGGTGCTAAGTATTGCCCTTGGCGCAAAAGATTTAAAGACGCAGAAAAATCTCATCGGTGGTGTAAATATCATGACTGTGATTGCCACTATTATATATATGGTGATTGGTCTGCTATTCTCCACACAGCTTGTTGAGATGATGGGTGGTGTCGGAGATGAATTATTGCTCGGCGATGAGTACTTTAGGATTACAATATACGGCTCTATTTTTTGGATATATGGGCTTGCGATAAATATGCTAATTCGTGCCGAGGGCAGAATGAAAACTGCCGCATGGATGATGGGTATATGACTTATCGCCAATGCAATCTGCAATTACATTTTTATTGCATTAATGAATATGGGCGTTGCTGGAGCGGCGTGGGGTACAAATATTGGTATGCTTATCTATTCCCTGGTAGGATTTATTTATTTCGCAAGAGGAAGAGCAAGCTTTAAAACTAACGCCTTTTCACTAAAAATGGATAAAAGCATAATGATGGATATAAATCGCCTTGGCATTTCCTCCTTTATTATGACGGTTATGACTTTAATTCAGGCTATTGTAGTATTTAACGCTCTCTCTACTTATGGAACAGTGGCTGACATTGCATTCTATGGTGTGGTGTATCGTGTGTTCCAGTTCTTTTTAACGCCGATATTCGGACTCATGAGGGCACTTCAGCCTGTTATTAGTATAAATTATGGCGCAAAGCAATATGAGCGTTCAATAAATGCATACAAGATTTTTGCAGTAGCTGCAATGACACTTACAATTCCCCTTTGGTTTGTAACTATAATTGCACCTGAAATGATACTCTCTATGATGCTTACCGAAACAGTCTTTACAGCATCACAGCTAAATGCTTTTAGAGTTTATATTTTGATAGTGCCAATATTATCTGTAATTTTCATGGCGATGACCTTCTTCCCCGCTGTGGATAAAGGAAAACCTGCCGCAATCATCGGTATGGCAAGGCAATTTGTCTTCTATATTCCTGTGATGCTAATTGTTCCGAGATTTTTTGGAGTTGATAGCATTTATTATGCTTCGTTCATCATTGATGTCATCATCGTGCTTTGGACAGTGCTTATGGTTGGAAAAGAGTTTAAAAGTCTTAGGAGTAGGGCTTAAATTAGTGGGGGGGTAATCCTATGTGATTGCCCCTGCTATTTTTTTGTATTATCATAATTTTGCCTGCGCCGCTTTTCCATTAAATCTTCTTACTGAGCACTAACGGCTATTTTCGGAGACTTAAACTGTAAAACCACTTTAAAATACTGATGTGATAATCCAAAACTTGCAAGTGCTCTTTATCATCATAGTAGAATACATTTCTACTATGCATTTGTGATGAGAAAGATGCTCGAATAAATGGATGCTTTAGCTAAAAATAAAAAAAATGACCCTCCCATAGTGGGAAAGTCATCTTAATTTTGTCTAATATTAGTTTTCAAACCAACCTATTTGATTATTTGTTTTCTTCATCATGGGGGTGAGCAATGTCATCAGTACTGGCGCATATTTTTTCATACCCTTTGTATAGCTCTCACTTTTGATAAGCTTAAATTGACTGCAAAGATTACTAAAATCTTCGGGTACATCAACTCCCCATTTAAACTCAGCTACATCTTTTTTCACAGCATCGTGAACAACTTGCCTTTTTACAAAAAACTTCGCCATCAGCTCTACAAAAAGAGTGATTTTACCAAATTCATTGGAGAGATTGTCATACATCGATTTTATCTCATCGGCACTGAGATACATGACAAATCCCTCTGCTATGATTAAAATATTATCTCTATGCTCTATTTGCGAATACCAATCGGTATCAAGTGCGGAAGCGGCAATATCCACTACACGCTCATGCTTTTCGATGTATTTTTCTCGCAGCTGTATCACGCTCTCAAAATCGAGATTATACCAATATATTTTCCCGTTATCTACACGAGAAAACCTATTGTCCAGTCCGCAGGCGAGATTTATTATTGTAGAGTTTGGATTTTTGGCGATATATTCTTTTGTCATTTTATCGAGGATTTTTGTGCGCACGGCACAACCCCACATAGACATACGGCTTTTTGACATGTTAAACTTTGAAAAATCGTAGTCGATGGAGTTAACAATTTTCATTGCTGTTTCATCAATAAAATCGGGGTTTTTTCGCCCTGCTTCAAGTGATCTTGCATATAGTGGTATCAGCATAGTTTCACTAATACCAACAATGTCGATTTTTTCTTTTTTCATAAGCTCTCCTTCTATGTCCATTGTTTAGTAAAAACATTTTCAATACTCAAGTTAGCATTAACTAACTAAGGCATATTTTACCATATAAAACGAAGGATTGCAATATAAAAAATGCTAAACAAAATCATATCTACAATATTGAGAAATGCATTAAAACATGATACAATGAGTTAGTACAAGCTAATCAACTGGAAGGAATCGGCTTAGAAGATGAAAAAACACAAAATACTAAAAGTAATTCTTATCATAATAGCGGTGCTTATTGCAGTAATATTTACTTTGCGAATAATTAATAGTATGCGTTTTTCCTCCGAGGAAGCGCTTGGCAATTACGCACATGGCGGCAATATGGATGCCTACCCCTTAGAAGGCGAGGGCATAACAATCACAGCTATAAAAGACGGTTATATTAATGGGTTTCATATGGTGCCGGATGAAAAAAGTAAGTCGGGATTGATTGTGACATTTGGTGGCTCGGATGGTGGCGCAGACTTTGACCGCAGCGCCAGTCTTGCAAAAGAAGGATATGAGGTGGTGTCGCTTTTCTACTTTGGGCAGGAAAATCAACCCGAGAGCTACAACAATATACCGCTTGAGTTTTTCGGTGAGTTTTTAGAGTATGCCAAAACTGCAAATATGGATACATCTGCACTCACTCTTCTTGGAATTTCAAAGGGAGCTGAGCTTGCATTACTGCTAACAAATTACTATGAAGAAATTGATAATGTAGTGCTGTTTGCGCCCTCTTCCTATGTTTTTCAAGGTGGAGATATGCCTGCAAACACATCTTCATGGACATACAATGGCGAAGAGCTACCATATATCAACTTAGTGCCTGATTTTTGGTCCGGAGTTGAGCTGATGTTACCTTTAATTATAAATTATCCCATTTCTTACAGGGATTTTCAGCACAACATGATTCTCGAAGCCGATAATGCCGATGAAGCACTTATAGATGTATCAAATTTTAAGGGAAATATCCTTGCCTTTGCAGGAGCGGAGGACAGAGTTTGGCCGGCGGATATTATGGGGCAGATGATAAAAGATTTAGCACCTGAGCAGACCGAGCTTATTGTCTACCCCGATACGGGGCATGTATTTATACCAGTGGAATATATGGTAGGCATGCAAAACGGTGGCACGGTGGAAAATAACGCACGTGCGCAGATTGACAGCGATGAGAAATTGCTCGACTTTTTAGCAGAAAATCATAATTGATAGAAAGGGTGTGCATCATGATAAAAGTAGAAAACATTGACAAATTAAAGCTTGAGGAAATCGGAAAATCAATCGGCGAGTCATTTATGGCTGAACCTGGCGTTTTAGTAGAGGGATTTACCTACAATGACGGCATAGCCTATTTTTCTGTTCTCACTGAAATTTGCTATAACAGCGGTTGCCTTTATAGCATTTCGGATAAACATGAGGGTTTTATTGCCTATTGGAGAAAAAAGCAAAAGCCTTCGTTCAAATACCAATTTTCCATGCTTTATAAACTGCTGACAAGAGTGAAGCTACGCTCTTTAGTCGCATTAGTTAGGGCAATTAAAGACTGGAAAGGCTATGAAGACACTTACAAAAACGAGCCCGACTATGTAGCGATATTTATGCTTGTTGTGCCAAAGGAGTTTCAAGGGCAGGGGCATATGCGAACACTCCTCTCTGCGCCTTTTGCTTTGGCAAAGGAGAAAAACATTCCTTGTTTGCTTGATACAGATGCAAAAATTAAAGCTGATAAATATGAAAAATGTGGCATGAAAATAATAAAACAAAGCTCTATTGATGATGTTACGATGTATTTAATGAAATACAATTAATTTGGTATTATCTAATTTTAATTTACATGTGTGATTTACTGTGGTATTTTGAAATCTCCCCCTCCCCTTTACAAACATTTTAAATGCAA
>CAYJLI010000100.1:0-4259 GCA_964371155.1 uncultured Oscillospiraceae bacterium | reverse complement strand
GCAGAGCGGCGGAATGGAGCATTAATATGGTAAATTTAGATGCACTTAAACAAAATGAAGCCGAGTACCTAAAGCAAGGTATAGAGATTAAAAAGAGCTATTGCGACATATGCAACCAAAGCTCCCACTGTACGATAGATACATACATAAAGGACGGCAAAATAATAAAAATGGAAGGCGCACAGGATAGCCCCCATACATTCGGTATGCTCTGTCCCCAAGGTGCCGCAAATAGGCAGTATATTTACTCCGAGGAGCGTCTGCTCTATCCGATGAAAAATGTTGGCAAAAAGGGCGAGGGCAAATTTGAGAGAATAAGCTGGGAAGAAGCGTATAGCACAATAGCGGAGAAACTTGGCAAATGCAAAGAGGAGCATGGCGCAGAGTCGGTTGCATTTATGACTGGGTTTGAGAAATGGTTCCGCCCCACACTTTCACGCTTTGCCGCAAAATTTGGAAGTTCGAACTACTTCACTGAGGGAAGCACCTGCCAAGAGGCACATGTTATGACATGGAAGCTTTTAACAGGCGAATGCCCCGGTGCGGATTTTAGAAATACTAATTTGCTCATGGTTTGGAGCAGAAATCCGATGTACTCGAATTTCTCCTACAACAGACCGCTATTTGATGCGATTGAAAACGGCTTAGAGGTAATCACTGTCGACTCAAGGGTAACTCCTTTAGCGCAACGCTCGAAAATCCATCTAATGCCAAGACCCGGCACCGACGGCGCACTTGCACTCGGTATGGCAAATGTTATTATCTCGGAAAACCTCTACGATAAAGAGTTTATCGAAAAATACGCATACGGCTTTGAAGAATTTGCCGAGCTTGCAAAGGAATACACCCCCGAGAAGGTGAAAGAGCTAACAGGTGTCGACGGTGATTTAATGGTAAAAGCTGCAAGAATGTATGCAAAAGCAAAACCTGCCGCTATGCAGATGTCCGCTTCCCCGATTGTTCACCATGTAAACGGTGTGCAAAATTACAGGTCGGTGGCTTCACTTGTAGCACTCTGCGGTTATTATGACATTAAAGGCGGCAATACCACAAACCCCTTCACCTACCTCCATGTGGGTTCATACATCCCCTCAAACGAGGATGAATACAAGAGCCCAAGAGTGAAAGAGCCACTCTCTATTGGTTATGATAGATTTCCTATATGGAAAGAGCTCATTGTCGACCAAGGTCAGGCGATGGCACTCCCCGATGCAATGCTAAATGGCGACCCATATCCAATAAAGGCGGCATATTTTGCAGGGGTAAACCACATGATGTGGCCGGATACTGATTATGTGCTAAAGGCGTTCCAAAGCCTTGATTTCATGGTTGCGGTGGATTTGTTTATGACTGAAACTTGCAAGTCGGCGGATATTGTGCTCCCTGCACTTTCTTCCTTTGAAAGAGAAGATGTAAAGATATTCTCCGATAGCTATCTCCAGTGCTTAGATCCTGTAATAGAGCCAATGGGCGAGTGCCGAAACGACATTGAGATTATGCATGAACTTGTAAAACGCCTAAAAATTGACGACCCACTTTTAAATATGTCCTATGCCGAGTATATGGACTATATGATAGCACCAACGGGCATTACTGTTGCCGACATTAAGAAAAACGGTGGTATGCTAAAATGCACAACCGATTTTGGTAGCTATAAGGAAAGAAAATATGAAACCGAGGGATTTAACACAAGGACTGGCAAGGTGGAGTTTAAATCCAAGCTCATTGAGGAATACGCCGAGGAATATAATCTCGACCCACTTCCAGTTTACCGCACACTCGAAGAGCTCTACCCAAATATTGATAGAGAAAAATATCCCCTACTTATGAACAGCGGTTCAAGAAAGCCACAATTCATGCATTCAAGGACATATAAAATGAAATGGATTAGGGATTTAGAGCCGATTGACTTAGTGGATATAAACCCCGAAGACGCTAAAAAATACGGCTTCACTCAGGGTGAAAAGGTGAGCATCTCCACCGATAAGGGAAGTATTGATGCAACTATTAATATCACAGTTACGGTGCTCCCAGGTGTGGTGCATATGTATCACGGCAATGTGAATGCCGATGTTGATAAGCTGATGGATAAGGATTATCTCGATCCATTATCAGGCTTCCCAGGATTTAAATCCTTTGCTTGTAGAATTGATAAGAAATAGTAAAAATCCCCCAACATTGGGGGATTTTCTATTGAATACATAATAGTGAATTTGTAGGTGGAAGAGCTCTACTCTTTCCATAGAGTTTCTCCGCTTACGAAACGAATTTAAAAAATCTGACTTCTGACTATCTAAATATAAAAAGGCTTTTCTGCGCTCAGTAGAGGAAGGGATTTAAATATTAACTCACTCTTTGCCATGTTGATTGCCGCCCCCACTTCCTTGGTTTTGGCTATCCTGATTATTATTTCCATTTCCATGCTGTGGTATATCTTCGGAGAAAACTTCTCCCTTTTCAATTAGCTCTCGAATGTCTTTCATCGGTAAAGTGGCAATTTCATCTATTTTAATATTTTCATTCACTTCTAAAAGCTCTAAATAAGCACGATACTTTCCAAAAGAAATGCCATTTTGGGTAGCCTGCTCTTTTAGCTCAAGATTTGCAGAGTGAAATGAAATATTGTGATTATTAAAACTGCAACTCTCAATATTATCAATAATTTCACCGCTTTTTTCTGCAATTACAGTGATTTCGGTATAGCTCTCGGTAAAATCGCTGAATTTTTCACTGCCATCAAGTGTTTCCAGTGCCTTTATATAGTTTAAATTCGTTAGATTTACCGAGTTTATGATATTTTCACCGTCTTCATTACTCGCAGTTGCTTCAATTACCCTGTCAAAAATATTGACTGAAAGTTCTATCGATGGATTTATGTCAATACTTATATAGGAAACGGGGGTAAAGTATATATTTCCAAATACAAATAGAAAAAATGCCGCCATAACAGGTATTAGCTTATATCCTGTCGCAATATTTTTTTTAGCTTTATTAGCTGTAATATTTTCAAACACTTGCTTTTTTAGGGTTTCATCAGCATGAATTTCTAAAAAAGCATTTTTAATTTTACCATTCATGCTCACTACCCCCTAAGATATTTTTCAGTTTCTCCCTGCCACGGGAAAGGAAAGTATAGATTGTATTTTCGTTTTTACTTAAAATCTTCGCGATTTCTACTGCTGAGTATCCCTCAAAATAGTGCAGATATATCGCTATTTTATATTTTTCGGGAAGTTTTAAGACCGCCTCCCTAACATATGCATTTTCATTAAAATCTGCTTCGACACCAGTTTCAGAAATCTCCTCCACAGAAACAGTATTTTTCCGTAAAAAACTCTTAAGTAGATCCTTACATTCGTTGATTGTCACACGAATAAACCATGCTTTTTTATGCTCCTCATTTTGAAAATGAGCAGAACCTTTATAATATTTTATAAAGACATTTTGGAAAATATCCTCAGTGTCCGCCATGTTTTTCAGATAAACTACGCAAATTCGCTTCACTGTGTCTGCATAAGTTTCCATGGCAAGTTTTAAGTCCTGCTCATCTCTCATAAAATAGCTCCTTAATTTCTGTTTCTTCCTCTACCCTGTCCACTGCCGATGTTGTCGCACTCACCATCGCCATTTGCATCGGTAAAATAGCCACCAGCGCCGCTTCCGATATTATCATTGATGCCGTCTCCGTCGCTGTCGACGAAATTGCCGCCGTTTTTACCTCTTCCCATACCTCTGCCGCTGTATAGTCCGATGTTGTCGCAGATGCCGTCGCCATCTTCATCAATAAAATTCACATGGGTTCCCATGTTATCACAAACGCCGTCAGCGTCGCTGTCTACATAGTTTGCACCTCTCATAGATGTTGCCGCAAAGGCTGCCATAGTACCTGCTGTGAGTAAAAGCGCTAATGTTAGTCCTAATGTTATGATTTTTTTCATGATTAATTCCTCCTAATTAAAGTAAGTTTTATTTAGGCAAGTCACCCTAAGGCTTTTTGCCTTTTCACTTATAATACGAATAGGTGGAGTAAATCCTTTCAATTTTTTTCAAGTTTTTTAGGTAAAGTATTCTTATCTGGATTCTATAACTATATTCTACCATAAACCCGCAGAAAAATCTCCCCACAACTGTGAGGAGATTAGTTCTAATAGAATATTTATCCCAAAACGCAAAAAGAAACAGCCTATTGGCTGCTTCCTTTTATATGCCGGCAAAGACCTATTTTCCCGGGCAGCTTCCCGCCAAGTATCTTGGGCATA
>CAYJLI010000099.1:0-4324 GCA_964371155.1 uncultured Oscillospiraceae bacterium | reverse complement strand
GGAAATATTTTTAGTGAAAAGTTAAGGATTTTCACATTAGGCAAAACAAATTAAATCATTTTGTCTTGCAAAAATACACTAACTTATTCACTCTTAACTCTTAACTCTTAATTTATTACTAAAATATATCTCCCACGCCGTGGGCGTGGGAGATATATAAATTATTCAGGATATATACTTAAAAAATGCGGTGGGGCTTTTCCGAGCTTTAGAAGCTCAGCCCTAACAGCTCTTGCTATATGTATCATGGATACTTCGTCGTTGTCTGCGGCGGCAAAATACGCTGCTTGAGTTGCGGCGGATTTTATAACACTGCCCGAAAAGTCAAGGCTTTCCGAAAGCATATCAAAGTCCACATCCTCCGAAAGCGGAGCAGAGGGCGGAAAGTTTGACTTCCATAGATTAAGCCTTTCTTCGGGGCTTGGCATATGTATATTGATTATATAGTTGATACGGCGTCTGAACGCATCGTCGAAATTATTAGCTAAATTGGTGGCAAGGATACTCACACCTGAAAACTCCTCTATTTTCTGAAGCAGATATGAAACTTCAGAATTTGCATGGCGGTCGTTTGAATTTGAAACCTCGGTTCGCTTTGAAAAGAGTGCATCGGCTTCATCAAAAAAGAGTATCGCATTTGTCTTTTTAGCTTCTTCGAAAATACGGTTGAGATTTTTAGCCGTTTCACCTATGTATTTACTGGTTATCTGGGATAGATTTATGCGGTAAAGTGGGAGTCCAAGCTCTTTTGAGAGTACTTGTGCACTCATGGTTTTGCCCGTGCCCGGAGGGCCGTAAAGAAGCACCGATACACCATTGCCATAGGCGGACTTCTTCTTAAATCCCCATTCTTCCTCAACTTTATATTTATACTTAATTCTGTTGCAGACATTTAGTAAAAGCTGTTTTGAGGAAGCGGAGAGCACCAAATCATCCCAATCGTAAAAGCAATGCACCATGTCAGCGAGTTCACTTAGTCTACCAGTATTTGTTTGCAGTATAGCGTTTGCAAGGGTTGGCAAATTAATTTTGCTATCGCCATCGCCCACTGCGGCAAGGGTAAGAGCATTTTTCATCTGTCCGGGTGTCAGCTTATACTTAGCGGTTATAACATACCAGTCCACATCCTCCTCCACTTCATACTGCTCCGCAAGGCATTTCCAATGTGCGAGCGACTCTTTCTGGCTTGGTAGTGGATAGTCAATTTTTAGGTATGTATATCCCGAAAGCTCAAAGCTGTATCGCATTTCGCAGGTGAGAAGCACCACTAAGGGGTTAAAAGGAGCAAGTATGTGCAGAAGTTGCTCAATCTTTGTTATTTGGGGAATATTATCGGTGTCCACATCCTCAAAGCAGAGATTATACCCCTCCAAAAGCGAATATAAAATTAACTCGGAAGCTGTAACTTTATCAAGCGAATAGGAAGGAATTATAAGGAAGGATTTTTTGTGTTTTTGAGAGAGTTTATGCAGAGTTAATTTTCTACCGCTACCCATTTCACCATTTAAAGCTATAATACTACCCACATCAAAGCTATTTTCTTTATCCATGAGCTGTGAAAGCATATCAATCTGGCTCTCTATAAAGCGTGGCTCATCCTCTACACTACCGTTTATAAGACGATAGTTTACCACATTCACCGAAAAATCCCTGCCCGATAAATATGCCACTGCATGGGGGCTAAGCTTTAAGTAGGTGAGAGAATTGTTGGTGGAGGGTGGCATCTCACTGTAAAGCAATGAGGTAATAGTGCCTGCATCACAGAAATTTAAATCGTAAATCGAGGGAGCAGGCTTTATTAGAGTGTATGCTGTGTAGATGCTTTGCAAGGTGGGAAAACCGAGCTTGTCATCTTCATGCAGCATTGCAAAAGCGGACTCAAAAGCTCTATCGGTAGCGCACCCATAGCTAAACAAAAGAGAAAAATAGGCAAAATCATTTAAATTTAGCTTGCTTTTTAGTTTCATAAAACGAAAGCCATCAGCATCCGATATTAGAAGTTTTTTTATTATCTTATTCTCAGCCGAGAGCAGGCAGTTTATCACATCTTCACCGCAGGGGAAGCTTTTTTGGTCATACTCTGCGAGATAGGCTATTGTCCACTGAGGGTCAAATGGTAGGCCACGCAGAAAAAGACCGTCCTCGGGGGAAGTTTCAGCCCTAATTGTAATCGCTAAATGAAGATATCCCGAAATCAGCGCCATACAGTCGTCTATATAACCCTGTTCGGAGTTGTAAGGCGTATTCTCATTTAAGTGGAAAAACCTATCAGCAAGTTTAGCATAAAAATTTTCAATCATATTTATGACCATTCCTTTCTTTTAAAGCCACAAAATAACCATAAAAACGGCTTCTAATTAAATGAAGTTTAAAATTTATTTTCAAACTCATCATTCCCATTCATTTAAAAGTTACAGTGACATCTTAAAGTCACAAAAAATATCTGTAATTTAAAGAAAGTGCATTGTGTTTATAATAGCATAAAAAGGGCTTTTAAGCAATAAATCATTTACCAAAATAGCACAAAATTAAGATTTCTTAACTATTGCGATAATAATAGTAAATGTGATATAATTACAATGTGCAACCAAATTATGACATAATAAACATATATAGTGGCGATAAACACAATTTGCGACAAAATGTCTATTATAGTCATACTCACTTTCCTGCCACCTTGTGGCGATCGGAAGTAGGGCAGATTTTATCGAATAAAAGGCAGGGTATTAACTGCCACAAAATAAAATCGGAGGTGTAATAATGAAATTATCTGAACAGATAAGCGAGCATTATAAACTTGAGGAGTACTCTAAAATAGCGGATTTGCTATTTCCCGATCTCACTTTGCGACAAACATACGAAGAAGGGACAGCATGTATTGAAATAGTGGACAAAATTCCAGAAGATGTTTTAAAAAGCTCAATTAAATTTTGCTCCATACTTGCATGCCACAAATGGAACGATGGAAAACTCGCAGAGGGCGACAAATGGTTTTTAAATGCTATGCTCTTAAGGGATGCTTCTAAGGAAGAAAGCGAAGAACGTATAAATTTAAACCTACTCTGCTCAATGATAGGCATAAAAAATCCTGCAAAGGACAATGCCCATCTAATGCTCAATCTATCAATCATTTACAATGAATATCTGAGGAGTGGGCAGAGATTTCCAGGAATGACGGCTACAAATGCCTTGCCGAGCGTGCTCAGAGGATATAAGGATATGTCAGAATGGACTGAGAATTATCGTGCAGTACGCAGCATACTCAGGCCAATTATCTCTGCCGTGTTTGATAATAATGGACAAGGTCTCATAGAAACCGCAGTGGGCGAAATTATGTATGAGCAAAATAAACATGACGAAGCCGTGGTAGAGATAGCAAAGGCTATGGCATCAAATGATATAGAGATGATGTTTGCCTCAAGGGGCGTTTTGGCGAAAATTAATAGGCTTGATAAATCCGCCACTCAGCCTAAAGATATTTTAGCGGAAGTGCAAGAGCTGCTTGTAAAGGAAGAAAACGCTTATATTAGGGCGAATTTCGAAGCATTTAAAGTGCGTTTAGCAATGGAAAAAGGCGATTTAGAAGCGGTGTCCGCATGGCTTGAAGAGTCGGGGTGCAAGGTTGGAAATTATGCAATTAGGAAATTATACTGCCAAATCACCACCGCTAAATGCTATATAGCACTTGAGCGATATAAAGATGCAGTGGTTATGCTTGAGGGACTAATAGACATGTTAAGAGGGGTATACCGCCCGATAGATTTAGCAGAGTGCTTGGCAAATGCGGCGATAGTATACGAGCTGATGGGCTCAAAGGATATTGCCGATGAAAGATTTGCGAGAGCGCTTAAAATCACAAAGCCAAATGGATATGTAAGAATATATGCCGACTTAGGCAATAGCATCATTCCGATAGTGGATAGATATAAAGAAAAGTATGGAGAAAACGCTTACATAAATAAGATTTGCGCCTCAGCAAATGAGTTTACCACACTATTCCCAAAACTATATGTAAAAGACGGAGTAGCACTGGCAGCACAGCCTGAAGCTTTAGAAGCACCGATGCAGGAGCAAGCTGCTGAAGTGCAGGCGGACGAAGTGGATTTACTCACTCAAACAGAATCCGATATATTAAAGCTACTCAGCGATGGCAAAACAAACAATGAAATTGCCTCAGCGATGAGCATAAAGCTAACAACAGTAAAATTCCATGTGAAAAACATAATGGAAAAACTCGGCGCAAAAAATCGCACTGAAGCGATAAAGATTGCAAGAGAAAAGAAATATTTACAGTAAGAATAATACATACAAAACCCCTGCCGTC
>CAYJLI010000098.1:0-4362 GCA_964371155.1 uncultured Oscillospiraceae bacterium | reverse complement strand
TTGCCTAATGTGAAAATCCTTAACTTTTCACTAAAAATATTTCCGCTCTTTTGCTTCGCAAAATTTGCTGCATTCTTTTCAGGCTTCGCTTTTGTATTTTTGGGGCGTTGCCCCATACCCCACGATTTTTTGAAAAAAATCGAGTAAAACTTTAATTTGTTTTGCCTAATGTGAAAATCCTTAACTTTTCACTAAAAATATTTCCGCTCTTTTGCTCCGTAAAATTTACTGCATTCTTTTCGGGCTTCGCTTTTGTATTTTTGGGGCGTTGCCCCATACCCCACGATTTTTTCAAAAAACCCTGTAAAACTTTAATTTATGGCGAAGTCGTTGCTTGTGCTGCTGGGGCATTTTTATGTTTTAATTCATTCATCTTGCCTTCAAGCACAGTTTTCATCTCAAGCATTTTTTGTCTTTCTTGCTCTTTTTGAGTTTCGTGTGGGCCTTCATAAGTGCCAGCGGACATATCCCTTAGTCCGAGGCGCTGTTCTAAGACTTTTTTGCTCGGGAGTTTGCCATCTTTCATTACTATTCCCGCTTGCTTTAAAAACTCTAAGTCTTGCTCATTATTGTGCTTGCCATCCTGTACATCTTTTACATTTTTTTGGACGAGTGAGTTTACAAAGCCTGCCATGCCTCCACCCTGTCCTGTGAGCGAGATGCTCATAATGGTGTTAAAATCAATATCGGGCAAGTCCCTTATATCACTGTCTTCTTTTCTTGCGAGTATCGAATAGCCAACTCTGAACTTCTTCTCAATATCTTTAAAATTGTTAATATCTGCAATTTGTGCGGCTCTTGGTCCGCCCTCGAGCTTTATAAGCTCTATCATCTCGGCGATGAGTTTCTCTTCCTTTTTCTTCTTTAAGAGTTTTAGTATTTTTTTACCGCCAAATTTAAATCCTTTTTTGGCATATTTACTCATCTTTTTAAATAAGCCTGCCGCCTCTGGATTACCGCCTGCTAAAAACGCCGAGCTCGCTGTACTTAGTGCAAACATTGTGAGGGATTGCCCCAATTTCATAAAGGACTCGTTTCGTTCATCCTGCCTGTTTGAAATAGCTGTTCTTTGGAGTATATCTTTCTCAAAGTACTTAATCTGCTCTTTACGCTTTTGGTCAACCGCTTTGTTTGCCATCTCCTCAACTTCTTTTACGCTGAGGTCGGGATTAGTTTTTCGCGCATTTCGCCTTACATCATCCCTTATATCTTCCCTCGTTTTTTCGGCTTTATTAAGACGGCTTATTTTGCGTTTCTTATCATCGTCGGTGAGGTTCATACCCACTGCTTCGCTTGTGGTATTTGCCGCTTTTGCCGCTTTTTGCATGCCCCTTACCCTTGAAACAGCAATCCCTGACGCTATACCGTGTGAGATTGAATCAATCCCCGATTTAGCCGCCTTAATGCTGGTTTTATGATGGTCGTTGGCAGCACCTGTATCCGCTTTAAATCTGGCATCGGCACCGCTATTTACAAGTCCCAACTGAGCACCTGCCGCTAATACACCCGTTGTTGTATTAACCATACTAAGTCCTGCTAAGGCTCTGTCCCTTGTGTCCATATCACCTTTATCGACATGATAATTAATGGCTTGGGCGGCAAGTTTTGTAGTGCCCACACCTACTTTTGTCCCTGCTTTAAGATTTCCTGCAAGCTGTCCCATAAGTGCTTGGTGATCGGTATCAGCTGCTAATTCGGGGTTAATCATTTCGGTTACTTTGCTACTTTGTTTCACACCGATAGTTGCCGCTTTACCGCCTATTTTAATACCTAAGCTAACTTTTTTAAGCACCTTTGCGGTATCTTTGAGTGCCTTATTGGTTTTTTCTTCTTTTTCTTCAGGATTTCTTCTTGCCTCTGTTTCCCTTTCGCTCTCTTGCACTTCACTTCCCATGGTATCATGTGCCAATTTTAATTGACGATAGGTTTCCTTATCCGCACTATCCCAGTCCGCAGTATCTACATTATAATTGTAGTCATCTTTGAGCTTTTCTTTTTTGGGTGCACTGGTTGCAGGTGCACCTGTCGCCTGAGCAAGTGCTGAGCCAACTGTCGGCGTCTCTTGGGATGGTGAAACTACTCCCGACGCTTCTACTGGAGCGCCCGCCGCAGGTGCCGCTTCTACTACTGGCGCTGCTTCAGCTGCTGGTGCCGCTTCGGCGGCTGGTGCTGATTCTGGCATAGGTGCAGCCTCTGGCTTTGGTGCATTATCTTCCGCTTTAAGCTCTTCTTTTTCCGCTTCTTCTTGCTGAGCAGAGTCCGTCGCAACCTTCGCCGCATCTTCTACGGGGTTTTCTCCGGCCACAGGCGCAGTGGAAGGAGTATCTGATTCCGATCCCTCACTTGCCGATTCCGATTCGTTTGCATCGCTTCCCTGAGATGTGTTTTTCGCTACCGAATGTGCATCTATGAGCACATCCATCGCAGGACTTGGGCTATTTTTAGCCGCTTCCTTTTTTACATCTTCCTCGGCAGAGCCAAGCGTGAGTTTCTCTGGTGAGAAGAAGTTGTACAAATTGTATTTCTTTGCAACATCGTCCATTATCAACTGTGCTTTTTGCATTCTCTCATTGTCTTTATCAAGTAAACCGTCAAGCGCATCCGTCTTCCCAACCATCCAGTCGGGGCGTGCTCTTAAGGCTTTTTTGGTGAGGGTTTTATATAGGTTGGTCACTTGGTCTTTGTGATATTTATCCTTGTTGGTGTCCACCTTTTGATAATATTCCTGCTTCGTCCACTCTTCGTCGGATACCCCCTCGAGTGACTTACCTATTCTTTCATTGCGTTGGGTTGTTAATTTAGAAAGGTCTTTATATTCCTTTTCCCCTCTTCTTCCCACCCAATTTGCCGCTTCTTTGAGTTCAGGGTGTTTATTATTCCATTCAACAAACTGTTCTGTCTTTTTATTTGAAGTCTCGGTTGCCCATTTTGCGGCTGCCCCCCCTGCCTTTTGTGTGCCCTGCCATGCGTCACTAGCAGCGGTTTTAATTTGTTTTCCTACGGAGCCTGCCATTAAAATCCCTCCCTTATCGTAAAAGGAAATCATAGTACAGTTTATTTCTCAGACACCTGTGTGGGGTGGCTTCCCTAACTGTATAAAAAATTTCCACTAATTTTGCTACTAAAATTATATCTTTATAATCATTTTTTTGGTGTGGCGAGTGGCACTGATTTATTAGTGATAAGTTAGCTTCTAAATTGGCTCTACTTCCCACTCCAATTTTTTATATTTAGATTAGTGCTTTCAAGTATAGTGGTATTACTGCTGTGGCTAATAGTGCTACTTTCTTGGTATGCCTTTCCCCACCTTAAGCGGAGAAAGACATACTCTGATAATTTTAAATATCTAAATCGTTCTATTTATCCCCTTAGTATCGCTTAACTATATTTTATAAAAACTCTTCTACCCCTTATTTTTCGGGTGGTGCTTGTGGGGGCAATGTTTCTTTTCCCTCTGGTTTAGCTTCTGGTTTAGCAGAAGGGGCTACCGGTGTTGGAGAGTTTTTCTTAACAAGTGCCGCCATCTTTTCTTCAAGCTCTTTCTTTTGAGCACGCTTTACTTTATCTACTTTTTTCGCTTCGAGCTCTGGCTTTAGGCTTGCATTAGTTTCATTGCCCTCATATGTACCATCTTCAAGCTCCCTCATACCCATGCGTTGCTGTAATACCGCTTCACTTGGAAGCTTGCCGTCGTTTTTAACTATGCCTGCTTCTTCAAAGAATGCTCTGTCGTCTTCACTGTCGTACTTTTTACTTACAATATCGGAAGCACTCTTCTTAGCCACTGAGTTTACAAGACCTTTTTTACCGCCTGCTTCGCCACTAATTGCAACGCTCATTACGGTTTTAAAGTCCATATCGGAAAGGTTTCTTACAGCATCTGGCTCTCCTTTAGAAACAATTGCATAACCCACTCGGAATTTCTTTTTGATGTCATCATAATTTTTAATATCGTTAAGTATACTCGCACGCTCTCCGCCCTGTATCTTAATCATATCTATCATCTGGTTTATGATATTTACATCCTGCTTTTCATTAATTTTTTCGAGTATTTTATCACCCACAAAATCCATCGCCATGCCTGCGTATTTATTTATCTTTTTAAAGAGTGCCGCGCCCTCTTTGTCGCCACCCACAGCCATTACATTTCTGGTGATATTAAGTCCGAGTGAAACCAACGATTTCCCAAGTCCCATCATGGCTTTGTTGCGCTGTTCTTTTCTTGCGGTTATTGCTGTTTTGTGCATGAGGTCTTTTTCAAGCTGATTTGCCTGCTCTTTTCGCTTTTGCTCAACCGCTTCATCGGCTTTTTTCTTTGCCTCTTCCGCAGGTAGACTTGCATATTGTTTAAGCGCTTCTTCT
>CAYJLI010000097.1:0-4608 GCA_964371155.1 uncultured Oscillospiraceae bacterium | reverse complement strand
ACTGCGGAGCATGGCTTAAAGCGTCGGCAATTTCCTCTGCACTTATAACCGTGACTGGAACAGAAAGCGAGAATTTTTCTATCATCAGATTGTTGCAGATTTGTATGAGTTTTAGCTTATCGTTTATATCGCTCTCGAAAATCACATTACCGCTGTTGATATATGTTTTCACATTTTCAAAACCTGCTTCGGTAAAATATTCTCTGAGAAGCGGCATTGCTACTTTGTTTTTACCGCCTACATTTATGCCACGAAGTAAGGCGATGTATGTTTGATGTGTTTTCATTTTATCACCCTTTCTATAAGTTCTGCTTGACTGAATATTAACGATATGTCCGCACATGCCATCTCTTATCGTCACTTTCTTTTCTCGGTAGAAACTGCTACAATAGAGATATAATTACCTATCAAAAAGAAAAGAGAACTACTATGATAAAAGAAATTGTAAAAGACGAAATCTTCCTCGCACAGAAAAGCTCCCCAGCCACCGAGGCTGATTTGTACATAGCTACCGACTTACTCGACACGCTCAAGGCGAACAAAGAGCGATGTGTTGGGCTTGCAGCCAATATGATTGGTTACCTTAAAAATATAATAGTCGTGGACGATGAGGGTGAGTATCTCGTTATGATAAACCCAAAAATTATAAAATGCTCTGAGCCGTTCGACACCGAAGAAGCTTGCCTATCCCTTGTGGGGACACGCCCGACTAAGCGGTATAAGAGCATCAAAACCCTGTATCAAAACGAGAAAATGCAAAAGCGAATAAAGACTTATAAAGGCTTTACAGCGCAGATTATTCAGCATGAAATTGACCACTGCGAGGGGATAATTATATAGAGGATAGTTACCCCCCTCCATGTTTGAGGCCTCCTATTTTTTCGATTAATCGGACTATATTCTCGGGTGATTACTACTGCTCGCTGATTATGTTAAATGAGATTTTTAAAATGCAAAATCTCATTTTCAAGCTGAGGGTTTTTTAGTTTTTTGGCGAGTGTGATTGCTTCGTCGTAATATTTAATTGCTGTCGGATAATTATTTAAATTATAATTAATGATGCCAACATTTAACATTGCATGTGCTGTTTCACTGTGTTCTGCGCCATGCTTTTTTATTTGCAGCTCCAAAATCTTTTCATAAAATTCTAATGCCATATCGTATTGTTTGATTTCACTGTAGGTATAGGCAAGATTTCTTACGGAAATTATTGTATCGTCATGAAGCTCGCCCAATGTTTCAAGGCGAATTTCGAGGGTTTTGCGGTATAACTTGAATGTGGTCTCAAAGTCCCCCATCTTACTGCAAACAAACGCCAAATTATTCAAACTCTGTGCAGTGGTTGGGTGGGTTCTCCCATGAATTTCCTCTCTGACTTTAATAGCTTTTTTATGTAGCAAAATAGCTTCTTGATAATGCTCATGGTCGCAGAAGTAGGTCGCTATATTATTGCAGATCGTCGCCGCCACATCCGTGCGAGCATCCTCGGCAAGCTCGGATGCCTTCATGAAATACTCAAATGTGTGTATGGAGTCATTTAATATTTGATAGATGCGTCCCATAGAATTGTAAATTTCCATTAACTTTTGCGCTTCGACATCTTTAAGTGATAAAATTTTATGGAATGTCTCGAGTGCTCTCGTATATTCTTTAGCCATAAAACAGGAATTTGCAATATCATATAGGCACTCAAATACTTCACAGCTATTTTCTCCATAGCACGATGTGTGGATATCTAATAATTTTTCAGCCATTTCATCAGCTTTGTCCCAGTTTTTTAGATGCAGATAAATACGAAATAGTGAGTGGTAAGAGTTAAGGGTATAATAATCTTCTTCGCCCAGCACCTCCTCAAAAATCCACAGCGCTTTCTCCTCCATTGATAAGGCACGCTCATATTCTTTTGTATTTTTATAGAGAGAAGCCATATAGGAATAGATTTTTGCAGTATCCACATGCTCGCCTAAATCCTCTTCGCTTTGGGTAAGTGCTTTTTCTAAAAATTCGTGCGATTTATTGAATTCGCCCAGTCTACCATAGAGATTTCCGATATAAGAATAGAGCTTATATATTTCCGTATTATCTTCTAAGCCAATAGCATGACTTATCTGCAAAGCTCTTTCGTAAAATCTAAGTGCTGTGCTGTACTGGAGTAAGTTTTCATGAATTACAGCAATATTACGGCAAGTGATGGCGATTTCTTGGTGCTCTACTCCAAAAATTTCTTCCTTGATTTTAAGTGATTTCATATAATAATTTAAAGCTTCTTTATACTCTTTCGAAGCGTTGCAGGCAAAAGCTTGTGTGTCATAAGATTCTGCTTGCGCAAGTGTGTTTTCTTCCATGTTTCCTCCCTAAAATATCGAAAGCTGATTTAAAAGTTATGTATAACTTATGATAATATAAACTATACTTATATTATCATAAGTTTACTTATTTGCAAAGAAGCTATGCAGAATATACCTTATGGAGTGGGAGGCACTCTCTCTGCTCACAGTTTGCTCACACTTATCCCAAGAACCTGCTTTTATGGGCATTTTTAGAAAACCCTGTAACTAAGCGGTGTGTAGCCGAAAAGTGCAGTGTTTAAGACATTTTTCAAGGTTTTAAATGCACTTAAATGCCACTAAAAAGCACCAAATAAAAGTCACAAACTGGCACTCGGTGTGGTCGCAGGTGCTTCCTTTGGTGTTGCGCTTGGAATTCCAGTTAAGCAGTACGGAAATTATGCATATTCTAATTGAACACCTGTATTAACCGATGTGTCCTTTAAAATTGAGGATAAAGAGGTGCTATCTGTTTTAGGGCCAAACAGTGTTGGAAAGACTACTTTGATTAAGTGTATGCTTGGGCTTCTACCATGGTAAGATGGAAGCAGCTTGTTTAATGGGATTTCTTGCCAAAATTCTAATTCACAGATTTTGTGGAAACAAATAGGATATGTCCCTTAGAGAAAACAAATTAGCTTTAGCTATACTGTTGAAAAAATGGTAACACTTGGAAGAACAGCGCATTTGGGTATGTTTGCACTTCCCGCCTCTCGTGATAAAGAGATTGTGAAAAGTGTGCTGGACTTGGTTGGGATAACGCATATAAAAATCAAGCTTTGTAGCCATATCAGCGATGGAGAGCTTCAGATGGTGCTGATTGCCCGTGCCTTAGCACTCAAACCACAATTATTGATTTTAGATGAACCAGAAAGCAACTTGGATTTTAGAAACCAACTCATAGTTCTTGTTTTAATTAAAAACTTAAAAAATGAATTCAATATCTCTTCAATACTAAATACACATTTTCCCTATCATGCTATGGAGCTATCGGATTCAGTGTTGCTGCTACCTAAAAATGCCGCACCAACATTCGGAAACGTTAAGGAAGTTAAAACTTAAGAAAACTTAAAGAAAACCTTTGATGTCAATGTGTATATAAGGGAGATTGACACAGATAACGGGAAATACACTTGTATAGTGCCGGGTAAAATTGTGCGTTAGCAAATATGCTCTCCTGCACTTTAAAATGAAAACAATCTTTTAGTTATGCATATACTTTGCAGCGACATTGCCCAAATGCGATGTCGCTATTTTGTTGTGCGTGGAGATAAACTACACTGTTTTTTCGCTTGGCATAAAAAAGCCGACCCCATGTGAATGAAGTCGGCAATGATAAGTTGATTTGTAAACTTAACTATTATATAATTAAATCATCAAGCTGAAAAGAGATTATTTTATGAATCAGATAGACATTACATATGACATGCGAACAGATGCAAATGGCAAAGACCCCGATAAGTACAGTGCAACACTTCGCAAGTATCATCGAATTTTGTGGAGCAAAACTCTGCCGAATGGAAAAGAACTATTTTTAGATGAAAGCATTGACCCCTTAAATTTAGATGCTATAATCGACGGTAAACATTTCTATCTCTCGAGCGATACAATAACTAATACCTTTTCAAAGTGGAAGCGATACCAGTCAGTTATAGAGCAAATTGACCCACCATCAATCGATAATTTTAAATGTCTTAGATACACAATAGCTGGATTTACTATTTTCCCTCGTAACAAAGTAGAAAATAGGCCGACTATTAATAGCACTCGAGGTATGAGTTTTGTGATAGGCGATAGATTTGATTTAACTCTTGAATGCATTCGCAGATTGTATAAAAAAATAAAAAGTCCACTCACGGACTGTTTGAACGACTATTGGGATTTTTTTGATTTGTTCGTTGATTTTGGTGGGTATATTGAGTTTTTTCTATTGCAAGATTTAGCAAATGAAAATGAGATTAATTTTCTGCACCCATTTGATAATTTCAAATCAAACCCACTGCCACAAACTGCTGAAGAATATCTTAGGTACATGAATAAAAACTTAGAGTTTTTAAACAAACGCAATCAACGCATTAAGCTCTTTGATGAGCAGATAGTATAACATGTAAAGAGGTGCGTTATGATAAAAGAAATTATAAAAAATGAAGCTTTCCTTTCACTGAAAAACACCCCTATCACCTATGCTGATTTTCAGATTGCCACCAAACTACTTGATACACTTAAGGTAAATAACTACGCTCTGGGAAAATTCCTTTAGCCTTTGCCCTATCGCTCGCCT
>CAYJLI010000096.1:0-4827 GCA_964371155.1 uncultured Oscillospiraceae bacterium | reverse complement strand
TGAAGTGGAGATTATTTATATTTTGCTCATAGAGCAAAATGGTTAAAGACTTTGGTGTGCCTGCGGCACAGGGTATTTAAATCTATATCTCCCCCTAAACCTCGAATATCACAGTCGGTGAGCAGAGCTCATACCCCTGCTTTTCGTAATAGCCTATCAGGCTTTCTTCGGCGGCTATGAGGTGGGGAGTTTTTCCCTCGGAATGTAGCTTTTCCCCTAAAAACGCAAGCATTTGCGAAGCATATCCCCTGCCACGATATACTGGATGTGTGGCAATGCTTGCAATAAGTGCAATCTCGGGAGTGGAGCTGTAATATCCGCCCGTGGCGGCTGAAAAGCCCTCCGCCTTTAATGTATAGATATTGGCCGCACCGCAGGCAACCTTGCGATGTGTATCGTAAAGCCATGAGGGGTAGGGGTTGTTTTCCTCAAAATCGGGGAAGGATTTGCAGATTAGTGAATACACCTCTTTGGGCACACCCTTTTCAATCATCGTATCCGAGGTGCTAATATGTAGCGAGGGGGAGGTGTTTCGCATTACAAATGTCCCCACGCCCTCTTTTTTCAGTAGCTCTTTCACAAAAGCTTTTATCGGGTAATTCACCTCAATGCTCATAAAGGGGGTTGCAGTGAGAAATAGCTCGGTTTCATAGAGGTCGGCGGACTCCGACGCCACAAGATAGGCTGAGCCACCCTGTATGCCAAGCACCCCTATTATATTCCCTGCTTCGTCTAAAATGGTGTAGCATTTAAAAAATGGGAAATCGTTTTTATAGGCTTTAAAAAGGGTGTAAATCCTACTGCATAAAATCGGCTGCAGCGACGCTGCCCAGAGGATATCATTTTTGTCCTGAGTAAATTTTATCATAGCGCTTCCACTGCTATTAGCGAAGCTTTTATTAATTTAAAGGTGTTTTCTATGTCCTGCTTTTTGAGTAGACAGGTGGCACTGTGAAGATATCTGCAAGGCATACTAATGGCGGCTACTTTTACCCCATTGCCTGCAACCTGCATAACCCTCGATTCATTGCCTCCATACACACCCTCTTTAGTCTGCGCAGGTATCGACTGCGCCTTTGCATTATCCATAATGGTGCGGTAAAGTGTGTAGTCGTATATTGTGCCCTTATCCATAAAGGAGACCACACCGCCATCACCCACACGGCACACCTGTTCTTCGTATTTAGTGCCGCCAACATCGCCTGCGGTAGTGGTTTCAACAGCTATGCCGATATCCGGCTTTAAGCGGTTTGCCGCCACTTTGCCCCCTGCAAGGCCTGTTT
The DNA here is from genome assembly GCA_964371155.1 of uncultured Oscillospiraceae bacterium. GTDB lineage: Bacteria > Bacillota > Clostridia > Oscillospirales > Ruminococcaceae > CAYJEQ01. The sequence goes on along the minus strand of CAYJLI010000096.1, from coordinate 3,544 downwards.
CTTCCTGCACGGTGAAAACACAGTGTATATCAAATTCGTCAAATTCTTTTAAAAGCTCCATTAGTATTCCACACCCTGCTCTATCGTCGAGTGCCTTTACTGTGAACATATCTCCGCCAAGCTCTATATATTGCCCCTCAAATGCCGCAGTGTCCCCTATGTTTATCATGCTGAGCGCTTCTTTTTTATCTTTTGCGCCAATGTCGATGAAGAGTTTATCCAAGGAGAGCACTTCTTCCTTTTCTTTATCGCTCTTTTGGTGCACCGCCTTTGTGCCGATTACTCCAAGCACTGCATTTTCGCCGACGGTCACCCTCCTACCCACGGTAACACGGGAATCAACCCCACCGCAGGCGGAAAATTTAAGCATACCATTCTCTTTTACGGCGGTAACTATAAATCCCACTTCATCCATATGGGCGGTGAGCATGATTTTTTTCCTTGCTTCACGCTTGCCTTTTTTAAAGGCGAAGAGATTGCCTAAAGCGTCCCTCTCCATTTCGCAAACACCCGAAAGTGCGTTTTCTATATAATCACAAACTGCTCCCTCCCTGCCTGAAACTCCGTTTATAAGGGAGAGTTTTATAATATTTTCAATCATGTTAAAGCTCCTTTCAGTTTAAAATAATCCCTTTGGAATTATTTTGGCTAATGAGTAAATTGGTCTACATTCCGATTACACTTTATTAAAATTAAAGTGTCTTTATATACTCAGCTATTAGCTTGCCAGTGTTTTTCACATCTTCGATAGCCACTGTTTCCACTGGTGAGTGCATATATCTTTGTGGTATGGATAACAGTGCAGTTTTTACGCCTATGCCGCTTGTGGCTACATCGTCGGAGTCGGTGCCCGTCCTGCCCGACATAACATCGAGCTGATAGGGCATTTCGAGATCCTTTGCAATTTGCACAAGTTTATTGCTCATTTCGTGATTGAGTATCGGGGCAATGCCAACCATCGGCCCTGCAAAGAGCTTACCGCATTTGTCTTCGTCGGCATCGGGGGTGTGCGCAAAGCCGACATCCACCGCTATTGCATGAGTGGGTGAGAGGTACTCGGCGGCGGTTTTTGCCCCCTGTGAGCCCACTTCCTCCATCGAGGAAAACACCACGCTTACACCGCAGTCGTATTCTTCGCTCTTTAAAAGCTCGCAAGCATAGAGCAGTGAAGCGCAGGAAGCTCTATCGTCAAGCGCTTTTCCTGTGACCAGTCCATTTAAAAGCTCGGCAGGATTTATATTCGCCGTAACCCTATCGCCCATCTCCACAAGCTTTATTAGCTCCTCTTTTGAATATCCCGTATCGAGGTATATTTCGTCCACCTTGGGCAGTTTTTTATCCCCTGTTTGCAGATGGGGTGGGGTGGAGCAAACTATCGCATTCACCTTTTTTCTGCCGTGGATTACCATCGGTGCCGAGGGCAGTGTGTGGCGGTCAATTCCACCCACATTGGACACTTTCACAAAGCCACGCTCATCTATATTTGTAACAATCATGCCGATTTCGTCCATATGTGCCACAAGTATGATGTGGGGTTTTCCCTCTTTAGCTTCTTTTACCCTGCAAATGAGGTTTTTTAGCACGGTGCTTTCCACCTTACCATAGGGGGAGAGCATCTCTTCGGCTATGGCGGAAACACTGTCCTCAAGCCCCGAGACACCACTCGCCTCGCTCAGTCTAAATAAAATATTTTTAATATCCATATTAATGCTCCATTCTGCCGCTTGGTTTCGGCATAAATATTATTAAATGCAGTGTACTGCTTTATATTTTAGTGTTATAAATGTTTTGCAAACGCCATTATTTTTAGCTATGGGATAGTTCATCACATATCAACTGCCATAGTAAATAAAAGGTATAATGCGAAGTTTTAAAACAGATTAAAGCCCATTCACGATGGCTTTATAATCCCTGCCACGCTCGGCAAAATTTGGGTAGGTATCGAAGCTTGCACAGGCAGGAGATAGGGAAACTATATCGCCCTCGCAAGTGTTTTCAGCGGCAAGTTTTACCGCTTCTGCCATGTCTTTGGCGTAGAGGAGTTTTGGATTGTCGCCCCCATAGCTTTCATCCTCTTTGAGTGCCGAAGCTATTTTATCCGCAGTTTTGCCCATTAGTATGAGCAGTTTCACCCTTTGTATTAGATGGGGGACAAGTGGCCCGAATGGGATATTTTTATCATAACCGCCAGCTATTATCACAAGCGGTGTATTAAAGCTTTTTAAGCCTGCAATTGTGCGTGTGGGGCTTGTGGCTATGGAATCGTTGTACCAACGCACCCCCAAATGCTCCCTCACAAATTCTATCCTATGCTCCACTCCACCAAAGTTTTTAGCTACCTCAGCCATTTTTTCAGCTGCTACTAAGCCTTTAGTCGCCGCCATTGCTGCAAGGAGATTTTCTATATTATGCATACCCAAAAGCTTCACTTCGTCTTTGTGCAATACTGGGGTAATACTGCCATCTTTAGCAAGGCATAGCATGCCCTCCTGCGATAGAAACGCCCCATTTTGCACCTCTTTTTTTATAGAAAAACCGCAGAGCATTGCCTTTGTTGCCCCTGCGAGTGCGTATGTGGGGGGATTATCCTCGTTTAGCACTGAAATGTCGGTCGGGGTTTGGTAGGAGATTATATTTTCCTTAGCCTTGGTGTATTCCTCCATGTCCTTATGTATATCAAGGTGGTTTGGAGAAATATTTGTAATCACGCCTATATGCGGTGAGGTTTTAAAGGAAATTAGCTGAAAACTTGAGAGCTCAAGCACTGCAAAATCATCTTTATTAATGCTGTCTATCTCTGGCAGGAGCGGTTTTCCGAGGTTTCCACCCATATGCACATTATACCCCGACGCCTTTAAAAACTCCGCCACAACATTTGTGGTAGTGGTCTTGCCATCCGAGCCTGTAATGCCTATTATTTTGCAGGGGCAGAGCTTAAAAAATAGCTCTGTTTCAGAGGTTATCATAGCGCCTCGCTGTGCTGCTTTTACAAGCTCCTCCTTATAAAAACTCATGCCAGGGGTGCGAAATATTATATCTTCGCAAAGGTTATTAAGATAGTTTTCACCCAAAATAAGCTCCACCCCGAGTGAGGCAAGCTCTGTTGCGGTATCGCCTAATTTTTCGGCAGTTCGCAGATCTCTGGCGGTCACAGTGCCCCCCTCTTTAGCCGCTTGTTTTATAAGCTCAATATGACTTATGCCAATGCCTAAAAAGGTTATTTTTTTATCATGATGTTTTCCAAAAAAGTCTGAAAGCAGTCCCATAATAGCTCCAATCCGCCGCCGTGCGACAAGTTTATAAGATATTGATTGTAATTGTCAGAATTATTATAATATAATAGATATGATTTAACAAGGATTATTTGTATTAGGCGAAGCGAGCAAATGCTGAAAAATGAAGTTTTACTTAATTTTTTTCAAAAAATTATGGGGTATGGGGTAAAACCCCATAAATAATTATGGCGAAGCCGAGAAAAGCGAAGCGATTAAAAAGAATGTAGCAATTTTTGCGGAGCAAAAGAGCGGATTTTCCACAGAATTTT
>CAYJLI010000095.1:0-5382 GCA_964371155.1 uncultured Oscillospiraceae bacterium | reverse complement strand
ACCGAGGTGGAGGATTTTATTATTGTTATTATGCTGCTGGTTCTGCGTCTACTGCTTCTACTACTTCTTCATCTTCCGCTTCTGTAAGCTCAAGCTCTGTATCGGAGAGGATAAAGCTTTCTGGGAAGTCTTTAATGCTTAGTACAAGTGAGTAGCCCTCATCTATACCATCAACCACTCTGCCGTTTCTTGCAATGCTTTCGAGTGTTACTATTTCGCCATCAACCACTGCATATGCAAATTGGTTTTCTTGTTTAAATAGCTCGAATGTACCAAATCTATTAAATTTCACCATTCCTGGGAAGTTTATAAATTCCATGTCCGCTGTTGGGTACTGAGCAAGTAAATCATGGTCTGGATTCATGTTAAATCCAAGGTATTTTGCGCCTTCGTCGCCTATATTAGCTGTATAGAATATGCCCACGCCGTCAAAGTAAAGCTCTGTTATTTCATTCATATTGGCGTCGGTAAAGTCTCTAACAGGTGCGCCTGTGCTTGTGATATCGTGAAAGCCTGGGTCGTCGTAAGCTATGCTTTCATAGCCTACTGTTGCGAATTGGTCGCCGTTCATCTGTAATACTTGTAGAGGTTCGTATGCGTTTGATTTAGTTCTTTCGTAAAGGGTTAATTTACCCACTAAGTCGTTGTAGTCAATTTCTGCTACATCGTCTTTAAATTCTATGGTTGCATAATAATTAAGAGTGTCAGTAATTTCTACTAAACCCCATGGAATTGCAGCCCCAGAGTCAATGCCATATAGTGCTTCAATTTTAATCTCTTCGATTAAATCTTCAGCCTCGTCAAACTGCCAATCAGCATCCACTTTCCATCCCTTTACATCATCTTTGGTAGGTGTTACTGAATTAGCAAAATAGAACCATGGCTTCTGTAAATCGGAAAGAGGAATCTTTGCCAATTCTAAACCATTATATAATTCGAACTTAGTTATTTTAGTAGCAATTTTATCGCCGGGATTTAGCCCTCTCATATCTGCAAGTTGTGGCACACCATATTTATCAGTTGTAATATTGTCATCTTCATCCAGCATATACCAAACTGAACCAAAATCACCCAGTGTAAAAAATAGCTCACCTTCATCAAGTAATAAATCATCTTCGGTTGCATATCCATAATCTGCAAAAGCAGTCACGCTCATTCCTGCAAGCATTGCCACTGCAAGCGCAGAGGCTAAAATTTTCTTAAACATTTTTCTTTCCTCCATAAATTGTTAATTATTTGGACAAATTTGTCCTTTAGAGGTAGTTTAACATAGATTATGGATGTTTGCAAGGAAACACATGGAAGAAAAAAGAAAATTTGCAGGGGATGGAATGACGCTTTGGTGTTTATGAGGTGTTTGCATTATTTTGTAGCGTAATCTGTGCCCCTACAATTTAAAATCCGTTTCGCCAAAGGCGAAACTCCATAACTCTTCACTTTTCATTATTCATTTTTCACTAAAAGAACTCTCCGCTCTTTTGCTTCGCAAAAATTGCTACAACCTCTTTCTCGGATTCGCCCACCTATTCATGGGGTTTCACCCCACACCCCAAGATTTTTTGAAAAAAATCTAGTAAAACTTTATTTTTGCTATTATATCGCCAGTGCCAAAATAAAATTCACCGCCATACATAATGCAAAACCCACCACTGTCGGTAATGCCGCCGCTATCAGCGTCCATTTAAGGCTTCCACTCTCTTTTTTTATCGTGAGCAGTGTCGTCGAGCACGGCCAGTGTGCCACCGAAAATATGAGGGCGCAAACCGCCGTTTTAAAAGTCCAACCATTTGCTATAAAAATTTCCCCAAGCGAGGATAAACTCTCCACCTCGGCGAGTGAGCCAGTGGCAAGATAACCCATCAGCATTATTGGCACAACAATTTCATTAGCAGGAAACCCCAAAATAAATGCCATAAGTATTACCCCGTCAAGCCCTATGAGCAGGGCAAAAGGATGTAAAAAATTTGAGAAATGTACTATTAAATTTACACCGTCAATCTGAATATTAGCCATAAGCCATATCACTCCCCCAGCAGGTGCCGCCACTGCTACCGCACGCATGAGGACGAAAAGTGTTCTGTCTAATACTGAGGTTATAAGCACTCTGCCAATGTCGGGTTTGCGGTAGGGAGGGAGCTCAAGCACAAATGAGGAGGGCTCGCCTTTTAGTAGTGTTGCAGTTAAAAGCTTTGCGCTGAGCATCGAAAGCATTACCCCAAGGCAGATTACAAATGTGAGTATCACCGCCGAAAAAAGTCCGCCAAAAAGTGATAGCATACCGCTGAAAAATATCGTAGATATCATTATTATGGTGGGAAATCTACCGTTGCAGGGCATGAAATTATTTGTGAGTATCGCAATTAACCGCTCTCGTGGGGAGTCGATAATCCTTGCGCCAATTATCCCAACACTATTGCACCCAAGCCCCATGCATAATGTGAGCGATTGTTTGCCACAAGCACCGCATTTTTTAAAGCTGTTATCCAAATTAAACGCTACCCTCGGCAAATATCCGAAGTCCTCGAGCAGTGTGAACATTGGAAAAAATATCGCCATAGGTGGGAGCATCACCGATATTACCCACACGAGCACCCGATAACAACCCTCGGTTAAAAAGCTAATTACCAAGGGGGGCACTTTTATAAATGCAAGAGCTTCTGCGATATATTTTTCGGGGATGAAGAGTAGCTCTGCAAGCATGGCGGAGGGGTAATTAGCACCGACGACTGTTATCCAAAGCACCATGGCGAGTAAAAGCACCATAAAGGGCATGGCGGTGTATTTCCCCATCAAGAGCCTATCGAGGCGTCTGTCAAACTTATGGCAACTTTCCTGCTTTTTCACCACTTCGTTTTCCATCGCCTCGGCGGAGAGCACAATCGAGCGCACTATTATATCGGAGCAGTTTTTTTCCTTTAAATGCTTCTCTTTTAAAAACTCTACACAGCCATCAAAAAACCCTCGTGAAACCTCTATGTAATCGCAAATTTTATCCGATATTTCTTTTTTGTTCTCTAAAAGCCTTAGCGCAATCCAACGGTTTTTAAGCTCGGTGTAATTATACATAGCAATTTCTTTCGAAAGCTGTGAAACGGCCTCCTCCAATGCCTTTGGATAATTAACAGGCGTGGGGGTGTTGTTGTAATTTTCGGCTAAAACTTCCTCTATCGCCCCGCAGATATCCTCGGCACCACTCCCACTGCGTGCAACTATTCCTACCACTTTGGTGGAGAGTAGCTCTGAGAGCTTTTGTATATCCACTTCCATCCCTTTTTTCTCGGCTTCATCCATTAAATTAACCGCCACAACAACCCTATCGCAAATCTCACCAATCTGCAAAACAAGGTTTAAATTGCGCTCTAAGCAGGTTGCATCGCAAACAATAACCACCGCATCGGGTTCACCAAACGCTAAAAATTCGCAGGCAATTTCCTCTTCTAAAGAGCCCGATAAAAGCGAATATGTGCCGGGGAGATCTACCACGGAGTAGGTTTTATCGCAGTAAATAAAGTTTCCATCCGCCACAGCGACTGTTTTCCCGGGCCAGTTACCTGTGTGCTGTCTTAGGCCTGTTAACCTGTTAAAAAGTGTGCTTTTTCCCACATTGGGATTGCCTGCAAGTGCAATTATCGGTAAAACTTCACCGTTTTCGGATTTTGGTGATGGCAAAAATTCGTAGTTTTCCAAGTTACAAAAACCCCTTTCGGTTGTATATTTATTAAAGACGGCTTACTTTTATGTCTTTGCAGTCCTCAAGCCGCAGGGCAATAACGGCACCACGCACCATAAAGGCGATGGGACTTTTGTGTGGGCTAATATATAGGCATTTAATTTTGGTGTGCTCGATAAGACCCATGTCTTGAAGACGGCGCCTTATGCGCTCGCCACAGTGAAGCTTTTCTATTCGGTAATTTTCCCCCACAACCGCATGGGAAAGAGTGTATTCATTCATAATATACCTCCCTTAGGTGAGAAATCACCCATTTATCTATTTTATTCTATTCAGAAAAAGCGGAAAGGGTGAGGGGGGATAGTGAAGAGCGAAGAGTGAAGAAGTTTAGGAGTTTCGCCGATGGCAAAACGAATTAAAGTTTTACTCGATTTTTTTCAAAAAATCGTGGGGTGTGGGGTGAAACCCCATAAATAGAAAGGCGAAGCCGAAAAAAAGAATGTAGCAAATTTTGCGGAGCAAAAGAGCGGAGGGTTATAGTAGGGGCGACCTGTGGTCGTCCGTATATTACCCACAACCCAAAAACAAAAGGAAAATCCAATCGTAGGGGCATATCCCCGATGCCCGAGGGTGACGCAAAAGCATAAAAACACCTGCACACAAGCGGTCACGGCTTGCCGTGACCCTACAAATGCCACCGAAGACCCTGTACAATCTAAAATTAACTCCATAATATTGTGCGGTATCGCAGATATATTAAGGGGCTTTGCACTCTAAGTAGAAAAGATGAAACTTATTTACCGAGGCAATCCACCGATACCCCCATCCCCCTCCACCACAAACCACTTAAACAATCTCCCGTTCTATGCACTACATTCTCTTGAAATACTGTGCCATCTATGATAAACTACTACCAAAGGCAAATATGTCCAAAACAATTACAAAATTATGGAGGAGATTAGAAATGTTTAAGAAAATTTTATCTGCACTGCTTGCGGCAGTGATGGTGGCAGGGATGAGCGTGACTGCTTTTGCAGCGACTGCAATTCCTCAGGAAGAGATTGATGAATTAAAAGATTTTGCGGAAGAGATGAATGACAAATTAATATTTGATTGGGCATTACATGATTATATATTTAATTATGCTGGTGTGCTTGATGAAGATAATCAACTTGTTGGAACCGATATCGGCGACATAGCACCGGGACATAAGTTGGCGTTTGAGTTGTTTTATTTAGCAGAAGTAGATGCTGATGCCGATGTGGAGCAGTTTTTGTCATCTTTTGATGAATTTATACTTGCCATTTACTATGCGATGGGCGGTATAGATGCTGTTAAGGATTTGTATCTTGGGGGGAGGATAAGACCGAATGGATTTGGAGAAATGGCACAGACAGCAATATCCTCAAAACAGGTAAAAGGCTATAAGGCTGAGATACTTTTTGATAGACCCGAGGGTGAAGAATTAGTTGAAAAGGTAAGTATAGAGCCTCTGTATATGGAGGGAGAGCTTTTTTATGTGCTTATGATTGAATTTGTGGATGATGTGGAAAGCATAGACCCAGAAGACCTCGTGGGTAAAGCAATAATATATAAAAACAGTAAGTCAAACTATATAGAGGACTACCAAGAAGTGATGATAAACGGCGATAGATTCGCAACAGTTGGATACGACAGCATTGGCTACGACGAATCAGGCTTTGAAAACATCA
>CAYJLI010000094.1:0-5421 GCA_964371155.1 uncultured Oscillospiraceae bacterium | reverse complement strand
GTGACCCTCTGCTTGTAAGGCAGATGCTCTCCCAGCTGAGCTATGCTCCCACATCTACTGTCGCTATGCTGGTTTTTCTCAGCGACAAATAATATTATACCTCAGTGATTTTAAAATGTCAATAGTTTTTTACATTTTTTTGACGAAAAAATATAACGAATACAGAATGCTTGTTTCAGCTACATATTCTGCATGCTTTATAGCTTGTAATCACTATAATTCACCAAGTCTTCTTTGGGTAAATATATCTTTCGCTTTGTGCTCCATTAGAAATATCTGAATAGAAATCAAGAAAATCATAAAAAAATAGTCTTGCTTCTCCATCTTCATAAAGCTACACTTTAAATGCATTTTATTCTTTGGTGATACTCTCATCTATATCGAGCTGAGTAACTATTATCTCAAAGTTGAGATGTTATTGAATGGGTGAAAATACCACTGCAAAATTTATATTGCAGTGGTATTTAAATTATGCTATGGTATATCGCTAATAAGTAGTTTTGCCTTGCTTTGCTCTTTATAACGCCTTAGTTGATTTCAGCTTTATCAGATATTTAAGCATTAGTTGTAATATCTGTGACTGTGAGATACAAGCGCTTTTGACCGTGTTCATTATCGGCTACTTTACCATTTAATTGGAATGTGTGCTCCTCACCGTTTTTAATAACAAATTTGTTTGTAAACGAGAAATTTGCATAGGAGTTTTCTTGTATACATTTTTTAAAATATTCTAAGAATGCTATTTTTTTCTCAGCAGTTGTATGGCTTGGACCTCTATTGGCGAAATTGTCCCTAACCTCTTCTCTTGTATAACCAATCATTTTAAAGTAGTAGTCATTCGCTTCAAGTATAGTAAAGTCCTCATCAATATCGGTAATTAAAATTCCACAAGTTACAAGTGAGTTTGCAAATTTAGCATCATTAATACTGCGTATTACCATTGCATTACAGTCAGTTGATTTTTTGAGCATATCGGGGCTGTATTTCTCCTCAAATTCACTGATTGGCATAGGCCTTGCATAGAAATAACCTTGTATAGCATCGCAATTCATACTTCTTAGCAACTGAACTTGCTCCTGTGTTTCAATACCTTCTGCAACTACATACATGCCTAAGTTGTGCGACATTTTTACAATACTGTCAATTAGCATATCATCACGGCGAGCATTCTTTCCACCAATAAAGAAACTTCTATCCATTTTAAGTGTATCTACATGGAGGTTTTTGAGCATACCGAGTGAAGAATAACCTGCACCGAAATCGTCAATGGAAATTTTAAAACCATTTTGATGCAAATCTGCAAAAATCCTCTCAATCGAATTCGCATTTGAAATAGTTGTTGACTCTGTAAGCTCAATTTCAATACATTCATGAGGAACATTGTATTTATCTGCAATGGCAACAACACCCTCAACAAAAAATGGATTCTCTATGTTTAGTCTTGAGCAGTTTACCGAAACAGTGAACTGTCTAAGCCCATCATCCATCCATTTCCTGATGGTTATACAAACATTTTCAAGTATGTATTTATCCAGCTCAACAACAAAGCCATTTCTCTCAAATAAAGGAATGAAATCATTGGGGAATATCATTTTACCATCCGCTTCAATCCAACGCACAAGCGCTTCAGCACCGACAAGTTTGCTCTCACTCGTGCTGAATTTTGGTTGCAAAAACACTTTAAACTCTTTGTTATCAAGGGCGGACTTCATCTTGCTTGTAATTTCTGCTTCTGCTAAAAGATTTTGCTTGAATGTTTCATCATAATCACAGTACAGCTCGCCTTTGGTGGTTTTTGCTCTTGCATGGGCAAGTCCTGCCTTTGCCATTATATCTTCAATGTCAGTTTCGCCTTGCTCAATGTGATAACGGCCAATTTTGAAAACAGCACCATAACCAAGCATTTCAGGAAGGTTATTAGCAACATAATCCTCCACAAAACTTTCTAAAAACCTTATGTTGTCTAAAAAGCCATTCCCTGCAAACACCGCAAATTTATCATCGTTAATTCTTGCTGTTAGCAAACTCGGTTCATTAAAGCTTTCAAAGAAGGTTCTAACAATTTTTAGTACTCTGTCGCCTATGTCTCGACCAAACATTTCGTTAATTGCCTTAAAGTTATCTATATCGAATAACATAATCGTGTATTTTTTATTTTTGTTCTGGCATAATATTTCTGACATGTCTATTTTTAGTTTTGCTAAATTTGGCAAGCCTGTAAGCATATCATAATAAGCGGTTCTCAGCAATTTCTTTTTAGATTGCATATTGGCAAAGGTAATATAAAACACCATAGCAATTACCGTCCAATAAACTACACTACTTACTCTTTTAAACAGTTCCACCGCTGAGGTGAGCGTGGCATTTATCCCCTCAACCTCAACATTCATAGCAAGCGCCCATTCGGTATTTTGTATGGGGAAATAAACCATTACTTTAGGGGTGCCATAATAATTGTAGTAAAATCCGCCGCTTGTTCCAGACACGATTTCAGTCTGAGCATTTATAACATTTTCCATTCCCATTTCTGAGACATCGCCATCGGGGATAAAAGATGTGCCAACATGATTTTCACTTGTGGAAAACACAAGGCTCAGTTCATGGTTTACAATGAAAATGTCCCCTGTTCCTTCGGTACTTAATGCTACTGACTTTAAAAAATCGCTCAAATAGGCTTCACTATACAAAACAGCAACCACTTCATCGTCCACTATCACGGGGACGGCAAAGTCAAAAGCCATCTCATCCGCTTCAAAAGATACTTGTGGCTCTGTTACTACAAATTCATTTTTCAAAGCATGGAGATAGGCTTCGTTGCCAGAAAAGTCACGCTCGACTCCATCAAGAGAATAACCATTGCCCGCAGTATCTATATAATACAGCGTATCAATTTCATCAGCTTGTGCTTGATTTTCAAGGTAAGAGCCAATTCCATCAAATTCAACATTGTTTTTTTCAATATATTCAGCAAGTAGTGATAAATCATCTTCATTTTCTTCCAGTATTTGCTCAAGCAAAACCTCCATCTGCACTCCTATTTGGTTCATCTCGCTAAGAGTAGCGGATATAACTGCTTTATCCATATTGGATTTAGCTAAATTTGTTATAAGTCCTATAAATACAATGGATAAGAAAACGACTACCGAAACAATATTTATCGACCCTATTTTTTTAAAAAGCATATGTAACCCTCCGAACAAATTTTCCACTTATAGATTAAACGCATACTCATCTAATTTAAGTGAAATAAATAGAGCTGTATTATAAAAGCAACTTTTTGCATTGGATTTTCTCATATCAATAACGCTAAATTTTGTAAAACGCAAAGATATCAGCAAACATATATCTCTAAAAAAGAGTAAACTAATAAGTTTACTCAAACGCTAAAAGTTAAAATTAACCCAAATAATCTTATCAATATTTGTGGAAAAAGTCAATCTCAACTTATGTGGTTAGATTTCACTAACCGATGAGATCGAGTTATGGAGGCTTCGGCTATGGAATGAAAAGCTCCCACATATTTTTCATGCACTAAATCACAGTAATAATCAGTGTTTTAGAGTGTAGTAAAGGGCATTATTTTTAAGGTGATGTGCCAAAAAATAATGTCCTTTTCAATTTTTAGCTATTGCATATTCGACAAAATCATCATACCAAATACTAAAAGGTAGATTATGGTACCCTTATTTAAAAAGGCTGCCTTAATGACATTAAAGCCTGGGGCAAAGCTAATTTGTGCTGGGGCAAGTTGTTTATGGCGCAGTTCTTTGCACCACCAAACTATGGCCACAAGAATGCCCACCAGCATAAGCGGTAGTTGAATAAGCAGGTAAAATGTAAGCAAAGTGGCATCTGAAATCATCGCAAAAAGTAAATAAGATGCCAAATTTGATACAGAATGTAAAATAACTGGGTACTTAAAGTTACCACTATGATACATTAAAACACCTGCTAAGGCACCCATGGGTATGGTTGTAAGCAATTGTCCGCTATTTAAATGCATAAAAGAGAATATAACTGTGCTAAAAATCACAAAAGGACGAGCCCCATACTGATATAGATGAGGGTAAAAATTACGTCTAATTACAAATTCTTCGATTAGAGGTGCAAAAATCACCAATGAAAAAAATCCTGTAAATGGGTCGTTGGCGACCAAGCCAATATAGCCATCAGCTGGTTGGGGTTGTGCTGATGCTATGGGCATCATCAAGGTAGAAAGCATCATTAAAACCAGCATACTATTATTGATTAGCGCAACTTTAATCATAGTTTTAAGGCTAATCGATTTGCGTGACGGCAAGGGATATAAAGGGCGTGGTGCTTTTTTTACAATATGTATCATAACGGGCAGGCTGGGTATATACATAGAGGCATAGATTAAAAACGAGCGCAACTCGCTACTAATGGTACCATACGGTATCAAATATCCAAGAATTGCAGAGAAAAAAATCCCCACCAGCATCATCCCTAAAACACTTAAAGCACAGATGCTAAAAGACTTTTTAACTATCTGAGCACTAATAGGAGGTTGTGGTTCCAAGGAGGGGTTCGGTGATTGTTGCCATCCTTGATATTGTTGCTGATATGCTGATTGAGTTGGTGATAAATTATTAGAATAATTCTTTTCCATGCGAAAACCTCCGTATTATAATAGCAAATTCGGTTGGTATTAATTAAAAGCGATTTATAGTTATATACAGCATCACGGGATTGGGTAAAGGATGGGAATAAATTATCGAAGCTTTTTTGCTGATTATCATATTTTATCACTATAAGGCAATGTTTGCAAATCGTTTTCAATTCACTGTTAATCAGAAATGTATCCCTTATCGAAAAAACTACAATATTCATCAACAACAATCCTATTTTCATCTATTTTCAGGCAGTTTGAGCTCTTGTGTGTGCTTCTTATGGATTATATAGTGTAGAGTATTTTTTTGTAGTTGCTTTACCTCTTAAAAACCCCTGCTACCTTAGATAGCAGGGGTTTGTTTGAAAGGAAGAATTTCACGAGTTGCTGCATCTGTGCCAATTCTTTCAAAATTAGTTTTTTTGCCCCTCTAACATATAGTCAGATAGGTTGATTTTATCATTTAATAATTCTAATATTGCAATTTTGGCTCTTTGTCACCAGTTCTTCAAATCTCGTCATACTTCCCTACCTAATATCAGCCCTTTCAAACCCACTATTCACATTGCCATCTATCGCCACAGCGTGGTCGGCAAACATTTCTTCATTATTGAAGTATAGGGTATATTCTTCACCATCGCAGAAAGCAATAGTTGTAAGCTGTAGTCTACTGATAAAAACATCTCTTGTGATTTCCACATCGTCCTCACACCAACTATTCGCAAGGTCAAGTAGATTATCTGCTGCATATTCTTTTACTTTTGGCAGAGTGTCAAACAGTTCTTTGCAAA
>CAYJLI010000093.1:0-5449 GCA_964371155.1 uncultured Oscillospiraceae bacterium | reverse complement strand
AAATTTACAAAACAAGCCTAAAATTCATAAATTTCACACAATATAAATGGCAAACACACAATAATATTGATAAAGTGTGGATTTTATGCCTATTTAATACAAAAAATCATTGACATTCATGTGAAAATGAAATAAAATATTTATCAGTGCTCAGATATGGGGCATTTTGTGTAATGCCCAAAAACATGAAAAAACGAAATGGCATGAGAAAAACAAAATAGGAGTGTAAAAAATGGATTTAATGTTTTTAGCGCCCGTAGGTGCTATTGCAGCGCTCGGTTATGTTTTCATCCTCTTCGGCAGAGTTATGAAAGAGGACGAAGGAACTGAGGAAATGAAAAAAATTGCCGCTTCCATTAAAAGCGGAGCAATGGCATATCTTGCACGTCAGTACAAAGGCGTTGGGATATTCTTTGCAATCATGGTAGTAATACTCGGAGGACTTGCTTACACAGGGCTTGTGAACACATTTGTTCCCTTTGCTTTTGTAACAGGCGGTTTCTTCTCGGCTCTATCCGGCTACATCGGCATGACAATTGCTACTTCTTCAAATGCAAGAACAGCAAATGCCGCTATGAACAGCCTAAACAAAGGGCTAAAAGTAGCTTTCTCCGCAGGTGCGGTAATGGGCTTTACAGTTGTAGGACTTGGACTTCTTGATATGTCCATCTGGTACTACATACTAAAAGCAATTTATGGCAACGATGTAAATTCAATAGCAAACGCAATGCTTACATTTGGTATGGGTGCGTCAGCAATGGCTCTTTTTGCAAGAGTTGGCGGTGGTATCTTTACTAAAGCGGCGGACGTTGGTGCCGACCTTGTTGGTAAAGTAGAAGCAGGCATCCCAGAGGATGACCCAAGAAACCCAGCTGTTATCGCAGACAATGTTGGTGACAATGTTGGCGACGTTGCAGGTATGGGTGCCGACCTTTACGAATCCTATGCAGGCGCAAGACTTTCCGCATGTGCACTTGCAGTTTCCGCAGGAATGGGCATCACAGGGATGTCAATCCCAGTGGCACTTGCTACAATCGGCGTAATAGCTTCAATTATCGGTACATTCTTCATCAAAACAAAAGAAGATGCTTCACAGATGGATCTTCTAAAAGCCCTCAGAACAGGGACATACATCAGCGGTGCTTTAGTAGCGGCAGGTGCATATGCACTAATCAGCTACACAGGCGCACCATTTGGCTTATATATCGCAATCCTATCGGGTCTGCTTGCAGGTATATTAATCGGTTACTTCACCGAGTACTACACAGCGGACACATACAAGCCAACTCAAAAACTTGCAGCAACTTCTAAAACAGGCCCTGCAACAATCATAATCGGCGGTCTTGCCCTCGGTATGATATCCACAGCAATCCCAGTAGTTATCGTTTGTATCTCAATCATCGTAAGTTACTTTGCGGCTGGTTCGGGCTCAATGGGACTATTTGGTATCGGTCTATCGGCTGTTGGTATGCTATCAACACTCGGTATCACACTTGCAACCGACGCTTACGGCCCAGTAGCCGATAACGCAGGCGGTATCGCTGAAATGGCTCATCTCGGCGAAGATGTAAGAAAGCGTACCGACGCACTCGACTCCCTCGGTAACACAACAGCGGCAACAGGTAAAGGTTTTGCAATCGGTTCTGCGGCACTTACTGCTCTTGCTCTTATCGTTGCTTACATCGACCAAGTTAAGATTATCAACCCCGACTATGAGTTTAACCTAAGCATTGATAATCCAATAGTACTTGTTGGTTTATTCATTGGTTCGGTTCTACCATTTATATTTGCAGCTATGACAATGGAAAGTGTTGGTAAAGCGGCACAGAGCATTGTTGAAGAAGTAAGAAGACAGTTTAGAGAAATCAAAGGCCTTATGGAAGGCGAAGCGGAAGCTGATTACAAGAGCTGTGTAGACCTTTGTACAAAATCCGCTCAAAGAGAGATGATTCCTCCTGCAATTCTTGCGATTGTTGTTCCAATACTTGTAGGTTTTGTTTTAGGTGTAAACGGCGTAACTGCTATGCTTGCAGGCTCCACCGTTACAGGCTTTATCCTTGCTATCATGATGGCTAATGCCGGTGGTGCATGGGATAACTCCAAGAAATACATCGAAGCTGGCAACCTCGGCGGTAAAGGTAGCGACAACCACAAAGCCGCAGTAGTAGGCGATACAGTGGGCGACCCATTCAAGGACACAAGCGGCCCTGCTATCAATATCCTAATCAAACTGCTATCAATGGTAGCAATAGTATTTGCAGCACTATCTGCAAACTTCTCAATATTCTAAGACTAAATATTAAAAAGCATCTAAATAAAGAAACTGCCACTATCGAAACCGATGGTGGCAGTTTTTTTATCCAATCTCCAATAGGGAGATTACCGCCCCGCAATTTAGATAAAAATAATCAATCAATTTGGTATGGTTAGTTTAAAATGACTAACCATACCAAATTAACCCCCTTTTTTCTTGACAGTGGGATAAGCCTGTGCTAACATATATGCGTTAGTCAGTATAAACAAACTCTCTAAGAGGATTTTAAATGAAAAAAAATAGAATTACCATATTAATGATTTTGCTCACGCTAATACTCTCCTTTATCTCAATGTTTATAGGTGCATACGATGTATCGCTAAGCGGTGTTTTAGAGGGAGATTTCTTACAGCTCATCGTACTCTTTAATGCGAGGCTACCACGAGTGCTTGCAATACTCTGCACAGGAATAGGCATGAGCATAGCAGGGCTTATAATGCAAAACCTCTGCATGAATAAATTTGTTTCCCCTACAACCAGTGCGACAATAGCTTCGGCACAGCTTGGGATTATCATAGCGATGCTTTTTATCCCAACGGCAACCCTTGCAATGAGAACAGGGTTTGCCTTTGCTGCCGCAGTGCTTGGGACATGGGTTTTTGTTTGGTTTGTGCAGAAAATTAAATTTAAAGATGTAATAATGGTTCCGCTTATCGGGATAATGTTTAATAGTGTTATCGGCGGTGTGGTGAACTATCTTGCCTATGAAAACGATTTATCACAGATTTTGGCAAGTATGCTTGTAGGCGATTTCTCACTGATACTCACAGGAAGGTACGAAATAGTATTTTTAATTTTACCCCTTGTGGTAATCGCATACATCTATGCCAATCATTTTAATATTGTTGGCATGGGTGAAGATTTTTCAACAAACCTTGGTGTAAACTACAAAATTGTGATGTTTGGTGGGCTTTCCATTGCGGCGGTTATTACGGCAAGTGTCGTGGTGACGGTCGGCACAATTTCCTATATCGGGCTTATTGTCCCAAATATTGTGGCGATGTTTCGAGGGGATAAAATCCGAGGAAGCATTTTAGATGTAGGAGTATTTGGGGCACTATTTGTCCTCGTGTGTGACATCATCGGAAGAATTGTAATAAGACCATATGAAATGCCGATTGAGCTTATCTCCGGCATTATGGGAAGCTTGATTTTCATAATGCTTCTATTTAAACGACTAAGCATCGGCAAACCAAAGATAAAGAAAAAGGAGGTAGTATGCCGTGGATAGAGCTGCAACACTTCCAAATCCTGCTCCATCGGTGAGCAGAGCGCATAAAGCTAAAAAACCGATTTCCTCATTTGTAAAAATGATTATCCTCATCATATTATCCATTGCGCTCGGGCTTACCTATCAGTTTATTAATGTGGATATGAAATTTTTCGACTATGCAATGTATATTCGCACACCAAAGCTTATCACAATGATAATAGCGGCGTTTTGCATAGGTACTGCGAGCATAGTATTTCAGTCGATTATAAGAAATAGAATTGTTACACCCTGCCTTTTGGGAATGAATTCACTATATATTCTAATTCATACATCAATTGTATTTGTCCTTGGTGGAAGCAGTATTTTAGCGGCAAATAAATATGTGGCATTTGCAGTTGATATTGCACTGATGGGAACACTTGGTACTATAATCTATGGTACCCTCTTTAGAAAGACTAAATACAACATACTATATGTACTTCTTGCAGGTACAGTACTTGCAACCTTTTTCACAAGCATCTCAAACACTATGACACGCACAATGGATCCAAATGAATTCGACAAGCTTCTAACAGAGCTTGTGGCAGGGTTTGACCATGTAAATGCAGAGCTTATAATGATGTCGCTTGTACTTATTGTGGTGACTTCCATTATATTCTGGAAAGACATTAAGCTTTTGGATGTTATTACACTTGGCAAAAACCAAGCGATAAATTTAGGTGTTGATTACGATAGAGTGGTTAAAAGACTTCTTATCGGAGTTACCTTCTTTATTTCAATTGCAACCGCTTTAGTAGGCCCAATTTCATTCTTAGGATTAATTATTGCAAACCTTGCAAGGGAATTGTTTAAGACATATAGGCACAGCTATCTTATGATTGGCTCGGCGCTTATGGGTGTGGTGGTACTGCTCGGCGGACAAACATTAATTGAGCATGTATTCGGCTTTGGCACACAAATTTCCGTTTTTATAAATTTATTCGGCGGAGCATATTTCTTGTTCCTCGTTTTAAACAACAAAGGGGCATAGTAGATGAAAATTAAAAGTATTGATAAATATTATGGAGAAAAACAAGTTGTAAAAGAAGTTTCTTTCCAAATACCAAGGGGCAAGGTTATTTCTCTGATAGGCCCAAACGGCGCTGGTAAATCGACAGTCCTCAATATAATCACAAGGCTTATAGCGCAGGACGGCGGCGATGTGGACTTTGGTGGAACAGAGCTGAGAAAATGGAAGAGCAAAGAGCTTGCAAAAAAGCTTGCCATACTCACACAGCAAAATAATATCTCGATGAAGCTCACTGTAAAAGAGCTTGTTGCATTTGGGCGCTTCCCCTACTCGGGTAGCAATTTAAATGCCGAAGACTATAAAATGGTGGATATGGCTATATCCTATATGGAGCTTGAGGAGTTTACCGACCGCTTTATTGACGAGCTTTCGGGCGGACAGCTTCAAAGGGCATATATTGCAATGGTTATAGCGCAGGACACCGACTTTGTCTTCTTAGACGAGCCTACAAACAACCTCGACATATACCATTCCTCAAACCTTATGAAGCTCGTGAGAAGACTCAGCGAAGAACTGGGCAAAACAGTAATTTTAGTACTGCATGAGATAAACTTTGCCGCAGTCTACTCCGATTATATAGCCGCCTTTAAAGATGGCGAGCTCTATAAATTTGGTGAAGTAAAAGAAGTTATGACAAAAGAAACGCTAAAGGCTCTATATCAAGTAGAATTTGATATACAAGAGATTAATGGCAAGCCTGTTTCGATTTATTATTAAAGAGGTATTATATGGCTGAAAATAGCCAAAAAGATGCTTTTATCGACTGTGTGTTCGAGTATTGCCACTCAAGCCTGACACCTATAATCCGAACATATTTATACAAAAATCTAAAATAGGAACAAGGGGCTTTGCC
>CAYJLI010000092.1:0-5495 GCA_964371155.1 uncultured Oscillospiraceae bacterium | reverse complement strand
AGCACTTGCAGTGGCAATGCTTGCGAGTATGAGCGTGACTGCCTTTGCGGTGAATAATGTGCCACCACTCAGCGAATTAAAAGTAGGGGATCTTATTTTTCTATATGGTGTAAATGTGGCAAGCTCTACACATGCTAATAAATGGCATATTGTGGATAATGACAATGTGGTTGTGAATTACGAACATGCTCTTTTTCTTATGCCCCATGAAATCAAAAATTTAGAAGCGGGCGATAAAATAATTACGCCTTTAGCGATTATATCATCGGATACTAACGACTTAAATCCTACATTACCAAACACTCGCACTGCTGATAGAAAATCCGATGTGAGCCGCTGGAAAGCGGACATAATCTGGCAAACCGACGAGGGTGAAGAGCTTGTGGAAGCTATTACTATCGAGCCATTCACAATTTATGGCAGTGTACACTACTGCGTAGCCATCGAAATCAAAGAAGATGTAGCGGTGGATATGGCGGATCTTGTGGGCAGGGTAATTGTTTATAAAACAAGTAAAAGCAATCCCACTTCTGAAATACAGCTAAACGCAGATGAGTTTGCCACAAGGGGATATGGAGCAATCGGCTTTGACGAGTCCGGCTTTGAAGAGATTTATCCTGAAAGCTTTGAAACAGCAGTAAGAATACATGATGTTCCAGGTCTTTCGGGTCGTACAGTAGACACCTACCCAGTAAGAAGCTTCGGAGATGCTGACGCAAACGACAGAGCCTCCTTCTACTTCACAGGTATCGGCTACTACCACACAAGAGTGATAGACACCGAGGGTGATAAATACATGGCGTTTAACACTATGCCACACGCTGAAATAGAAGACGCAAACCCAAAAGCGCATATCGACTATGTAAACTTCCCCGGTAATATTAAATTCCATCAGTTCGGTGTAATGGAGCTCTTCATGGAAGAGGGACAACACATTTACGCAATGGAAGATGGTGTGATGTACACACTTGAGGACTTTGCAAAAATGCAGAGAGAAAATCAAGAGCTAATCTACGATGAAGAAGACCTTACAGTAGCATTCCAAATGAATGACTACCCAGATTCATTCATCTACTCGGATATTGAGCTTGAAATGCCCGTGGAAGACGAAGCAGTAGAAGAAGCAGAAAAAGAAATCCCTGAAACAGGCGGAGTTTTAGCTGAGTAATTAAAATTATTAATCCCCTTGTCGAAAGACAAGGGGATTTTCTAAAAAATAATGTTTGTTTGGGCATGGCTTGCCATGCCCAAAAGTTTTGCAAGATTTAAATATGCCTCCATACCCTCGGTCACAGTAAGCCGTGCACTGCAATAACTGCTGATACAAATCATGGCAGAAAAATACAGAAATTATAAAAACGGACGATTTATTGGCAGAGTTTTTTGCTTGCAGTGTAGCTTAAAACATACGAATTACGCTCATATTCCATCGTATTACTATCTTATTTGCATGTTTAGTTCCTTACCTTGCAAATTTTTTTGATAGTCCGACATCGTGTTCAAAAAAATCGGTGGCTTTTATTTACACTTTAATAGGGATAAGATATAAATTCTATTTATATCTACTTCCTAACTGCCCCAGATTTCACAGCCGCTTCCGCCACTCTCTTAGCCACATTCTCGGCAACTCTTTCATCAAAAGCTGAGGGGATTATATACTCGGGAGTTAAATCTTTTTCGTCGATAAGCTCTGCAATTGCTACTGCGGCGGCGTATTTCATCTCATAGTTAATATCCCTTGCATTAGCCGCAAGAGCTCCCTTAAACACACCTGGAAAAGCAAGAACATTATTAATCTGATTTGGCATATCGCTCCTGCCAGTACCCATTACACGAACCCCAGCCGCAATAGCTTCATCATACATGATTTCGGGAGTAGGGTTTGCCATTGCAAATACTATTGGGTCGCTTGCCATGGTTTTGATCATTTCAGGTTTGAGTACAGCAGGTTTGGACACTCCAATAAACACATCCGCTCCAACTAAAGCCTCACTAAGTCCGCCGGTTTCACCTTTTAAATTGGTAACGTCACAGAGGTCTTTTTTGTGCTCGATTATTCCCTCGGCTCTATCTTTATGAAGTATTCCATATTCGTCGCAAGCGATGATATTTTTCACGCCGATATGGAGTAGCATTTTTATAATTGCAGTGCCTGCCGCACCAGGGCCGCTGAGCACTATTTTTAACTCATCAAGCTTTTTGCCAACAATTTTCAGCGCATTTAAAAGCCCAGCAGTAACTACTATCGCCGTGCCATGCTGATCATCATGGAAAACAGGAATATCAAGCTCACGCTCTAATATTTCTTCGATTTCAAAGCACTTAGGGGAAGCTATATCCTCTAAATTTATTCCGCCAAAGCTTGGTGCAATCGCCTTTACCACTGCAACAATTTCCTCAGTAGTATGAGCATTTAGGCAGATGGGGAAGGAGTCCACTCCTCCGAAATTTTTAAAAAGTATGCTCTTACCCTCCATTACTGGCATACTGGCTTCAGCACCAATATTGCCAAGACCGAGCACCGCCGAGCCATCGGATACCACTGCAACTAAATTGCCTTTAGAAGTGTATTTATACACATCTTCTTTATTTTCTGCTATTTTTCTGCAAGGCTCTGCCACTCCTGGGGTATAAGCAGTGCTTAAATCTTCCCTTGTCTTTATTTCCACCTTGCTTATTACTTCAATTTTACCCCTGTTTTTCTCATGCATATCGAGTGCTAATTTATTATAATCCATTTTCAAAACCCCTTTATTTTATATATTGCCATGAGACTGACAATAGTTTAAGCTAATGATATTTCCCCTGCAATTTTTTAAGTATGTGGTGCATAAGCGTTAAATTATGCTAAGAATTAATCCGAATATCTCGAAAGCTTACTCCTGCGCTCCATGATAACAGTATTTTGCCAAACACCGTTAATATCCTTTGCAATTTTCTCTCTAAATCCGACTATTCTAAATTCACATTTTTCATGGACTTTTATACTCGGGATATTTATCTGCAAAATAGAGGATTGCATCATCCATATACCATCTTGTTCCGATTGTTCAAATGCGTAGTTTAGCATTTTTGTGCCAATTCCACGTCCTTTCATGGCTTGCGAGATATATATGCTCACCTCAACCACGCCGCTGTACGGAGCTCTAACTGAAGTAGCGGAATTTGCTGTAAAGCCAACCAACTTGCCATCGCAAACAGCCACATATCTATGCTTTTTTAGATAGAAGCTGTCCCATTCCTCGTAGCTTGGGAGTTCGGTGGTAAATGTTGCAATGCCTAATTTAATTCCCTCTAAATATATAAGTGAAACTTCCGCCCAATCGTCCGATGTCATTTTGCGTAAAATAATATTCATAATAAACTCCAATCCGCCATTAGTGCAAAGGCAAAATAACTATGATTTATTATAACAAAAATATGCTATCCATTTCAAGAAGTAATTCTAAAGCAAAGTATACAATTAGTGCTATATCGACACGATATAACAAATAGTATACTAAATATTCTCGTCAATATTATACAATTTGATATTAATGTGCCGATTTCGACAAAATGTATAATAAATCCCAATGAATAGAAGCATTAAAATGGATGGAAACTGAAACATATTATTTGCAATCGCCTAAATATTTCTATTGCTGAATTAGATATTATTTGCTATACTTTCATAGAATAAGTAAATAAGTAGCTAAATTCTTAAATATGTTTAAAATTTAATCACAGTTTAAGGGGATAATAAAGCTATAAGCAGCAAGTTTAAATAATAAAATAGATGCTATTTGGAGGAAATTATATAGTGAAAAAATTTATGGCAGTTTTGATTGTGTTCTGCCTTGCGTTTATGACTGCCTGTACAACACAAACGGACAATGATAAAGATAATATGCAGCAGCCTGAAAGTCAAAGTCAGTCCCAAAGTGCACAGTCCTCCTCTCAAGCGGCAGAAGAATTTTCTTCAGAGCCTGCTGTAACCGAGGAAGAGCCTGTGAAAGAAAAGTTACCGCCACCGTTGCCACCAAGTCCGGAAGTGTCGGAAAAAGCTTCTTTAGAGCTTCCGTTAGAGGGAGCAACCGCTTATGCAGCAGTGGGTCTTTCAGTGTATGCCACCCATGATATATATGATGAAGTAGTGCTTTGGCTAAATGCGGGTCAGGCTTTTGTAATCACCGAAGACGCTGGGAACTGGTGGCAAATAAACTCAAATGGCGTGAGTGGCTGGGTTCTCTCGGCAAATTGCATGATAAATCTGCCCGATGTGATACCCTCAATTATTTATGATAATACCAACACATATTCATCCCTCTTCCGCTCTTCTGAAAAAGAAATACCGAATATAACGGGGGAAGTGCTTTATAATGGTTGGGGCTACAACGAAAGACTGGGCAAAGACGAATATATTATGCCCGTCCTATTTGGAATGGCGGAAAAAATATACACAGCACAACAACTTGCCCTTGCAGACCAAAACACACTTATAATATATGAAGCGTTTAGACCATCATTTGCACATCAAGCAGTGTACGATAATTTCGGTGCACTCATTGAAGAGGATGAAGAGGTGGCGCAAGGAGTGGCGGAAAACTCCTATACCGCAAATTGGTTCTTAGCACCTGCACCATATAATCACCAAAGGGGAACAGCGATTGATGTGAGCCTTGGCGAGGTAATCAGCTGGGAACAAAAAGAACTTAACGGGCATTTTTATACGAATATTACCGAATACTATGAATACACAATGCAGACCTTAATGCATGAGCTCAGTGCGGCATCGGCGGTATTTGCATATCCTGTGCAGTCGAGCTCTACCACTGCATGGCACAATGCACAGTTGAGTGCAGATGCCACCGAGGGAACTATTTTATTGCAACAATATTGTGCAGGGGGAGGGCTTACGCCACTCGCTTCGGAATGGTGGCATTTTAACGATTTGTCCACTACGCAATATGCACTTACAATAGGGGTTTATGGAGCATATTCACTTGATAGGGCATATAGTACATTTCCACCGCAGGCAGAGGTAGTGGAAGAAGATGCTACCACTGAGGAGCTCGAGGAAGAGGGCGAAAATACGGCAGCGGGAGAAGAGATAAATCAGGCGAAGACTGAGGATGAGTCCTCTGAGGTGGAAGAAAAGCCAACGGATAGCGAAGAAGAGATAGAGGAAGATATAGCGGAAGAGCCCACACCTCAGACAAACTCATAAAATTGAATAAATATTTTATAATTAGATGCACTCCTACTCAAAGGTGGGAGTGCATCTAAATTTATATTTATTATAAAACTTAAATTAGCGGTGTTTTTTAAAAAAATATTTGCGTGCGCAAGCAAATAGTGATATTATTTATATTAGGCGAAGCCTAATATAAATTTGCCATGTGGGCATCCCTGCCCACGGCAATCTAAATCGCCCCTGCGAGGATATAAATAATCGGAATGAAGTGGAGATTATTTATATAATCTGTAGTTGAGCTATGCTAAATTTATATACGAAA
>CAYJLI010000091.1:0-5505 GCA_964371155.1 uncultured Oscillospiraceae bacterium | reverse complement strand
AAGAGCGCAACGCTTGGGGGAGAAAATCACCCAAGCGAGGCATATCTGCTTTTATCAACCGCATTTTATCGGCTGCCTACAGGGCTTACCCTTTGCAAAGCCTGTCCCTGACCATGTCATGCAGCTTTTTGGGAACGAATTCTGAAATGTCCCCACCGAATTTTGAGAGCTGTTTTACAAGGCTTGAGCTCATATACATATTTTGCACCGAGGTGGTTAAAAATACTGTTTCACATTCGGGCAAAAGCTTTTTATTTGTTAGTGCCATCTGGAATTCATATTCAAAGTCGGACATAGCTCTTAGCCCTTTTACAATGGCTGAAGCCTTTTTATCCTTTGCATAATCTATCAAAAGGCCATGGTAGCTGTCCGCTTTTACATTGCCAATTTCCTCGGTGGCAATCTCTATCATATTCACTCGCTCTTCGGCTGTGAATGAGGTCTTTTTATCGGGGTTTATCGCTACAAGCACAATAACCTCATCAAAAAGTTTAGACGCTCTTTTTATTATGTCCAAATGCCCCTCGGTAATCGGGTCGAAGCTTCCGGGGCAGATTGCTGTCCTGCTCAAGACTATTCCTCCCTGTAATTTCTGTATACTGTAAGTTTAATTTTGCCATATTTATACTCTTTGTGTAATTTAAAATTCTCCACTTCGCTTGGAAGCTGCTCGGTTTTATCGGTTTCGCAGATGATTACACCGCCTGCATTCATCCTCTTTACCACAAGTGGCAATGCCGCCTCCGCCATCCCTTTTTCATAGGGTGGGTCTATTATGGCTATATCGAAAAATCTGTCGGTAGTGGTGAGGAATGCTTTGTAATCCATAAAGTAAAATTGCGCCGCCTTTGATAGCTCGGTGCTATTTATATTATCATTAGTGAGAAGCTGTGCTTCACGGGAATTATCACAGTAGGCAACGGACGCCGCCCCCCTGCTAATAGCTTCTATCCCCATCTGTCCAGAGCCTGCAAAGAGGTCTAAAACCGCCGCTCCTTCAAGCTCGAAATTTAAAATGCTAAATACCGCCTCTTTCACCATTTCGGAGGTGGGGCGGATTTTTTGAGTTTGAGGGGTTTTGAGTTTTCTGCCCCTCGCAGAACCGGTTATTACACGCATAAAGCTCTCCTGTTCGTCACTTAATAAATTTAATAAACATTAAATCTATTCTCTTATAAAATCAATATCAATAATTTCAGTAGCTTGATATCGGTTATCCAATACTATATTATCCCCAATTTTAAGCACAATGTCAAGAAAAATTGATATTTTAAATGGCAATATAAAGCCATCCGATATCAGCACAGTAAAGAGGTATAATAAACCCTTATAAACCCATACCGATTACTTATAGCATGCGCTGAGAAAATCCTCGCAAAATTTCATTGTTTTTGCATTGTCCCAAAGGTTTGTAATGGGAGTTTCCCGAGTTTTTAGGCAGTGCAGAAAATGCTCGATTTCCCCCACAAACCCATTCATATATAAATCCCTAAATCCACCGCTTGAGGTGGAAGTGGCAGGTTGGTATACAGTGTCGCATTCGCTGAGTGTTTGCCAAGGCACACCGATTACCGCTTCGTGGCGATGCAGTGAAAATTTTGTAAAATCATAAACTTTTGCAATTCCCATATCTCCAGTGATGGTGAAAAACTCTTCATGCCTGCTCCAAGCCTTGGAGCCGCTGAAATAGAAATTTCCGCAAACACCGCTCTCGAATTTAACGGTGGCGCAGAGATTAGTGTTTTTGTCCACAGTATTTCTAAAGCCCCTCACATGGGTAGCCTCCCCAAGCAGATGACGAGCTAAGTCGAGATAATGAATCATGGCGCATTTAAGCATCATTTCGTCACTATCCACAAAATCGGTACAGTCAACAGACATCATCGCATTAAAAGAAAGGGGATTGCCTATAAGCTTATCCTCTAAGGCGTTTTTTAGCATTTGGTGCGCAGGCGCAAACCTCTTCATAAACGCCACCATTCCCAAAACACCATTTAGCTCTGCAAGCTCTGCGACGGTAGTGGCTTCTTTTGCAGTCATTCCGAGTGGCTTTTCCACTAAAAAAGCTTTCCCAGCCTTTATCACATCGAGCACCACATTGTACTGATTGTCTATTCCTGTGGAGATAATCACCCCGTCGAGTTCGGGGTTTGATAGCATATTTTTATAATCGTCATATGCCCTTGCAGAAGTTAAGCCAAATTTGGATATGGCATTTTCTGCAGTGGATATACTTCTTGTGGCAACACCCACAATTTCGGCATCACAGAGCAGTGCCGAGGGATACAGATTTTTACTCGCATGCTCCCCGGCACCTATAAAGGCAATTTTTTTCATTGTAGCGCACATCCTTTCAGTTGGCTATTTTATTAGCGATGAATTACATCAAAAACATGCTATTTATTTATAAATGCATAAATTCTTTCATAAAGCATTGTAAGTGCTACCGAGTTCATACCGCCCTCGGGAATTATAATGTCGCAGTTTTTCTTACTTGGCTCAACAAACTGCTCATGCATCGGCTTTACCGTGGTGAGGTACTGAGTTACAACTGAGTTCAGTGTTCTACCCCTCTCCTCAACATCCCTTAAAAGTCGGCGGATAAGCCTTACATCTGCATCGGTATCAACAAAAACCTTGATGTCCATCTCGTTTATAAGCTCGAGGTTTTCAAATATGAGTATCCCCTCGACTATTATAACAGGAGTGGGCTCAACCTTTACAGTTTCACTAAGCCTTAAATGCTCGGTAAAAGAATATTTTGGATGAGAAATGCTCTCGCCTGCTTTTAGCTTTTTTAAATCTTCTATCAGTAAATATGTATCAAAAGAATCGGGATGGTCAAAATTTAACTTACATCGTTCTTCATAACTTAGATGTGAATTGCTTTTATAGTAGTAGTCGTGGCAGAGCAGTGTGGCAACCGAGCCAAACTCACTGCATATTTTTTGTGCGAGGGTGGTTTTTCCGGAGCCTGTTCCACCGGCAACCCCTATAACAAGTGTTTTTTGCATTGAAGAAATCCTCTCTTTTAAACAGTATTGCTCATTCACTTTCCAAAGGGTAGAATTTTGCCGAAAAGTGGGTAAAAGCATCTAAAATCAAAATAAATACGCATATATTGTACCATAACTCGGGTGAAAAGTGAAGTGGGAGGGAGGAAAGTAGTTAAAAACACTCTTTTCTTTTGTTTTCTTTTATGATAGAATGTCAATGTCAACAATTTCTTAACATTGGTTGTGGATAATAGAACCGATTTTTCCACTTCATTAACACTTAGGGTATAGTAAATTTAGGATGGGTGATATATATGAATATACTTGTAATAGGCTGTGGCAGAGTGGGCGCTAATCTTGCGAATATTCTCTCCCGTGTCGGGCACGAAGTGTCGGTGGTGGACAATATAGAGGAGAACTTTCAAAAACTCGCCGAAGACTTTACCGGCATTACGGTGACGGGTGTCCCAATAGACAGAGAAACTCTTAAAAAAGCCGGCATAGAGGGGTGCGACGCCCTTGCGGCAGTAACACCTGACGACAATATGAATATACTTGTATGCGAAATAGCCAGAGAGCTATTTAAGGTGGATAAAATTCTTGCGAGGGTATATGAGCCCACCCGTGAGGAAATTTTTGCCGACTTTGGCATACGCACTTTCTGCCCCACTAATTTAACGGTGGAATCAGCTGTTTCAATCCTAACGGACAGGGATCAGATAAAATATGTGACATTCGACTCAACTTCGCTTTCATTCACAACGATAAGAGTGCCGAGAAGCAGTCACGGTAAAAAGCTTTCGAGCGTTATTTTAAACGAGGACGAAAAGCTCATAGGCGTGGTGCACGACGATGGTAAAATGGCGCTAATAGACGCAAGCGATGATTTTGTAATCTATTCCAGTGACAGGCTGATACTCGCTAAAATTGTAAATTAAAATAGTAACATCCAAATTCGGAGGTGTTTTTGTGAATATAATAGTTGTAGGTGGCGGTAAGGTGGGTTTCTACCTTGTGCAAACGCTTATAAACCATGGGCATAAAGCAACATTAATTGAAGAAAATAGGGTGGTTTGCAAAAAGCTTGCCAATGACCTTGATATACCGATAATCTGCGGTGATGGTTCAAGCATTGCCGTGCTTGAGGCGGCAAATATCACAGAGGCGGATGCGCTTATATCGGTAACTGGTAAAGATCAGGACAATCTTGTAACCTGCCAACTCGCCAAAAAAAGATTTAATGTGCCAAAGACTGTCGCAAGGGTTAACAACCCTAAAAACATGGAGATAATGAGGCTTTTAGGGGTGGATATTCCGATATCGAGCACCAATAATATTGCCGCATTATTAGAGCGTGAAGTTGACGCCGCCGCTATAAAACAGCTTGTTACAATAAACCGAGGAGAAGCGTCTCTCAGTGAAATGCAGCTCCCCCAAGATTACGAGCTCGACGGCAAAACACTCATGCAATTGCCCCTCCCCGAGGAATCAATTATTGTGTCTATTACCAGAAAGGGCAATCTAATCATCCCAAGAGGTAATACGAGCATACACAGTGGGGATAAAATAATTGTGCTCTGTGCAAACACCGCAGTCCATGAGCTTAGTGAGGTGTTGAAACTATCTGAAGAGCACCATATAGGTAAATAAATTATTTGCCAAATGCTTTGATAAATTATGTTGGGGTATTCCCTCGCCATCGGCAAGGGAATACCCCAAAGCTATCGAGATAGAAGATAAAAATAGGGGTGTGAAATTTCACACCCCTATTTTTTAAACATTTTTATAGGCCTGCACTGATTGCACAGGGCTATGTGTTGAGCTTTTCCCATGGCATAAAAGCCATACAAGCGCAATTTAAAAAGAAAAGCCTGTTAATATTATTTGTAGTATGTAAGAAATTATGCTTATTGGTAAAAAATTTTTTTAAGATATTAATTGAGCTTAATTTCTAAAATAAACTTAAGTCCATTCATTATGGAAGCACTTTTCATCATTTTTGCTATTTGCTGCTTTATGTCAATTTAAATGTTATGGCATATTATTAAAATAAAGGACTTAAAAAATAAGGGGAGGGGGGAGAGCGGTGGTAATAGTTTGCCTGTAAATAGCCAAACTCCACACTCCTCCCCATGAGATAAGTGAGAAATGAAGTTTTACAGGGTTTTTTCAAAAAATCGTGGGGTATGGGGCAAAGCCCCATAAATAGAAAGGCGAAGCCAAAAAATAATGTAGCAATTTTTGCGGAGCAAAAGAGCGGATTTTCCACAGAATTTTAGATTATGTGGAAAACCTCCCACCCCACCGCAGACCACGCACAGCTCAAAACAAAACGAAAACCTCACTGTAGGGGCATGGCTCCCAGTGACCGCAAATTCTGCATTACATAAAAATTTAGCATGATATTTTATACGGATTATTTATATTATATGAGGTACGAATATAATATAAATCTGCCATGTGGGCATCCTTGCCCACGGCATTCTAAATCGCCCCTGCGAGGATATAA
>CAYJLI010000090.1:0-5578 GCA_964371155.1 uncultured Oscillospiraceae bacterium | reverse complement strand
CAGTGGAGTGTTTCGAGTGGCGTAGATAGGAGTCCTGCTAATACTTTCGGTATCTTAATATGGAGCAGGGGGAGCTGCTAATGCTTTTAGAATTCTCCTTTAGGAGCTTTCATAAATTTAAGATTACCGCACTCTATTTCCCATATATTGGCTTAAACATTGCATTAATTAGGTTATTCTCTTTTATTTTGCAAAATTGTATACTAACACATATAATTTTGCAATCTTTAGTATGTTGTTGTATTCTTTGCGATTATGTGGTAAACTAACTATAAAAATAAAACTAATAAAGTTTTTCTCCCATTACTGGTTTCGCTCAAACTATACTCACAAATTTTAATTAATTCAGACAGGAGAGCTAATAATGGCAAAAATTAAATTTTTAGTAGATACAGGCTCGGATATACCACAGCATTATTTAGATAAATACGATGTATCAATAGTTCCACTCACACTTTTTATCGACGGTGTGGGCTCGAGGGATTATTATGATTTAAATGCGATAGACTATATAAATCACTTAAGGACTTGCAAACAAGTTCCCACATCTTCACAGCCAAGCCCTGCACTGTTTTTCGAGTATTTTGAAGAATATGCACCTGACTACGACCATATTATTTGCTTTACAATGGCTCCTGCTGGCTCTGGCACATATAATAGTGCTTGCCTTGGAAAAGAAATGTATGATGAAAAGCATGACGGTGCGAGTTGTGCAGTGCATGTCGTTGATTCAAAAAGCTGTTCCCTCGTGGAAGTTTTAGAGCTTGAAATTGCAGGCGATATGGCGGCAAAGGGTGCTGATATAAATAGCATTCTCGCAAAACTTGATGATATAAGAAATAGAGTTGCCACATACTATCTTGTGGATAATGTGGACTTCTTAATAAAAGGTGGCCGTGTTTCGGTTGTTAAAGGCACTGTTGCTTCAAAGCTCAATTTAAAGCCAATAGTTGCTATAAGAGGCGGCGAAGGCTCCGTCCTCGGCAGTGCGATGGGTTATGCCAAAGGTCTTGATAAGCTTTTAGGCTACTACAACGCCGAAGCCGAGGAAGGGCATAAATTATTTATATCCCACTCCGATTGTGCGGATAAAGCGGAAATGCTTGTGAAAAAGATTAAATCCGCCCATCCCAATGTGGAATGCATGGTTACAAATATGTTCTGCACCATGGCAACGCAAACAGGCCCCGACACCGTGGCTATGTTCTATGTAAAAAAGAAATAATAAATAAGAAAACCTCCCATGCATTTACCACCCTCTGTTTGTGGTAAATGCATGGGAGTATTTTTTTACTTATTCACATTTAAATTAGCATAAAAAATATAATAAGCCATTGCTCTTTTGTAAGTTGGAGCAATGGCTTATGTTTTAATTAATTGGTGTTTATTAAAGCTAAAAGCTTCCTATTCCTCCATCTGCTTGCCTAAAAATGTTGCCGCAGTAAGCAGTAGCTTATATTCTGCATCGCCTGCTATTGGTTCTCCCTCGCTCGACATCAGCATTATAGAGCCAAACACATCCCCAGCCGCAACAATCGGTGCCGCCACTATGGCATATCTGTCCATCCCCTCGATGGGCTGGAGCTTCTTGCTTTCCTTGCTGGTGTAGGAATATACCTTTCTGCCCTCCATAAGCTCCTCGAGTGCCGAGGATGTGCGTCTTTCTATTAGCTCCCTCTTAGGCGCACCAGCCACCGATATTACATGGTCTTTATCGCAGACAACAACCGGAAAACCACTGGTTTTCGAGAGCACTTCAGCATATTGAGTAGAAAATTCGCCGAGCTCGCCTATCGGTGAATATTTTCTAAATATTACCCCACCTTCATTGTCGGTGAATATTTCAAGAGGGTCGCCCTCACGAATTCGCATAGTTCGCCTTATCTCCTTCGGTATAACCACCCTGCCTAAATCATCAATTCTTCTTACAATTCCCGTTGCTTTCATGGGTATCCTCCTGTGTATTTAATATTCAAAAATTATATTTAAATAAGTTTTATCCTATTGCTATTATTTACCCATTAGCAAATATTATGCTAATTTTATTTATTTTTAGCAAAATATATCTTTTTTATTGGAATTTAAATTATCTTAAAAAAGCGTTGCAGCTAAAATCCTAAATACAGCTACTATTTTGGCTGAGGGGATTTTTTAGGGAGGAGGGAGATAAAATCCCCTCCTCCCCATTTTCGATATATTAAATTACTGTGCGTTTAAAATATCCATAAATTCACTACCTGTAATCGTTTCTTTTTCTAAGAGATAGGCGGAAATTTCATGGAGTTTGCCTTCGTTTTCCTTAAGTAGTTCCATCGCTTTATTGTACTGCTTTTTGATTATTTCGGTGGTTTCCTCGTCTATAAGTTTAGCTGTTTCCTGTGAGCAGATTAATGAGGCATCGCCCCCGAGGTACTGATTATTGAGCGTTTCGAGTGCTGTCATGCCGAATTTATCGCTCATGCCATATCTTGTTATCATCGCCCTTGCTATCTTTGTAGCCTGCTCAATATCGTTTGAGGCACCAGTTGTAACCGAGTTAAACACTAATTTTTCAGCCGCTCTACCCCCTGCGAATGTGGCAATTTTATTTTCCGCCTGCTCCTTGCTCATCAAAAACTTCTCGTCTTCATCCACCTGCATGGTGTAGCCAAGTGCGCCCGAGGTGCGTGGGATTATAGTTATCTTATGCACGGGTGCGCTCTCGGTTTGCAGTGCGGCAACAAGTGCATGCCCCACTTCATGGTAGGCGATAATTTTTCGCTCTTTTTCCGACACCGAAGAATTTTTCCGCTGATACCCTGCAATAACCACCTCAACGCTCTCTTCAAGGTCGCTTTCCTCAACTTCTTTTCTGCCATTTCTCACAGCTCTAAGTGCCGCTTCATTTATTATGTTTGCAAGCTCCGCTCCACTCGCACCCGAGGTAGCTCTTGCGATTTTTTCAAACTCGGTGTTTTCCGATAGCTTTACAGTCCTGCCGTGCACCTCTAAAATAGCGAGCCTTCCCTTAAAGTCGGGTAACTCAACAGGGACACGCCTGTCAAACCTACCTGGGCGTAGAAGTGCTCCATCGAGTGTTTCAGGGCGGTTGCTCGCCGCAAGCAGTACCACGCCTTTGTTGCCATCAAAGCCATCCATTTCGGTGAGTAGCTGATTTAGGGTTTGCTCCCTTTCATCGTTTCCACCCATGCCACCGCCTCGCTTTTTGCCGATGGTGTCAATCTCATCAATGAAGATGATGCAGGGGGCTTTTTCATTTGCCTGTTTAAACAAATCCCTCACCTTAGCCGCACCCATTCCGACAAACATCTCTACAAACTCCGAGCCCGATATCGAGAAAAAAGGCACCTTAGCTTCCCCAGCAACCGCCTTTGCAAGCAGGGTTTTACCCGTTCCGGGAGGGCCTACCAAAAGCACACCCTTTGGCAGAGTTGCGCCGATTTCCGAGTATTTTGCAGGGTCGTTTAGAAAGTCCACCACTTCTGCAAGTGCTTCCTTTGCTTCTTCCTGTCCTGCTACATCCTCGAAGGTTTTGCCTGTTTCACTCTCGGCATATATTTTTGCGTTCGACTTCCCAAAGGACATCGAATTGCCGCCCATACCCTTCATCATCTTGGACATTACAAATCTCCAGATAACCGAGAATATGAGCACCATAACCACAGTGCTAATTATGCTCATGAGAAATGAATCATCGTTTGGGATAATCTCGGTAAACTGCACATCCGCCTCATAAAGACGGTCTACAAGTGAGCTGTCCTCCATGCGCACAGTTTCATATACATTTTTCACCGCTTCGCTTTCGCCCTCTATTTCGGCTCCAGCCTCGGGCGCAGTTTCGATGGTATATCTTATGGATTCCTCCAAAACTTGCACCGTAGCAATTTTTTCACCCTCTAAATCGTCTAAAAAGGCGTCGTAGGTGACAGTGGTAATCCTCGAATTCATAAACAGTGGATAGGTTATTACATTAAAAAGCATCATTACTAAGCTTGCGATTAGCCAGTAGTAGATAAAGGGTTTGCGGTTTTTGGTTTTCATTATTTTTCATTCCTTTCATGCATTAAGCAAATAAGCTAACAAATTGTGCGTTTTCTGCCAGTATCATCAATACACCAAGGGAGGTGAGCACTGTGCCGGTTGCTCTGTTTAGCACTTTCGGCTCTGCCTTATTTGCAAATCTTGCGCCGAGTAGTGCAAATAATAATGTGGAGAGCATGCAGAGTGAGAGAACTGTTAAATCAGGGATAATTCCTTGCAGTGTAAAATGCGAAACCGCTCCGAAAAAGGCTGTGAAGGTCATTATAAACACACTCGTACCAACTGCGGTTTTAAGCTCATAGCCAAGCACTGTGGTAAGTAGCATTAGCATCATTATGCCACCACCTGCACCAATGAAGCCACAGTTTAGCCCTACAACCACACCGCAGAGTGTTGGGATAATTGTTTTAAGCAGTCCTTTAAATTGGATAACCTTTTTTGGTTTTTCTTCTTTACGGGATTTAAAGAGGAAATTAATCCCCAAAAATAGGGAAGCGTAAACGGTTAAATTCCCCATTGTGCTCGGTGGCACCATATGGGCGATAATAGCACCTACTGCGGTAAAAATTAGCACACTGATAAATAGTGCCTTGCTTCTCTTTAAATCTATATTCTTATTTTTTGCATAGGTGTACGCCGAGACAGCACTGGCAAGAACATCTGAGGCGAGCGCAATTCCAATTGCCTCAAAGGGGTTCATCCCTAAAAATGTGATTAGCATGGGGGATATTACCACTGCGGCACTCATTCCTGCAAAGCCAGTCCCAAGGCCTGCACCCATGCCTGCAAGTATACAAATTAATATAGTTTCCATTTATTATTCCTCTATTTCTCTATTTAAATTTTCATTCATCTTTTTAGCCACCGATATAAAAATATCTATTTCTGACTGCGGTATCCCTTTAAAGGTAATTTCATTAAGTCTTTTGGAATAAAGCTCAAATTTTGCTATAACATCTTCGCTTTTAGGCAGTAGCTTTAAATAATAAATCTTTTTATTGCCTTGCATATGCTCCTTGTATATGTAGCCACCCTCCACTAAATCCGATATTGCAGTGGAAACATGGGATTTCGCATAATCTTTGGACTGCTGTATCTTTGTAAAAGTATTGCTATCGGGATACTTCTTTAAAAAGCAAAGAATCTCTGCATCCATTAAATTAAGCCCTACTTCCTCAAGCAGTGGGGCGAAAAAATTGCGCCTTTTAATCATTGTGTTGTGTGAAATTTCTTTTAGTTCAAACATAAACATTCTTCCCTTTCCTTGCTGTAAACCATCTAAGTAGCAATTATAGTTCACTACCGAACAAAAATCCCCTTTATTGTATGCATATTTTATGAATTTTTTATATTTTGGGAAATTGGGGAGATTAAGATGCTTTAGCGATAATAAAAAAATGAGCAAGCCAAAGCGGTTACTCATAAAGAAATATTTTGTAATTATATAGGATTTGTAGATGTGTATACACCTGCTTTGCTCACTGGAATTAATTTGAAATATTATTTTCTATGTGTTATACTTTAATAGAGATTATTT
>CAYJLI010000089.1:0-5698 GCA_964371155.1 uncultured Oscillospiraceae bacterium | reverse complement strand
GGCTCATTATAGCATTTATCGAAATACTCCTGAGAAAATTTAATATTGGCGGCATCATTAAAATTGCTTGGTACAAATGAATTGCTGTCTTTAATTTCTATATCAAGCCAATCCTCTAAATTAGACAACACACTATCAAATTTTTCATATTGATATACGAACAATTCTATGTTTTCGCCTTTTATAACTGAATACCCCTTTTCTTTATCAAAGGGATGATGAATAACATCTAAAACGCATTTGCAAAAATCCTGCATAAAGCCTTGTATATGACGGGGGATTTTCATCGTCTTTAAAACAAAATTGTCTTCTTGTTTTTTATTAGTGTAGCGAATTTCCTCCATCCAAGCATCAAATATTTTTTGATACGTAGAGTTTTCATCCAGTGAGTATTTTTCTGATAACTTAAGAAAATAGGCCTCTTCTAAAACACTTTTATGCTTAAACATTCTTTCTACAAAAGATAAATTTTGTGCGATGGGGTCTCTCACTGCCATTATCATTTTCGCATTAATATTGCAAAACTTTAATATATTGGGGTCGAAAGAGGTCGGCATATGGTCAAAATCAAACGACTTCATCTTGCCCGATAAAATTGCTTTAAGCTTTTCTAAGTCTGCCTCAAATGGAGTGCAAAGTAAAGCAGAATATGGTGGAGATAATTTCGAAATAGTTTCATCAAAACTAATTTTTCTCTGGAGTATATAATCTAAATCCAATAAATCCGCATCTAATAGGGTATCTCCATGCATTTCTTTTATATATGTATTTACTTCATTGCCGTCCTCATCTATTAGAGGTTCCATGTGTTTATATAGAAACAATAATTGCCTTAGTTCCTCAAAAGGAACATATTGCTTTACACCTAATTTTTCAAATTGCTCAAGAAGTTCACTATAATTATTAAGCCGTAATGAAACCATAACGATGGTGGAATGTTTTTTTGTAATCTCCGATAGCTCCGTTGGGGATATAATAGGAACACCATCTATCGAAGAATTCCATAAGTTTTTATTGTTATCACAAACTGCACCGATTTTAATGCCCAGGTGTTTTAATATAATAATTAGCTTTTTGCCAATTCTCCCCGCACCCCACAAAATTAGCTGATTGCTTTTAAGCGCTTGATAATTATTTGAAATGTAGATAGCTTCTATCATAAATAGTCCCTTTCACAGATTGGATTCACTAAAATTCAATAGATATATGCTCCCAAATTTTAGCACCTATATTAGAATGTTGCCTATTGTCTATTTCCTTTTGATTGCTACTTTTTAAATCTACACATTTGAGCCAATCTTTAAAATTGAGTGGCAGAAGCTTATAATCCAGTTTCTTCTTGTAATTGTCTATACTTTCTGAAATGGTTTGTTGCAATTTGTCTGAATTATCTACTAAACAATCTATTTTTTCCGCATTAGTGTGCTCTAAATTCAGCTTTAAAATATATGGATTAGCCATAATAAATGGCAAGACATAAACCGAGCCATCCGCTTCAACAGTATCAAGCGCATAGGGGGCTAAAATGCTAACTGTTTTAGATATGAGAAGATTGCTACTTAGTTTGTTGATATCACAGCTATACAGTGCATCCGAATTGGTTGTGCTAAATAAAATTTTGTTCTTTCCTATATGACAAGTTCTTATTGAACAATCTTTATTTGTCTTGCATTCTGAATATAAATTGTAGGCTTTAAATTCTGACTTATTAGTAATATCATCGCAAATAAGTAAAATCCCATCATTACGTCTCATTATATAAAGGCTGTTATCAATAATTTTAATGAAAGGCGATCTGTGATAAATAAAATCATTAGGTAGAGTAAAAGTTTTTTCCAAACAGTCAATTACATCTATTAATATTAAAGTATTGGTTCCTTCATTATGTATAAAAACATTGCCACTACAAACACCGTAAAACTTTCCTTTGGGCTTGATATGATTCTTTTTGCATGAAAAATCTTTTAATGATATGTTATAGTAATAATCCGAAGTTTCATTTACAACTACGGTGAGTATATCATTTTTAACATCCGATGAAATAATGCTTACTTCTTTAAAATCTTCTGCTTCAATCTCAATGTATTTTATTTCATTGGTTTTCGTATTAAAAAGTGCTATCTCTTTTTTTTGATATGGCAATAAAATTAGCCAATCATTATACTTGTTTGCAGCATAAAATAGGTGTCTTTCGTCTATTGCATATTTACTAAATGAAGTTACATATGTTATTTTTTGTGTCTTTAAATTAAACTTAAACAGAGCATTATAAGTATGGCAAAATTGCCATATATGGCCATCTAATACCACTCCGCCTCTATTAGCTTTAAAGCAATTACTATTCCACCAATTTCTTTTAAAAGCATCCGGAATAAGATAAAATGGCTTATTTGATTCTGAATAGAGCTTTAAAACTGAGCTTTTTGCAGAGCCTATATATGCATCCGAGATAGCTAAACTGCGATGCAAATCGGGGGTATCATCATAAATCCCATTATCAAGAGCGCTAAATTTATCCACTCTTTTTTTATATTGTTCTATAAATTGTGGATTTTCTTGAAAAGCACTGAGTGTTTGCTGTATTAAAGGGTGTGGTCTCCAAAGAATAGTAATATCTTTATTAGCTTGCATAAAGTCCATAATATAATCCATCATATCAATTAGCTCTGCAGGTGCTATCATTGCGCTTGTTAAATGGGTGTTAAGCAAAAGTACGGTTTTATCAGCGATCTTTTTTCGCCAATGTTCTGGAATATCTTTCGCATCAATATTTACTAATGCATCGAGTTTAGGGCTTCCTAGTGGCAGTATTTTTTCATCCGAATATATTTCAAGATACTGCTCTTTAACCCCATCTTGCACCACAACCCTCCAAGCATTTTTAACACCTGGCATTTCTGGGAAATGAGAAGCAGTTTTGCCACCTGAAATATAATATGGGACATAAACTAAATAAGGCGTAATTTTCTTAAGATTTTCTGTAAAAAATTGTGGATAAACTTGAGTTACTAAATTATTACCATCGTAAGGATTATGATAAAAAATTAAATCGGGCTTTAAATCTTCCAACGATTTCTTTCTATAATCTATTAAAGGTAAATCAGCAGGAAATTCATCATATTCAAAATGTTCTGCGCTTATTTGGCGTTTTGCATCAAGAGAGAAATACGGTGTGGGGAAAACATATGTATCCCACATTTCACTTTTCATTGCTTCCCGACAGATACTATCAAGAGAATCCCACATGGAAGCTATATATGGTAGAAATACTACTACCGACTTTTCTTCTGATATTTCATTAGAAATTTTAGCTTTAATATTTGATATTTTTTGAATGCAAATATTTAGTAGGTGTACAAAATCACCGCTATCTATCTCGTCAACATTACTTAGCTCAAAGACATTATCACAGTACTCTTCAAGAATTGATACAATCTCATCACTTATTTCTCTGTCATTTTCTTGGCTTTCTAAATTTTCACCGATAGAAATAGCTACGCTTTGACACAAGGACAGATATTCTATTAAATGTTCTATATTATCAAGCTTGCTTATGTATTCATGGCACTCTTCAATACTTAATATAGCATTAAGTATTCTTTTCTTAAGATAAATTTTCATTTATTACTCCTTTATAATGTCATAAAAGCAAAGCGTTATAATATAATTTGCATCACTCCAGTTATGGCATGTAAGATACGCTGTAGTATTTATTTTGTGTTTATTATGCCGCATATGATATCTACTTCCTCATTAGAAAGAGTAGGTTCAATAGGTAATGTTAAGATTCTCTTTGAAATTTCTTTTGCTATCGGGGTATCTCCTTTATAGCCTCTTTCCTTGTAACATTCAAATTCAGTTGCAATAGGATAAAAGTATTTTCTCGCTATAATTCCTTTTTCAAAAAGCTTATCAAACAGATAATCTCTGGATTTTCCGTATGTATCGAGTATTTGTATAGGAACATATGCGTAATTGAGTGTCTGTAATTTGTTTGTATCGCAAAATTTAATTCCTGACACATCTTTTAAATTTTTTATATATCTTTCAAACACTCTTTTTCTTTCATTAATTGCATTGTCTACTTGCTTAAGATTGCAAAGGCCCATTATTGCAGCAAACTCATTCATTTTAGCATTTGCACCGACATCTTCTACCTCTTCAGCAGACTTTATTCCAAAGTTTTTAAGGTAGTGTAGTTTTTGTTTTAGCTCATTGTCTGAAAAGGTAATTGCTCCTCCCTCTATGGAATTGAAAACCTTTGTTGCATGAAAACTAAACATGGAAGCATCACCAAAATTGCCAATGGGTATATCCTTATACTTCACACCAAAGGCATGTGCCGCATCATAAATAACCTTTAATTTATGCTTTTGTGCAATCATATCTATTTTTTCAACATCGCACACATTGCCATAAACATGCACAGGAACAATTGCAGTAGTATTGGGAGTTATTAAAGCTTCAATTTTATTGGCGTCAATAGTATAAGTCTCAGGCTCTACATCGCAAAATACAGGTGTCAGATTATTTCTAACAATTGCATGGGTGGTAGAAACAAATGTAAAGGGTGTTGTAATTACCTCACCCTTTAGCTCCAATGCTTGCAATGTAAGCTCCAGCGCCATGTGACCATTACAAAAAAGAGAGATGTTTGTAGCATCAAGATACTGCAATAGTTCTTGCTCAAGCAGTTTATGATGGTGCCCCATATTAGTGATTATATGGCTCTCCCAAAGCGGTTTGATTGCTTTGCAATATTCTTCGTATTCCGGAAGAAGTGCTTTTGTTACATATATGTTTTTCATTAGAAACTCCAATCGAAGAGTATTTGGGTAAGGATACTTTTATTATCAGCAGATGGGTTTTGTAAGTAAAAGTCAATAGACTGCTTAAAATATTGACTTTTAATACAATAATGGGTATTTTCTAAAAAATAATATTGGGTCAAAAATTTTTCTAAATCAGTAAAGCCATTATTTAGGTATAGCGTAAGATTTTTATTTTTATTTCTCGCACTCCAACTATCACCATGCGATGTTACATATCTATAACATGCCATATTATCTTTGAATTGATAGAAGTCACCATTTGCCGCTATTAGACTACACAACTTCATGTCACCTGTAATCTTTAGGGATTTATAGTCACTAATTTGCTTTATACTCATATTATCAAATATTTTCTTGCGGTAAATAAAGCTACAAGTGTGAGCAAGTCTACCTTCTAAATAGACATCTGATATATCTTTTATTTTGTTCTCTTTTACCATCAAATGCTTTTTCAAAACTTCATCATCCTGCATCTTTCCATTATTGTCTACCACTATTACATTATGCCCACAGGCGGCATATTCAGGATGATTGTCAAGTAGCTCTACTTGTTTTTGCAACTTAAAAGGGTCAGTCCAATAGTCATCGCCTTCACATATTGCGATATATTCACCATTAGAGTATTTATATAGTTCACTATGCCAAACAACACCTTTACTATATAAATTTTTTTCCCTTAATATAGCTTTGATTTTATCTGGATATCGTTTTTGATATTCCCTAATAATATTTGCTGATCCATCTGTCGAGGCGTCGTCATTTACGATTATTTCATAGTCAAAATCTGTTTTCTGCATTAAAATCCCATCTAAAGCTTGTCCGATGTAATTTTCGTGATTATACACTATGCACATTACGCTAACTTT
>CAYJLI010000088.1:0-5705 GCA_964371155.1 uncultured Oscillospiraceae bacterium | reverse complement strand
AATACAAATAATCTCTATTAAAGTATATCACAGATAATATAATCCTTCAAATTTATTTCAGCGGGGAGAGTAGGTGTATGTACACCTACAAATCCTACCTGATGACAAAATATTTCTTTATGAGTAAGCGCCTTATGCTGAGTTTTTTATGGGAGATGGTGGACTTACGAGCCGCGGTCTAAAAACACTCCACTGGACTGTTTTCTTAACGACCTGTTCTCATCTCACCTTCTTAAAGGTGAGTTCCCTAAAATTAACCGCTTTTGATACAGCCAAAATCCCCATGGCTGTATCAAAAATTCTGCAAACTGAGCACTCACAAATTTTATATTTTGCGTGTTTATTTTAATAAACTCACCCTATCCACAAAAAAAGAACACTTTCGTGTTCTTTTTTGTTTTGGTGGGAGATGGTGGATTCGAACCACCGAAGTCAGAAACAACAGATTTACAGTCTGCCCCCTTTGGCCGCTCGGGAAATCTCCCCTATTAAGTTTTTTTGGAGCTGGTGGACGGACTCGAACCCCCGACCTGCTGATTACAAATCAGCTGCTCTACCAACTGAGCTACACCAGCGTTTTAACGCTTGATTATTATATCACGATTTAATATCCTTGTCAATAGTTTTTTGCAAATATTTTTTTGTTTCTTTTTCTACCCCAAAATATTAGTGGTAGAAGTGAAAAACAGGTGCTTTTAGGTGCTTTATTTTTAGGTGCAGATATAATCCTAACACAAAAATTGTGTTAAGATGTTAATTTTTTTGATTTAGAAAGCTTAGTCCATGGAATAATTCCTTAAAGAAATTATTCCATATATCTCAAAAAACTACTCCGAGAAGGCATATGCAAAAAAATCATGACTAATACTGCTTATAAAGATTATATCCGCTAAATTTTCACAATTCTCTCACCACTGTGCCCACTACAAGGCTGTGGGGATTTTAGCATTAAATTATATAAATCCGTGGACATACAGTCCCTATCTATTTTATCGCTACATTCGGGCAAAAGCT
Source organism: uncultured Oscillospiraceae bacterium (assembly GCA_964371155.1). GTDB lineage: Bacteria > Bacillota > Clostridia > Oscillospirales > Ruminococcaceae > CAYJEQ01. The sequence goes on along the minus strand of CAYJLI010000088.1, from coordinate 4,691 downwards.
CTTTTAGGCGTTTTGGTGAATGCGAGGCTATGAGCTTGCCATTTTTATTTATTAAGGATAAAACCTCCGCCCCACGCTCATTCATTCCAATAATATTGCAGTGCCTCACAGCAGTGTAAGCTTCCCCTGCACTAAGCCCTAAATATGCCGCCATAACAAGCCTGCGCACCCTCGCCATTGTATAGCGCTTGCTTTTAATGAGGGTGTAGAGCTCCTCGAGTGTAATAGCTTGCCGTACCGCCTTATAAAGTCTGTGCTCTATCCCCTCGGACAAATCGGGCAAAAGCTTTAAATCTAAAGGCGTCATACTGCGAAGTTTTGATAGAATCATTTTATCGGCACATTCATTAGGTCTAAAATAATGCCCCTTTGAAAAAGCCTCTTTATATAGTGAAAATGCTGATTTTGGCACTAATTCCTCAATCTCTTCATCGAAGCAGTGGTTTCTGATATACCCTGCAGAAGCAGTGCCGTCTTCGGCGGATTTACTGTGATGGGATGCCCCTTTTCTTACTATCACCTCGGGCAAAATATCTCTTCCCGATAAATGGCTTAAATATGAAATTGCAAGGATATTATTAGGATGGGATAATAGCTCCGAATGCTTTTCACATCCCATATCCAAGACTGCCCTCTGCCTTGCCGCAGCAAAGGTTATCCCCTCGCTAAGGTGCTTTAATACGGTTTCTTTAAAGTCCTCGCTTTTAAGTAGATTTGCAGTTTCGCAAAGCAGGGAAATATCGGGGCATTCAGCACCGAACGACAACGAATTCACACAACCCATTGCATCCGCTAAGTCCACACCGCCGAAAGCAAAGCTATCCGCCGTGGAAAGCGCATAGGCGAGCGGTAGCTCCACGATTAAATCGGCACCACCCAAAAGTGCCGCCCTTGCCCTAATCGCTTTAGGAAAAAGTGCCGCCTCACCTCGTTGGGTAAAATTGCCACTCATAATACAAACAACATGGCTAACACCATTCTCACGCATTTTCTTAATCTGATACGCATGACCGTTGTGGAAAGGATTGTACTCACAAATAACAGCAGAAATTTTCACTATTTTCTCCCCATAAATCACTAAGTAGAAATTTTTTACATATTAAATCGCTAAATCACTTGAATTTTCTCTTGTAATGTAATAATATATAAATAAGTACAGTTGTGTCAAGACAAATATTGATGCACAAAAAAATGGAGGAGATTATAATGAAGATTTTAGTAATTAATGCAGGCAGTTCATCCATCAAATACCAATTAATGGACATGGACGGCGAAAAGGTGCTTGCAAAAGGTTTATGCGAAAGAATTGGCGTGGACGGAAGAATTGCTCATAAAATGGCTGACGGTTCAAAGCATGAGTATGATGTAAGTTTTCCAACACATAAAGAAGCATTTGTAGAAGTTGTAAAAATGCTTACAGAGGGCGACACAAAGGTTGTTAACGATGTTAAAGAAATTGACGCTATCGGACATAGAACAGTTATGGGCGGCGTAGCATACAATACATCGGTTCGTATTGATGAAGATGTAATTGGCAAAATCATCGAGCTAAAAGACCTTGCACCTCTACATAATCCTCCACAGGCAGTAGCTATAAGAGCTTGCCAAGAAGTGTTTGGCAAGGACACACCAATGGTTGGCGTGTTTGACACAGCTTTCCATCAGACTATGCCTAAAGAAGCATATATCTACAACATCCCTTACGAATACTATGAAAAATATGATCTTCGCAGATATGGCTTCCACGGCACAAGCCATCGCTATGTAAGTGCTAAGCTTGCAGAAGAAATGGGCAAACCAATCGAAGAATTAAAAATTATCTCCTGCCACCTTGGAAATGGTTCCTCCATCACAGCTGTTAAAAACGGTAAATCGGTGGACACTTCAATGGGCTTTACCCCACTTGAAGGCTTTATCATGGGCACAAGATGTGGTTCTATTGACCCATCCATCATTAAATTCCTAATGGAAAAAGAAAATATGACCATTGATCAGGTTACAGATGTATTAAATAAAAAATCCGGCTTCGTTGGTGTTTCAGGCATTTCCAGTGATGCACGTGAAATTGAAGCTGCGGCTGAAAAAGGTGACGAAAGAGCACAGCTCACACTCGATATTCTATACTACCAAGTTAAAAAATACATCGGTAGCTATGCGGCAGCAATGGGCGGTGTGGATGCTATTCTATTCACAGGTGGTATAGGCGAAAATGCCGACCTACTTCGTGAAGCTGTTTGTAGCAATATGGAGTTCATGGGTCTTGAAATTTGTCCTGAAAAGAACAAATCCGCTTCAAGAAAAGAAGCGAAATTTAGCACTGATACTTCTAAGGTTCAAGCTTGGGTTATCCCAACTGACGAAGAGCTACTCATTGCAAGAGATACAAAGATGATTATCGAAGGCTAAGAGTGAAATAGTAAATTTAAATGGGTAATTACCGCTATGATGGTAATTACCCATTTTTAGAGTGTGGAAGGTTATTTGCATGGATGGCAATGCTATTAGTAATTTACTAAAATTCAAGCTTTAGAAGTTTTGAGGTGTACTATGAAAATATATTGGCATAAAGGCTCTAAAAATTTGATAGGAAAAAATGTAAAAGCTTTTCGCAAATTAAATAATATGACACAAAAGGCGCTATCAGAAAAATTACAACTCTTAGGATATGATTTTTCCGACCTCACAATTTTAAGAATAGAGAGTGGGACAAGATTTGTTGCAGATTATGAAGCAAAAGCTTTTACCGAGGTTTTTGGCATATCCTATGAAGCGTTATTTGAGGAAAATTAAAAGCCACAGCTTCTAACTTTTAATTTATAGGCAAGGTCTGTTTGAGAATAGAAATTATTACATTAATCACAGAAAAGATATTCCCCTGCCCCATCGGAGGTGGCATGGGAATATTAGATTTATGGGAGAATAAGTATATCCTTTGTATATGTAAATGTTTTGTCTTTGCGTTTTTTTGATTAGATGTGGCAGAAAAGTGGGTAGTTGTGTCTAATCACAAGTGTAAAAATGTCAATTATTATTCATAAATTAGTCAAAAACTTTGTCGAATACTACAATTTAGCAAAACGACAGTCGCATTTTGTTGATTTTTTCCTATATTTTTGATAAGATGTATACATGCAAGCTTTTTAGTCTGATGAAGCACTAAAATGTTAATATCAGAATAGGGCATATTTAAATTATATATGTGGGCAGAGTTTGCATACTAAGATTTTTTAAACGGAGGGTAAAAAAATGAGCAACAATACAAACAATGAAGTAAAAAAAGAAACAGCTAAGAAAAAAAGAGCGTTTCCTCATGCATTTGTAATCCTATGTGGAATTTTAGCACTGATTACAATCCTTACATGGATTGTCCCAGCAGGTCAATTCACCCGTGAAATGGTTGATGGCAGAAATGTTGTAGTTCCAGGAAGCTTCCAATATGTAGAATCAAAGCCAGTGGGCTTTATGGAGATGTTTGAATCCATTCCAAGAGGTATTTCAAATGGCGTTGCACTAATCACGATGATATTCACAATCGGTGCGGCAGTTGGACTTGTAGACAGCACAGGTGCTATTAAAGCGGCAGTTGTTGGCATGACTAAGAAGCTCGGCGATAAGGGTAGTAAATACATACTTATAGCACTTATACTCTATTTCGTGTTTATCGGTGCTTTCCCCTCGATGCTTGAAGGTGTAATTCCTTTTGTGCCCATTTGTATAGGTATTGCGCTCATGCTCGGCTATGATGTGCTCACCGGTATTGCGGTAGTAATTGTTTCCGATGTAGTTGGTTGGGCGGCTGGGCCTACAAATATGTGGACTGTTGGTAATGCGCAAGCAATCGGCGGACTTCCACTATTCTCGGGCATTGAGTACAGACTCTTCACCATGGTGGTATTTGCGGTGATTACAATTGCATATATTGTAAACTACGCTGAAAAGGTTAAAAAAGACCCAACACGCAGCTATTGCTACGGAATGAACACCGATGATTTAGGTGTAAATCTCTCAGAGCAATTAGAATTTACAGGCAGAAGAAAGCTTGTACTACTCACATTCATAATCACAATATTCTTAGTGGTAATCGGCTCACTCCAATGGGGTTGGGGACTAACTGAAATGTCCGCTGTTTACCTAATTTGCGGTATTATCTGTGGTATTATTGCTGGATTTAAAAGTGGTGAAATAGCGGATAAAATGCTTGCAGGCGCACAAACAGTATTCGTTGCGGCTATGGCTATCGGTATCGCTCGTGCCATCTCCATAGTAATGGAAGACGGCCTGATTATAGACACATTCGTGTATTATCTATCAGAAGTTGTAAGTGTACTTCCGTCGGCGGTTGTAGGTATTGCGATGTTCATCGTGCAGATTATAATCAACTTCTTTGTTCCTTCGGGAAGCAGTCAGGCACTTGTAACAATGCCAATACTTATGCCACTTGCAGAAATCACAGGCATCAGCAAACAAATTACAATCCTTGCATTCCAGTTCGGTGACGGCTTAAGTAACCTTGCTTTCCCAACTATGGGAGCTCTAATTGCTTGCCTTGCTTGCGGAAAAATCAGCTTTGATGTATGGTTTAAATTCATTTGGAAATACCTTATAATCATCTTCATAGCTGCTTGTGCACTTCTAATAGGTGCAACACTTATTGGATACTAAATAAAATATTAAAAAAACTATCCTCACAG
>CAYJLI010000087.1:2758-5735 GCA_964371155.1 uncultured Oscillospiraceae bacterium | reverse complement strand
TATTTATGGGGCTTCACCCCATACCCCATGATTTTTTGAAAAAAATCAAGTAAAACTTCATTTTTCACCATTTACTCGCTACACAAAATATAAATAATCTCCACAACCATTATATATTAATAAAAAAGCAAAATCAACAAAAGCTTAAACATCGTGGCAGATATGCAAAGACAATTCTTCACCCCAAATAGGCGCATTTTACCACTCTTTTAAAGGATATAAGTGATAAATATTTTGTGCATATTGAATATTAAAAAAGCTAAAAATGTAGTATTTATGACTATAAACTAAAAAAATGAAGTCTTTGCAACAACACCCTTTTATTTTTTAAAATTTTGTGTATAATTATATCTGTAAGAAATATAAGAATTGTCGTGCTAATCAGCGCAGTATGCAGTGAGCTAAATCTCTGAAATGAGTCCTGATTATCACTAAATAATTAGAAAGCGAGAGTGTTACATATGAAGATAGTGGCAAAAGCAGTGGCGGGTACTATTGAGTCGAACGACATTTTTGTGGAAATATCTCCAGCAGAAAACGGCATAACTGTCGAGATAAAATCAATTGTCTACAATCAATTCGCCGAAGCTATTGAAAAAACCATTAGGGAGTCACTGAAAGAATTCGGTGTGGAAAATGCTTTGGTAAATGTAAACGACAGAGGCGCTGTGGACTTTGTAATAAAGGCAAGAATGGAAACAGCTATACTTAGAGCGGCAGGAGGTAGAGCATAATGAGAAGAAGTTTGTTATTTTTCCCCGGCAACAATCCCGGTATGCTACTTAATGCGGATTTGCTTGGGTCTGACAGTATTATAATAGATTTAGAAGATGCAGTATCACCCACCGAGAAAGATTCTGCTCGAATTTTGGTGAGGAATGCACTTAAAACACTTAAGTTTAAAAGAAGCGAAGTTATAGTGAGAATTAATTCTATCGATACTTCCTACTGGAAAGACGATTTAAAAGAGATTATTCCATTAAAACCTGCGGCGATTTTACCCCCTAAAATAAACACTGCAAAAGATGTAACCGAAATAGATGAATATATAACCGAGCTTGAAAAAGAGCATGGCATGGATGTGGGCACTGTAAAGCTTGTGCCACTAATAGAAACCACCATGGGTGTGGAAAATGCATTTTCGATAGCTTCTTCATGCGATAGGGTGCAGGGACTATTCTTAGGTGCGGAAGATTTAACCGCTGACATGAGATGTATTCGCACAAAGGAAAGTGCTGAGATAATGTACAGCAGAAGCCGTCTTGTTACAGCGGCAAGGGCTGCTGGGGTCGAGGTTTACGACACACCGTTCACCGATGTTGACGACGATGCAGGGCTCATTCACGATGCGGAAGTTGCAAAATCGATGGGTTTTAGCGGTAAGGCGTCCATCTCCCCACGCCATGTAATTGGAATAAACAAAGTCTTTAGCCCAACAGAGAAAGAAATCGAATACGCTTACAGAGTTTTTGAAGTTATAGAAGAAGCAAAAGCGGCGGGTAAAGGCGTTGTCTCACTAAATGGCAAGATGATAGATGCGCCAATAGTCGAGCGTGCCAGACAAGTTATCGAGATGGCTAAGGCTATAAGCGGAGGTGCTGTAAATGAATAAGATGATTAATTCTGTTAAAGAAGCGGTAGTAGCCGCAGGTGTAAAAGATGGAATGACACTTTCCTTCCACCACCACCTAAGAAACGGCGACCATGTGCTTAATATGGTTATGGAAGCAGTGGCGGAGCTTGGAATAAAGAATATAAAGATTAATGCAAGCTCACTATTTGATGTCCATGCACCACTGATAGATCACATCAAAAATGGCGTGGTAACTGAAATTGAAACAAACTACATGGGCGCAAAACTTGGAAAAGTAGTTTCCGAGGGCATAATGGATAAGCCTGTTATATTTAGAAGTCACGGCGGCAGACCAGCGGCTATTTTAAGCGGTGAAAGTCCCATTGATGTAGCGTTTATCGCCGCACCAACAGCCGACCCAATGGGCAATTGCTCGGGTAAATACGGCGTTTCCGCCTGCGGCTCTATGGGATATGCATTCCCAGATGCCATGGCGGCTGGGAAAGTAGTTGTAATCACCGATAATATCGTGCCATACCCACTTATCGACTATTCGATAGAAGAGATATATGTTGACCATGTGGTAGAAGTGGAGAAAATCGGCGACCCATCTGGAATAGTGTCAGGCACAACAAAGATAACCCGTGACCCCGTAGGTCTTGCAATAGCAAGGTATGCGGTGGATGTAATCGAGCATTCAGGGCTTTTAAAAGACGGATTTTCTTTCCAAACAGGTGCGGGAGGAGCTTCACTTGCCGCCGCAAAATACTTAAAAGATTTGATGATACAAAAAGGCATAAAAGGAAGCTTTGCACTCGGCGGTATCACAAGTTATTTAGTGGATATGCTAAATGAGGGATGCTTTGAGGCGCTTATAGATGTGCAGTGCTTTGATTTAGGTGCAGTGGAATCTATAAAGAATAATCCAAAGCATATGGAAGTATCCTCAATGAGATATGCAAGCCCAACAGCGAGCTCTGCCGCAGTGGACAGCCTCGATGTGGTAATACTCGGAGCTACACAGATAGACACCGACTTCAATGTAAATGTTCACACCGATTCAAACGGCTATATTATGGGTGGCTCTGGAGGCCATAGCGACACCGCCGCAGGTGCAAAAATTACAATGATAGTAGCACCACTCAGCCGTGCAAGACTTTCCATTGTAGTGGACAAGGTGCACTGTGTGACCACACCAGGAAACACAGTGGATGTGCTTGTTACACAGCATGGTATAGCGGTAAATCCTGCAAGAAGTGAGCTAAAAGAAAGCCTTGTAAAAGCAGGGCTTCCGATTGTGGAAATCGGAAAGCTAAAGGAAATTGCAGAGGAGCTCACAGGAATTGCAAACCCTATTAAAACAGGTGAGAGAGTTGTGGCTAAGGTAATGTACCGAGACGGCAG
>CAYJLI010000087.1:0-2658 GCA_964371155.1 uncultured Oscillospiraceae bacterium | reverse complement strand
GCTTCATTTTGTTGGATGTATACAATAATGTATACATCCAATTATTCAATCTTCTTATTTTTAATTAAAATAAATGTCTTACATCTCACTTTCGTTGACACTGCAAATTCTTTAGAGTATAATTATGGTGTATCGTGTAACGATAATACGGATTCAAATATTAAAACATATTCTTACCGCGCACACACTTTAATATGATAATTCATTAAAATATGATGGAATATGTTGAGATATGCATTTTTTCGCTAATATTTCAACCAAGGAGGAAAATTATGAAACATATAGGCACTACTTATCCCATCCATGATGCTGAGCTCAAAGCGAGCGGAAAAGCTATTTATGCAGGGGACATGAAGCTTGATAAAATGCTTCATATGGCAATTTTATTTAGCACCATACCACATGGTAAGGTTAAAAAACTTGATTATTCAAAGGCTTTTGAGCTTGAAGGTGTAGTTGATATTATTGACTGCTTCAATTTTGAGCATAATACTTACAGCCGTTATCACACACAGATAGGGCAGAATATTCTGCAAAAACCAGTGCATAATGTACCGCCAGCAAGACCAATCATCTTCAACGAAAGAATATTTAATGAGCATGTTCGCTTTGTGGGCGACCGTGTGGCAGGTGTAATTGCTGAAACAGAGGAAATAGCAAGAAAAGCAGTTTCTCTTATAGAAGTGGAGTATGAAGAATACCCATTTGCACTTACAGCACAGGAAACACTCACCGGCATTATAGACAATGTTCACAAAGAGGGTGCAGTGCTAAAGGCGGATCCTTTCACAGTGGGTGAAGTATGTACGGACGACGATTTAATCACAGTTGAAAGCTCAATCCATCTTTCAAGGATTAATCACCTGTGTATGGAAACCCATGCATGTGTAGCCACCTATAACAAATACACAAAAGAGCTTGAAGTGTTCTCGCCAAACCAAGCAGTTTTCGGTATCAGAACACAGCTTGCAACCATATTTGATATGGACTTTAATAAAATCAGAGTTGTAAAAACCACAATGGGTGGCTCATTCGGCGCTAAGCAGGAATGGGTGCTTGAGCCTGTTGCGGCTGCTGCTGCTATCAGAACGGGCAGACCAGTAAAGCTTGTTTACAACAGAAACGAAACAATAGTTTCCACTTATAGCCGTTCGCCTATTGATGCTGTTATGAAGGTTGATTATAAGCCAGATGGTACAATGTGCAATGTTGATTGTGATGTTACACTTGATGCAGGTGCATATGTGGGCAACTCTGTAAACTATCTAAACACTTTAGGTACAAAGTTCTCTAAAACATATGAGATAAAGAGTGTTAAATACGATGGTAGAACTACCATTACAAATACAATCGTAAGCGGTGCATTCAGAGGTTGGACAGCTCCCGAAGCAAATACAATTATGGAGCACAATGTAAATATTGCGGCTAAAAAGCTTGGTATGGATCCATATGAGCTAAGGCTTAAAAATGCTAAAGAGCCATACACTATTGATATAAAATACAATGTATCCCTAAATAACCTTAAAACAAAAGAAACCCTCACAAAGGGTTGTGAAATGTTTGATTGGTATGGCAAAAAAGAAGAAGTTGCTAAGTTTAACGCTGAAAACACCCGCTATAAAAGGGGTATAGGCGTTGCTTCCTCTGGCCATGTAAGTGGATTCTATCCATTTAAATCCGACTTTGCAAGGGTTGACATGCGTCTGACAGAGAGCGGAACTGTAAGCGTAAATGCTACAATTCATGACCATGGTTGTGGTACAGTAACAGCATTTAAAATGATCGCCGCTGAAACTTTAGGCCTCGATGTGGACGACATCAAGATCAAAGAGGGCGACACTGATGTAACACCATTCGATTTTGGTTGTTACTCAAGTAGAACTACTGTAACCGTTGGTAAAGCAACCTACGGTGCGGCGGTAGCTCTAAAAGAGAGAATTAAAAAGCACTTTGCAGACCTTGAGGGTGTGGATATAAACGATGTTGAAACAGAAGGTAAATTTGTTTACTGTAAGTCAAATAGAGAAATCGGATATCCTTTCACCGAGCTTGTGAGAAAATCACAACAGCTATATCAGGCTGAAATATTTGTAACATTCAATCACACCCCAACCCAGAACGACATTGTTGCAGGCACAAATTTTGCATATGTTGAAGTTGATACCTACACTGGTATGACAAAAGTGCTTGATTTTGTTTCTGTACTCGATATCGGTCAGGCTATTAACAGGGAAATCTGCGTAGCTCAGACACAGGGTGCAGTACAGATGTCAGCAGGTTCGGCACTGAGCGAGCATATTAAATACCGCAAAAATGGTGTTCCTTTTGGAGGACTAAAAGACTATCATGTGTTTAATTCATACGAAGCTCCTTCTGTAAGGGTTGCGTTCATTGAAGACGGAAACTGTGAAGGCCCATATGATTCTAAATCAATTGGTGAGGCTTGTAATGTTCCACCGGCAGCCGCTCTAATGGGAGCTGTAAACAATGCACTCGACAGTGACATCAGCACAATACCAATGAGCCCGGATGTAATCTGCGAGTATTTAGCAAAGAGAGGATAGAACACAATGAAACTAAATTTCACCTTAAATAAAAAAGCAACTTCGATAGAAGTAGAAGATAGCAAAAGATTAATCGACCTTTTAAGAGAAGACC
>CAYJLI010000086.1:0-5938 GCA_964371155.1 uncultured Oscillospiraceae bacterium | reverse complement strand
GCTTTGCCCCACACCCCACGATTTTTTGTAAAAAATCGAGTAAAACTTTAATTTTTTTATTTTTCTCTTAATTTATTTATCTTATCTCTTAAATATGCCGCATGCTCAAATTCAAGCAGTTTTGCCGCATTTTTCATCTCCATTGTCCATTTCTCTATCAAGGCATTCTTCTCTCTTAGTGACAGCTTTTTGCCCTTGGTGAGCTTGCCATCGTCACTCTTTGAGATTTCTAAGATGTCACGCACACCCTTTTTAATCGTAGTCGGGGTTATGCCGTGCTTTTCGTTGTATTTCATCTGTATTTCACGGCGGCGAAGTGTTTCCGCCATCGCCCTCTCCATCGAGCCTGTAACTTGGTCGGCATACATGATTACCTGTCCGTTTTCATTCCTCGCCGCCCTGCCTATTGTTTGGATGAGCGAAGTTTCCGAGCGGAGAAAACCCTCTTTGTCGGCGTCAAGTATCGCAACTAATGAAACCTCTGGAATGTCAAGCCCCTCACGCAGTAGGTTTATCCCCACAAGTACATCAAATTCACCCAAACGCAAATCCCTTATGATCTCCATTCGCTCCATTGTGTCTATATCGTGGTGCATATATTTTATCTTTACACCTAAGTTTTTCATATAGTCGGTTAAATCTTCCGCCATCTTTTTGGTGAGTGTGGTGACAAACACCCTCTCGCCCTTAGCGGTGCGAATATTTATCTCGGAATAGAGGTCGTCTATCTGATTTTCCACTGGTTTTACCGTGATTTCGGGGTCAAGCAGTCCCGTCGGCCTTATAATCTGCTCGGCTATCTGAGCGCTGTGCTCATGCTCAAATTTGCCCGGGGTGGCGCTTACAAATATCGTCTGATTTAGCTTTGAGTAAAATTCGTCGAAATTCAGCGGCCTGTTGTCGAGCGCTGAGGGAAGCCTAAAGCCGTATTCAATCAGATTGTCCTTGCGTGCTTTATCCCCTGCAAACATCCCTCTAACCTGTGGCAGGGTAACATGGCTTTCATCCACAAAAAATATAAAATCCTCGGGGAAATAGTCAAACAAAGTAAAGGGCGTACTGCCGGGCTCCCTGCCCGAGAGCACCCTTGAGTAGTTTTCTATACCTTTGCAGAAACCAATTTCGTTTAGCATTTCAGTGTCGTAATTAGTGCGCTCGGCTATGCGCTGTGCTTCTATATGGCGGTTATTTTCCTTGTAGAATTTAACTCTTTCGTCGCACTCTTCTCTGATTTCGTCCAGTGCGGTAAGCATCTTTTCTCTGGGCACTATATAATGTGAGGCAGGGTATACCGCCAAATGGCTGACCACATTTTTTACCTGCCCCGTGAGTGGGTTAATTTCGCTTAGTCTGTCTATCTCGTCGCCGAAAAACTCCACACGGTAGGCAGTATCGCTTAGATATGCGGGGAAGATTTCCACCACATCGCCACGCACCCTGAATTTGCCTCGGATGAAGTTTATATCGTTTCGCTCATACTGGATTTCCACTAATTTTTTTAGCAGTGCATCACGGTTTTTCTCCATGCCATTTCGCAGTGAGATTACCATGTCACGATAGTCGATAGGGTCGCCCAAGCTGTATATGCAGGAAACACTCGCCACTATTATAACATCCCTGCGCTCGGATAGGGAGGAGGTTGCCGAGTGGCGGAGCTTTTCGATTTCGTCGTTTATTGCGCTGTCCTTTTCTATATAGGTGTCGGTATGGGCTATATATGCCTCGGGCTGGTAATAGTCGTAGTAGCTCACAAAATACTCCACCGCATTGTCGGGGAAAAATTCCTTAAACTCCGCACAAAGCTGTGCCGCAAGGGTTTTGTTGTGGGCGAGTATCAAGGTGGGTCGGTTTACCCTCTCTATGATGTTTGCCATCGTAAAGGTCTTGCCCGAGCCCGTTACCCCGAGCAGTGTTTGCTCGCTCATGCCCTCGTTTAACCCGTTTACAAGCTTATCTATCGCAGACGGCTGATCACCCGTTGGCTTATACTCCGATTTGAGTACGAATTTATCTTTCATTTATTATTACTCCCTGTATATTAGGCGGTTATTATTTCAAAATGTTGTGTTAAATCCGCCGCATATTGCATAATCATCCTTAAAACGACGGAATGTTCGTTCTTTATAATCTTACCATGTTTTCAGATAAAATCAAGAGCTATATAGTAAAAGTATCTGCAAATTTCATTCACAAATTCGGATATAATCGCCAATTTAATTTTGCCCCCTTTTTTTAATCTCTTCGCAGCAGATGCCGAGTGGAATGGGGGGATAATTTCAACAAACTGTTAGCATTTTTCTACCAATTGTATGAATAATATACAATATATTCTAAAATTCTATAAAATTCGTTGACATATATTAATCAATATGATAAACTCGTGTTACTGATAAGTCTTATACCATACCAAGGCTTAAAAGGTTTCTACAATAAGGCCCTGTGAAAACAGTGTGCCGTGAGTAAGACACTGTGCCAGGTGGTATAGTGTCTTTTGCTGTTTTAGGAGGGCTTTTTTTATGTACCGACTTGGAATTGACCTTGGCATCACCTCGGTGGGATACTCCGTCCTTGAAACTAATATGCAGGGCGAGCCGATAAGGATTATTACCGCTGGCAGTAGAATTTTTGATGCGGCGGAAAATCCCAAGGACGGTAGCTCCCTTGCGCTCCCACGACGGGAAGCAAGGGCGGCAAGGCGAAGGAGTAGGCGTAGGGTACATAGGCTTGATAGGATAAAAAGCTTAATGGAGCGAAAAAATATTATAACTAAATCACAGCTTGAAAAGCTCTATAATAGGGGTGGGCTTTCCGATATTTATAAGGTGAGATACGAAGCTCTGCAAAGGCGACTGAGCAGGGAGGAGTTTGCCAGACTTTTAGTGCATCTGGCAAAAAGGCGGGGATTTAAATCGACATATAAAGAAATCGCCACCAATAAAGAGATTGGGCAGGTATACACCTGTGCATTAATAAATGAAGAGCTTATGATAAAAAATGCCTACCGCACGGTGGGAGAAATGCTCTATAAGGACGAAAAATTCCTACTTGCTAAGCGCAATAAAAGCGAGAGGTATAATAACGCCGTTAGCCGTGATATGATAGCGAAAGAAATGGGGATAATTTTTCAGCTGCAACGCAGTTTTAAAAACCCCTATGCCGACAGCGACTTCGAAAAAGAATACACCGATATTGCCCTCTGCCAACGCTCATTTGAAGAGGGCCCCGGCGGTGAAAGCAAGTATGCCGGCAATCAAATAGAAAAAATGATTGGCAGGTGTAGCTTTGAAAAAGATGAGCCGAGGGCTGTGAAAGCAAGCTATACGGCGGAGATGTTTATACTAATGCAAAAGGTAAACAACATCAACATTATAGACGGATTAGCTCGCAGTAGGGCACTTACCGACATTGAGCGACACCTTATAATTGCTGCCGCCCACAGTGTGAGTGAATTAAAATACAGCCGCATCCGCAAACTGCTTGCGCTTGCTGATGAAGAGAGATTTAATATGCTCACATATGATGGGAGGGATGTTTGCGAGGTCGAAAAATCGCCTTTTGAGTTTTTAAAGGCATATCACCGCATGAAAAAAGCGTTTTCCGTGCTTTCCAAAAACTATATTGAGCAGATATCCATCAGCGACAGGGACGAAATTGCCCGCATATTCACAGTATTTAAAAGCGAAAACAGTTTGCGGGAGGAGCTTTTAAAAACAGGGCTTACGCATGAGGAAATAGAGGCTTGCCTTGCGCTTTCCCCCTTTAGAAATGTAGCCCATCTCTCGGTGAAGGCGATGAGAAAAATTAATCCTTTCTTAGAAAAAGGATATAAATACAGCAAAGCTTGTGAGCTTGCAGGATATGACTTTAAGGCTCACTGTGGCATAGTTAAAAATAAATTCCTACCACCACTACCGCCCGATTTGCCCGAAATAACAAGCCCCGTGGTAAAGCGTGCCATCTCCCAAGCTATTAAAGTTATCAATAAAATTATAGCTATTTATGGAAGTCCTGCCATTGTCTGCATAGAGGTGGGAAGGGAAGTGTCTAAAAGTTTTAGTGAAAGAAAAAAGATGGAAAAAGAGCAGGAAGAAAATAGGAGGAATAACGAAAAGGAAAAAGAGTTTTTGAGAAAAGAGTTTGGAGTGATATCGCCAACTGTCACCGATATAATTAGATTGAGGCTTTTTAGGGAGCAGGGGGGAATTTGCCCCTATACAAACACCGCACTCGCCTTAGAGCGCATTTTTGAGGTGGGTTATTGTGATATAGACCACATCCTCCCTTACAGCCTCACCTTTGATGATAGCTATAATAATAAAGTCTTGGTGCGCACTCATGCAAACCGTGAAAAGGGCAACCGCCTCCCCCTTGATTATCTATCCGACAAGGAGCGCTTTAAGCTTTGGGTAAATAGCAATGTGAAAAATAAAAACAAAAGGGATAAGCTTTTAAAGGAAAGGCTATCCGAGGAAGATTTTTTAAAAGCAAGGGAGAGGAATTTAAACGACACTAAGCAAATCACAAAATTCATGCTTAATTATATAAACGACAATTTGCTTTTCGACGCTACTTACAGCGGTAAAAAGAAGGTAAAATCCGTTTCGGGAAGAATAACCGCATATATGCGCAGGCGGTGGGGGATATCAAAAATTCGTGAAAATGGCGATTTGCACCACGCTGTTGATGCTGTGGTAATTAGTTGTATTTCAGAGGGGACAATACAGAGGGTCACAAAATATTTAAACGCTTGCGAAACTAAATACTCCACCAATAATAAAGATGCCATGCCACTGCATTCGCCTTTTTTTCCAGAACCATGGCAGGGTTTTCGCAGGGAGGTGGAGTATAGATTTTCGGAAAATCCGAGTGAACTCTTGATAAAATATCCACTGCAAAGCTACTCCGAGGTTGATATAAGTAAAATCAAACCCTTTTTTGTATCTCGAATGAAGCGAAAAAAATTAACCGGCTCCGCCCACAAAGAAACCATTATGAGCAAAACTTTAAGTGGATATGTTAAAAAAGTTCCGCTAACCTCTTTAAGGCTAAACAAAAATGCTGACGCCATAGAAAATTACTACAACCCACAGGACGACAGACTGCTATATGAATTATTGCTTAATAAGCTTATATCTGCAAACGGGGATGCCGTAAAGGCTTTTGAGGAGCCTGTATATAAGCCGACACCATGCGGAGGAACTGCTCCCCTTGTAAAAAAGGTAAAGATTACCGAAAAGATGAGCCTTGGCGTTGAGGTAAATAGTGGCATAGCCTCCAATGGCGATATGCTTCGCATAGACCTATATCATGTTGAGGGAGAGGGGTATTATTTTATTCCGATATATGCCGCAGATATGATAAAACCCACTTTGCCTACAAAAGCCTGTGTGGCTACAAAACCATTCGAGCAATGGAGGGAGATGGAGGAGGAAAATTTTCTTTTTTCTCTATACCCAAATGACCTTATAAAAATAACTGCTAAAAAACCGATTAAGTTAGCTGCCACATTTAAAAGCTCCACCTTGAGCAAGGTTAAGAGCTTAAACGAGGGTCTGTTTTATTACAGGGGTGCCGATATATTCACTGCATCGATAGCGATAATCTCCCACGACAATGCATATACTCTCAGGGGCAAGGGGATAAAGAAGCTTCTATCGATAGAAAAATATGCTGTGGACGAGCTTGGGAATTATCAAATCTGTGGCAGGGAAAAAAGAGGGCAGAGCCTTAAAAAGAAGCGATGAGGGATTTTTTAAATGAAAAATGAATAGCAAAAAATGAAGTTTTACTCGATTTTTTACAAAAAATCGTGGGGTATGGGGCAAAGCCCCATGAATAAGTAGGCGAAGCCGAGAAAAGCGAAGCGTTGAAAGCGAAGCGTTGAAAGCGAAGCGTTGAAAAGCGAAGCGATGAAAAGCGAAGCGTTGAAAGCGAAGCG
>CAYJLI010000085.1:0-6106 GCA_964371155.1 uncultured Oscillospiraceae bacterium | reverse complement strand
TAAAAGGCGGTTTTGTGCTCCCATTGCTTTATTTTAGATTTATAGTTATCTTTATCCTACAGATTATTTATACAATAAGGAGGTATATTATGAGAGAAAAAGAAACTTTTAGTTACTGGAAAAAACCACAGCATAAATGGTTGGTGCTATTCGGTGTTGTTATGCTTTTTATCTCCCTATGGTTTAGGGTTCAGGATTTTATTACCATCAGTAGCTTTGATATACGCACAAAGATATTTAGTCAGTCTGGATGGGAAAGCTATCTATTACAGCAATATTTTCAGTTTGCCATTAGTGGCTTTATTATTAGTTTGTTTTTGGGTAGCTATATCATTGGCTGTTTTGCTAAGAGTTCTAAATCTGCACGAAGAAGCGAGGGTATCCTGATGATTGCACTTGCTATTTTGTGGTGCATTACAGGGCTCTCAATAGGCATATCAAACGATACTACCGCCTTAGTAATATGGATAATACTTCTAATCGCTACATTAGCTGGCGGTATTTATTCACTTTGCAAGAGCCAAAAATTATAATCACACCCGAGATAAACCCCCATCCTATACTTAAATTAAGTGTAGGGTGGGGGTTTTATGATTTGTGGTAGATAATCGGGATTATTGCTAACTATTTTTAGTTTTGCTCTCTATAATGTTTATTACAGTTTCTTCGCTGTTCATAAACATCTCCTCGGTCTCTTGCTGAGCCTGCTTCATCTTTTCGGTAATTGTAGCAAGTGCAATTGTAGTTGCATCAAGTGCTTCAACAGCCGTTGCCATTCTACCTGCTAAATAGTAGTACATAGCTTTATAATCCGCCATAATAATGCTCCATTCCGCCGCTTCGCACGGCACAAAATTTTATGAAATATTTTGCTCCTACCATGCGAAGTGAAAGGAATGATGAGAGCATTATTTAGTTTAGATTGTTGTAGTTTGAAACTTGTTTTAAACTACAACCTTATGAATTTTGATGTTGTTTTAAGTTTTAGCCTCTGCAAGACATCTAAAATGTAAGCTGTTCCCCTAAATCTTCCTCTTTTGGGAAAGCTCCCACCGCTGGGATGCTCTTCACCCTAAATCTATGCTCATTGCCAAGCATTCCACTCTCATATGCTTTTACAGAGTCGAGGTGGGTGTTCTTTTTAAGTGTCATCACTGCCACGCCCTGTGAGTTTTTAGTAGTTTTCGGTGCAATGAGTGAGGTGTGCATTATGAGTGAGCGCATATTATTTGCCATCATCAATATTTCGATGTCCTCAGTGAGTTGCATTATGGTGTGCAGTGGGGCTTTATCACTGTATGCGGCAAGTAGCTTTTTGCGCTTTGTCTTTGTTTCGTAGATGGACATTTCTATCTTTGCCGCCTTGCCATTTTCAAACACAAAGAGCATATACCCCTTATAATCATCGGTGACAGCCATATAGATGGGGTATTCTCCCTCGTCCATGCCGAGTTTTGCAGGGATGTAATCGCCCATCACACTCGCCTTGGTGTCCTCAAAATCGTAGGCTCTGGATTTATACACCTGCATCATATTTGTGAAGAAGAGAAGCTTGGAGCTGTTTTTAGCTTCGATATGTCCCTGTATTTCGTCGCCGTCCTTAAGCTTCTGCTCGCCACTCATTCTCAGCGAGAGCGGTGTTATCTTTTTAAAGTAGCCCTCTTTTGTGAAGAAGAGATTTACTGCATATTCGGGCACTTCCTCTTCCTCAAAGGCATCTTCTTCGTCCGAGGAATAGATGAGCATTGTCTTTCTCTGCTTGGAGTATTTTTTAATTACATCCTTTAATTCATCGGTGATAATGGATTTTATCCTATTTTCTTTTGAGAGAATATCTTCCATGTCCGCAATGCTTTTGGCAAGCTCGTCTATCTCTGCGGTGCGCTTGAGTATATACTCACGGTTGAGGTGGCGCAGCCTTATCTCGGCAACATACTCCGCTTGTATTTCGTCTATGCCAAAACCAATCATAAGATTTGGCACAACTTCTTTTTCCTCTTCTGTTTCCCTAACAATTTTAACAGCTTTATCAATGTCTAAAAGAATTTTTGCAAGCCCTTTTAAGAGATGCAGTTTCTCTTTTTTCTTAGTTAAATCAAAATAAACCCTGCGGCGCACGGATTCTTTCCTAAAGGCAATCCACTCATTTAAAAGCTCTTTTACCCCGAGCACTCTCGGATAACCACCTATGAGTAGATTAAAATTGCAGGAGAAGCTGTCCTCTAAAGCGGAGAGCTTATATAGCTTTGCCATCAGTCTGTCGGGGTCGGTGCCCCTTTTAAGGTCGATGGCGATTTTAAGGCCCTTTAGATCGGTTTCGTCCCTAATATCGGAAATTTCCTTTATCTTGCCAGCCTTTGCGTTTTCAATAATTTTATCAATTATTACTTCAACGGTGGCTGTGGGTGGGATTTCAGTTACCTCAATGCAGTTGTTTTCTTTATCATAATTATATCTTGAGCGCACTTTAAAGCTACCCCTGCCGCTCTCGTAAATGCTCTTCATAACCTCGGCATCATAAACAAGGTAGCCGCCCGTTGGAAAATCGGGAGCTTTAAGTGTTGTGAGCACATCGTGGGAAGGGTTTTTCATAAGCTCGATGGTGGTAGCGCAAACTTCCTCTAAATTAAAGGGGCAGATAGAGCTTGCCATACCCACAGCAATCCCCATATTGGAGTTTACAAGCACCGAGGGGAAGCTCACTGGGAGGAGTGTTGGCTCTTTCATTGTATTGTCGTAGTTATCCACGAAATCAACAGTGTCCCTATCAATATCGGCAAATAGCTCACGGCAGATATTATCAAGCTTTACTTCGGTGTATCTCGCAGCGGCATATGCCATATCACGGGAATAGCTTTTACCGAAATTTCCCTTTGAGTCTATATATGGGTGTAGCAGTGCTTCATTTCCCCTTGCAAGGCGGACAAGTGTTTCATAAATAGCTTGGTCGCCGTGGGGGTTTAACTTCATTGTCTGCCCTACCACATTTGAGGATTTTGTTTTATTGCCTGAGAGGAGTCCCATCTTGTACATGGTGTATAAAATCTTCCTATGCGAGGGCTTAAAGCCGTCTATCTCGGGGATTGCACGGGAAACGATAACGCTCATTGCATAGGGCATGTAGTTTTTTTCAAGGGTGGCGGTTATTGGCTCTTCTATCACCACGCCTGCGTTTTCTATATATGCCGAGCTGTCCGCAGTCTTTTTGCCCTCGGCATTTTTCTTTTTCGGTGGCATAATCCACCTCCTTTATTATGTTTGATTAGCCATGTGATTTTAGAAAATTATCATGCATATCTTTCTTAGGGAAGCCACCCTAAGTTGCCCGCATTAATTATCCATCTACAAAGCTCTAATTTTATCTTTTCTTACGACACATCCACCTGCTCAAGATAGAGATGCCCATTTTCCGCTATAAATTCTTTTCTGCCCGCCAAATTATCACCCAAAAGCAGTTCAAACATATTAGAGGTGTTTTCAGCAGTGGTGGGGGAAACCTTTATCAGACGGCGTGTTTTAGGATTCATGGTGGTTAGCCACATCATGTCGGGCTCATTTTGTCCAAGACCTTTTGAGCGCTGTACATCGAATTTTTTATCCCCGATAAGGGTGATAATTCTCTGCTTTTCCTGCTCTGTGTAGGCAAAATAGGTTTTGCCATCGGAGTTTATCTCAAATAGTGGGGACTCCGCTATATAGACATAACCCTCCTCGATGAGTGTGGGCACTAAGCGGTAAAGCATGGTGAGAATTAGCGTGCGTATCTGAAAGCCATCCACATCGGCATCGGTACAGATAACAACTTTATTCCAACGAAGTCCGCTCATGTCGAATGTTGCAAGCTCTTTATTAGCCTTGGATTTCACCTCAACCCCACAGCCGAGCACTTTAATTATATCGGTGATGATGTCGTTTTTAAAGATTTTGTCGTAATCCGCCTTTAGGCAGTTTAAGATTTTACCTCTAACAGGAATTATCGCTTGAAACTCCGCATCCCTGCCAAGCTTACAAGAGCCGAGAGCTGAGTCACCTTCCACGATGTAAATTTCTCTTACATCGGTGTTTTTACTGCGGCAGTCAACGAATTTTTGCACCCTGTTCGTCATATCCAAATTGCCTGCGAGCTTCTTTTTAAGGGTCTGCCTTGTCTTTTCGGCATTTTCCCTACTGCGCTTATTTATAAGCACCTGATCGGCGATTTTATTTGCTTCTTCGGGGTTTTCTATAAAGAAAACTTCCAAATTATGCTTTAAAAAGTCGGTCATTGCGTCGTAGATGAATTTATTTGTAATCGCTTTTTTAGTCTGGTTTTCGTATGAAGTATAGGTGGAAAATGAGGAGGAGATAAGCACTAAGCAGTCGTCCACATCTTGATATGTTATCTTGCTTTCGCTCTTTAGGTATTTGTTATTTTGCTTTAAAAAGCTGTCTATCTGGCTTACAAAAGCTTGACGCACCGCTTTTTCGGGCGAGCCGCCATACTCTAAAAAGCTTGAGTTATGGTAGTACTGGGTGCCGTTTGTCTTATTTGAAAAGCAAAGAGCCACCGAGAGTTTTACCTTGTATTCGGGTTTGTCCTCCCTGTCTTTACCACGGCGCTCGCTCTGCCAAAACTGTGGAGTGGAAAGAGTTTCCTCCCCTGCAAGCTCGCCTAAATAATCCACTATTCCATTTTCATAGCAGAAAATTTCCTCTTTCATGCCCTCTTTGTCCTCTATTTTGAGCACAAAAGTAATCCCCTTATTTACTACCGCCTGCCTTTTTATTACGCTCTGTAAATATTCGGGGTTAATATTAATTTCTGTAAAAACATCGAGGTCTGGAAGCCATTTGATTTTAGAGCCTGTCTGCTTTCTTTTGGTGTCCTCTTTAGTAAGCCCACCCACATTTTCACCACGCTCGAAGTGGAGGGTGTGTTTTTTAGCGTCCCTGTATATCTCAACATCCATATATCTTGAAGAATACTGTGTTGCACAAAGCCCCAAGCCGTTTAGACCGAGGGAGAATTCGTAGTTTTCGCCGTCGTTATTTTGGTATTTACCGCCGGCATAGAGCTCGCAAAAAACAAGCTCCCAGTTAAAGCGTTCTTCGCCTTTGTTGTAATCAACCGGAATGCCCCTGCCGAAATCCTCTATTTCAATTGAATTGTCCTTGTATTTAGTGATGATAATCCTATCACCATAGCCTTCTCTCGCCTCGTCTATCGAGTTTGAGAGTATTTCAAACACCGAATGCTGACAGCCCTCAATGCCATCCGACCCAAAGATTACCGCAGGGCGTTTTCGCACTCTGTCGGCACCTTTTAGCGAGGATATGCTATCGTTGCCATATTCGGTGGGTTTATTTGTCTTTGCCATAAATGTTCCCCTAACTTAAAAGTAAAAAGTGAATGATGCTTTAATTTTCAAAGGCTAAAGCCCATTGAAAGCGTGGTGAAAATTCTTTAGCAGGTGAGAATTTTCACTTCGCTATTATTCTTCAGTGTTTTCACTTGGTTTTATATTTCCCATTACCTGTTGATTATATGTGCTTTTTAGAAGTTGCCTTGTCGCTTTTATTTCACCGAGTGATTTTATCAGCGTTTCTTCGGTATGCCTTAGCATTTGATCGGAAAAATCCTGTGTGGCGCTTCTTATGGATTTAGCCTTTGTGGCGGCGCTCGACACCATGTCATTAGCCTGATTTTGCGCTTCCTTTACCACATCTTCCTTTGAAATGAGTGCACGTGCCCTGTCTTCGGCTTTTTTAATGATGGCGTCGGCTTCCTTTTGCGCATTGTAGATTATCTCCTCTTGATTTGCCACTATCGCCTTGGCATTTTTAAGCTGTGCAGGGAGATTTAATCTTATATCGTCGATTATTTCACGCAGTTTATCTATGTCAACTGCGCTCTTGCCCCCCGGAAAGGGCAGTGACCACGAGCGGTCAAGCATATCATCCATCATGTCGAGTAGTTCTTCAATTTTCATAAAAATACTCCATTCCGCCGCTCAGCTTCGGCACAAGGTAATAATGAAATTTTGCTCCTATTATGCTGAGTGCTAAAATAATAAGAGCGCAACGCTTGGGGGAGAAAATCACCCAAGCGAGGCATATCTGCTTTTAT
>CAYJLI010000084.1:0-6196 GCA_964371155.1 uncultured Oscillospiraceae bacterium | reverse complement strand
TACCCAAAAGCCCCATACCTATGTCAGCCCACCTTGTAAGGCGAGAGCATTACTGCGGCGGCCTTCCTTGCTACAGTGCTTTTGGCGGTATAAAAAATTCTGCGAACTCTCCATGTGTAAATTTTTTGAAGTTTTGCGTATTCTTTAATTGTGTGCAGAAGCTATTGTGTGCGATATGCACAGTGTTTAGCTAAATTTACACATTACAAGCGTGTTCGCTTTAGGGAACTCACCCTAATCATTTAGGAATATCGCTCTATGGTGAATTTCTAAAACGCACTTATCACCAGTGTTAAACATGATAGGCGCAAAATTTAATTACTATTTAGTGCCGACACTCTTCGGCGGAATGGAGCATTACATGAATTTACCCAATAAACTCACCATGCTCAGAATGATAGCTGTGCCAATATTTGTGGCGATTATGTATATGGCAAAGTCCGATATGTTTTATTATAATGTGGCACTGATAATATTTGCATTAGCATCACTCACCGATTGGCTTGATGGCTACCTTGCAAGACGGGATGGGATTGTTACCAAATTTGGCATACTCATGGACCCTTTAGCCGATAAGATTTTAGTAGCGGCGGCAATGATATGTTTTGTTGAGATAGAAATTGCCCCTGCATGGGTTGTAGTGACGATAATATCAAGGGAATTTTTAGTTACCTCCATAAGACTTGTCGCAGCAGGTGAAGGCAAGGTAATTGCAGCCGATAAGCTCGGCAAATACAAAACCGCATTACAAATGGTGTGGATATGTATCGGGCTTTACTTGAGTGGTTATAATTATGGTATGAATATCGGTGTTATAATTTATTTAGTGCTGATGTATGTGGTGCTTTTGCTCACAGTTATCAGTGGTGTGAATTATGTTATAAAAAATAAGGACTGCTTTTCACAATAGGTTTTTGCAATCTATAAAGTGATAAAAAATCGAGACCGCCATTTCCCCATCCACAAGCATGGAAGATGCTTAATTTACAAATTATATATAAATTTCAAAAGGAGGAACATATGAAAGTTTATAATACGCTGACAAGGCAAAAAGAAGAATTTATACCAATCGAAGAGGGCAAGGTGAGAATGTACGCTTGTGGCCCTACTGTTTACAATTTTATTCACATAGGAAATGCAAGACCAATATGTGTTTTTGACACTTTAAGAAGATACCTTGAGTACAAGGGATATGATGTTACATTTGCACAGAACTTCACCGATATAGATGATAAAATAATAAATCGTGCAAATGATGAGGGTGTTACATTTTCCGATATTGCAGAAAAATATATAGAAGAATATAAGACAGACGCTAAGGGACTCGGTGTGCGTGATGCAGATATTCACCCAAAGGCAACTGAGAGCATTGAGGAAATTATAGAAGTAATCTCCGATTTAATCGAAAAGGGATTTGCCTATGAAAAAGATGGCGATGTGTACTTTAGAAGCAGAAAATTTGATGGCTATGGCAAGCTTTCACACATGCCTCTCGAAGACCTTGAAAGTGGTGCAAGAATTGATGTGAGCGAGCAAAAAGAAGATGCGCTTGACTTTGCACTTTGGAAAAACGCAAAACCGGATGAACCTTCATGGAGTTCACCATGGGGCGAGGGCAGACCCGGATGGCATATAGAGTGCACTGCAATGATACGCAAAAACTTGGGTGGAAACATTGATATTCACTGCGGCGGACAGGATTTAATCTTCCCACATCATGAAAATGAAATTGCGCAGGGCGAATGCTGTGCAGATGGGGATTATGCAAAATACTGGATGCACAATGGCTATATAAATGTAGATAATAAGAAGATGAGTAAATCTTTGGGCAATTTCTTTACTACAAGGGATGTAGCGGAGAAATTCGGATATGAGCCGATAAAATACATGATGCTTCAGGCGCATTACAGAAGCCCGATAAATTACAGCTATGAAGTAATTGAGCAGTGCAAGGCGGCACTTGAAAGACTTGGCAACTGCCGTGACCATATGGATTATGCACTAACCATAGCCGAGGGTGAACAAAACGAAGCTTCCACAGCATTTATAGCTAAGCTCGATGCAGGCAAAGCAGAGTTTATTACAGCAATGGACGACGATTTAAACACAGCCGACGGACTTGCCGCATTATTTGACATGGTAAAAGAGATAAATATTTATCTCTCAAACCCAAAACCACAAGCAGATATAGAATATGCAATAAAGCTCTTTGACGAAATCACAAATGTACTCGGCATACTTTACAACCGCAGTGCAAAAACCGTAGATAGCGAAGTAGAAGCTTTAATAGAGCAAAGAGCTCAGGCAAGAAAAGATAAAGATTTTAAACTTGCAGATGAAATTAGGGATAAAATAAAAGCAATGGGCATAGTGCTTGAAGACACTCCACAGGGTGTAAAATGGAGCTATGAGAAGTAAAATCTATTAGACGATATAAAAATTTTTTCGCTCATTGTGGTGAATTCCCCAGCGATGGAATGTCGTATTATTTTAGGTTGTGCGTCACCACGGGCGAACACGCAGGTTCGCCCCTACTATAATAAAAAAAGCCCCCTCATGGGGGCTTTTTTTATTATCTACCCGTTGATGGGTTTTCTTTTTCTTCTTCTACTTCTGGCTTAGTTGTTTCAGGTGCAGTTGTTACGCCTGCGTTGTCAGGGTTGTCAACGCCACCAAAACCGTACTCAACTATTGTCCCATCTTCGATTTCTTTATCTGTGATTACAAAACGACCAAGGTCACCTGTGGAAACGCTCATAAGACCTGTGTCTGCATCAAAGGAAGAGTCGAGCTGAGTTAGTTTACCTTTGTAGTAACGATACATAAAGAACTCGCCACCAAAAGCTTCTTCTACATTTGTTACATCGATTTCAAGTGTGCCCCTACCAAACTGAGGGCCTGCTGGGAAGTTTAGGAATATGAAGTCGTTTTCGTCAAATGCTTCGATTATTTCGTCGATAGCGTCGTCATTATTAAGCAGGTTTACAGCATCTCTGCCTGCAACACTTACATTATAAGTCCAGTTATCGCCCATGAATGTCACTCTATCGTGGTTGTTGATATCGGATATATTTTCAAGCTGGTATTCGCTGTAAACAGGAGCCGAAGGATCTACTTCTACATAATCGCCCTCGTCAAGGTCAGCAATTGCATTATCGTCTGCAAGGGGGTACCCTGTACCGAAAAGTATCGCGCCGTCCATGTCTGCATTTTCGCTATTTCTTGCATCCATCTTGATTTGATACTCAACATCGGTAATGCTTGCAGGCCAGCCAGCTTCAACCGCTACTTCAAGCTCAAGACCATCCTGTCCCTCAACTACTTTTACATAATCAATTGATGCACTTCCCCTTTCGTCATCAACGATGATTTTGTAATCGTCCTTAGCACTGTTTTCTATCTGGATATAACCACCGTTTACATCAACTATCATAGGGAAGTTGTAAGTTTCGCCCGGTGTTAAGATTATATTTTCACTTGCTACGATGCCTGTTTCTTCGTCCGCACCGAAAGATATTTCAAACTCATTATTTGTAGTGTCCGCAAATGCGATTACGCCTGTGTTTAAAACTGTTGCAGCCGCCATTAAAGCTATAAAAATCTTTTTCATAAATAGTTCCTCCAAAAAGTGTTTTTAGCTCATCTCCTGAGCACAATTTAATTATACATTACATTTTGTTACTTTTCAATAGGATTTTGTTTCCAATTTGTAATTTTAGTTTACAAATGCATTCTGCTTCTTGCCATGTAGTTTTATAGGGCATCTGCTAATAATAAGGTGTTTTATTAGATATAATCTGAAATCAATCGGTATATCTTCTCAAAACAACCTTAATTATTAGTTATTTGGGATACCCCCCTCCGATTTCTCGGAGAGTTTTTTGCTTTTGCTACCGGGCATAATCATATTATATATTACATTTTGTTACTTTTCAATAGGATTTTGTTTCCAATTAGTCATTATTTATGCATTAAAAGACTTTTTTCAGCAAATTATAAGCTTTAAACATTTAATTTGATAAAAATTTCCAACAAAAATTATTACAAAACTCTTTCATTTTGTATAAAAAAATGTTATAATTTAAAAAGCACCCGATTATATGTGCAAAAAATTAACACTTATATATATAATGTATACCCCCTTGGGGGTGAGTGGATTTGGAGGTAATTTTTTTGAATAAGAAAAAAATTAGAGGCAAAAAAACAACTAATAAACTTGACAAATATACGATGACAGTAATAATGGCAGGCGTGGTTTCGATGTCGGTGGCGATGTTTTCTATTTTAAGCACTGTAACAGCGGCCGATTCAATCACTGCATCTGATAATTCTTCTTCGATGGAGCAAAGCAGTGAGTCGGACAATGCGGAGAACTCCCAAAAAGATATGAGCTCAGCCTTGCCCGAAAACGAAGCGGAGGACGATGATTCGAGTGCGACAGGCGATATAGAAGTATCCGCTTCTGCACCATCCTCACAGCCAAGTACTGCTGCACAAACTGCAAGCGGTGCACAGTCCTCACAAGCCGCTGAGCCCGAAGCGCAGACAGTGGAAAAAGAAGAAGCACCTGCAAAAACTTACACTGCAAAAAACACTGCGGCAACAATCGGCACTTCTGGGGTTGAGAATATTCCCTCATGGCAGGCAAAAAATAGCGATGTAGTGGGATGGATTAAAATACCCAATACAAATATTGATTATCCCGTGGTTGTAGGGCCTGACAATCTGTATTACGAAGCACTCGGATACGATAAACAAGCGGATAAAAACGGTGTAATTTGGGCGGATAGTGACACCTATTTTGGAGGTGGACGAAGCCTTTCAAAAAATAATATCCTATATGGTCACAACTGGACTAATGTCACCAATAACCCTAAAATAGGTGATCCGAGCGATGTTATGTTTGCGCAACTTGCGTCATTCCATCATCTTGATTTTGCACAAAACACTCCATATATCTACTACTCAACCGAAAATACTGAAATGGTATGGCAGATTTTTGCAGTATTCTACACGGAAATTGATTTTAACTATATCGTGAGCGACGGTAGTTCGGATTATATGAGCAATGTGATAAGCGAAGCAAAAGCAAGGAGCCTGCATAATTATGATGTGAGTGTAAACAGCTCCGATAAAATACTCACACTTTCAACCTGTACTCGTGCATATGGCAGCAGTGCCGACCAAAGATATGTGGTTATGGCGAAACTTATGGATCCGAGTGAAGCGATAGTGCCTGTTGCAATAACAGAAAATGCAGATTTCATAAGACCAACTTTATAGATTTTATAATAGGGTGACTTCCCCAATCTAAACAAATGGACTTTATTTATTTCTCCCATCTCCCTCCCTGCTCTTGTTAGTGGGGCGAGTGATGGGAGAATATTTACTTGATTTATTGATATTTAATTAAAAAAGGAGCATTAATTATGGGATTAAATTCGCAAAATACTGCCTTTATATTAAGTGGTGTAAAAGACTTCGACCTCGCCGAAACCCTCGACTGTGGGCAGGCGTTTCGTTGGAGGGAAAATGATGATGGAAGTTTTAGCGGTGTGGTTAGGGGAAAGCTCTGCAAAATCGCAAAAAATTCCGATTATGTTACACTTTACGGAGTTACTGAAGAGGATTACAATGAAATTTGGAAAGAATATTTTGATTTTGATAGGGATTACAGTGTGATTAAAGAGCTTTGCAAAAAGAATGAAACACTTGCTAAAGCCATTACATTTGCACCGGGTATAAGGGTGCTAAAGCAGGAGCCGTGGGAAGCGCTTTGCAGCTTTATAGTAAGCCAAAACAATAATATAAAGCGGATAAAGGGCATAATAGATAGGCTTTGCAGTGAATTTGGCGAAGAGATAGATGAGGGGTTTTACAGCTTCCCCACCGCCGAAAGACTTGCAAAACTCACCCCCGACGACCTCGCACCACTGCGCAGTGGCTTTAGGGCACGCTACATAATAGACGCCGCACAAAAAGTGAGTAGTGGCGAGGTGGACATTGCTAAGATACAAAACCTTGATTTAGACAGTGCAAGAGCTGAGCTTATTAAAATTACAGGAGTGGGTGTGAAAGTGGCGGACTGCGCACTTCTCTTTGGGTTTGGCAGGGTGGAGTGCTTCCCCGTTGATGTTTGGATTAAGAGGGCGATGGCACAGCTTTTCCCGAATGGATTACCCGAAGAACTACTGCC
>CAYJLI010000083.1:1231-6443 GCA_964371155.1 uncultured Oscillospiraceae bacterium | reverse complement strand
GCTAACCCCTGTGGTGGGTTTTTAAGCTACTTTCATCAAAAGGCTCTATGATAAATCGGGCTATCAAAAAATTTGCAAGGCAAGGAACTAAACATGCGAATAAGTGAGTAATACGATGGTATATGAACGCCATTTGCATGTTTTAAGTGACACTGCAAGCAAAAATCTCTGCCAATACAGCAGAGATTTTTGAGTTTGCGAGTTTTTTGATAGTCTGTCTGCTCCTACTTCTGCTGTCATGCAGGGGTGGGAGCATTAAAATTAAGTGGGTTATTTGGGTGGTGCATATAGATGTGCTAAATTAGTCCATATATTCAAGTG
The DNA here is from genome assembly GCA_964371155.1 of uncultured Oscillospiraceae bacterium. Taxonomy (GTDB): domain Bacteria; phylum Bacillota; class Clostridia; order Oscillospirales; family Ruminococcaceae; genus CAYJEQ01. The sequence continues at coordinate 6,122 of CAYJLI010000083.1, read as the reverse complement.
GTGGGTTATTATTTAAAGTGGTGAGATATTTTTTTGCATAGTATTTTGCCATGTCTATGTTTTGCAGTGAATAGTTTCCGCAATCCCTCGGTGTAGCACCCGGTATTTCGCCCTCAAAGGTAGAGATAAATTCAAAGGTTTCTTTAACTATATCAAGTATTTCAGCCGAGGATAAATCGCCGAACATCAAAAGATAAAAGCCAGTTTTGCAACCCATCGGGCCAAAGTAAACCACATCTTCCTTTTTCTCGGAATTTCTAAGGAAAGTTGCGCCCAAATGCTCCATGGTGTGCATTGCGGCAGTGTCGAGTGCGGGCTCGTCATTTGGCTTTGTTATGCGCAAATCAAAGGTGGTCACGCATACATTATCCCTCTTATCTTTTCGAGAAACATAAATCCCTGGGAAGAGTGAAATGTGGTTAACACAAAAGCTTTCGATTTTTTTCATAATGGCACTCCATTCCGCCGCTCTTTGTCGGCATTTTTATAGATGCAAGGATGCATAAGATTAAAAGAAAAGGAAATCCTGACTGGTGCAACACACCTGCCGAAAAACAAACTTATTCATTACGGAGGTCATTTACAATCAATTGCAGATGATATATTTTCTCTTCGGATAATCCACTTACATCAATTACTCTGGATTTTCCGTATTGTTCAGTATCAATGCCTAATAAATAGTCCGTAGATATTTTTAAGGTCTTTGAAATTTTTATTAAAACATCAATAGAGGGCTGAATATTATCATTTTCCCAATTGCTAACACTTTGCTTACTTACATTTAATCTCTCGGCCAATGCAACTTGACTGATACCCGCCATCTTTCTTGCAACCTTTAAACGTTCTGAAAACAAAATATCACCTCACTTTGTATTATTATATTAGATATAAAAGAAATTATAAAAATACTTAGTATTATAATTTTTATATATTTGTGATAGTATAGTCTAAAAAATAATTAGGAGTATATTATGGATTTATATAAAGAAATACTAATAAAACTATTAGAAAAAGAAAGTGTAGAAGTGCGATTTGAAAATTTTAATATCAATATGGCTGACATTGTAGAATGTGCAAGTTATCAAGCACTACAAAAAATAAAGACTATCATTGAAGATGAAAGTCTTGAAGATAGTGAGTGCTTTATGCGAATTGAAGAAATTGTATGTGTTTTTGAGAGCTTGGGTAGCAGTGGGGGCAATCGGCATGATTTTGGATAGTATTTAATATTTATGGGTTTGGGAGTTTTCAGAGCAAAGTTTTTAGTTTATGCAGAAAAATTCCCATAGACGATGGTTCGTCTATGGGAATTTTGTCATGTGTGCTTATTTAGGATATCTTAATCGCGAGCATTCATTTGGACAAAAAGAAAGCCTCAACACGCGAAATGCGTGTCGAGGCTCTCGACTGGTGCAACACACCTCCCGAAAAACAAACCCTCATACATTGCTAAAACAATATTACTAATTCATATTATCTTTAATTGCAACTTCACAATTATCCGCTGCATACTCTAATAATATCCCTATCAATTCATTTCTTGAATGCCCTGATAAGGATGTAATTGTTTCAATTTTATCCACCAGCTCAGTTTTTACTCTGATAGAAAAGGTAGTGTACCCATCTTCACCCTTTGGTGCTTTTGGCTCTATTATTAGTTTGCCTTTACTCATAAAGCTATCATCTCCTTATAACATAATTATATTGTTGACATTTTTCATATTATATGTTAAGTTATATGTTATAAATTATGTTATAACAAGGTAATATTATGGATTTGTATAAAGAAATACTAATAAAACTATTAGAAAAAGAAAGTGTAGAAGTGCGATTTGAAAATTTTAATATCAATATGGCTGACATTGTAGAATGTGCAAGTTATCAAGCACTACAAAAAATAAAGACTATCATTGAAGATGAAAGTCTTGAAGATAGTGAGTGCTTTATGCGAATTGAAGAAATTGTATGTGTTTTTGAGAGCTTGGGTAGCAGTGGGGGCAATCGGCATGATTTTGGATAGTATTTAATATTTATGGGTTTGGGAGTTTTCAGAGCAAAGTTTTTAGTTTATGCAGAAAAATTCCCATAGACGATGGTTCGTCTATGGGAATTTTGTCATGTGTGCTTATTTAGGATATCTTAATCGCGAGCATTCATTTGGACAAAAAGAAAGCCTCAACACGCGAAATGCGTGTCGAGACTCTCGACTGGTGCGGTAAATGGGACTTGAACCCATACGTCAAAGACACACGCCCCTCAAACGTGCCTGTCTGCCGATTCCAGCACTACCGCATATAAAAACTTATCAAATATTGGAAAATTTCGTGACAGTAGATTTATTATATCACAAATCATAATCAAAATCAATAGTTTTTTTCTGAAAATAATAGCAGAAAATGTAACGAATTTTATTCATCTTCTACATTGTACTGAATATAAAGTTGTGTAATGTAGAAATTAAATTAAAGTTTACAATGTTTTATTTGTATTTTCGCATAATATATTGTATAATATAGATGGAATTATATTGATTATTTTGTAATGTAGAACAGGGGCTAAGATGAAAAAAACTTTTTTTGGAATAGTTTTAATTTTAGCGGTAATCACATTTGGAATTTATAGTAGCGGAGGGCTAAAAAATATATTTGAAGGCGAAATGCCCATATTAGTGGAAGGCGAAGCCTCACAAGCCCAGCCTCAAACCGAAAACCAACTACCGCAACCCATTGACGGCGATTATATACTCATGCTTGTAAATAAGGACAATCCGATTTCTATACTTTTTGCCCCTAATTTAACGGAAGTCCTATCTGTTGAGATGGATGTAAATGCCGCTGTAAATCTCTTAGAACTCTATGAAGATGCAAAGAGTGAAGGGGTAGAGCTTTTAGTGGTTTCTGGATATAGGGAAAAGGAATTGCAGCAGTATATATTTGAGCGCAGTGTGAATGAATATTTGTTGGGTGGATTTAACGAGGGTGACGCACTTGATGCAACCACGAGATATATTGCGTATCCCGGCCAGAGCGAACATCAAACAGGCCTCGCTGTGGACATTGTTTCACCGAGCTATCCCACTCTTGACACAGGCTTTGGAAACACCGTAGCAGGCAAATGGCTTGCAGAGAACTGTGCGGAATATGGTTTTATAATAAGATACCCCGAGGGCAAAAGCGAGATAACAGGAATATATTACGAGCCGTGGCATTTAAGATATGTAGGAAAAGAAGCGGCTTCTGAGATAGCTTTAAAGGGGATTACCCTTGAAGAATATATAGGTGAGTAGTGATTGTGTTAATAAAAAGAAAGTGGTGAAATTTTGAATCTTTTCTCCCATATCACAATGGGTAGGCACCTCTACAAGTATTTTACAAAGAATTTGGATGTAGAGCTTGATGAGGCTAATTTCGTAGCGTGGAATGTCCTGCCGGATATTGCACCGAGTCTTCTTAAACTTTCGCACTTTAAGAAAGATATCTATGATTTAGTAATGGAGCGAGCTGAAAACCTATCAAAACACGGTGCTGAAATGTCGGTGAAAGAGTACAGCAAACAGCTTGGCATACTCTGCCATTTTATGGCTGATTTCTTCTGCTATGCACATGCGGACTACTTCGACGGCACAAAACTCGGTCATGCAAAATACGAAATAGAAATGCAACTTTACGGATACAGACGCAAAGAGATGCTATCCGCTGTTGATTTGCTTGTAAATGCTGCGGAAATGGATAAATCACTTGCGCTGTATGAGCAGATTAATCTGTTGCATGAGCAGTATAGAAGCATTGCACCCTCGTACGGGGTGGATATAGTGTACACACTTACAGCGTGTGTGGGCATTATAAGGTCCATCACTGAAGAAAAATTTGCGACTGCACAAAAGTAATTATTCGCAAATTATTATAAAAGTTAAACAATATAAAACGAATGGGGTATTTCTCTAAAGACGATAGAGAAATGCCCCAAAACTTTTTATTTATAGCTTCCTTCCCAAAATCCTCTTTCCGATTGCTTTAATAACTTTTTTACATGCTACTCCAAAAATTACTAAAGCCCCCTGCACTGATATACAGCTACCTATAAAGAAGAAAACTGTCACTATCCCGTTTGATAGTGGCTTTGGGTAATACTTATAATTTTCTATTTCACAAGTTGATAATACAAGCCTTTTGTGGTTGAGTAATAGATGAGCTTACCAAATCTCTTTTTTGGCATTCGCATTTCCATTCCCCATTCAGGGTAGAGCTTATATAAATTAAGCCCACCATCCACGATATAGCATACAAATGAAATATAATTATCTTTAGTCATTTCATGCTCACTTGTAATGAACCATTCATCTTCAATGGTTTCAATTTTAAGCTTTTCATTTTCATCTGCTTTTTTAAGCGTTTGCTCTAAAACTTTTCTTCCACAGCATGATACTTCCGCATTGCCAGAACAAAGAGAAATATTATGGCATATTGGGCAAACATAGAATTTCGTATTTTTCATATTTCCTCCCACAAAATCTTCATCCGACACATCACCTTTTAATAAACTCGCTAAGTCTATTCCTAATATTTCAGACAATTCATTCAAAAGAGAAATTTCGGGCAAACCCAGTCCACGCTCCCATTTTGAAACTGTTTTATCACTGATATTCATTAAATCGGCAAGATTTTTTTGTGTCATATTTTTTTCTAATCTTAATTTTTTAATGGTATTTCCGACTAAAATATTTTGCATTTTCCTACCTCCTAAACAAATAATACAGGCTAAAACCTATTTTTTCAATAAACGCTCCGTAGAGTTCTAATGTTTTTCTATCGTCCCTCCGCCAAAATCTCGGGTCGGAGGGACGATAACTTTCCACTGTTCGCTATTATACTCAGTATATCTATATAGAAAA
>CAYJLI010000083.1:0-1131 GCA_964371155.1 uncultured Oscillospiraceae bacterium | reverse complement strand
AGGGACGATAACTTTCCACTGTTCGCTATTATACTCAGTATATCTATATAGAAAAATGCTATTTAATCACAAAGCGGATAGCCGACATTCGATTTTTCAAGCTCATGCAGAAATATCGCTATTGCCAAAAGGTCTGCCGCACCACCTGGGCTTATATTTTCCGCCACAAATATTTCATTCATTTTATGTAAAAATTCGCCCCCCTCGACACTGAACGCCCCTCCTAAACTCAGGGCCTTTTTTGCCAAGGTCTTGCACAGCTCAAGGCCTTTTTCGCCTCTGCGAGAGAGGATATTAGTGTCCTCCGTGTTTGCCATCAGCGTGAGAAGTGCTTGCAGCAGTATTTCATTTTCGTTATAATCATCACTCAAAAACTCCCTCAACACGGGCAGGGGGTATTTTTTTACCGTCGAATAGCCAGAAGCCGCTTCGCCCCGTATTCCTGTGATGTTTTGCTCTTTAAATAGTTTTTCACCTTTTGTGGGATTATCCCCAACGCCTTTAAAATCCGCCATTGCAGAAAGTGAAACCACCCCTGCATAATCACAGATTTTTTCACTGCTAAATTCTCCATGCTGTTTATAATCGTACGCCGCACAGGCAGTGAGTATGCCGAGTGAAAAAATTGCCCCTTTGTGGGTGTTTACCCCATTTGTAGCTGAAAACATAGCTTTTTCGCACTCTATTCCGAGCGGACGCAATGTGGAGAGTGAAGTTTCATCCACCCTCTCCCAAGTGTACCCCACCACTGCAAACTCTTCCATATAAGGTGCAATAGCGGCGGTGCTATCTAAAAATGTGGAAAAATCCATATCGCTGTGAGCGCCGCTGTTTAAAGTGTCCACAAGCCCTGGTTTTGGGGTGGCTTTTACTTCTTTAAGCAGTGCTAAAACGGCTGTTTTTCCAATATGTTCGCAAATTTTTATCCCTGACATAAATTTTCACCTTTCTAAGGAGCGCTGTATTTAGCTTAATTTAGTTTCTATTATCTCATAATTATTCGATTTTTACAAATGCAGATTGGGCAGAAAAATATGCAATACTATTTAACCCAAGGCTATTTAAAACCTGGTGACTATTTTGTATTTTTACGGCAAAACTATTCATATATATTTGGTAATAATATTTCTT
>CAYJLI010000082.1:0-6827 GCA_964371155.1 uncultured Oscillospiraceae bacterium | reverse complement strand
TATTATGTATGAGTGAATAAAATACGACACTATATATTGTGCTATTAAGACAAATTTCGGTTACAAATATTTCTAAAAATGCAAAAATGTTAAATTCGGTATAAATTATTAGAAAAAATAAGTTTAGCGGTGGAACATTTTTTCCTATACCACAATTTACACAAGCAAGGGATATAGGTGGAAATTTTGTTAAATTGTAAACATTGCATAGGTTTAAAAACAAACTATACAAAAAAATCTACTTTTTTTGTATAGTTTTAAGAGTGTTAGCTCCTAAGTATGTTACCTTGCTTGACAATCGAAGGCTCATTATGATAGACTTTTTTGGTAGTAGTTATAAAATATCTGGATTTTACACTACTCAGATAGGAGGGAGATATGCACTTAGAAGAGATAAAAAAGTACTGGGATAAAAGAGCCAAGGCGTATTCTGAAAAGAGCAGGACCGAGCTTTCTACTGAGATGGCAGAACTTTGGACTGAAAAACTCTGTGAATATTTACCCAAAAACAAAACGCTAAACTGCTTAGACATAGGTTGCGGCCCAGGATTTATAGGTATATTACTCGGCAAGCTCGGACATAGAGTGACATTTTGCGATTATTCCGAAAATATGCTTTTACAGGCAGAGGAAAATGCCACCTATGCAAAAATTGATTATAAAATAATAAAATGCGATGCACAAAATCCGAATTTTTCTGAGGAAACATTCGATATAGTGGTAAATCGAAATTTAGTTTGGAATTTAGAAAATCCCGAGTTAGCATATCTAAATTGGCTTAGAATTCTAAAACCAGATGGTAGACTGATAATATTTGATGGCAATCACTATCTGCACAACTACAATAAAACATATATGCAACTCAGAGAAAATTCTGAATTTCAAGATGTACATACCGAGGAGTACATGAAGGGGGTAAACCCTGCTGTTATGGAGGAAATCGCTCTAAATTTGCCACTGAGCAAGCTCGAACGCCCATATTGGGATGTGGAGTTTTTTCTTAAAAACAAAGTCGGCTCAGTTACAGCAAAACCCATATGGAAAGACTTTATTAATGAGAGTGGCGAAAAAAAATCTATAATAGAAGAATTCACTATTTGTGTTGTTAAATAGAATGGAGTAAAAATGCTTAAAGAAGAAATCATAAATTACTGGGCAGAACGCTCCGAGGGGTATTCAAAGGTGAATAAGGATGAGCTTTTTTCTAATCAGAAAGAAAAATGGCTAAAGGCTATTGAAAAGCGTATTTCTACTAAAGACAAATCCCGATGTAAGGTGCTTGATATAGGCACCGGCCCTGGATTTTTTTCAATAATTATGGCAGAAGCAGGCTATGATGTCACAGCGGTGGACTTTACCGAAGAAATGCTTGAAGAGGCAAAAACAAATGCGAAAAATCTTAAAGAAAAAATAAAATATGTGGCAATGAATGCCGAAGAATTAAGCTTTGAGGATGATACATTCGATGTAATAATCACACGAAATCTCACATGGAATTTAGTGCATCCCGAAAAAGCTTATAAAGGTTGGATTAGGGTGCTGAAAAAGGGCGGTGTAATGCTTAATTTTGATGCAAACTGGTACTGCTATCTCGATGATGAAGAAAAGCGTGAAATGTATATATACGACAGAAATCACGCCGCAGAGCATGAGATGGAAGACTATTATGAGGGCACCGATATTGAATGGATGGAAGACATAGCAAGAAGACTTCCTTTAAGCAATACCAAAAGACCCGAATGGGATGAAAAAGTGCTTAAAGAAATAGGGGTTAATAGCCTTATTATAGAGGAAGATGTCTGGCAGGAGGTATGGGCAGAGGATGAGAAAGTAAACTATGCCACTACACCAATGTTTTTAGTTTTAGCCCAAAAATAAATTCGAGGTAAATTCAGGGTGAAAAAATATATAATTAATCGTCTGTTACAACTGATACCAATACTTATTGGGGTGTCATTTATATCATTTTTTTTAATGCAATTATCGTCAAGTGACTTTGTGGATATTATGTACGACAATCAGGGCGGTGTGCTCACACAGGAAGCGGCAGAAGCTAAAAGGGAAGAATTAGGGCTTGATAAACCCTTTTTAGAGCAGTATTTTAGCTGGGCAACTAATCTCTTGAAAGGCGATATGGGCACTTCCTTTTCCACCGGCGAAGATGTGCTAAAAGTACTGCTTTCAAAACTGCCAAACACGGCACTGCTCACATTTAGCTCTGTCTTACTTACTTTTATGATATCACTGCCACTCGGTGTGATATCGGCCTTAAAGCAGAACAAATTTACCGATGCAATTATAAGGGGTACGAGCTTTTTAGCAGGCTCTCTACCAAGTTTTATAATTGCTTTTTTGCTTATCTACATATTTTCAGTGAATTTAAAATGGCTTCCGATAATAAGTGGAAGAAATCTATTTATAGGAATGATTATGCCCACACTCGCACTAAGCATTGCAATGAGCAGTAAATATATAAGGCAGATTAGGACAATAGTCATAGACGAGCTTAAAAAAGACTATATTGCAGGGCTAAAATCGAGGGGAATAGCAAGCAGGGATATCATAAGAAAAAGCGTGCTTAAATCCGCAATGATAACTATAACAACACTCCTCTCGCTTTCGATAGGCTCACTTTTAGGCGGGACAGCTATAATTGAATCCATATTCCTTTTAGACGGCATGGGCAAGATGGCGATAGACGCCGTTCTCATAAAAGATTATCCCATAGTGCAGGCATATGTGCTTATAATGACGATAATTTATTTGCTCATAAACCTTATAACAGATATCATCTACCACGCAATCGACCCAAGGGTTCGTAAAAATATATGATAAAACTAATGAATTATATATCAGTATTATGGAGAGGAGTATCTATATAAATGCATAAAAAAAGTAAGCTTATATTATATGCGGCTATAACATTTGCTCTGATTTTTATCATACTGATATCGGACTTTATAGTGCCCTACGACCCATATGAGCAAAACTTGCAGATGTCGCTTTCTCCGCCTACGGGTGAGCATATGCTCGGAACGGATAAGCTCGGACGGGATATATTCTCAAGACTGCTCGTAGGAGGCAGAGTGACAATTTTTTCAGCCATGGCAGTGATATTTATAACAACTACTTTCGGCACATTAATAGGGATAATTGCAGGATATTTTGGCGGAGTAATAGATAATATTCTGATGAGAATTTCCGATGTGTTTTTATCCTTCCCCGGAATAGTGCTTGCAATTGCGGTTGCAGGTATATTAGGCGGTGGGATAGCAAATTCAGTAATAGCAATATCGCTCATAACATGGCCAAAATTTGCAAGGCTTGCAAGAGCGGAGACACTCAGAGTAAAGTCAATGCCATATATTGATGTGGCTAAGATGAATAATATAAATGCCTTTAAAATTATATTTAAGCATATACTTCCAAATGTTCGTTCTGTGATACTCACCACCGCTGTGGTGGATATTGCGGCGGTAATGATGGAATTTGCCGCACTCTCCTTTATAGGGCTTGGAGCGGCACCGCCTACGGCAGAATGGGGAGCTATGATGAATGATGGGATAACACTTATTCAAACAAGCCCTTGGGTAATTTTAGCGCCTGCCATTGCAATATTTATAACAGTTACAGTGTTTAATCTACTTGGTGAGTCAGTGAGGGAATATTTGAAATAAAGAATGGAGAGTTAAAATGAAAAATAAATTTAGAAAAATATTTATTGTATTGTCCGTAGCTTTGCTTTTTGCTTCCTGTCAAACACAGGAAACAGAAGGGAAAACATTCATTTATGGAACTACTGCGTACAGCGTGGCTAATGCAGATGTGGGGCTAAATCCACACAGCGACTACTCAGGATGGTCTTCGGTGAGGTATGGTGTGGGGGAAACACTTTTTAAATATTCCGAAACCATGCAGTTAACACCGTGGCTTGCCACCGAATATGAACAAATAGACGAGCTCACATGGGAAATAACTCTTAGAGATGATGTGCAGTTTTCGAGCGGAAGAGCACTCGACTCAGTAGCGGTGAAAGAATGCATAGAAAATCTCATAGCAGTGCACGACAGAGCTCCATACGACCTTAAAATAGATAGCATCAATGCCGATGGGCAGAAAGTTATATTCAAAACTACTGAGCCAGTACCGGCATTTATCAATTATTTAAGCGACCCATATGCGGCGATAATTGACATGGAATACGGTGTTACCGAGGATGATAATGTGGCAGGTACGGGGCCATTTGTGGCAGAAGCTGTATCAGAAACCGAAATTACACTTAATAAAAACGAAAATTATTGGGGCGGAGAGGTTAAGACGGATAGGGTTATAGTTAAGTCAATAACCGATGGCGACACACTCACACTTGCCCTGCAATCGGGCGAAATTGATGCGGCACAAGGGCTACCCTACGCCTCAATCCCGATATTTTCAGACGATAATAGCTACAAAATAAGCTCAGCGGACACTTCGAGGGCTTTCTTTGCACAGACAAATGGAAATAATGAGCTACTAAGCGACATAAATGTAAGGCAAGCGATTGCGATGAGCATCGACAAGAATGGTTTCACGGAGGTGCTCTTAGATGGCAACGGTAGCAAGGCTTTAGGCCCTTTCCCACAGAGCATGACCGATGAATCGATAATCCCCACTGAGTTTGACATAGAGGGTGCAAAAGCACTGCTCGAGCAAGCGGGATATACTGATAGTGACGGCGATGGATACCGAGAAAAAGACGGTGAAAAACTAACACTCAGATGGCTTACCTATCCGAGTAGGCAGGAGCTTCCCCTACTTGCCGAGCTCGTTCATTCAAATTTGAAAGAAATAGGAATTGATGTAGTTATAAACTCAACCTCAAGCCACAATGATTTTATTGCATCGGGTGAATGGGATATATATGCGAGTGCGTTTGTAACAGCACCAACTGGCGATTTACAGTACTTTTTTACCACCCATGCACTTGAAAGCTCTGCTAAAAACAGAGGCGGATTTTATAATGAGGAAATAGAAAACCTAAATAATGCCCTAAATAGCACTTTTGACACAAGCGAGAGATATAAATTGGCGCAGGAGATGTCACAAATTTTGATAGATGAGTATGAATTTATATTTGTATCCCATTTGAAAATGTCACTTGTTATGAAAGAAAATATAGCTGGATTTGTGGCACATCCGTCGGATTATTATGAAATCACTGCCGATTTAGAAATTTTATAGAGGGAACAAATGCTCAGTATTAAAAACTTAAATGTTAGCGTAAGTGATATAGAAATACTTAATAATATTAATCTAAGTATTAAAGCAGGGGAAATACTTGGGATAGTCGGGGATAGTGGCTCAGGAAAAACCACGCTACTTCGAAGCATAATAGGCATAAATTCCGCCGATTTTACCACAAGTGGCGAAATAATGTATGCGGATAGAAATTTGCTGAGTCTAAGTGAAAGCGAGCTCTGCTATGTGAGGGGAAGGGAAATCGGCATGGTTTTTCAAAATGCCGAAAATTCTTTTAGCCCTATAAGGACGATAGAGAGCCAAATGATAGAGGTTATTGTAAATCACTTAAACACAGGCAAAAAAGAAGCGGTTGCTATGGCTGAGGAAATACTACAAAAGCTTAATTTGTCCGACACAAAGCGAATACTCAAAAGCTATCCTTTTGAACTCTCGGGTGGGATGAATCAGCGTGTGGGAATAGCTATGGCTATGATACTAAAGCCAAAACTACTGCTTGCCGACGAGCCGACAAGTGCTGTGGACGCAGGCATTAGAAAAACGATAGTGGATGAAATGGTAAAGCTGTGCAAGGAAATGGGCAGTGCATTAATAATAGTTAGCCATGACAGGGCGGTTATAAACTATATGTCGGACACAGTTATACAAATGCAAGATGGGGCGATAGTAAGTGGATAATATCTTAGAGATTAAAAATGTAAGTAAAAATTTTAAAAAAAATACCTCTTTCGCCGCACTGAAAGAGGTAAGTTTTTGCCTTGCCCAAGGGGAGATTTTAGGCATAGTGGGTGAGAGCGGAAGTGGCAAAACCACACTTGCAAGAATAATTGCCAATCTCATAAAGCACGACAGCGGCAGTATTATACGCCTCAAATCCGCTGATGGCAAAAGGGCGGATATACAGATGATATTTCAGTCGAGCGAAAATTCTTTTAATCCTAAGCTTAGAATGAGGGATAGTTTAATCGAGCCACTTATAGCGAGGGGGATAAAAAAAGAAGATGCCATAGAAGAAATCACAGCACTATTAAAGAAATGTGATTTAAGTGAAGAACATATGGGGAAATATCCGAATGAACTTAGCGGTGGCCAGTGCCAACGTGCCGCAGTGGCAAGAGCAGTATCGGTGCGACCTAAAATTTTAATATGCGACGAGGTTACCTCGGCACTCGATGAAAGAAATGCTAAACAGGTAATAGAGCTGCTATTAACACTCAAGGAAGAAAGCGTGATGAGCTATATATTTATTTCCCACGACATTAAACTTATCAGTGAAGTCTGTTCACGAGTTGTAGTGATGAAGGACGGGGAAATAGTTGAAGAAGGGAAAACAGAGGAAGTTTTTTCTTCTCCAAAGCATACTTATACAAAACTGCTTATAGAATCAGTTTTGTAAATGAAGAGTGGAGAACGTGTAGGATAAAGATAAGCACAAATCTAAAATAAAGCAATGGGAGCGAAAATACGCCTTTTAAAAGGCGGGAGCATTAGTGGCTGAAAGGTGGAGCACACACTAATAGTAGGGATTTTAGTTGGGGTCGCTGACCCCTTTAATCGAATGAAGAGGGTCTTAGGGAGAACATTCGAGA
>CAYJLI010000081.1:0-6902 GCA_964371155.1 uncultured Oscillospiraceae bacterium | reverse complement strand
TAGAAGAAGCAGAAAAAGAAATCCCTGAAACAGGCGGAGTTTTAGCTGAGTAATTTTAAATTAATAATTAACTAATAAGGGGTGTATTCCTCCGCCGATGGCGGAGGAATACACCCTAATTTATTTTGTAGTAGATGAGCTTTATTCTTGTAAATTATACTACAACAGTACCGTAAATTACACGGCATACAAACTATTATTTATGATTACTTTTTCGGCTAAATTTCTCAAACCACAGCGATATTAAAATCCCTACTACTAAAAGAGGTATAGCCACTGCCATTTGCGACATATCAGAACCAGAAGCAAATGCGTTTTCAAGCACAGGTATCAGCGAGCCTATCACCATGCCCAGTATGGCATAATATGTTACCACGGGGAAGCGTGTTAGGCAGAAATTAATCAGTATCGCACCTATCGAAAGTCCAAGAGCTACCCCTATGCCCACGGGGGCAAGGATTATTATATTAAAGTTTGACACCGCAGTGATAATAGTAAAATACTGCCCCATTATAAGGAGGAGCATCGAGCCACTAACGCCTGGCAGTAGCATACCGGTAGCGGCTATAAATGCGGCGACTATTAGTGTTACTGCATGGGAGAGGGTGAGCGTTTCCACTACTTCGGTGGAACCTGTATCACCAACTATCGCAAGTGCTACCATCATGCCACAGGCGAGTAAAAATGCTAAGTAATGATAACTGCGGACACTGCCCATGCTTTTAGCCTTTTTATAAATCATCGGCAAACTTCCCACTATAAGCCCAAAGAAAAAGAAATTGGTGGGCATAGCAAAATAGGTGATTAGGTATTCAATGAGGCTGCCAAATAGCACAATTCCTATCCCAGCACCAATTCCAACTGGCAGAAGAAATTTAATACTGCCCTTTATATCCTTTAAAAATCCACTTATACTGCCAATAAGCTTATCATATATCCCTAAAACAACGGCGAGCGTGCCACCGCTCACGCCGGGAATGGCGTTGGCAATGCCGATTATACCGCCAAATACCGTAAGACGCAAAAACTCAGCCATTATATTTTCTCCAATCGTTTTTTATCATTTATCTATATTGTACATCAAAATAGTTTACATTATATCACAACATTTTGCAAGCGGATTGGGCGGAGAATAATGCTCATTTGAATTTTGTATATATCTTCTCGCCATAGCGGATAGAAATATTTCCCAAAGTATGCATAAAAATAAATATATATCATAAAATTATACTGAAACTCTTGACAAATATACATTAAAGCGGTATATTGATAAAAGAAATAAATATTAACCGCATAAAGACTGTGAAGAGAAGAGTAAGCTTAAATTTTAGTTACAGAGAGCCGATGTTAGCTGTGAGTCGGTACAAAGTTTTAGCAGAAGAACATCTCGGAGTCGCTAACCGAAAGCATTTGCAAGTAGACTTAGCCGTTACCGATGCGTTAAATCGGTAGGCATCGACATTTTTCTTGTCCGTGCCGATGAGTGGGCTTTTTTAGCTCAGTTGGGTGGTACCACGGAAGATTTTTAACAGCTTTCGTCCCAAGTTTTTGGGATGGAGGCTTTTTTTATTTTATAGCAAAGGGAGAGTTTTATTATGCTTAGAAGTATATACTGTGGCAGAATTACAGAGGGTGAAATCGGAAATATCCATACCGTCTGCGGTTGGGTGCAGACAAAGCGTGACATGGGTGGAATAATATTTATCGACCTAAAGGACAGGGAGGGTATACTCCAAGTCGTATGCGATGAAAAAGAACTCGGAGCAGAGCAGTTTAAAACTATCGAGGGAATTAAAAATCAGTCGGTAATTAAATTTGTGGGGGCTATAAGGCTTCGTGATGAAGAGACAGTAAACCCTAAAATAGCAACAGGCACTACCGAGCTTTTTGCAAGCAGGGTAGAAGTGATGTCGATGGCAAACCCTTTGCCACTTTCATTGGATGAGGACGCCAATGTAAGGGAGGACTTAAGGCTTAAATACCGCTTTTTAGACATTCGTCGCCAGAGCGTGCTCGATAATCTCCGCTTTAGGCATAAGCTTCAAAAGCTTATCGAGGATTATATGGACAGCGCCGAATTCTTAGCAGTTGAAACCCCAATACTCACCAAAAGCACCCCCGAAGGCGCAAGGGATTACCTTGTTCCAAGTAGGGTGCACAAAGGAAGTTTTTATGCGCTTCCACAATCCCCACAGATATTTAAGCAACTTTTAATGGTGGGTGGGATTGATAGATACTATCAAATAGCCCGTTGCTTTAGGGATGAAGATTTAAGAGCTGATCGCCAACCAGAGTTTACACAGGTGGACATGGAGATGTCCTTCGTTGAGCAGGAAGATGTACTTGCACATTTAGAGGGGCTTTTTAAATTCCTATTTAAAGGTGCGATGAATATAGAATTTTTTGAGCCTTTCCAAAGGATGACATGGCATGAAGCAATGGATAAATACGGTGTTGATAAACCCGACCTTCGCTTTGATTTGCCAATAGTGGATATAACTGAGATAGCTAAGAGATGCGAATTCAGTGTGTTTAACAATGTGGCAAAAAGCGGTGGAGTGGTAAGGGCAATAAATATCAAAAATTGGCCGGATTTTAACCGCAGTGAAATAGAAGATTTAACTAAAAAGGCGATTTCATACGGAGCAAAGGGGATGGCGTGGATTGCGCTAAGACCCGATGGTGAAATCTACTCGATACTAACAAAATTCCTCTCAAAGCAGGATATAGACGATATACTAAAAGCGGTGGATGCTAAAGCGGGGGATATGATAATATTCTGTGCCGATAAGCTCTCGGTGGTAAGAAAGACTTTAGGTGCACTCCGCCTTGATTTAGGGGATAAATTCGGACTTCGCAAAAAGGAGGATTTCAAACCTCTATTTGTTGTAGATTTCCCACAGTTTGAATACTCTGAGGAGGAAGACCGCTACATTGCAATGCATCACCCCTTTACAATGCCATATGAAGAGGATATGCAGTACCTATTTTCAGATCCTGGCAGGGTGCGTGCGCAGGCATATGATTTAGTGCTAAACGGTGTAGAGCTTGGAAGCGGAAGCATTCGTATATATAAAAAGGATGTTCAACAGCAGATGTTTAAATCACTTGGCTTTAGCGAAGAGGAAATAGAAAGCCGATTTGGATTTATGGTAAATGCATTTGCATATGGCACACCTCCGCATGGTGGCTTTGCATTCGGACTTGACAGACTTGTGATGCTCATGGTGGGTGCGGATTCACTCAGGGATGTAATCGCATTCCCTAAAGTGAAAGATGCCTCCTGCCCGATGACCGAAGCGCCAACGCCCGTTGATAAAGAACAGCTTGAAATCTTAGAGCTTGCATTTGGGGCAGAGTCGGCGGAGCTAATTGCCGCTAAGGCTAAAGCGTCCGCTAAAATAGATGTAGAGAATGTGGCACACCTTGCAAGGCTTATTTTGTCCGATGAAGAAAAAATCGCAATGGGTGATGACCTTGCAGATATTATAAACTTTGCAAATCAGCTAAGTAAAGCAGATACCGACGGCGTAGAAATCACCGCCCATGTAGTGCCAATGCAGAATGTCTTCAGAGCGGACGAAACTGAAAAATCCACAGATAGGGAAGAGCTCTTAGTAAATGCCCCAACACAAAAGGACGGATATATAACCGTACCTAAAGTATTTGAGTAGGGAGGAAAGACGATGGAACTTACAAAATTAACCCTGCATGAACTGAGCGAGAAATTATCAAGTAAGGAAATTTCCTCCGCAGAGCTCACGAGTGCATATTTAGATAGTATAAAGAGAAAAGAACCCGAAATTGATGCCTATATCTCCGTTTTAGCAGAGGAAGCGATGGAGTCCGCTGAAAGAGTAGATGAAAAACGCTCTAAAGGGGAAGTGCTTTCTCCACTTGCAGGAATACCCTGCGGTATAAAGGACAATATTTGTACTCGTGGAATAAAAACCACCTGTGCTTCAAAAATGCTTGAAAACTTCATACCGCCATACGATGCCCATGTTATCGAAAGGCTTAAATCGGCGGACACAGTAATGCTTGGCAAGATGAACATGGACGAATTTGCAATGGGCTCAACCACCGAGAACTCCTATTTTAAGGTGACTAAAAATCCAAGAAACACCCTATGTGTACCCGGCGGAAGCTCGGGAGGCTCGGCGGCGGCAGTTGCGGCGGACGAAGCGGTGTTTACACTCGGCTCGGATACTGGCGGCTCAATTCGTCAGCCTGCGGCGTTCTGCGGTGTTGTTGGCATGAAGCCGACATATGGCAGTGTTTCAAGAAATGGGCTTGTGGCATTCGCTTCATCTTTAGACCAAATAGGTCCACTCACCAAAGATGTGAGGGACTCCGCCATAGTGCTAAACGCAATTAGCGGATACGATAAAAAGGATAGTACCTCTGTTAATAGAAGCTACACCGATTTTACCGCAGAGCTTGATATGGGTGTAGAGGGAATGAGTATAGCACTTCCAAAGCAATACCTCGGCGAGGGAATAAACGACGAAGTTAAAAATGCAGTGCTCACAGCGGCTAAGGTTTATGAAAAGATGGGGGCTACAATTAAAGAGGTATCCATCCCATCACTCGATTTGGCACTGCCTGCCTATTATGTAATCTCGGGTGCGGAAGCTTCCTCAAACCTTGCAAGGTTTGACGGCATACGCTATGGACACAGGGCAGAAAGCTTCTCCGACATAGAAGAATTATACAAAAAATCACGCAGTGAGGGATTTGGTAAAGAGGTTAAGCGAAGAATTATGCTTGGAACATTCGCCCTAAGCTCCGGCTACTATGATGCATACTATAAAAAAGCGCTTGAGGTTCGTACTATTATAATGAAAGAGTTTGCAGAAGTTTTCCAAAACCACGCCTGCATACTTTCACCAGTTGCACCGACTGTCTCCTACAAAATAGGGGAGAAAACCGAAACTCCACTTGAAATGTACATGGGGGATATATGCAGTGTACCTATTAATATAGCAGGACTTCCTGCACTTGCACTGCCATGCGGTGAAAACAGCGAGGGACTTCCTTTTGGAATGCAGTTAATCGGCAAAGCATTCAGCGAAAGCACTTTATATAGAATAGGTAATGCCTACGAGCGTGAAACATCTGCTTATCATCTGAGCAAATACACAGGGGGTAAATAGAGCATGATTAAAAATTATGAAATGGTAATAGGACTTGAAGTTCACTGCGAGCTAAAGACTGAAACTAAAATATTCTGCTCCTGCCCCACGGAGTTTGGTGCAGAGCCTAATACACAGGTGTGCCCAGTGTGCCTTGGTATGCCTGGGAGCTTGCCCGTGTTAAATGAGCGAGTGGTGGAGTACGCAATCAAGGCAGGACTTGCCACAAACTGCAATATCGGCAAATTCTCAAAGCAGGACAGAAAAAACTACTTCTACCCAGATCTCCCCAAAGCCTATCAAATTTCGCAGTACGACCTACCACTATCCCACGGTGGACACCTTGATATCGAAACAGAGGGAAGCACAAAACGCATAGGTATTACCCGTATTCATATAGAAGAGGATGCAGGCAAACTTGTCCATAATGACAAAGAGGGCACATTCATAGATTGCAATCGCTGCGGTGTTCCACTTATAGAAATAGTATCCGAGCCGGATATGCGCAGTGCCGAAGAAGCTGTTGCATACTTTAGAAAACTCCGTGCTATACTATTATATACTGATGTGTCCGACTGCAAGATGAATGAGGGCTCACTCAGATGCGATGTAAACCTATCTATAAGGAAGATGGGTGAAGAGAAATTTGGCACACGTACCGAGATGAAAAATCTAAACTCCTTCCAGTTCGTACAAAAGGCGATAGAGTACGAATACAAAAGGCAGATAGATTTAATCGAGGGCGGTGGCGAGGTTGTGCAGGAAACCAGAAGATTTGATAGCACAAGCGGTAAAACATTCTCGATGCGTAGCAAAGAGGATGCAAACGACTATCGCTATTTCCCAGACCCAGACCTTGCACCGATAATCACAACTGATAAACGCATAGAAGAAATAAAGGCGAAAATTCCTGTACTGCCCGACGAGAGAAAGGCTATATATATAAATGAGTACTCGCTCACTGCATATGACGCCGAGCTTATTATAAGCGAGCCTGAAATTTCAGCCTATTTTGAAAAGGCAGTATGCAAAACAAAGCATACTAAGGTAGTAGCAAACCTCATGATAGGCAGTATCTTAAAATCGGAAGAAGAGGGAGAAAAAATCTCTCCAACCATACTCGGCGAAATTGCAGAGCTTGTAGGCGAGGGCTATATTAATAGTAGTGTAAGCAAAAAACTGATAACAGAGCTTTGGACAGCTGAGGAAAACACCGATGTTCGTGACTATGTCGATAAAAATGATATGGGGCAGATAAGCGACAGTGCACAGCTAAAAGCGATAATATCGGAAGTGCTCGCCAAAAACCAAAAGCTTCTCGCTGACTATAAGGGTGGCAAGACAAATGCATTTAAAGCACTCGTAGGTCAAGTAATGGCTAAAACCTCGGGCAGAGGTAATCCCATTATGATTAACGAGATACTGACTGAGGAAATAACAAACGATTAAAAACAATGTAGAAATCTATTATAGGGGCATGGCGTGCCACGCTCCTATACCATTTCTGAAAATTAGCAAGAAAATAAAAGGATGAAAAATTCACTAAGGGTGCGGCTCTGCGAGGTTACCCATGCCCTAAGATTTAGCTTCTCTAATTCACTTAAATTCACGCTGTAAAATAAATACAAAAAATATGTAAAAAAATATTTAAAAACCTATTGACTTCTCAAAAAAGTTATAGTATAATAATTTACGCCGCTAAGATAAGCGGCTGATGTGGGAGCATAGCTCAGCTGGGAGAGCATCTGCCTTACAAGCAGAGGGTCA
>CAYJLI010000080.1:0-7156 GCA_964371155.1 uncultured Oscillospiraceae bacterium | reverse complement strand
CTGCATAATAAAAATAATATTTTTTAAAACAGCTCTCAGTCGAGGGCTGTTTTTTTGTGTTACTGTTTAATATTTGGCGGTAGAGTATAAATGCTTTGCCACTTCGTCACTAAAGCTTATTGCACTAACATAAGCCTGCGCTACCCTACTTTTTAAATTTCTTTTGCTCGCTTTTAAAATATAGAGCTTTCTCATTAAAATTCTCATTTAAAAACAGCCCCTCTTTCGAGGAGCTGTTTTAGTTTGCAATTTATACTGCTGCCGGCACTCTTTCTCGTAAAAACTTTTCTCTAAATTCTTCGAGTGGAATCGGCCTTGAGAAATAATATCCTTGAACTGCGTCACAGCTAATACTCTTTAAGAAGTCGAGCTGTTCTTTATCTTCAACACCCTCTGCCACTAATTTCATATCAATGCTATGTGCAAGTGATATAATGCCCTCTATTACACGCTCTCCCTTGCCATCACCCTTATTATCAGTAAGGAAACTCTTATCGAGCTTTAATGTGTCCACCCTAAAGCTTTTAAGCATACCGAGTGAGGAATAGCCTGCGCCGAAATCGTCTATCGCAACGGGGAAATTAGCCTTGTGTAAATCGGTGAAAAGAGCTTCGAGTGCATATTCGTTGTCTAAAATAGTTGTTTCGGTGAGCTCCACTTCTATATATTCATGGGGGATATTATATCCATCCACAATCTTCACTAAATCGCTTATAAACTGAGGATTTAGCAGGTGTACCCTCGAAAAATTAACTGAAATCGGTACACAAGCAAAACCACTGTCCATCCACTTTCTCATAAGTGAGCACACATAGTCAAGGATGTATTTATCAAGCTCGACTATAAATCCATTGCTCTCAAAAAGCGGAATAAATTCATCGGGATATATTTTTGTCCCATTGGGCTCAAACCATCTTACCAAAGCTTCAGCGCCAATAAGTTCATTTTTTTCAAGGTTTATCTTAGGCTGTAAAAACGGAATAAATTCTCTATTTTTTAGTGCGTTTTCCATTTTGCTCGTTATTTCGGCATGGCGTAGGATTTTCGCTTTATAACTGTCGTCATAATCGTAAACTCTACCGCTCTCCCTCGATTTTGCAATAGTATGTGCCATATTAGTTTTGTTGATAATATCATTTATATCCCTATTATCGTAAGGGTGGATTATATATCGTCCATAATTAAATTCAAGGGGGTATTTTCCAAGCTCGGGCAAGGTTTTTCTAAAATACTCTTCATAACGAATTTTCTTTTCCTCGAAATTATCAAAAAAACTATTTCCGGCAAACATCATAAAGTCGTCGCCACTTACCCTTGATATTATAAATGTTTCTTCCTTTACGGTATCGGCTATATTTGCAAAAGTTCGAAGCACTTTATTTCCCATCTCAAAATTAAACACTTCGTTTATAGCCTTAAAATTTTTGATATCAACTCTCATCATAGCAAATTCAGCATTGGGATTGTTTTGCATCTGAGTTCGAGCTAAATTTTTAAATTTGGAGAAGCTGAGAAGCCCTGTTAAATCGTCGAAAGAGGCGGCTTCCTCCACCTTTAATCTATTAAGAAGCGCATTAGTGGTGAATATCATCACACACACAAATATCCCCAAAGAAAGCCATATAAGCAATTCAGATAATGCTTTGAGCTCTCCCATTATTGGAAGACCATCCTCCGATAAAATCATTATCATCTGCCAGTTGCTAACTCCGAGGGGTTCATATCTTATAAACTCTAAAACTCCGTTTATCTCTGCCGAAGTCGCCCCCGATGACTGATTATAAATATCGGAGGATATTTGATTTTGAATCTCTTTATCATTTGAAAGTGAATTTACAAAAGCTGAATAAGAGCCTTCATCCGCTGAGGTAGTGAATATATCTTCGCCGTCCGCAGTTACAATTAGGGCATGTCCCCCATTTTGTAGCGAAGCCACAATTCGCTCCGATATAGTGTTTAGTGAAAATTCTGCAAAAAGATAGCCACTATTTTCATTGCCTTCTTCAAGCTCGGTGGCTACCGCAATTAAACTATTTCCACTTGTTTCACCCTGATAGGAAGCGGAAAAATAAATACCATCTTCTATTTTAGAAATATGTTCGGAAAAATCCTTTGCGCTCCCCCCCGTGGTAGCCGCAATCCCATTTGCATCAACAAAATATGTATTTTCAAATCCTAAATACTCCGATTGCTCATTTAAATAATCACGGGTTTCCTCCACCGAATAATCCGAGCTGGAAATTGTAGTGGAAAGGCTGAGGAGATTGTTTTTTGCCACATTTAAAGCTGAGGTCGTTTCATATTGACGCTCCATCATGATATCATTTAGTAGATTGACTGTTGTTTTGTTTATTGCACCGTTTGTATATCCTTCAAAGGTAAGTGCAAAAGCATATGCTGCAAGCACAATAATAGATATGCTCGCAACGGTTCGTTTTTGTTTTTTCTTGAAAATTGTCACCATAATAAAGCCCGTCCATTTATCTTAATCAGAATTAACAATTTGTGAACTCCAACAAAATCATAACAAAATGCATAAACGATTTATATATTTGTTGTAAATTTGTGGCTAATTTTACTATTCTTTTGTAAAGTATACCATAATAGGTTACACCTTGTAAAGTTTTTTGTTAACAATTGTAAAATTTGAGCGAATTGTACTAAATTTTAATTTTTGCATTACTTTTTTTGTTATAATTTATATTTTTGTAGCAAAAAAGGCAAATATATGGTAAAATAGGCATAGATTAATAATCTTTTTGATTATTGATAAGTACAGAGCAAATAAATAGTGGATTTTTTACAAATCATTTTTTAATCTGGAGGAAAATGCTATGGGTAAAATTATTACAATAGGTAGGGAATTTGGCAGTGGTGGTCGTGAAGTGGGCAAAAAGCTTGCCGAGGAGCTTTCCTTTGCCTACTATGATAAAGAGCTGGTTGAAAAACTTGCAACTGAAACAGGTCTTGACAGCAATTATATCGAAAGGCAGAGCGAGCAGTACTCAGCTACCGCCTTCCCATATGTTGTGGGCAGAACTTTTCTTTCGCTAAACACCATTACTTCACAGATGAGCACCTCGCTCCACGTGGCGCAAAACAAATTGCTAAAAGAGATTGCACAAAAAGAAAACGCTGTAATTATAGGTAGATGTGCCGATTATATCCTTCGTGATTTTGATGTATTAAAGGTGTTTGTCCATGCTTCCGATAGCGATTATAAAATTAAGCGTTATGCCGAAAGAGAAGAGGATAAAGAGAAAACTGTAAAGGAAATAGAAAAAGAAATACGCCGTGTGGATAAGCATCGAGCGAGCTATTATCAGCAGATTAGCGGTCAAAAGTGGGCGGATATGTCAAACTACAATCTTTGTATAGACACTTCTAAGGTGGGAGTAGATGGTGCTGTTGCTATTATTTTAGCGGCTGTTAATTTATAGTACGGGTGAAACTAAGCCTTACATCTATAATCCGAGCACGCTTAAAACTTATGGATTATAGGTATCGGGCAAACTAAAGGAGGATGGATATGTTAAAAAACTTTAAGCCGCCGGAGGGCGAAAATTCAACAAGCAGAAAAAAGCAGATTAAAGCTTTGCAGGAGAAACTCGCTGTTTTACAACAACAGCTCAGAGACGCAAAACTTCCTGTGATAATCCTAATTGATGGAATGAGTGCTTCGGGCAAGGGTACGGTGATAAGCAGAGTAAGCGCAAGGCTCGAGCCGAGGGGCTATAAAGTGTTTTCGGCAAAGCCTGCGGTGGGCGATGAAGCGAGAAAACCTTTCTTATGGCGGTTTTGGAGGGACATCCCTGCAAAAGGCGGCATATCCATCTTTGAGAGAGGTTGGTATTTAGAGCCGTTTGAGCAGATGAGGGAGCATGACGACTTCGACGAATTTTACACGGGCTCGGTAAATACCTTTGAGCGCCAACTCACCGATGATGGCTATCTAATACTGAAATTCTTCCTAAACATCAGCAAGGAAGAACAGCGGGATAGAATGGAAGAGCTTGAAGACAGCAAAGCGACTGCTTGGCGTGTGAGCAACAGGGACAGGGAGCAAAACCGCAATTACGACGAAGTGCTTGATGTCAGGAGCAGACTTCTCGAGCTCACAAACACCGACGCCGCACCTTGGAATATTATTTATAATGAGCATGAGAACATAGGGGTCTATAAGCTGCTTAAAAAGATGTGTGAAGAAATTGAAAAAGCACTCGAAGGCAAAAAGCCAAGCTGTGACGCCAAGATAAAGAGCAAAAATTTACTACCTATGCCAAAGCTTTCGGAAGTGGAGCTTGATTTTACGCTCAGTGAGGAAGAATATAAGAAAAAACTTAGCGACGAACAGAAGAAGCTTTCACGCCTGCATAGTCTCTTATACCGTGAAAAAGTGCCCGTGATAATCGCTTTTGAGGGTTGGGATGCCGCCGGCAAGGGCGGTGCTATCCGCAGGCTTTCATGGTCGCTCGATCCGAGGGGATTTGAGGCGATTTCGGTAGCCGCCCCCACTCCGGACGAGCTTGCACATCACTATTTGTGGAGATTTTGGAATAAGCTTCCCAAAGATGGCCATATAGCGTTATACGACCGCAGTTGGTATGGCAGAGTGATGGTGGAAAGGATAGAGGGCTTTACTGAAAAAGAGCGTTGCATGCAGGCGTATAATGAGATAAATGAATTTGAAAAATCGCTGACCGATTGGGGCGCAGTGGTGCTCAAATTCTGGGTACATATAGATAAAGAAACCCAACTCGCACGCTTCACAGAACGACAAAATAATCCCGAGAAACAATATAAAATCACCGATGAAGACTGGCGCAATAGGGAAAAATGGGATGTATACGAAGATGTGGTAAACGAAATGATTAAAAACACCTCAACCAAAAAAGCGCCATGGATAATAGTGGAGGGCAATGATAAAAAATACGCCCGCATAAAAGTGCTTAAAGAGGTGCGCAAAGCTCTTGAGCGTAAATTGGAGTAGGGAGAGCCCCGAGCAATCTCCTGTGGGGTTAATAATTTTTCTATGATATTTGTAGGGTCGCATATTGCTGTGACCCTACATTTGTTTTGCATTTTTTGAATTATTTATGGTGGTGCGTATCCTACGGCCATGGCAAGCCATGCCCCTACATATGGGTTTGTGGATTATGCATAATAGGAGTGGGGGCGGCATTTGCTCGTGCAGGCAAAGCAAAAACAATTAAAATTCGTTTCGCCATGTGCGAAACTACATAATTTCTAATGTTTAATTCAAAAAACTCTTTTATCTCAAACTGTTATAATCTTTGTAATTTTTTGTTACTAAATAACGGAAATAATGCTGATGTTTTAGTGCTTTAAATTGGAGAAAAATGCAGTAATTAATATAATCGCAAAATTTATAGTATAATATGCATAATAAAACCCCATAAATATCCACTTAAACTATCAGAAATAATAAATTACAGAAAAATTACAAAAAACTTCAAAAAAGTATTGCATTTCGGTTACAAAGATGTTATATTATATACAAGACGGACGACAATATGAAAAATATTCGCCGCAAACTAAGAGGGGGGTATGATAGCTTGAAGAAAAAAATAAGCCTTGCGTTGTGCGCTACTATAATAGGTATATTACCTGTGGCGGCAATCTTGGAACTTACAGCAAATCAACAGGTTACCACATTCCATGCAGTAAACGCTGAGTTTTTAATCACTGTATTAGCAGTGGGGATTACGGCGGTTGCAGCTTCCCTCGCAAAACGGTCGGTGGCTAAATAAGCGGTTTTTTAGCATGTTTTCTTTATCGTAATTTTTTCTTTACAAAAAAATTACATAAATATTGCAAAAAACTATTGCATTATTTAAAACTATCGACTATAATGTAAAAGTATCTTCGGGGTGCACAGGGAGAAAGCACGCTCGGACTACACACAAAAAATGATTTATAATTTTAAGGAGGATTTATATCCATGAAGAAGATTCTTTCATTAGCTCTTGCTGCTGCTATGGTAGCTGGCATGGCTACAACAGTTTTCGCTGATCCTGCTCTCATCGACTATGATAAAGCAATGATGTCATCCTGGGATGAAGATCTTGCTGATTACGCAGTAATGATGGACACAGATAGCCTTTTCGTATACGACGATGACGAAGGTTTCCTAGCTACAGACCCTGCTGAAATCACAACATACGGCGACAAATACGGTATTGCTATTGAGTTCCACGATCTACTTGAAGACAGAGATCAAGACAGATACGATGCATACGCAGAGTGGGAACTTGGCGAAAGCTTAGTATCCGACCTACAAATCGAATACGCTAAAGGCCCTAACGGCTACCAGTACTTCGTAACATTCGAAGTTGAAAGCAGCACAACAACTGCAAGAACAGACATCGCTGGTTTCATCACTGTTGCTGATACAAGAAGCGACGCTGACGACAACATGGACGTTGACAGCTACTTCGAAATCGGTGGTATGGCTGAAAACAGCAAAATCTACTACCCTTACGATGAAGATGGCATGCCTGCAGGCGCAAGCTACATGTTCGAAGGCGATCTTGAAGACATCGAGTTCTTCGATGGCGACGTTATCTACACAGTAGATACAGCTAACCAGAACACAAAGCTAAACCTTGCTACAAGCTCAAGCTTCCAGTCTGACTTCGCTGCTATGTACCCAGAAGCTAACCTTGACTTCTTCAAATGGTCTGCTACACCTTCTTTCAACAGAACTGGTGAATTAGTATTCTACGTAGATGCTGAACAAGATCTATACTTCTACGAAGTAACTGAAGATGGCGCTAAAGAAACAGCTGCTGAATACGACGAAGAATACGAAGCGTTCGTTCTAAGAACAAGAACACTTGGTAACTACGTAATCTCCGACATGGAACTCGACACCGAAATGGCTGACGAACCAGTTGAAGAAGAAGCTCCAACAGAAGAAGCTCCAGAAGATGTTAAACCAAACCCAGGTACAGGTAGATAATCTCTCCTTTACGGAATTTGGATTATAACTTAATCTTTACAAAACCACCCTTTCTCCCAAGGGTGGTTTTTTTGTATAGTTTTTTATGAGAGTATGCCCTCGCCGATGGCGAGGGTATGCTCTTAATGGGTGTGTGGTGGTTTTTTTGTGCGATTTTTTGAGGATGTATTCCCC
>CAYJLI010000079.1:163-7242 GCA_964371155.1 uncultured Oscillospiraceae bacterium | reverse complement strand
ATGGGGTTTTACCCCATACCCCATAATTTTTTGTAAAAAATTAAGTAAAACTTTAATTTTCTATAAAGCCATGCTGCTTTAGTGTGCCAAATTATATTTTAAAATAATCAACTGCGCCTTTAAATATCATCTGATCTTTTTCGCCTGGGATATTCTTAAATACATCCTTGCCAGAGCGTTCTGAATGGCCCATCTTGCCCAAAACTCTGCCGTCGGGGGAAGTTATCCCCTCTATCGCATGGAGTGCTCCATTTGGATTAAAGCGTATATCCATCGACGGTGCTCCCGATAAATCCACATACTGTGTGGCAATCTGTCCGTTTTCTGCAAGCTTAGCAACAAGCTCTTCACTCGCCACAAATCTGCCCTCACCATGGGAAATTGCCACCGAATGTATATCCCCAACATTTGTATGCATTAGCCATGGGGATTTATTTGAAGCTATTTTTGTATTCACAAGCCCCGATTGATGCCTGCCTATTACATTATATGTGATGGTCGGGCAGTTTTCGTCGGTGTCGATAATTTCGCCATATGGCACAAGTCCGAGCTTTATGAGTGCTTGGAAGCCGTTGCAGATACCAATCATCAAGCCGTCCCTTTGAGAAAGAAGTTTGTGCACTGCTTCTTTTATCTGTGGATTTCTAAAGAATGAAGTGATGAATTTAGCCGAGCCGTCAGGCTCATCCCCACCTGAAAATCCTCCGGGAATTGCAATTATATTGCTCTTTTCAATTTGCTTATAAAACGCCTCAACGGATGCAGTTATGTCCGCTGGTGTGAGGGTGTTTATCACAAACATCTCAGCCTGAGCTCCTGCCATTTCAAATGCACGAGCGGTGTCGTATTCGCTGTTAGTGCCTGGGAATACTGGGATTAGCACCTTTGGTTTTGCCACTGCGATTTTTGGAGAAACTCTCTCTTTTGCCTCATAACTAAATGACTGTATCGCTTTTTTATCCTGCTTTGTTTTCATTGGGAAAATAGGCTCGAATTTATTCACCCATTTATCCTCTATTTCGGACATATCAAGGGTAATATCCCCTATTATTACATTGTAATCCGCAGTTGTGGTGCCAAGCTTTATAAATCCGTCGGCTACTGATAGCTCTTCTTTAGCTTCGAGTATAAAGCCACCGTATGCAGCTTCAAAGAGTTTTAGCTTTTCATTTCCCTGTGCAAACTTAAAGCCTATGCCGTTTCCAACAGCCATTTTAGTAACACCCTCAGCAATACCACCCATGCCAACCGCCCATGCGGAAAGTAGTTTTTCGCCATCGATAAGCTTTTCTACACTGTTAAACACTCGTCTTACAGTGGCAAAATCGGGCAGACGATTCTCATCATAGAAAGGTGCTATATAATAAACATTGCTACCGATGTTTTTTAGTTCGGGGGAAATTATCTTTTTAGTATCGCCCACACTCACTGCAAATGAAATAAGCGTTGGTGGGACATCTATATCCTCAAAGCTTCCAGACATTGAGTCCTTGCCGCCTATTGCGCCTATCTCAAGCTCTCTTTGGGCTTTAAGCCCACCCAAAAGTGCCGCAAAAGGCTTGCCCCATCTCTTAGGCTCGCTTCTTAGCTTTTCAAAGAATTCTTGGAAAGAAAGCCATGTGTTAGCCCTGCTACCGCCAGTGGCTATAAGTTTAGCGGCGGAGTCTATTACTGCGTATACTGCGCCGTGGTATGGCGAAGAGGTGGACACAATCGGATTAAAGCCCCATGACATAAGCGAGCAAGTAGTCGTATCGCCTGTGAGTACCGGTATCTTTGCCGCCATTGCCTGTGTGGGGGTTAGCCTGTGTTTGCCACCGAATGGCATCGTTACACTGCCCTTGCCGACTGTTGCATCAAAGCGCTCGCCCATGCCTTTTTGGCAGGCAATGTTGAGGTCTTCTGCCATTTTTAGCCAGTTTGCCTTTATGTCGCCATTTTCTGCCACTGTGGGTATTTCGGGATGTGCTACCTCTACTTTTGTGTGCTTAACAGCGCCGTTAAGGTCTAAAAATGCACGGCTGAGGTCAACAATTTTCTCGCCCCTCCAGTGCATAACAAGGCGTTTTTCCTCGGTAACTTCGGCAACTATATTTGCCTCTAAATTCTCACTCTTTGCAAGCGAGATGAATTTTTCTACATCATGCGGACGCACCACAACCGCCATTCTCTCCTGTGATTCGCTTATAGCAAGCTCGGTGCCGTCCAAGCCATCGTATTTTTTGGTCACTTTATCGAGGTTGATTTTAAGCCCGTCCGCAAGCTCACCAATAGCGACCGACACACCGCCTGCGCCAAAATCGTTACAGCGTTTTATCAGTGTGGTGGCTTCTTTGTTTCTAAAGAGTCTCTGGATTTTTCTCTCCTCGGGAGCGTTGCCCTTTTGCACCTCTGCACCGCAGTCCTCGAGTGAGTCCGCTGTGTGGGATTTGGAAGAGCCTGTTGCACCGCCACAGCCATCCCTACCTGTTTTGCCGCCGAGCAGTATTATAACATCCCCTGCTTCTGGGGAAAGCCTTATCACATTTTCAGCTGGTGCCGCCGCAATAACCGCACCTGCCTCAAGCCTTTTTGCAACATACCCCGAGTGGTAAACCTCGCTTACATTCCCTGTGCAAAGCCCGATTTGGTTGCCGTAAGAGCTATACCCTGCCGCCGCCGTGGTGGTGATTTTCTTCTGAGGAAGCTTGCCTTTGAGGGTTTCTTCCTGTGGGGTAAATGGGTCTGCCGCACCCGATACACGCATCGCCTGATAGACATAGCTTCTCCCCGAAAGTGGGTCACGGATAGCGCCACCCAAGCAAGTAGCCGCACCGCCAAAAGGCTCTATTTCGGTGGGGTGATTGTGGGTTTCATTTTTAAACATCAGTAGCCATTCTTCATCTTTTTCATCATGCTTAACATTTATCTTTACCGAGCAGGCGTTTATCTCTTCGGATACATCAAGTGCTTCAAGCTTGCCTGTTTTACGCAGATGTTTTGCACCGATTGTAGCTAAATCCATCAGTGTAATAGGGCGCTCTTTCCCTGCATGAACACTTTCACGCAACGAGAGGTAGTTTTCATACTCCGCTTTAATATATGGGGTGTTTATTACAACTTCATCTATATTTGTGGCAAAAGTGGTGTGACGGCAATGGTCCGACCAATATGTGTCTATCATCTTCACTTCGGTTATTGTTGGATTGCGATTTTCGGTGTTTTTAAAATAGTCCTGACAAAAGCCTATATCCTCGATATCCATCGCAAGACCCATATCTGCTAAAAACTCAGTGAGCCCTGCTCTGTCGAGATCGATAAAGCCCTCTAAAACCTTTACATCTTCTGGCACTGGGTATTTCACAGCGAGAGTTTCAGGCTTTTCCATCGACGCTTCCCTGCTCTCAACTGGGTTTATAATATGCCTTTTAATCTTTTCTTTATACTCTTCGCTTATATCGCCCTCGAATACATATACACGGGCATTCGCAATTGTTGGGCGCTCTTTTTGGGTGAAGAGCTGTATGCACTGTGCGGCAGAATCGGCACGCTGGTCAAACTGGCCTGGGAGGTATTCTACCGCTAAAACAAAACCGTCCTTCACGGGCAGTTCGTCATATGTATAATCCACCTGTGGCTCGGAAAAAACAGTCTTCACCGCATAAGCGAAATCCTCTTCGCTTAAATTTTCCACATCATATCTGTTGAAAAGGCGCAGTTTACTCACTTTACATTTTGGGTATGCATAGAGTATATCGGAATATAAACTATCCGCCACTGCGGCAAATTCGCTCTTTTTCTCTACAAAAATCCTCATTACAGCCATGGTTGTTGCTCCATTCCGCCGCTCAGCATCGGCATAAAATAATAATTTAATTTACTCTTATCGGCTGAGCAAAGGAATGATAAGAGCATTATTGTGCATAGGGGTAGCATATATCAATCTTTTATTATCTCGCCCACGCAAAAGTCTGCAGAGGCTTTAGTTATCTTTACTTTTTGCATTTTGCCTGCTAAAGCTTCGGGGTCATCTACATAGATAACAGTGTAGTTATCACTGTGCGCTTTTCTGCCATGCTCATTTACAGTGCGCTCAAATATCACATTTGCCACACTGCCAATTTGTCTTTTTAAAAAGTCGGATTTAAGCTCATTCGATAGCTCGGTAAGCTTTTTTACCCTTTCTTTTTTAACATGAACGGGGACATCATCCACCATATCATAGGCGGCAGTGCCCTTTCTCTTTGAAAAGGGGAATATATGCATGTCCGAAGGTTTTATCTCTTTTAGAAAGTCCAGCGTTTGCAAAAATTCCTCTTCACTTTCGCCTGCAAATCCAACTATCACATCGGTGGTTATCGCTGGGTTTTTAAAATATTTATAAACAGTGTCCACTATCTTCCTATATTCAGCGGTGGTATATGGCCTGTTCATGCGTTTTAATGTGCTATCCGCTCCGCTTTGCAGTGCAATGTGAAAATGCGGACATAGCTTTTCATATTTTGAGAGCTCTTTAAAGTCCTCGGCGGTTACAAGCATCGGCTCTGTTGAACCAAGCCTAATCCTATTTAATCCATCTATTTCGGAGAGTGCTTTTATTAGCTGTGTGAGGTTTGAGTTTATGTCTTTGCCGTACATCGAGAGATTAATCCCAACTAAAACCACCTCTTTATGCCCCGAGGAGACAAGCGCTGAGACTTCGCTCACTGCGTCTAAAATCCCCTTAGAGCGGACATGCCCCCTCGCATAGGGAATTATACAGTAAGCGCAGTATCTGTCGCACCCGTCCTGCACCTTAACAAATGCCCTTGTTTTATCCTCATAATGGGTAATGCTCCCACCCTCGAAAACATCATCTTCGCTGTGCGCAGAAATATTCACTATCCGCTCACCCATCGCTGTGAGGTGGGATATTAGCGAGGACTTGTCCTTTGTGCCCCAGACTATATCCGCTTCACTTATTGCGGTGGCTTCATCACGAAAAGCCTGTGGGAAACAGCCTATGATAACCACTGTTGAAAATGGGTTTAACTTTTTAAAGCGTCTTGCTATGTTTCGTATTTTTTTATCGGCGGTGGCTGTTACTGTGCAACTATTAATTATATAAAAATCCGCCGAGGTACTCTCCTTAACCAAGGTGTACCCAGCTTTCTCGAACTGCTCTTTTAAAAGATTGGTTTCATACTGATTAACCTTACAGCCGAGTGTAAAAAATGCAACTGTCATTTAATATGACCATACCTTTCTATGAAAGGCACAAAAGAACCATAAAATGGTCATATTGTGCTATGTTTTTCATCTGTTTGTTGTGTTCATTTTAGGAAGTTACCCTAAACATTACTATCCAGTTTTTATTATAAACAAAATAGCTTCACAATACAAGAGTATAGAGAGCTTTTTTTGGATAAAAACATTTTAGGATGTGGGAAAAACTTTAGTTTTTCCCACATCCTATTTGATTGATTTAATATAAAAAATTATCGATAAAGCTTATGAAAAAGTGGGGGAAATATCATCATACCTCACAAAAGCAAAATCCCATTGCAGTACAGATATTTTATGCACACCCATCACTAAAGAGCTTTATACAATTTCCGATATTGCAAGCATTACCCCTGTTTTTCCTGCGGGGTAATTAAGGCCTCCCTGCATCCATGCCGCATATGGTGGGCGCAGTGGGGCATCGGCGGAAAGCTCTATTGAAGCGCCCCCTGTAAATGCTCCTGCCGCCATTATTACCTTATCATTATAGCCCGGCATGTCCCATGGCTCGGGGGAGACATATGAATCAACGGGCGCACCTTTTTGCACACCTTTGCAAAATGCAATCAGCTTTTCGGGGGTGCCGAGTGTAAGCGCTTGTATTATATCTGTGCGGTATTCGGTGGGTGAGGGGGTCACTTCGTAGCCGAGCTCGGTGAGTATCCCCGAGGCGAGGACGGCGGTTTTCAGTGCGGAGGCAACCACAGTTGGTGCAAAAAACAGCCCCATGTACATATTCCTGCTTTCCTCCAAAGTACAGCCCACTTCTTTCCCAGTGCTTGCAGTGGTGTGACGGCAGGCGCAAAGCTCTATTAAATCCGCCCTACCTGCAATATATCCACCTGTGCGTGCAATTCCACCGCCGGGATTTTTTATCAGCGAGCCTATTATAATATCCGCACCCTTTTCGGTGGGCTCATATCTCTCGACAAACTCCCCATAGCAATTATCCACCATCAGAATAATACTGCTATCCACTGCCTTAACAATTTTAGCAATCTCTTCTATCTCGGCAACAGTCGTTGAAGGGCGCAGTGAATACCCCCTTGAACGCTGAATATATGCAATTTTTGCTCCCTTTACCGCAGTAGTGATACTTTCCATATCAATATTGCCATCGGGAAGTAGGGGGAGCTCGCTATACTCAATGCCGAAGTCTAAAAGCGAGCCTTTTCCACGCTCTTCGGTGATGCCTATTACACCGTGGAGAGTGTCGTAGGGTTTGCCTGTGAGGGAAACAATTTTATCCCCTGGGCGCAGTATTCCAAAAAGCGCAGTGGCTATTGCGTGCGTGCCCGATACAAAGCTATGCCTTATAATTGCATCTTCTGCACCGAAAATATCTGCAAAAACGAGGTCGAGCACTTCTCTGCCCTTATCGCCGTAGCCGTATCCAGTGGAGCCGTAGAAACAGCTTTCGCTCACTCTATGTCTTGCAAATGCGGACAGCACTTTTTGAGTGTTAACTTCGGCAATTTTATCAATTTTGCGGTATACATCCTCGTATTTTCGCTCTGCTTCTTCGGCAAGCTCACTCACACGGGGGTTTATATTAAAAAAGTCGCTCATTTTTTATTCCTTTCAGAGGTGAAGTCTTTATTAAGTGAAGAATGAATGGTTAAAATTAAAGTTTTACTCGATTTTTTACAAAAAATCGTGGGGTGTGGGGCAAAGCCCCATAAATAAAAAGGCGAAGCCTAAAAAGATAATATAGCAAATTTTGCGAAGCAAAAGAGCAGAGAATGTGTAGCAAATTTTGCGAAGCAAAAGAGCAGAGATTGTGTAGCAAATTTTGCGAAGCAAAAGAGCAGAGAATGTGTAGCAAATTTTGCGAAGCA
>CAYJLI010000078.1:0-7420 GCA_964371155.1 uncultured Oscillospiraceae bacterium | reverse complement strand
GGACAGAATTTAGAACTCTGAGCGGACAATAATTTTTTAAGGGTATTTCTTCACAATTAGTGAAGAAATACCCCTCATTTTATAATATCGCTAATTTTTATCTTTTAGCCCTGCAATATTTCCCTAACATACTCAACACTTCCATTAATCGCCTCGGTACTGCCGCTTAAACTAATGGCCATAAAGTTTTCATCGGGTACATCAAATGGAGCTTTAATTCCCAAAGCACTTGCAGGAATATATCCCATTTTTGGATAGTATTTTTCACTGCCAAGCACAATAATTATATCATAGCCCATAGCCTTCGCTATTTCATGGCCCTTATTTATTAAAGCCTTGCCAACTCCTTTTCTCTGCGCATCAGGAGAAACCGATAGTGGCGCAAGTGCAAGCGCATCTACTTCGCCAACCCTTGCCCTTGTAAACATTATATGCCCAAGCAGTACACCATCCTCTTCTGCCACTAAAGATAATTCTTTGATAAAGCCATCACTGTTTCGAAGCCTTTTAACTAAATTATGTTCATTTCCATCGGAATGCTCGGCTGTTTTAAAAGCCTCCTCTACCAAAGTAGATACTATTTCGTAATCGCCGAGTTTTTCTTCTCTTATGTTCATTTTTAAATCTCCTTAAAAATTTGTAAGTGTAAAAGCGTGCAATATAATGTATATATTATATCAAAAAAGGCAGTGAAAATTCAAGGAAGAGATTGCAGTCTAACAATTTATTTTAACAAATCAAAACCAAAACACGCAAAATCACTTTGCTTATGCAAAATGATTTTGCGTGTTTTAATTAACTAAATCCATTTTTTGGCATAAATGCGTTGTTTTAACATTGTGTAACTTTGGCACACTATTTGCTACATAAGAATTAAGCTATAAAGCAAAAAATTGAAAGAGGGTAAAAATTATGTTAATTGGAATTTTAGTGGTCTATCTCATTGCAATGTTTGGTGTGGGTGTCTATGCCAACAAATTTAACAACGGAGTTGATGACTTCCTACTTGCAGGACGCAGACTCGGCGTATGGCTTACCGCATTTACACTTGCAGCTACATACTTCGGCGGCGGATATGTTATAGGTATCGGCGCAACAGCCTATTCGGATGGTATGGTAGGCTGGTACAGCGGTCTTGCGGGAGCCGCTGGTATACTCGGCGTTTGCTTAGTACTGAGCAAAATGGAAGGCATGAATGTATATACAGTTACAGAAATTATGGAGCAAAGATATAAAAGCCCACTCCTAAGACTAATTACCTCACTGCTATCACTCTTAGCACTTGTGGGAATTTTGGCTGCACAGGTTACTTCAGCAGGCAGTATCCTTGCTACACTCGGCATAGGCTCGCCAGTGAGCAACGCACTTCTTGCGGCTGCTGTATTTATTGGATACACAGTGTTTGGTGGTCTTTGGGCGGTTACACTTACCGACTTTATTCAGGTTATAATAGCTGGTACTGGTATCATCGCAGCGGCTTTCGTCCTATATTTTGATGTTAGCAGTTGGGATGAAGTAGTTGCTGCGGTTACTGCACAAGGTGTGGACGAGAATTACTTCTCCATGTCTGCTGAACCCTCCTATGTTCTATATCTAATTCTACCTATGTTTATCTACACACTTATCGGACAGGATGTTTACCAAAGACTATTTGCAGCAAGCAGTCCTAAAGTTGCTAAAAAAGCAGGTATTATGGCAGGTGTTTTAATAGCGGTACTCACATTATTCCCAGCACTACTCGGTATCGGCGGTAGAGCATTATTCCCAGACCTTGAAAATGCTACAATGGTTATCCCTACAATCATCACAAGTGTACTACCTCCATTCATCGGCGGTATTGTGCTTTCAGCGGTTGTTGCGGCAATTATGTCAACTGCGGATAGTATGCTCACAGCGGCTACTTCCCATATAGTAGGGGATGTACTACTTCGTTACAGCAAGCTCGACAGAGAAAAAGACTCCACAAAACTACTTAAAGTTTCAAGAGTTCTTACAGTTTGCGTAGGTTTATTCTCAGTAGCAGCGGCACTTGCAATTCCACAGGTTATCCCAATGCTTAACTTATCCTACACAATCTACACAGCGGGCGTTTTCGCACCAGTTGTAGGTGGTCTGCTTTGGAAAGGTGCTACTAAAGCGGGAGCTTTTGCAGGACTTATCGGCGGTTTAGTATTTGCATTCCTTGGAATGAATGGTTTCTCCGTTATGGGCATTCCATCCGATATTTTAAGCTGCTTATTCTCAGTAATATTCTTTATAATTGTTTCGGTGTTAACACAGAAAAAAGAGCAAACAGTTAAATAGTAATTTACTAAATGTGTTTGGAGATAAAAAATATGTCAATACAAAATATAATTACATATGTTGACACCCATGCAACAGGTTGCCCAATACGCATAGTTACAGGTGGTTTTCCCATGCTAAAAGCAGATACTATGCTTGGTAAAATGACCGAGATGAAAGAAAAATACGACTGGGTTCGCACAGCTACAATGTGCGAGCCAAGAGGGCACCGCAATATGGTGGGGGCAGTACTTACAGAGCCCTGCGATAAAGAAGCGGATGTAGGAATTTTCTACATAGATTCGGGTGGTTATGCCCCAATGTGCGGTGCAGGGAGCATAGCACTCGGCAAAGCACTTATTGAAATGGGATATGTAAAAATGCAGCAGCCTGTCACAGAGGTTAAAATGGATACACCATCGGGACTGGTGAAAGCTTATGTTACAGTGGAAAATGGTGTTATACAAAACAGCACATTTGAAAACATTCCCTCATTTGTGTATAAAACAAATTTGAGTGTAAATATTCCCGAATACGGCAACATCCCATTTGACATTACCTACGGTGGAAATTTCTTTGTAATGCTTCCAATTAGTGCTATTGGAATACCGATAATTCCTGAAAATGGAGAAAAACTCGCTGATTTGGGAATGGAAATCCTTAAAAAAGTAAATAGCGAAATGAGCATTTCCCACCCCGATTACCCCGATATAACTTTCTTAAATGACCTTATGTTTTTAGATGGGCCGTATATGGAAGAGGGCAGAAAAATTTATAAAAATTTAGTTATATTCGGCGGCAAACAAGTAGACCGCTCACCCTGCGGCACTGGAAGCTGTGCGAGAATGGCGCTCCTAATGCATAAAGGGGAGCTAAATATAGGTGAAGAATTTATCCACCGCAGTATTATTGACACTGAATTTATCGGTAAACCAATAAGAGCGCAGGAGAAAAACGGATTTAATTATGTCACCTGCCAGCTAACAGGGGATACTCACACAATAGGAATGGGCAGCTTTATACTCGAAGAGAATGATCCAATGAAAAATGGTTTTTGGATATAATATAAGAAAATAGATATGGAGAAGTTTATAATGAGCAGTACAATACTAACACAAAATCCTAAAGAGATTAAAAAAGTAATTTTAGGTCTTGATGGGATTACAATGGAAGAATTTATAGCAGTTGCACGCTTTAATGCACCACTTGAATTCACCGAAAAATTTGTAGAAAGAATTAATGTGTGCAAGGATACACTCTACGGATTTTTAGAAGAAAACCGTCTAATTTATGGTGTTACCACAGGTTTTGGCGAAAATGTTCGCTATACCATAAGCCCCGAAGATGCAAGTGAATTGCAAAGAAATATTGTGCGCTCCCATGCATGCTCAGTGGGCAAACCACTCGAGATAGAGCAGGTAAGGGCAATACAAATGCAGATGATATTAAACACAGGCAGGGGTCATTCAGGAATTTCGATTGAAATGATAAGCATGATTAAGGATCTGCTTAATAATCAAATCACACCATATGCACCCGGTGAAGGCTCGGTGGGATACCTTGCAGTTGAGGGGCATATCACACTTGTGAATATAGGTGAGGGTAAAGCTTATTATAAAGGCGAAGTTATGAGTGGTGGAGAAGCACTTGCAAAAGCAGGACTAACTCCCGTAAACATAGGCTGCAAAGAGGGGCTTTGCCTGCTCAACGGCACCACTTCGGTAACAGCTCTTGGCATATTAGCAGTATACGACGCTATAAACACTGCTAAGGCAATCGATGCAATATGCGCTACCTCATATGAGGCGCTAAGAGGTACAATTAAAGGCTGTGACGAAAGAGTGCATGGACTTAAAAAGCATGTGGAACAGCAAAGAACTGCTAAACTCATCTGCAAAATGCTTGAGGGCAGTGAAATAATGGAGCAGAATAAGGATGCAAGGGTACAGGATGCCTACATACTGCGTTGTACACCTCATTTCCACGGTGCGGCAAAGAGAATTCTTCGCCAGAGTTTAGAGAATATAACTGAAGAAATGCAGTCGGTGAGTGATAATCCTGTAATCTTCCCAGGTGAAGATGCATTTGCACTTATGAGCGGTAATTTTGACGGCTCCTATGTGGGAGGTTCTGCCGATTATATCTGCATAGCACTCGGAATGCTTGCAAAAATTAGTGAACGCCGTGCAGACCGCATGGTAAACAGATTTTTTAATAATATGCCCGCATTTTTAGTGCGAAATCCAGGACTAAATAACGGATTTATGATACCGCAGTACACAGCGGCGGCACTTGTGGGAGAAATAAATGTACTTGCACATCCAAGCTCGGTAAACAGCATACCAACTTGTGCAAACCAAGAAGACCCTGTAAGTCTTGCATATTATGCTTCCAAAAAAGCTTGTGAAGCAGTTTCAAAACTGCAATATATAGCCGCTATTGAGCTCATGGTAGCTATGCAAGCACTTGAGTTTGTATCCGAGGATGGAAAAATTGCGCCGATTACACAGAAAATCCATGATTTTGTTCGTGAGAGCGTACCAACAGTCGACAAAGACCGATTCTTTGGTGACGACATGGAAAATCTCTACAAAATGATTAGACAAGGTGATTTCGTGAGCTTTGTAGAAACACTTACCGGCACACTTGAATTTTAAATAATCAGATTTACTTCACTTACAAATAAAATAGTATTTCTAAAGTAACTACACTAATGCCATTACCCCTGCCTTTTGGTGGGGGTAATGGCATTAATTATAGAATAGAAATAAGAAGAGCATTAACTCACAAAATATGTGAGTTTCTACAATATTAGAGAAGAGAATTGTAACCTTTGTTAAATATAAAGGCAAGTAGTGTTTTTTCTTGAAATTATGTATGTGCTATGATAAAATATGCAATATAAGTAAAGTAAATTATCTATTTTGCTGAAGTTGAGCATTGTAAAGTGGAAAAACTCTACTTTTATTAGAAAAATACTGATAAAGTCATCTATAAAGTAGCTCCAAATACTAATGATATACATGAAAAAATACTCAATTTTGATATGAAATTATAAAAAATGCTACTAAATAACTACTTATAGAAAATACATAAGCCAAAGTTCGGTGCAGTGGGCTTAGAAGATAGTCAGATAAAGATGGTGAATATACTACTGTTAGAGATAGTAGTAAGTATATGTTTATTTTGAGCAAAAAATTTGGCGAATTGCTAATGAGGTGATGTTATGAAAGAGAGTAGCTACACGGGTAAAAATAACGAACGCTTAAGGAAAGAATCAGCATTTTCTGCAGAGCAGCTTCTGCAGGTAATGGACGGCATACCAGTATGTATCAATTTGCTAAATGAAAATGCGGACAGTGTATATTGTAATGCATATACTGTGGATTTATATGATTTGGACTCTAAAGAAACATATATGGAAAGATTCTATGATCTTACATTAGAAAATCAGCCCGATGGAAAAGATTCTAAAATAGGCTTTAAAGAGTATGTTGTGTCTGCACTTGAAAAGGGTGAAGTCCATTTTAGCTGGACGGATAAAAAGCTGACAGGGGAAGAAATTCCACTCTATATCAGCATATACAGCTTGGATGTAAAAGATGAGGATGGCAACCGATTGTTGGTTAGCACTATGCAGGATTTGCGCCCATATCTTGCTGGTGAAGAAGAGGATATAGAGCGGGACAAATTTTACTACAACCGAATGACATATAAAGACTTATTTAAAACGGTTGCAGAGCTATCGGAAGAATGGTTTTGGGTGTATGATACTCACAAAGCCACAATTCAGTTTTATGGAAAAGGGAGAGAAATTTTAGGGCTTTCAGCCGAGAAACAACCATTTCCTGAATATGTGGTGAACTCTGGCATGGTATATCCCGATGATTTAGATATCTTCGTAAAATTTGATGAAAATTTAAAAAATGGTATAGTAGAGCCGGTAGAAGTGCGATTTACCCAGCCAAGCGGCGTTACCAGATATTACAGAATTATCTATAAAACGATGTATGATAATCAGGGTAAACCAATGTTTTCAGTTGGTAAAACATATGATATTGATAAGCAAAAAAAGCTTGAAGTACTCTCGAAAACCGACTTGCTAACAAATTGCTTAAATAAAATAACCACTGAAAACAATGTAAAGAGTATTATTGAAAATTCACCAACTGCGTCACATGCATTATATATCATTGATGTGGATGATTTTAAATCAGTCAACGATGAGATGGGGCATTATTTTGGTGACCTCGTGCTCAGTGACATTGCAAAAAATTTGCACGCTAATTTCAGAGGCGCAGACATTATCGGGAGAATTGGTGGGGATGAATTTTTAGTTTTTGTAAAAGACATATCCGATGAAAGGGTTATAAAAAGCAAAGCAAAAGCAATTGCTGAAGCTTTTAATAGAATATATACAGGGCCTAATAAGGACTATAAAGTGTCGGGAAGTGTGGGAGTTGCACTTTATCCGGGGCATGCAAATAGCTATGAAGGTCTGTATAAATGTGCAGATAAAGCGCTTTACAATTCCAAATCAGAGGGCAAAGACCGATACACTATCTATTCGGATAAACTTGCAGAAACGAGTACAAAAAAGCTTACCGCTGTTGAAAATGCACAGAAACCGGGCAATGCATTTTTCGATGCTAATATAACTTCCGCAGTATTTGATGTAATGTATCAAGCGGAAGATGTTTCTGATTCGATTAATATGGTAATTAAGATGATTGGATTGCATATGAATTCGGATAGATGCTATATAGCGCAGACATTTGATGATGGAACAAGTTATAATGTCACATATGAATGGGTGTCCAAAGATACACCGCCCAAAAAAGAAAAATTTCAAAATATAGATGTTATGGCAATAAAGAGCTTTTTTGACGAGCTTGACCAAAACGGTATTATGTATAATAGCGACTTAAGCGAAAATACTTTAAAAGTCGATGAAGAAAATGCAGAGTTTTATTCTGCAAACTCCTATCTTCTTGCACAAACAAAAGGAAAAGGGCATGTTAGATTAATACTCGGAGTTGATGACAACAGCAAAAACCGAGTATGGAGCGAAAAAGAAATTAACACTTTACAGTATGCACTAAAGATGATTG
The DNA here is from genome assembly GCA_964371155.1 of uncultured Oscillospiraceae bacterium. GTDB lineage: Bacteria > Bacillota > Clostridia > Oscillospirales > Ruminococcaceae > CAYJEQ01. Next base: position 26 of record CAYJLI010000078.1, on the reverse strand, counting down.
CGGTTTTCATGGCTTCATCCAAATAA
>CAYJLI010000077.1:0-7570 GCA_964371155.1 uncultured Oscillospiraceae bacterium | reverse complement strand
TTTTGCATTATTTTTGGGTTGTGCGTAATCTCGGGCGAACGCACAGGTTCGCCCCTACAATAAAAAAAGCCCCACGAGTGGGGCTTTTTTTACTAATTTCCAGTAGCTGGATTTACTTTTCCATCTATATGGCTTGTGATTGTTGGGGAAGGCTGTGCGTCCTCCGGCTCGGTTATATTGCCCTGCTCGTCAGTCAGTACAAGCTCTTCATCCGATATCACATAGTTTGTGAGGTGGTTTGTTCTGAATGTCCACGCTTCTTCGGCCTCGTCATATTCAAGACCGCTTATCTCTTCGGCATAGCCATTTTCATTTAATGCATAGATGTACATATCCTCGCTTGCGTAGATATATAAATCTCCACTGCGGTTAAATTTAGGGCTATCCACAAAATTTAAGAAGTCTATATTTGCGTAGCCGTGGCGGTCTGCGAATGTGCTGTTAAAATCGGTGTTGTAGCCGAGGTTTAAATCCCCCTGTCCGCTCACATCCACCATGAACATCGCATCGTCATCCCAGAATATCGCTATTTCACCTGCATTATCTTCAAACTCTACCACTGCGCCACTTTCGCCATAGATGTCTATGTCGCCATCCTGTGCAGTGCCGCTATCGTAGTTTCCTGCGGTGAGTGTCATCACTACTTCTGCACTGCCCCTGTCTGCGGCGTCGTTTGTTGAAGTTCCCACCGAAATACTACCTGCTACATCGTAGCTCTCAGCACCTGTATAGCCCATGGTCTCCACCTGTACAAAGTAGTAGTAATCGCTTCCTTCGAGTGTGGTTGTTCCTGTCACCGCCCTTGTAACAGGCTGTACAAGACTACCAAGTGTGGGTGCACCCACCACCACTACATTTGCTTCATTGGCTGTGGCTATCGCTTCTATTTCTGCGTCGCTTATGAATGTTTTGTCGCTTTCCTTCCTCCATACTAAATCAGCAGATTTTGTGTAATTTGCCACTGCGCTTACGGGTATTACATGTTGTCCCTCATCCTCATCCACATAAGTATCCGCTGGCATAGTATCGCCAAATAGGGTGGAGCTATCTGTGATGTATTCAGAGATTTTGCCATTTGCATCCACATTCACATTATTATTTTTATAGAAGGCATTTCTGTGCTCAGTTATTTCGGAAGCAACTATTGCGGCGGCTTTGTCCGCATAGTAGGTATTATCAGCGGTATTGTAATATGAATCTGCCGCCGGTGCGGTGGATGTGCCTGCTATATAAAGTTCATCCTTAGTTATGCCGTCGATCGGAGTCGCGCTAAAATCACCACTGCTTAAATATTTCACATCATTTTCATCGATACGCTGAAAAACAGCTTTAACATCTGGGGTATTTGGGGAGAAGGGGGCATAGCCCGCTATAGCTTTGGTTGATAAATCACTAATTTTATAATCTGCTCCATCCATCAAAGCGTCAGTTGGGTAGATTGCACCATCAGGTCTCCAAAATTTAAAATTTCCACTTTCAACTACCAATTTAGCACTCATATATCCGCTTGTAGGTATGCTATCCATAGTGGGGTTTGCTCCTATCGAATCCGCAATAAAAAAAAGATCGTTATAGCGATTTTTTCTTATAACACTGCCCACTTCTGCCAAGCGATACCCTTGATAAAATTTACCATCACTATCTAAAACTCTTCCTGCATCGACACCGCCCGTGGGTAGAATTTGAGTGTTTACACTTGTATCACTAAACACAGCCGCTTTTGCTGCAGCTTCTGTATTGTAGTAATGCACTGTGCCTGCACCATCGGTATAGCTGTAAATACTGCTTTCAGTATAGCCCCCATAACGAGAATCCCTTAAAAATGTGCTTTTTGCATCCTTATTTACATAGTACTCAAGAGGCCCCTCTTTAGGAAAGGCAAGATAGGTGATTCCCTCCGTGCTTGCATCCTTTAAGCGTTCACTCGTTAAAAATTCGTATTCATCTTCATACACCTTATCCCCATAGAGATAGGTTCCTGCATAATTTCGATACTCATCACCGAGTATCTTTGCGTAGTAAAGACTTGAATTATTTGATTTATAGTCAGCAAGATATTCACTTACAATATTCTTAATATCTTCATCGGTCAGTGCGGCTATCTCCTCGGGGGTATATCCTGTGCCATCCGCTTTTGTAATATTTACCATCATATTGACAGAGCCTTCGGCAGGAAAATCAAGTGTTAATCTAAGATAATATGTTGGCACAACACTGTAATCCACTATAACATTCTCAGCCTTTTTATAGAGGATGTCCTCATCACTCACCCTGCTTTCGCCCACTTTCCAATCGGCATATATGCGCAGATTTCTAAGGTCGTCGCTTTTTAGCTCCCTTGGGTCGCCAGTGGTTTCATCCACGAGTAGCATGTAAAAGCTCTCTCCGTGGTTAATATAGCCATCGCTGAGAATTAGGGTGTTATCATCGCCCATTTCGTACGCTATGCTATATGGGTCTATGCTTGGAATGGGGTCCGCCGCATATGCAGTAGCGGCAGTGGATAGTAGCATCGTCATAGCAAGCGATGCGGATATGATTTTCTTCATAATAATCTCCCTTTCTTAATCAAAAACACAAATCCCCTTGCTTGTAGCTAATAAATTAAGTATATTTGCAAGGACTTGGATTGTAGTACATTATATATTTTATCATTTGTAGAGTGTTTTGGCAAATGTTATTTGATGGTAGATTTATATTTTGAACGGCTCTCAGGTATGGCTTGCTGTGCCCCTACGATGGGCTTGCGGTTTTGCTTTGCATGGTCGGTGATTTTGGTGTAGATTTTCCGCATTGGTTTGGATTTCCTAAACTCTCTGCTCTTTTGCTCTGCAAAATTTGCTACACTCTTTTCTCGGCTTCGCCTATATGTTTATGGGGCGTTGCTCCAAACCCCATGATTTTTTGTAAAAATAGGGGTAAAACTTTATTTTTTTTCGCCAAAGGCGAAACTCCTTAACTTTTCACTTTTCACTCAAAAAAACTCCCCTCGAGGGGAGTTTTTTATATTAAAGTTTATTTCTCTAAATTCATCTCAAATCTCTCAAAATATCCAACTAATTCGCCATCTTCATTTCTCACAGGGGTAATAATCACCCTCTGGTTTTGGACATTCACCATAAGATAAATTTCATTGCCATGCTTTTTAAGCTTTTCAACAGCGGCTTTAATCATCTCGTGTGACTGCGGATTGTTGTGGCAATCAAATACCGACTTACCCACTAAATCCCTATAACCCCTCTCGTCGTAATAGTGATATTTTGCCCTCTTGTTCATATATCTTATTATGTGCTCACAATCGACAAACACAATCGGGTAGGGGTATGCATCGAGGATATAGGACATCATTTTTTCGTTTTCCATTTTTTGCTCCTTAATATTTTAATGTTTTTGAGGGTTTTGAGATTATCTGTATCCACCCCCATTTCTGTCGACACAGAAAGTAGACTGGGGGGTTACCTCGGTAAATAAATTTTATTATATCTGCTTGGGGGCAAAGCCCCTTAATATATCTAAGATACCGCACAATATTATTGAGCAAATTTTAGATTGTGCAGAGTCTCGGGAATGGCAAGCCATGCCCCTACAATGGGATTTTCCTTTTGTTTTGCAATGTGCAGGCTCTGCGGTGGCGGTGTAGGATTTACAACATAATTTAAAATCCTGTGCAATCCATGGGCGAACACACAGGTTCGCCCCTACAATCGCAAAAATTGCTACATTATTTTTTTGGCTTCGCCTACCTATTTATGGGGCTTTGCCCCACACCCCACGATTTTTTGTAAAAAATCGAGTAAAACTTTATTTGCCCTTATGCTTATTTTAGCAGATAGCTTCTGTCGGTATAATGTGTGTGGAGTAGCTCATGGGATTTGTGTCCGTTTGGCTCGCCCAAAAACTCCTCATACACCTTTGTAACCGCCATGTTCTGATGGGATTTTCTCACCACCATGCCTTTGTCCACGGAATAGGTAGCCTCAAGGCGTTTATCCATCTTAGACCACAGCTTAATAGGATTTCCCCCACCGCCAATGCATCCACCTGGGCACGCCATAATTTCGATAAAGTGGTAATCCGCCTTGCCCTCCCTTATAGCTTCGCAAATCTTTCTTGCATTCGAGAGCCCATGCGCCACGCATACTTTTACATCAATATCCCCCACTTTTACAGTGGCTTCTTTTATGCCATCAAAGCCCCTCACCTGTGAGAATTCAATGTCTTGCAGTACTTCGCCCGTGACCACTTCATAAACAGTCCTCAGTGCCGCTTCCATAACACCACCCGTTGCACCGAATATTTCGCCTGCACCGCTTCCAAGCCCAAAGGGATTATCAAATTCGCTTTCTTTAAGCGATTTAAAATTAATCCCTGCCGCCCTTATCATCCTTGCTACTTCTTGAACTGTAATTACCACATCAATGTCGGGAGTGCCATCACTGCCCATTTCCTCACGCTTTGCTTCAAACTTTTTAGCAGTGCACGGCATTACCGAAACTGAGAAAATATTCTCTTTCGCTATCTCCATTTTCTCGGCATAATAGGTTTTAATGAGTGCGCCAAACATCTGCTGTGGTGATTTACAGCTTGATAGATTTGGTATTAAATCGGGGTAGTAGGTTTCGCAGAATTTTATCCAACCTGGGGAGCAGGAGGTAATCATCGGAAGTGTACCATTGTTTTTTACCCTGCCTAAAAACTCCGTGCCCTCTTCCATAATTGTGAGGTCGGCGGTGAAATTAGTGTCGAACACCTTGTGGAAACCCACCTGTTTTAAGGCTGTTACGAGCCTGCCCGTGCTCACTGTGCCAGGGTCTTCACCGAGTGCTTCTGCAAGGGTAATTCTAACAGCGGGTGCCACCTGACAGACAATATGTTTCTCCTCTTTAGCCATTGCGTCCCACACTTTTTGGGTGTTATCTTTTATCGTGAGCGCACCCGTTGGGCATGCCTGAACGCATTGGCCGCAGTTTATACAAGGGCTTTCTGCAAGTGAGCGCTTATATGCAGGCTCAAAATTCACTTCAAAGCCCCTGCCTGTTTTAGATAGAGCGTAGACCGTCTGCACTTCACTGCAAACATATTCGCATCTACCACAAGCGATGCATTTAGTAGCATTTCGCACTATCGATGGCGAGGAGGTATCGAGCTCTTCGCTTCTCACCACAAAGGGATATCGTGGCTTTTTCACAAAGTGCATTTCTTCGCTCACCGCTTGAAGCTCACAGCTTCCGCTTCTGTCGCAATGCAGGCAGTCCTGCGCATGGCGTGCTAAAATTAGCTCTAAGGTGTTCATCTTAGCCCTGCGCACTTTGGGGGAATTTGTGAGTATTTCCATCCCCTCACTACATGGGTATGAGCAGGAGGGCACAAGCAGTTTTGAACCAACTATCTCCACCAAACATATACGGCAATTCGCCTTTACATTTTGGTCGGGATGATAGCAGAGCGTGGGAATTCTTATGTCGAGTGCCTTTGCGGCGTCGAGTATTGTGGCGCCATCGTTTACGCTGATGTCGTTTCCATCTATTCTTAGATTAATCATGCCCTGTGCCCCCTTTCGATAGCCTTTAGATAGACATGTCTGAAATTATGCAGGCTGGTTATTACCGCAACGGAGGAATTCTGCCCCAAGCCACAAAGGCTTGCCACATTCATTGTCGCCGCTAAATCTTCAAGCAAGTCCATGTCCTCCATGTTGCCCCCACCCGCTCTAATCCTCTGTATAATCTCATAGATGCGGATATTGCCCTCCCGACATGGGGTGCATTTTCCACAGCTCTCATGAATAAAAAATGACATTATATTCTCAACTATATCGAGGATGTCGCAGAAGTCGTCCATTACCATTATTGTGCCCGTGCCAAGGACCGACTCCGCCGCATTGCAGCTATCTATATCCATTGGCAAATCCATTTTATCGGGGGAAAGCAGATTGCCCGATTGCCCTCCAAGCATGAAGCCAAGGAGGTCTTTTCCGTCCTTTACTCCACCGTGGGCGTTAAATATATCGGTTAAATTAGTCCCCATTGGGTATTCAAAAACGCCTTTTTCGGTGATGTTTCCACATAGGGTGAATACCTTTGTCCCTGCGCAGTTCTCAGCTCCAAGAGAGGTAAACCAATTAGCACCTTTTTCTAAAATTACCGCAATATTTGCAAGTGTTTCAACATTATTTACCACTGTCGGCTTGCCATAAAGCCCTTTAATACCGGGGTAGGGTGGCTTAAATCTCGGCTCTCCCCTCTTGCCCTCAATCGACTCTATAAGCGCTGTTTCCTCCCCACAGACATACGCACCGCCGCCTGACACTACCGTGATGTCAAAGGAGAAATCGCTTCCAAATATGTTTTCACCGAGTGCCCCTGCTTTTTTTGCATTTTCAATAGCTTCTCTGAGCTTTGCAAATAAATCGGGGTATTCATATCGCAGATAGAGAAAGCCTTTATCAGCTCCCACCGCTCTCGCCGCTATCGCCATGCCTTCAAACACGCTGTGAGGGTCGCCACTTAGCACTACTCTGTCCTTATTCGTGCCGGGCTCGCCCTCGTCGGCATTGCAGATTACATATTTCTGCTCGCTGTCACTATCCGCCACAAACGACCATTTTCTGCCCGTGGGAAATCCTGCGCCCCCACGCCCTCTAAGCTTTGAGGCAGTTATAATATCTATTATTTCACTGGGCTTCATAGAAAGTGCTTTTTTAAGGGATGCATAGCCACCAACACCGATATACTCGGTGGCACTCAGTGGGTCTATCTTGCCGACATTTCTAAGCACTACTCTCACTTCTTTTAGCTTCTTACTCATATCAGCGCACCTCCCCTCTCTGATAGTCTTCCATTAGCGACATCGCCCTGCCCGGAGTGAGGTCTTTATATACTTTATCGTTTACCATTATCGCAGGGGCGGACTCACATAGCCCTAAGCACTGGCAGTATTCTAAGGTGAATTTGCCGTCCGAGGTGGTTTCGCCCGGGTTTATTCCGAGTGTTTTGCTAATTGCTTCCATAACAGCCACCGCCCCACAGACATGGCAGGGCGCACTTTTGCACATTCTAACCACATATTTTCCCCTTTGCTCGGCGGAAAACATCGAATAAAAGCTTATGTAGGAATAAATTTTTGCCACTGGAATACCTGTTTCTTCGCTGAAAATAACCGCCGCTTCTCTTGGAATAGTATTCGAGCAAATATCCTGAATACTAAATAGTATTTCCATCAGCTGATGGGGATTTTTTTGATAATCTCCCGCTATGCGGCGAATTTCCTCTGCCTGCTCTTTTGTTAGACAGACTTCCTTTAAATTTGTTCTCTTTTCCAAATTTGACTGCTCCTTTCGATTTGAGATGTTTGTAGATTTTATGATGGATGTCTTAGCTCGTCTTCCTCGTATAGAAATATATGTAATATTAAATAAATCATACCATATTTTCATTTGTTTGGCATGCAAAAAGTATATTGTAGGCAAATATTTAGTCGGAATGCATAAGTTGTTGTGCTATGATATAAACAAACCGCTAAAACAAAGAATTATAGCATTAAGCCGATATTGCACAAATATTATAATGCC
>CAYJLI010000076.1:0-7770 GCA_964371155.1 uncultured Oscillospiraceae bacterium | reverse complement strand
TTTTAGCTGAGTAATTAAAATTATTAATCCCCTTGTCGAAAGACAAGGGGATTTTTGCATAGGATGGGTTTTACCTATAAATTTAATTTAGTATAGCTGTATATTTCACTGCTATGAGTGGCAGAATATCTGCTTATATACTTTTGTAGGGGATGGATTTTATCCTGCAAATAACCCTACACCCCAAATGCTTGTAGGGTTATGGATGGGTATACTCCTCCATCAATCGCACCTACAAGCCAAAAGAGGAGAGCAAATACATAGGTGTGGGAATAGAAATAGAGCTCCATTTCTTAGCCTACTGAAATAGCTTATCCGAGTACTTTGCAGTTAAAAAAATAATCCCATACTTCTAAAGATAGAAGTATGGGATCTAAATTTTTACTTGATAAAATTTAGATTGCGAGTGCATAATTTATCGAGCGAGCAAGATGATTTTTAATTAGCATGCATGCTTTATTAACATCATGGTTTTTCAGTTCTTCATATATCTGGGTATGCTCGTCGGTAATTTGATGCCAATAGGAATTTTTATGCTGATATGAGGTGGCAAGCATAATAAGCTGACCGCTAATTCTTTCAGCGGAATCACATAATCTCGAATTTCCACAATGGCGAACTAAAGCATAATGGAATTCATCCGACCATTTACACCACTCAGTGTAATCGCCTTCTTGCAAACTCATAATGGTATTATCAACTATTCCTTTAAGATCTTCAAGCATATCTGCTTCATTGCCATTTTCAAAGCAATACTTAACCGCTAAACATTCTAAATCACTATTGAGTTGAAAAAGCTCGAAAATATCACGTTTAGAAAGGCGTTTAACAGAAATACCGATATTGGGCTGGTATGTAAGTAAACCATCTTGAATTAGTCTGTTTAGAGCTTCTCTAATTGGTGTGGAGCTCACAGAAAATCGTGATTTAAGCATTTCAAGTGTGAGCTTTGTACCACTTTTGATGTTCTGTGACACAATTTCGTCCCTCAGTGATTTGTATATTTGTTCCGACAATGTTTTTACTTGTACAATTTGCATAGATACACACTCCTTTACATAAATGACGACTTTAGATCTATCAACTATTACTGCAAACTAAGGGATTAAATTACATATCAGTTTTGTACAAAGATTTTTATTGGAGTCGAGAACAAAATTAGTTAGTAAACGGTACAGCTTAATCGTATTGTAATATAATTCTTTAATTGATTATATTTTACATTATTTTCTAAAAAAAAGCAAATGCTTTTTGGGAGTTTTTTGGTATATTTGACAAATAAAACACTTTTTCTACTATATAAATACTTTTCTTACATTTTTTTGCATTTTATTGACAGTTTACACAAGAGATTGTGTAAATTGTTTCATTATTATTTACAAATTTTAGATTGGATTTTATGCTATAAGTGAATATGAAAAAAATCCTGAGAAAATAGAAAGCATTACATAAATTTGTTCCCACCGCCATAGGCGATGGGAACAAATTATAAGCTTTTAAAAAGCAGTATATATTTTCTAAGAAAGAGAACTTAATATCTGCTTCTTGCTTTGTATTTTGTATGGAGTATATCATGTGCCTTATGGCCACCGATTTCGCCTAAAAATTCGCTGTAAAGCTGTTTTACTGCAGGATTTTCATGGCTCTTTCTGAGTGTGTCAACAGCATCATCAGCATAAAGTGCCGCTGCACGTCTTCCCACAAGGTCAACAAAGTTTCTAACAGTTGCATGCTGAACAGGCTGTCCACCACCGTTTATACAACCACCTGGGCATCCCATGATTTCAATAAAGTCGTAATGAGCTTCGCCGGCTTTAATCCTGTCGAGAAGTTCCTTAGCGTTTGCAAGGCCGGAAGAAACCGCTACACGCACCTTTGTGCCCTTAAGGTCATATTCCGCTTCCTTAATGCCATCAAGTCCCCTTACATCGCTAAATTCGAGCTTTGCAAGTGTATCCTTTGTAACCCATTCATATGCAGTTCTGAGCGCCGCTTCCATAACACCGCCCGTTGCTCCGAATATTGTAGCCGCACCGGAGGAAGTGCCAAGTGGTGCATCAAATTCGCCGTCGGGAAGATGCCTGAAGAAAAGCCCTGCACGGTCAATCATTCTTGCAAGCTCTCTTGTGGTAAGTGCCACATCAACATCGAATATGCCCTCGCCCGCAGCTTCTTCGTATTCACGCTTAGTTTCAAACTTCTTAGCTGTACATGGCATAATACCTACTACAACTATATCTTTAGGGTCAATTCCCATTTTTTGTGCATACCATGTCTTTGCAACTGCGCCAAACATCTGCTGAGGTGATTTACATGTGGATAGGTTTGGTATCATTTCTGGATAGTAGTGCTCGCAGAATTTAACCCAACCTGGGGAACAAGAGGTGATCATAGGAAGTACGCCACCCTTTGTAAATCTTTCGATAAATTCATTTGCTTCCTCAACTATTGTGAGGTCGGCGGCAAAGTCGGTATCATATACACCGTCGAAACCGAGTTTTCTAAGTGCAGTAACCATCTTGCCCTCAACATTTGTGCCGATGGACATATTAAACGCTTCACCGAGTGTAACACGAATTGATGGAGCTGTTTGTGCTATTACATGCTTTGTTGGGTCGGAGAGTGCTCTCCACACCTCTATGCTATTATCTTTTTCAGATATTGCACCCGTTGGGCAAACTACGATGCACTGTCCACAGGATACGCAGGCAACTTCGCCGAGGTCCATGTCAAATGCACAGCCTACATGGGTGTTAAAGCCCCTGTCGTTCATGCCGATAACCGAAACCGACTGCCATTTATTACAAGCAGCAACACAGCGACGGCAAAGGATGCATTTATTATTATCCCTTACCATATGGATAGCGGAGTCATCGGTGTCATACTGAACATTGTTTCCATCGTATTTGCCTTCATCGTCAACCCCAAAGTCCTTACAGAGCTTTTGAAGTTCACAGTTACCACTGCGCACGCATGAAAGACATTTTCTATCATGTGTTGAAAGGATGAGCTCTAAGTTTTCCCTTCTTGAATTAAATACTCTTTTGCTGGTGGTGAGTATCTGCATACCCTCGGTTACAGGATGCACGCAGGCTGCAACTAAGTTTTTAACGCCGACAACTTCAACCACGCATATACGGCAAGCGCCGATTTCATTTATTTCTCTAAGATAGCATAGTGTTGGTATTTCTATTCCAAAATCACGGCAAGCTTCAAGTATTGTAGCACCATTTTTAGCTTTAAAATCAACACCATTAATTTTAATATTTAAATGTTCCATTGTATTTGTACTCCCTTCTACTTGGTAACAATAGCTTTAAAGCGGCATTTTTCCACACAGGTACCACATTTAACGCATTTTTCGGTGTCGATAACATGGGGCTCTTTTACCGAGCCAGCTATTGCATCAACCGGACAAACTTTCGCACAGAGTGTACAGCCCTTACACGCACTTGCAATGATAACATAGTTTAGTAGGTCTTTACACACGCCAGCAGGACAGGTTTTCTTAATAACATGTGCCTCATATTCGTCTCTGAAGAATTTAAGCGTGCTAAGCACTGGGTTTGGAGCTGTTTGTCCTAAACCGCAAAGAGAGTTCTCCTTAATATGCATACAGAGCTGTTCCATTTTATCTAAATCTTCGAGGGTAGCTTCACCCTTTGTGATTTTTTCAAGCATTTCATGTAGACGCTTTGTTCCGATACGACATGGAACACATTTACCACAGCTCTCATCGACGGTAAATTCAAGGAAGAACTTCGCAATGTCAACCATACAGTTATCTTCATCCATTACGATAAGACCACCGGAACCCATCATTGAACCGATTTCAACTAAATTGTCGAAATCTATTTCAATGTCCAAATATTGCTCAGGGATACATCCACCGGATGGGCCACCTGTTTGAGCGGCTTTGAATTTCTTGCCATTTGGGATATTTCCGCCTATTTCTTCAATAACTTCACGCAGTGTTGTACCCATTGGGATTTCAACTAAACCAGTGTTGTTAATTTTACCACCGAGCGCAAATACTTTTGTACCTTTTGAACGCTGAGTACCCATTGATGCAAACCAATCAGAACCATTTAGGATGATTTGTGGAACATTTGAGTATGTTTCAACATTGTTTAGTATTGTTGGCTTGCCGAACAAACCTTTAACGGCAGGGAATGGAGGTCTTGGGCGTGGCTCACCACGATGCCCTTCAATAGAAGTCATAAGAGCGGTTTCCTCACCACATACAAACGCACCAGCACCAAGTCTGATATGTAAATCAAAGCTGAAATCCGTACCGAATATGTTTTTGCCGAGAAGTCCCATTTCCTTTGCTTGTTCAATAGCAATTTGAAGCCTTTTAACAGCTATCGGATATTCTGCACGAACATACACAAAGCCCTCGTCCGAACCTATTGCATAAGCGGCAATAGCCATTGCTTCGATAAGCACATGGGGGTCACCTTCCAAGATGGAGCGGTCCATAAATGCACCTGGGTCGCCCTCGTCCGCATTACAACATACATATTTTTTCTCCGATGGTGTGCCTTGAGCAAAGCTCCATTTAAGCCCTGTTGAGAAGCCACCGCCCCCTCTTCCTCTGAGCCCAGAGTCTTTAAGACATTTGATTACATCGTCAGGAGTCATCTCTGTGAGCACTTTACCAAGCGCTTGATAACCATCATAAGCTATGTATTCATTTATATCTTCAGGGTCGATTACACCACAGTTTTTAAGTGCAATACGCTTTTGTTTTTTGTAGAAATCGGTATTGTCGAGGGATTTAACAGTGTCTTCAACAACTGTTTCTTTATAAAGCAGTCTTTTTACTATTCTACCCTTTAAGAGATGCTCATCAACTATTTCGGGAATGTCGTCCACACTCACCATTGAGTAGAAAGCGCCCTCTGGGTAAACTATCATGATGGGGCCAAGCGCACATAGTCCGAAACATCCGGTTTTAATAACCTTTATTTCATCCTTAATCCCTGCTTTATTTATATTTTGTTCTAAAGATTCGATTATTCTTTCACTGCCCGAGGATGTACAACCGGTACCTCCACAGACCAGAACATGGGAACGATACATAATTTTAATCCTCCTTAATTATTTGCAATATTTCCTATGGTAAATTCTGCAACAGGTGTTCCATTTACAATATGCTCTCTAACGATTTTTTCTACCATTCCGGGAGCAACCTTTACATAGGTAACTTTTTCTTTATCTTTTTCATAAATTTCAACAACTGGCTCATACTGGCATATGCCTATACAACCTGTTTGTGCTACTGTTACATTCTTAAGGCCTTTTTTTGCCACTTCTTCGGTAAGCGCATTAAGTACAGGTCTTGCGCCCGCAGCTATTCCGCAGGTAGCCATACCCACAACAACCCTTATATTATCCGATTCCTCATGACGAATACCTACTTTTGTTTGCATTTCATCACGGAGAGCTTTAAGTTCAGCTAAACTCTTCATAGTTCCTCCTATTTAGTTAGAAATTTCTTTTAAATTCTCTTCTATATATTCTCTAATAAAGATGGAAACCTCGGGTGCCGAGAGTGGTATATCACCAAGTATCTCTTTAAATTCCCTTGTATCGGCGGTAAAGGATTTTCCATCAACGGTGTGCTTATAGCAGATGTCTGTTAAGTCTTCATTGCCTGCAAGTATAAAGAATGTGGTGGCAATATCGCCCATGGGCATACGATTAATATGGCTGCGTTTAAATATAGCCGTTACAACGGTGCCTACATTTTGCACGGACTTTACCTCAAAACTGCCCTCGGACAGCTCTGCGGCCATTTTAAAAAATGGTATTCCAAGGCCTATATTTCTCGTAGTCCTTGTAGTGAAAAATGGATCGATTACCGAAGCGAGTTTCTCCTTGGTCATTCCACAACCGTCGTCTTCAATAGTTATGATGAGTAAGTCTTCCGTCGACTTCTCTTCGATATCAATTTTTACAAGGCTCGCCTTCGCTCTAAGAGAGTTATTTGCCACATCGAGTATATGCAGTGAAAGCTCGTTTAGCATAATTTATGCACCCATATATTTTTCTATAATGGAATCTACATCGTCGGCAGAAAGTCTGCCATATACATCTTCATTCACGGTAATAACTGGAGCAAGACCGCATGCACCTATACATCTGCAAGCCTCGATGGAGAATTTACCGTCTGGTGTGCATTCGTCGCCCGATATTCCCAGCTTTTTATGTAGTTTCTCTAAGACATCGCCCGAGCCTTTTACATAACAAGCTGTACCCATACAGACGGACACCTTGTATTCGCCCTTTGGATTGAGTGAGAACTGCGAGTAGAATGTAACTACTCCATATACTTCTGCAAGTGGTATCTCAAGACCTAAAGCTACTGCACGCTGTACTTCAAGTGGGAGATATCCATAAACTTCCTGTGCTTCTTGCAATACCGGCATAAGTGCTCCACGATCATTTTTATGTTTAAGAATGATCTGTTCAAGCTCTTTAGCCTGTTCTTTTGTTCCACTAAAGATGGATTTGGTTTTTTTATTGACCATTTAATTCTTGCCTCCTTGACTTTTGTAGTGAATACAACAATTAAGAGTATTGTTAGTATTTTGACAATCATACATATTATATCAGATTAAAAAAAGAAATTCCAGTGATTTTTTCAATTTTAATGTTAAATTTGAAATTTATTTTGCAAAAATACAATTTTTAGCTTTATTTTTGTTATTTTGCATGTTTTTTTGCAGTAAAGCCGCCTTTTTTTAAAAGAAAGATACACCTTTTGATATTTACATATACAAAAAATGGAGGGGCTTATACTAAATCATTGTTGATTTTTACATATTTATAATGTTATAATAACTTTAAAGGAAATTAATGTTAACTATTTATATAGGTTAATTAAAAAAATTGTAATTTCTGAGGGATGGAACAAGTTATGACTATTAATGAAATCAAAAGTTTTCTTGAAGCTGAAGTTCATTGCGATGCCGGCAATATGGAGGATATGGTACATACAGCCTGTGGAAGTGATATGATGAGTGATGTGCTCGCCTTTGTAAAAGATCAATCGATACTTCTCACAGGGCTTGTTAATTCACAAGTTATTCGCACCGCAGAGATGATGGACTTTATGTGCGTAGTTTTTGTGCGTGGTAAAAGACCGAATGAAACAATGATTGAGATGGCTAAAGAGCGTGGCATAACACTACTCAGCACTGATTGCCGTATGTTTGTTGCCTGTGGGGTATTATACAAAAACGGTCTTACGGGAGGTACAAAGTAATGCAACTCTTAGCACTTGAATATGAAGTTCTTCCCGATGATTTCACCCGTGCAGGCACTGCCTCGGGTGACACAAAGCGTCAGCTTAAAAAGCTTGGCATACCACCTGAAGCGGTGCGTAGAGTGGCAATTGCTATGTATGAGGGCGAAATAAATATGGTTATTCACGCAAAAGGCGGAAATGCCTATGTGGAAATACATGACAATTACATTTCGATGAAACTAAAAGACATAGGCCCTGGAATACCCGATATCGACAAGGCGATGACCGAAGGGTTTTCCACCGCATCCGATTCTGCACGAACCCTTGGTTTTGGCGCAGGAATGGGGCTTCCAAATATGAAAAAATATACTGATTCTCTTGAGATTGAAACAGAAATAGGTGTGGGCACAACTGTGACCATGAGGGTTAATCTATAAGGATTTGCTCAGGATTAATTTGAAAAAATGCTCTTATCATTCCTCTGCTCTGCAGATAAGAGTAAACTAAATTATTAT
>CAYJLI010000075.1:5475-7969 GCA_964371155.1 uncultured Oscillospiraceae bacterium | reverse complement strand
GCTTAGTTTATTCTAAGCTATTTTTTAATGTTGTTCGGTTTTCAAGGTCCAAGTTGCTTCAACAGATGAAGCTTTTATATTCTATCACAAAACGAAGTGTATGTCAACTACTTTTTTCTTTCTTTTTTCGCTGAGTTTTCTTCTGTTTTGCCGCCGCTCTCTCGAGACAGCTTATTAATATTATCACAACACGCCACCTATGTCAACACTTTTTTTATCTTTTTTTATTTTAAAAACTATTGCCTTTGAAAACCCTTTTAATATATAATAGGTATAATATCTAAAATATTCGGAGGTTAACCTATGCCTATTAATATACCAAATGATTTACCCGCAGCAAAAACTCTTTCCGATGAGAACATTTTTATAATGTTTGAAAGCAGGGCTGAGCATCAAGACATTCGCCCGCTAAACATTGCTATACTAAATTTAATGCCGACAAAAATCGAAACCGAAACCCAACTCCTCAGACTTTTAGGAAATTCACCCTTGCAGGTGACCATAGATTTGATACATATGTCCACCCATAAATCTAAAAACACTTCTCAGCAACATCTTTTAAAATTCTACAAAACTTTTGAGGATATAAAAGACAACCACTATGACGGACTAATTATCACCGGGGCTCCCGTTGAGACAATGGAGTTTGAAGAGGTTAATTACTGGGAAGAACTTTGTTCCATTATGGAATGGAGCAAGCGCAATGTATATTCCACCCTGCATATTTGTTGGGGTGCACAGGCAGGGCTTCACTACCATTATGGGATTAATAAATATTTGCTTCCTCAGAAAATGTTCGGCGTGTTTAAGCATAATATACTAAGTTATAGCCATCCGCTTCTAAGGGGATTTGACGATATATTCTTAGCTCCGCACTCCCGTCATACCGAGATAAAGGCGGAAGATATTCTATCCACCGACGGCTTAGAGCTTCTCTCCACTTCTAAGGAAGCGGGCGTTTATATAGTATCGAGCACAAACGGCAGGCAGTTTTTCGTGACAGGACATTCTGAGTATGAGCTTGGCACTCTTTCGAGGGAATACTTTAGGGATGTGGATAGAGGACTTGATATAAATGTTCCTTGCAATTATTTTATTGATAACGACCCTAAAAACCCACCATATCACAGCTGGCGTTCCCATGCGAATTTAATATTTTCAAATTGGCTGAACTACTTCGTGTATCAAGACACACCCTTTGACCTTGACAACATGCCCGCACTTTAGCTTTAACTTTTTTACTGCGCCAAAGATGCTAAATTAAATTAGTATGGAGGGGTTATAATGAATTCACAATTTACTTTATCACTTATGTGGCTTCTCTGGGGGATAATTGGGCTTTTAGGATTTTCTAAAATTGCCCCTAAAAAGTTTAAAAACAAACCTTGGACAAAGCAGTACATAAGATACAGTAGCTTTACTTGGATCATATTCGGCCTGCCCTATCTTTTATTTGCTTCAGTTGTGGGCGCCGAAGCCACCGACTTTGGTGATAGTATGCGCTTTCTTTTCCTTGCATTAATCACTGCACTTCCCTATTCCATGTGGGTTGAGCGGAAGTTCAGTGCAAGGCTTAAAGAAGAAAATGAGGAAAACTGCCCCGATAATTAACATTAAGGAGTATTTTATATGGATTTTTTTATTCCCCTGTCTATTGCTTGGATTGCCATAGGTGTGATGGGGCTTTTAGGTTTTTCTAAGAGAGCTCCTAAAAAGTTTAGAGATAAGCCTTGGACGAAGCAGTACATAAAATACGAGGGCGTTACTTGGATTTTGATCGCTCTCCCCTCTATTTGCTTTTTATTAATGGGTGGCGACGAAAATCCTGACTTTGATGATGTATTAAGTCTCGAAATGCTTATTTTAGCCATCTCAGTAGTCCCAGCTATTGTATATTCCATTTGGGTGGATCGGAAGTTTAGCGCAAGGCTCAAAGAAGAAAATGAGGAAAATTGCCCTGATAATTAACATTAAGGAGTGGTCATATCCATGGAGCTAATAGTAGAGTTTGTAATGGAGATTTTCTTCGGTATCGTTTCAGAAACTGCCGAAAGCCGCAAATTCCCCAAGAATATAAGATATGCCGCCGCCACTATTCTTGTGATGCTTTATCTTGCGGTAATGGCG
Source organism: uncultured Oscillospiraceae bacterium (assembly GCA_964371155.1). Lineage (GTDB taxonomy): Bacteria > Bacillota > Clostridia > Oscillospirales > Ruminococcaceae > CAYJEQ01. The sequence continues at coordinate 5,842 of CAYJLI010000075.1, read as the reverse complement.
CTTTTTGTTTTTATGATTTTTTTGCAGTTTGATACAAATCCCTTATCCGCTCTATTTTATTTTGTAATAGGAGCAATTCTCTTCAGCCATAGTTTTGTAAAGTTTAAAAAGACTTTTTCTCGTTTTAAGTGAGTTTAATACTATTTTAAAATAGCTTAATAATTTTTTATGCCGTCCCCTTACAATCAGTATGGGAACGGCATTTTATTTATTTAGGCTTTTTATTTTCCTTAAATTTTAGGCTCTTTCGCTTTGCAAAAATTGCTGTATTTTTTGACTTTGCTTTTCTTTTTTAACTTTTGTCCATGTTCCGCTCTTTTGCTTCGCAAAAATTGCTGCATTTTTTGACTTTGCTTTTCTTTTTTAA
>CAYJLI010000075.1:0-5375 GCA_964371155.1 uncultured Oscillospiraceae bacterium | reverse complement strand
GCTCTTTTGCTTCGCAAAAATTGCTGCATTTTTTGACTTTGCTTTTCTTTTTTAATTTTTGTCCATGTTCCGCTCTTTTGCTTCGCAAAAATTGCTGCATTCTTTTTTAGGCTACGCCTACTTATTTATGGGGTTTCACCCCATACCCCACGATTTTTTGTAAAAAATCGAGTAAAACTTTATTTTTTTAGCTTATTAATTTTGCCCCAGCCATTCCCTTGCATCAAGCTCGCCGTCCACTTGCTGGCAGACAAATATAAACATATCCTTCGCCATTATATACAGCTTATGTACATACTCTTCATCGTATGTAAGCGGCAAGTCGGTTGGGTACCTTGTTTCTATATAGCATCTGTTTAGGTTTACACTTTCATCAATCCAGTCCTTAAAAGAGCTATCAAGCTTCACCGCTTGTTTGCACAGCCATGTGAGGTTGTGGCCGTCGTTTAGGTTGTCCGTTTTTAAAAGCAGATAGGCTTTTAGCACTTTTTCCACCGCTTGTTGGCAGTGGAATGCCGCAGCCACAAAGCATCTATCATCGTTTATTAAAATTGATGCCGCAACCATATCTTCCGCCGCTTTATCAATCCAGTCATAATAATGCTTACTATCCTTATTTCCGCTAAATCTTCTTCTACCCATATACCACACATCCAGTTCTATCTACTTTTGTGGCAAAGCTGTCTTTTTGCTCGGTGAGTTTTGCCCATTCTTCATTGGTGTAAACCACAACATCAAACGGTAGTGGACTATCCACATTTATATAGATATCCTTTTCCACTCTATGTTTATCCGCACAATTACAGATTACGCATAGCTTAAAGGAGGAAAGCTCCCCTGCTATATTGGTTTTGTGGCTAAAAACCATCATTTTCTTTATATCGCAGATATTCGCTATTTTAGCCACTACTTCTTTTACTACATTATTCTCGCTAATCCTTTCCATTTTACACCCACCTTTAATATTTTTTTAAATTTCAAGCAGTTCCCTTACTGCCACACTTGCCATGATATATCCTGCAACAGGTGGCACAAAGGAAATGCTTGCAGGGCTATGCCTCCCAGAAACACCGCCCTCAACCTCTATCTTATAGGGCATTTCGGCGGAATAAACCACCTTACACCCTTTATCGCTAAACTTTTTTATCTCTCTGCGCATAACTCTCGCAAGTGGGCAACCGCACCCGACTGTGTCCGATATATCCCCTACTTTTAGCATTTCGGGATGTAGCCTATTCCCCGTTCCTAAACAGGATATGATGGGAATTTCTCTCTCACCACACTCTTTTATTAAATGCAGTTTAGCGGTCACGGTATCGATAGCGTCAATCACATAATTAGGAGAAAGCTCATATAGAAAATCGGAGTTTTCAGGCAAATAAAACTCCCGTACCGCAGTTATAACGCAGTGGGGGTTGATGGTGAGCATCCGCTTTTTCATCTCCTCCACCTTTACAGCGCCTACATTTTCATGGGTGGCAACTATCTGCCTGTTTATATTGCTTATATCGATAGTGTCATTATCCACTATTATTATATTGCCCACACCGCTTCTCACAAGTGCTTCGGCGGCGGCACTCCCCACTCCGCCCACACCGAGCAGTGCGACAGTGGCATGTCTTAATTTTTGCGCTCCCTCTTCGCCATAGATGGGCAGAGAGCGTTTTAACCATTCCATAATAACCGTTCTCCCGTAGATTTTTTCTAATAAAATTGCTTAAAATGTTCTACCATTTTATACAATCGCATTTTATCGGTCTTATTGCAAACTTTGCTATACGCCTATAATCTGAACGGGCGGATTACTCCGCCCGTTCCTTTGTACCTGTGCATCACCGCGTAGCGGTGCCAAATTCATTTTTTCCTACAATTATCACTGCGAAGCAGTGCCGTAGTTTTTTAGCTTTCTAAAGATCACTGCGAAGCAGTGCCAAAGCCTACTATTATACTTTATATATAATATAAGCCCCGCTTTGCCGTTACACTCCTGGTTGAAACCCGTCAGCGACAGGTGGGTACCGTCCCGATGCTTCATGCTCCCTTCGTCCTGCCAAAGCAGGGAGGTCTGCAATCCCCAATGCGGAGTCCCGGTTCCCATATTCATAAGTGTTGGATTAAAAATAGGAGTGCTGACGCACAAAGCAGGGTTGCTTGCCTTTGAGCTTTTTTAAAGCCTTACTATATTATAAGGTGTTTTTTAAAACCCTAAAACATTTCATTTGCTATATCAGCTAAAGTGGCAAATTAATCTTCGTCGATAAAATCGTACATTTCTTCAAGATTTTTCATGAATATATCAGCTACCTTGTTGAATTCTTGTTCGTCTTCAATCGGTGCATAACACTCTTCACCCTCATTATCTACAACTTGAAGTACCACAAGCTCTCCTGAGTCTTGTAATAGGTCTTCACTTTCATCAAAGACCGGTACAAGCGCTATGTATTCTTTATTATCAAGCTCTATTCTGTCCGCAAGCTCAAATTCATGTTCATTGCCTTCTTCATCCATCAGGGTAAGTATATCCATGCTCATTTCCATTTCGTCCATAAAATGCCTCCAAAATCACTTAAAGTGACTAAATTTTTTGCTGTATTTCTTGATTAAATATTACACTAATTAGGCTAAAAAGTCAATAGAAAGGCGGTATCTCAGCCTACTATCTCATTTTTTTCTATACCTTCCACTATATTTTATTCCCTTTTTTAGCTTTAATGCATGATTGTGGATATTTTTTTAAGTTTTCTATTGCATTTATCTTTAATTCGTGATAAAATACGCATGTAAGAATAAAAAAACAGGTCGAGAGTGGGTAGAAAAGCCCGCTCTTTAGTTTTTGTATTAATTTTTTTAAGGAGTGTGTGAATGGCGGGTAAAGGCAAAGAAAATAAGCGCCCAAATACAATAGAAGTTTGCACCGAAATTGCCATGCCGATTTTGGAGGAATTAGGACTTAGCTTGTGGGATGTGGTATTTGAAAAAGAAGGCAGTTTGTGGTTTTTGCGCTACTTTATAGATAAAGAAGGTGGCGTCGATATAAACGACTGCGAGAATTTCAGCCGCAAGGTGGATAAGGTTTTAGACGAGCGAGACCCCATCTCCCAAAACTATTATTTAGAAGTGTCCTCCCCCGGTATCGAGCGTGACATTTCTAAGGATTGGCATTTTGATGCCTGCATGGGCTATCTTGTTTCGGTGAGATTCATTCGTCCTATTGACGGTGAAAGAGATTTCATTGGCGAGCTCTGCGAATTTGAAAAAGGGAAGATTACAATTATTTTAGAAGATGAAAGTCGCATGAGTTTTGAGAAATCGGAAACAGCATATATAAGACTTTATGACGATTATTTATATGATTATAACGGAGGAGAAAGCGAATAATGAACGCAGAATTTTTTGAAGCACTTGCAATGCTTGCAAAGGAAAAGGGCATTGAACTTGAATATTTGGTGGACAAAATCAAGGCGGCTATTGTAATTGCCGTAAAGCGTGACATGGGTGGGCATGACGACAATATTGTTGAGATAGAGCCTGTGGGCAACCGCTTCTATGTTGCAGTGAGGAAGACAGTATCCGAGGTGGCAGTAGAGCCACATGAAATACTTTTAGCCGATGCGCAAAAATATGATAAAAATGCTAAGTTAGACGATGTAGTAGAAATCCCACTCGACACAAAGCATTTCGGAAGAATAGCCGCTCAAACAGCTAAGCATGTTATCAGGCAAGGTATTAGAGAAGCCGAGGCAGAGCAGTTACTCAGTGAATACCAAAGTCGCAAGCATGATATAATAACAGCCACTGTGCTGAGAACCGACCCTAAAAAAGGCAATGCAACCGTAGAGATAGGAAAAAGCGAAGCAATACTTCCAAAATCAGAACAGATGCCTGGAGAAGTATTTACTGATGGCGATCGTATAAAGGTATATGTGTCCGATGTTATTTCCTCTGAAAAAGGCCCTAAGATGATGATATCTCGTACACATCCTGGTCTTGTGAAAAGGCTTTTCGAGATGCAGGTACCTGAAATATATGATGGCACTGTTGAGATAAAATCCATCTCCCGTGAAGCAGGAAGCAGAACAAAGCTTGCAGTTTGGGCTAAGGATGAGAATGTAGACGCAGTGGGTTCATGCATAGGCCCTAAGGGAAATAGGGTTTCGGGCATTGTGGATGAACTTGGCGGAGAAAAGATTGATGTGGTTAAATACTCGGACGATCCAAAAGAGCTGATAGCCGCTGCACTCTCTCCGGCAGCCGTGGTAAATGTTGAGATTGAAGATGAAGAGCAAAGAAGCTGTAAAGTAACTGTGCCAGATAATCAGCTCTCACTCGCCATAGGTAACAAAGGACAAAACGCCAGACTTGCCGCTCGCCTTACAGGTTGGAAGATAGATATAAGACCTGAGAGCGGATTTTACGGTGAGGAGTAGTTTTTTATGGCCGATAAAAAGATACCTGTGAGAATGTGCGGTGGTTGCAGTGAGCACAAGCCGAAAAAAGAACTCATAAGGATAGTGAAATCGCCCGAGGGCGACATTTCAATCGACCTTACAGGCAAGAAAAACGGCAGAGGTGCATATATATGTCACAGTGCCGAATGTCTGAAAAAAATGCGCAAGAGGGGAAGACTTGAAAAATCATTTTCCTGCAAAATTCCCAATGAGGTCTACGACCGTTTGGAGGAAGAACTTTCGTGATAAAAACTAAGATAATAAACGCAATCTCTATGAGCCGAGGGGCGGGCAAGCTTGTAATGGGCTTTGACGCTGTAAAGGCATCGGTGGAAAACAAAACCGCCAAGATGGTTTTAACCGCCTGTGACATCTCCCCCAAAAGCTTAAAAGAGATAAACTTTACCGCAGGAAAATTTAATATAGCGGTGCGGACACTCCCCTGCACCATGGAAGAGCTTAGGCGTGTCACGGGGAAGACCGTGGGGATATTTGCCATTACCGACAACGGGTTTTTAAATATGATAGCTTCACAGCTTGAAACATTTGAAAACGAAAACACCACAAAAAACTAAGGGGGACTTTATTTAATGATAGAAAAGTATCGCGTACATGAGGTTGCTAAGGACTTAAATGTCCCGAGTAAGGACATCATAAATCTGCTATCAGAGCATTTTGAAGAGCCTAAAAAACATATGACTGCGCTTACAGAGCCAGAGCTCAATGTGGTTTTTGAGCACTACACACAGAAAACACAGGTTAAAAACTTCGATGAGTATTTTACAATGACCAAAGAAGCCGAGCCTGCTAAAAGCAAGCCTAAAAAAGATGTTGCTCCTAAGGCTGAAGCTCCTGCGGCAGAAGCTCCAAAAGCGGACACACCGAAGGTTGAAGCTCCAAAGGCGGAGGCTGTTAAATCCGAGCCTG
>CAYJLI010000074.1:0-8044 GCA_964371155.1 uncultured Oscillospiraceae bacterium | reverse complement strand
GCGGTCACGGCAAGCAATCCCCCACACCCACCCCACCGCAGACCCTACACATATCCCACCCCAATCCCTAAAATACACTATACAAACCCTACCCCATTATTAAAGGCACCTCATTATGTTAAGTGATTTTTACTCAACATGATGGGGTGCCTTTTGGTTAGTGTCTTTTAGTATCTCTTATTATCTTGCAATCCTATCCACGCCCATGTATTTCACGAGTGCTTCTGGGATGGTTACGCTTCCATCGTCGTTTTGGAAGTTTTCGAGTATTGCCGCAACAGTTCTACCAACAGCAACGCCCGAGCCGTTTAATGTATGCACAAACTGCGCTTTGTCCTTGATATTGTGCTTGTATCTGATGTTTGCCCTTCTCGCTTGGAAATCCTCGAAATTACTGCAACTCGAGATTTCCACATATCTATTATAAGAAGGCATCCACACTTCGATGTCGTAGGTTTTAGCACTGCTAAAGCCGAGGTCGCCACTGCTGAGCGCAACCACACGGTAAGGAATACCGAGAGCTTTTAGCACTTCTTCTGCATCTGCGGTGAGTTTTTCAAGCTCTTCATAGGATTTTTCAGGGTCTGCAAATTTAACAAGCTCAACCTTATTAAACTGATGCTGTCTGATAAGTCCCCTTGTGTCCCTGCCTGCACTGCCTGCTTCCGCTCTAAAACATGCCGAATATGCGCAGTAGTTAACGGGTAAATCAGCGCCGTTCATTATCTCTTCCCTATGCATATTTGTTACAGGTACTTCTGCGGTTGGGATTAGGAAGTAATCAAGCCCTTCAAGCTTAAACATATCCTCTTCAAACTTTGGAAGCTGTCCCGTGCCAGTCATGGAAGCTCTATTTGCCATAAATGGTGGGAAAACTTCTGTATAGCCCTTGCTTGAATGACTGTCGAGATAGAAGTTTATGATAGCTCTTTCGAGTCTTGCGCCGAGGCCTCTGTAAAAATGAAATCTTGCGCCAGTTACCTTGCCGGCTGTTTCAGGGTCGAGGATGCCGAGGTTCTGTCCTATTTCCCAGTGTGGTTTTGGCTCGTATGGGAAATCGGTGGGAACGCCGTGGCGTCTTAGCTCGATGTTTTCGTTTTCGTCCTTGCCCACGGGCACTGTTCCATGTGGAACATTCGGTATTCCAAGCAGTAGCTCCTGCTGTTTTTGCTCGAGTGCTGATATTTCAGTGTCGCAGTCCTTGATTTTATCGGATAGCTCTTTCATCTGCGCCATTAGCTCTGTGGTGTCCCTGCCCTCTTTTTTCATCACGGGGATTTCTTTGCTCGCTTTGTTTTGCTCAGCTTTTAAGCCATCGGCATGGGAGGAAATTTCACGGCGTTTTTCATCAATCGCTAAAATTTCGTCAATAATTTCATCCATGGGTTTGTTGCGGTTTCTCATTGCCTGCTTTACCGCTTCTGCGTCAGTTCTAAGTAGTTTAATGTCTAACATGTCTTTTTGCTCCTTTATTTATTATCTCTTGAGAGAATTTTTACTATGGCTTCTAATTGGTCTTTGCTGTAAAACTCCAAGGTGATTTTTCCTTTTTCACCCTTTTTAACTATGCTCACCTTTGTGGCAAGCTCTTCTGCAAGTGAAAGTTCGAGCTCCTTTATATAGCTCTCCCCCCAACTGCTCGTTGGTTCGCTCTTTTTGGGTTTGTCCTGCTTAGCTACTTTTGAAAGCTTCTCTATATCACGCACTGTTAAATCATTGGTAATTATTCTCGTAGCAAGCTCTTTTATAAAATCTTCATCTTCAAACGATAAAAGTGCCTTTGCATGACCTGTGGAAATTTCGCCGTTTTTAAGGAGTTTTTGCACTTCTTCAGGTAATTTTAAAAGCCTTAGCGAATTTGCAACCACTGGACGAGATTTACCCATCTTCTGTGCTAAAGTTTCCTGTGTGTAGCCGTGCTCGTTAATCAGCGAAGCGTAGCCGAGGGATTCTTCTAATGGGTTTAGATTTTCTCGCTGTAAATTTTCTATAAGCGCTATTTCCATCGTAGCTGATGGGGATAGCTCCTTTATTATAGCTGGCATTTCGGAAAGTCCTGCCATGCGTGAAGCACGCCAGCGTCTCTCCCCTGCAACTATCTGATATCTACCGTTGTGCAGTGGCTTTAATATAATCGGCTGTAATACGCCGTGCTCCCTTATAGAGTCTGCAAGGTCTGCAAGGGCTGAGTCTTCAAAGTTTTGCCTCGGTTGGTCTTTATTTGGCTCTATGTCGGAAATCGGAATAAGGGTAACGGAATTGATGTCCCCTGAATTGTCTTCGAAAAGTGCATCAAGGCCTTTTCCTAAGCCGCCTTTTTTCTTTGTCAAAGCTACTTCTCCTCTACTTAATTATTTCAGCCGCAAGCTGATTATATGCCTCTGCGCCTTTTGAGTTTTTGTCGTAATAAAGTACTGGTTGTCCAAAACTTGGGGCTTCGGAAAGCCTTACATTCCTTGGCACAGTGGTTTGGAATACCTTTTGTGGAAAGAATTTCTTAACCTCACTCACTACCTGCAAAGTGAGATTTAGCCTGCCGTCATACATTGTGAGCAGTACTCCCTCCACTTCTAATGATGGGTTGTATAGCCTCTTCACCTGACGAACACTCGCCATCAACTGCGATAAGCCCTCGAGTGCAAAAAATTCGCACTGTATGGGGATTAGTACGGTATCGGAAGCGGCAAGGGCGTTTATTGTGATCAAACCAAGTGAGGGTGGGCAGTCGATAAAGATGTAATCATACTGCATCTTTGCTTTTGAAAGTGCTTTTTTGAGTATGTAGCTTCTGTCGCTGCTTTCCATCATCTCTATTTCTGCGGCTGCGACATCTATTTTAGATGGCACAATATCCACTCCGGCAAATTCGGTTTTAACAATCGCCTCTTCAAGTTTTGCCTCCCCTATCAGAAGTTCGTAGGAGGTGAGTTTAGTGTTTTTTTTCGATATGCCGTAGCCACTCGTGGAGTTGCCCTGCGCATCTATATCGACAAGGAGCACTTTTTTTCCTGCCGCACCAACAGCGGCGGCGAGATTTACAGCAGTAGTGGTCTTGCCCACTCCGCCTTTTTGGTTTGCAATTGAAATAATTTTGCCCATTTTCTCCTCCGTATAAACAAATTTGCCAATATAGTTCAGTATATCACATAAAAATAAGAATTTAAAGAATAAAATTCGATTTTTGTCAAAAATTCTTTATGCTGAGGCGAAGAAATGCTTAAAAACGAAAAATGTTCCATGTGGAACATTAAATATCCTCCATGTTAAATGTTAGAAAAATAGGATAAAAGAATAAAAGAAGACTTGATAAGGAGAGCAGTTAGTGGTAAAATTAAACTGTAAAAATAAAGGAGGTTGCTGTTTATGATACTGTCGGGCAGAGAAATAGAAAGAGAGATAAATTTAGGGAATATCAATATCACACCGTTTAATCCAGAAAAGATAAACCCCAATAGTTATAACCTCTCGCTTGCAAATGAGCTACTCGTATATGACAATGAAATTCTCGATATGAAAACTCCAAATGGCACAAGCAGAATAGTAATACCCGAGGAGGGACTGCTTCTTACACCGGGCAAGCTCTATCTTGGCAGGACGAACGAGTTTACCTCCACTGAAAAATATGTGCCAATGCTTGAAGGCCGCTCCTCTACGGGCAGGCTCGGGCTATTCATCCATGTAACAGCGGGCTTTGGCGATATAGGTTTCGCAGGATATTGGACACTTGAAATTTTCTGTGTTCAGCCGATAAGGATATATCCAAATGTGGAGATATGCCAAATATACTACCACAATATAAAGGGCGATTATGATTTGTATAAAAGTGGAAAATATCAGAATAATAAAGGAATACAACCAAGCTTAATGTACAAAGATTTTAAATAGAATTAGAGGAAAACATATGTATGCAGTTATAGACATAGGCTCAAATACAATTCGTCTTTCGATATACAAGAGGACGAATAATGATTTTAGCCTAATACTCACCCAGAAGACAATGGCAGGGATTATTGGCTATGTGGACGAAATGGGGATAATGTCCGCCGAGGGCATTAAAGTGGCGACAACCACATTAAAATCCTACAAGCAGATACTTGAAAATATTGACATTAAGGATGCATTTGTATTTGCAACGGCATCTCTTAGAAATATAAAAAACACCTATGAAGTAGTGGCGGCGATTAAAAAGGCTACTGAATTTGATGTAGATGTGATGAGTGGTGAAATGGAGGGTATCTATGATTTTAGAGGTGCCACAAGGCTACTCCCATTAAAAGAAGGACTGCTTATTGACATCGGCGGTGGAAGCACTGAGCTTGTGCAGTACAGCGACGGCAAGGTGGTAAAATCGGTTTCACTTCCAATAGGCTCACTGAATATGTACAATAAAAATGTGTCGAACATTCTGCCGAGTAAAAAAGAAGTGGTAAAGATAAGGCAGTATGTAAAAGAAGTTCTTGCAAACGCCGATATAGAAGGCCACTTCCCCACCCTATGTGGCATAGGTGGAACAGTGCGTGGAGTTAATAGGCTTGATAATAATATAAACGATTATGAAGCCTCACATAAAACAGTGCTAATAAAGGATTTACGCAAAATGCTTAGAACACTTGTTTACGACAGAACATATGCCACAAGCAAAATACTCAGAGTGATTCCCGAGAGAGTTCACACCATTTTGCCGGGGATAATTATACTTGAAGCAGTGGCGAAGAAATACCGTGCAAAGGAAATAATGGTGAGCGATTACGGAGTTCGTGAAGGGTACCTTTATACAAAACTGTTTATATAAGGAGCTCACCTAATTATGATTTTCAGCGGTCGAAAAATTTAAATACATTTCGCCCAAGTCGAAACTTGGTAATTACTAACTACTAATTGCTAATTCACTAAAAACGAAAGGCGGTTAAATATATGGAAAAAGAGTATTTATCTTACTCACAAAATAGAGAGCTTGCATGGCTTAAATTTAATGAAAGAGTGCTTGACGAAGCGGACGACCCTGCTGTTCCGCTGATGGAAAGGCTTAAATTTATAGCGATTTTCACAAGCAATTTGGACGAGTTTTTCATGGTGCGAGTGGGCAGCACATTCGATTTAATCGCTTTAAAAAGCGGATACCGTGACCGCCGTACCGACATGACGCTCGAAGAACAGCTAAAGAAAATTTATCTCGAAGTAGCACCACTATATAAAAAGAAAAACAAAATATACAAAGAGGTAAAAACAGCGCTTAAGGCTCATGGGGTTTCCTCGCTTGATTACAATGAGCTGAGCAAAAATGAGGCGAAGTATATAAAAGAGCTGTATAAAAACGAAATAAAGCCAATACTCTCCCCACAAATAGTGGACAGCCTCCACCCGTTTCCACATATTATTAATAAAAGACTCTTAGTTATAGCCATACTAAAATATAAAGGGGAGCAGATTTTAGGGCTTGTGCCAATGCCTGCGAGCATGCCGGAGGTTATATATCTTCCGGGCGAAGAGGTGAGGTATATACGCAGTGAAAAGGTGGTGTATGAATTTCTCTCGGATATATTCGACAGCGCCGAAATAATAGAAAAAAACTGCATTTGTATCACACGAAATGCCGACATAAATCCCGACTGGGACAACTACGGCGACGAGCACGAAGACTTTAGGGACAAGATGAAAAAGCTCCTACAAAAGCGCAGAAAGCTTGCAGTGGTAAGGCTTGAAGCGAATTATCCCATGAGTAAAAAATTTGAGGAAATGCTCTGCAAGCGCTTTGAGATAAAGTCCGACTACATATTTGTTTCAAGCAATGCTTTAAAGATGAGCTATGTATTCTCACTTTTGGACAAGCTCACCCCAGCGCAGAATAAACTGCTCAGCTATCCCCAATTTAACCCGATATACCCTGCCACAATCGACCAAAGTGCGAGTGTGATAAAGCAAATAAAGGGTGGTGATAAGCTTGTCTTCCACCCCTATGAAAACATGGACGCACTTCTTCAGATGATAAAGGAAGCCGCGTATGACCCGAATGTAGTCTCGATAAAGATCACAATTTACCGACTTGCCAAAAAGGCAAAATTGGTAGATTATCTCTGCAGAGCGGCGGAGAATGATAAGGATGTCACCGTTGTGATGGAGCTGCGTGCACGTTTTGACGAGCAGAGCAATATAGACTGGTCGGAGCGGCTTGAAGATGCAGGGTGTAAAATTATTTATGGCATGGATAAATACAAAATCCACTCGAAAATCTGCCTTATTACCTTAAAAAACAATCATGAGCTAAGCTATATCACACAGATAGGCACGGGTAATTATAACGAAAAAACCGCCTCGCAATACACCGATTTTTCACTGATGACAGCAAATGAAAGCATTGCTACCGATGCGGTGGAATTCTTTAAAAATGTGTCGATAGGTAATTTGGAGGGTGGATATAATTCGTTACTTGTAGCACCGCTTTATTTTAAGGCGGAGATGCTAAGGCTTATAGACGAAGAAATCCAAAAGGGAAGCGAGGGAGAAATCTTTTTAAAGATGAATTCCCTCACCGATATGGATTTTGTAAACAAATTTGTTGAGGCGTCTAAAGCAGGGGTGAGAGTGAGGCTTATTATCAGGGGTATTTGTTGTTTGCTTCCTGGGATAATCGGGGTTTCGGATAATATTACAGTAATAAATATTGTGAGCAGATTTTTAGAGCACACAAGGGTTTACTGCTTTGGTAAAGATGAAAACAAAAAGGTGTATATTGCCTCCGCCGATTTAATGACAAGGAATACCGAAAGGCGAATAGAAATAGCTTGCCCGATATATGATGAAAAAATCAAGACGGAAATAAGCGATATTATGGACACTCTCTGGAACGACAATGTAAAAGCAAGAGTGATGCAAAATGATGGGATTTACATTAAAAAGCCACAAAAAGAGCCGTTTATCGACTCACAACTCTACTACATCGAGCATTATAAAGATAAAAAGAGTATGCCGAGTGTTGTGATAAAAGAGAGTTTTGGAAGCAAGTTAAAACGAATGTTCGGAATGAAATAAGAAATACTATCCCCCAAAGTCGAAAGATTAAGGGGGATATAAACTGCAAAGAAGAAAAATATGGCGCATTTATGACCAATTTAATGGTTATTATCTGCCTTTAAAAGAAATGGATGGTCACAAATATGAAAAAAGCGATATTGGTTACAAGCTTTGGCACAAGTTATGAAGAAACAAGGCAGAAAAATTTAGTGGCGATAGAAAAAGAAATTGAGAAGAGATTTAAGGAACATAAAATATACGCCGCCTACACAAGCAAAATAGTAAAGCGGATACTTAGCGAAAGAGGTATATATATATATAATGTATCCGAAGCCATGCAGGCGATGAAAAATGATGGAATAACCGAGGTAGTGCTCCTCCCCACCCATCTGCTCTGTGGCATTGAGTATGACAAACTATGTCTGCAAGCGGAGGAGTTTGCAGGGGATTTTGAGAAGCTAAGCATTTTAAAACCACTGCTATCCGACACAGAAACCGCAAAAGAAGTGCTACACATTATATATGATAATAATTTCACCGAGAAAGATGAAGCCATTGTATTAATGGGGCATGGCACGGAGCATTTTGCAAATATGGTATACCCTGCTATGAATTATATGGCGGTTACTGAGAATTTAGAGGGGATGTTTGTCGGTGCGGTGGAGAGCTACCCCGATATAAACGAACTTTTACCGCAAATTAAAAAGAGCTACAAAAAAGTTTTGCTCACCCCCCTTATGGTAGTGGCAGGCGACCATGCAGTAAACGACATGGCGTCAAGCGAAGAGGACAGCTGGAAGAGCATATTCGAGCAAAATGGTACCAGTGTAAAAGCTTTAGTTAAAGGCCTTGGCGAATATACAGAGATAGTGGATATCTATTGCAAGAAAATAGAGGAAGCTGTTTTGAGTGAATAGTGAAGAGTGAAAAGTGAAAAATTAAGGTGTGGCTTTGCCACAAATTAAAGTTTTACTCGATTTTTTGAAAAAAATCGTGGGGTATGGGGTAAAACCCCATAAAAGAAAAGCAAAGC
>CAYJLI010000073.1:0-8083 GCA_964371155.1 uncultured Oscillospiraceae bacterium | reverse complement strand
TAATTTTAAATTCTGTATATCCTCCGCTCTTTTGCTCCGCAAAAATTGCTACATTATTTTTTGGCTTCGCCTACCTATTTATGGGGCTTTGCCCCATACCCCATGATTTTTTGAAAAAAATCAAGTAAAACTTTATTTTTCACCATTTACTCGCTACACAAAATATAAATAATCTCCACTCCACTCCGATTATTTATCCCTCGCAGGGGCGATTTAAATTGCCGTGGGTAGGATGCCCACATGGCAAATTTGTATTAGGTTTTGCCTAATACAAATAATCCTTGACTTTTATCAAACACTTTGATATTATTGTTAGGCTATAATAATTAATCTATAATATCTATATAGTAAATTTTAAATAAGGAGAATACTTAAATGGACAAAAAAATCATGATAACTATTTCCAGACTTTTTCACGATATGGCAGTTTCTGAGCTTAAATATAAGAATAGCTTAAATGGCAGTACAAAACTTACTTTTAATGACATACTATATATGGATATCATTGCAGGCAGAGAGGGGAAATATACTGCCACTCAGATTGCAGACCTATTGATGGTTTCAAGGCCGTCGGTTACACAGAAGATAAATGAGCTTGTGAAAAAGGGCTATGTAATACGAAAGCAGGATGAAAACGATAAGCGCATTTATTATCTCTATATAAATGAAGAAACCTATTCCGAGGAAGTCGGTGGAAAGCTTGAAGCTAAAATTGCAAAGGAGCTTTTAAACCGATATTCAAAGGAAGATTTAAATAAGCTTTGCGATACGCTCTCTGTAATAGGCGAGCTAATGGCAAACGAAGAATACAACTAATACACAAAATAAGAAAGACAAAGAGGACTAATGAACATTCAAATATCTGACAGATTCTCTTATTCAAAGCTGATAAAATTTACGATACCATCAATTTTGATGATGATATTTACCTCGGTATATGGGGTGGTTGATGGCATGTTTGTCTCAAATTTTGTAGGCAAAAGTGCATTTTCATCACTCAATTTAATTATGCCCTTTATAATGATTTTCGGTGCATTCGGCTTTATGCTTGGTACCGGTGGCTGTGCTTTGGTGGCGAAATCTTTGGGAGAGGGTAAAAAAGATGAAGCAAACGAAATATTTTCCATGCTAATATATGTGATGATTATTGTGGCAATCATTTTTGCGGCACTCGGAATCGCATTTTTAGAACCTATTTCGATTATGCTTGGCGCTACTCCCCAGCTTCTTGCCGACTGTATAACCTATGGCATAATTATGCTGATAGCCCTGCCAGGATTTATGCTGCAAACTTCCTTCCAAACATTTGTGGTGGTAGCTGATAAACCTAATATGGGATTAATATTAGCTATTATCTCAGGAGTTACCAATATCTTTTTAGACTATCTTTTAATTGTAGTTTTTCAGTTTGGTATTGCAGGGGCGGCACTCGCTACGGGGATTAGCCAAATTTTAGGTGCGATAATACCATTCATTTATTTTTGTAGTAAAAAAAATAATAGCAATCTAAAGCTTGTTAAATTTAAGTGGAATTCCCATGCACTGCTCAAAAGCTCGACAAATGGCGCTTCTGAAATGATGACAAATTTATCACTCTCGCTGATAAATATATTATACAATTTACAACTTATGAAGTTTATCGGTGAAAACGGAGTTTCAGCATACGGAATTATTATGTATGTATCCTTTATATTTCAGGGATTTTTCATTGGATACACAGTGGGAGCCTCCCCCGTTATCAGCTATCACTATGGGGCAAATAATATAGATGAACTGCGCTCGCTACTTAAAAAGAGCATGGTTTTAGTCATTATATCGGCGGTGATGCTCACAGTAATTGCAGAAGTATTTGCCTCTCCACTTGCCGCTATATTTGTGGGATATGATGCCGAACTTTTAGCGGTGTCGGTCACTGCGCTCAGGCTTTATTCCATATCATATCTCTTTAGCAGTATAAATATTTTCGCCTCTGCATTCTTTACCGCACTAAATAATGGCAGGGTTTCCGCTTTTATTTCATTTTTGCGCACCTTGGTACTGCAAGCTGTTATGATTTTGCTTTTGCCATATATATTCGGCATTGATGGCATATGGCTTGCCGTAGTATTTGCTGAAGTACTGTGCTTAATTGTCACCGCAGTATTATTTAAATCCAATAGAAATTTTTATCACTATTATTAATAAGGGTTTTTTGATTTAGTTATAATAAAGGTTTTCCCCTCCATACCCTATGAATGATAGCTGAGCAATAGCCAAAACTCCATAATGCTTAACTCAAACTTTAAATTCTACTAAAAAAGCCGATGTGAAAAATCACATCGGCTTTTTTATTATACTTCAAATTTAATTTTTGATTTAATGAACTTAACTAAACTATCGATTGGCATTCTTTCCTGCTCCATGCTGTCACGCATTCTCACGGTAACACAATTATCCTCAACCGACTCAAAGTCGTAAGTTATGCAGAAAGGTGTGCCGATTTCGTCTTGACGGCGGTATCTTTTACCAATGGAGCCAGCATCGTCATAGTCCATCATAAATTCCTTAGCAAGCATTTCATGTACCGCACCTGCCTGCTCATTTAGCTTTTTGGAAAGTGGGAGTACACATGCTTTAAAAGGTGCAAGTGCTGGATGTAGGCGTAACACTGTGCGCTTATCGCCTTCGCCTAAATCTTCTTCGTCATATGCATCACATAAAAATGCAAGCGCAACACGATCCGCACCGAGGGAAGGCTCTATTACATATGGCACATATTTAGAATTGTCCTCTTGGTCAAAGTACTCGAGGGATTTAGTCGAATGTTCCATATGTTGCTTAAGGTCGAAGTCGGTTCTATCCGCTATGCCCCAAAGTTCGCCCCAACCGAATGGGAACATAAACTCTATATCGGTAGTAGCATTTGAGTAATGGGAAAGCTCATCCTGTTCATGGTCACGAAGTTTTACATTTTCCGCTTTCATGCCAAGTGATAAGAGGAATTTATAGCAGTAGTCCTTCCAGTAGTTAAACCACTCAATATCAGTTCCCGGCTTGCAGAAAAACTCAAGCTCCATCTGCTCAAACTCACGAGTTCTGAAAGTGAAGTTACCGGGGGTGATTTCGTTTCTAAAGGATTTACCCACCTGAGCCACACCAAAAGGCAGTTTTTTGCGAGTGGTTCTCTGCACATTTGCAAAGTTTACAAAGATGCCCTGCGCTGTTTCGGGGCGTAGATAAATTTCGTTTTTGCTGTCCTCGGTTACACCTTGGAAAGTCTTAAACATCAGATTGAATTTTCTGATATCGGTAAAATTACTGCTGCCACAATCTGGGCATTTTATAGAATGCTCCTTTATAAAGTCCATCATCTGTGCATCGCTCCAACCATTTGGAGCAGTGTCGCTTTGATCTTCTATCAGTTTATCCGCTCTGTGACGAGTTTTGCAGTCTTTGCAGTCCATAAGTGGATCGGAAAATCCACCAACATGCCCTGAAGCAACCCAAGCTTGTGGATTCATGAGTATTGCACTATCAAGCCCCACATTGTATTTGGACTCCTGTACGAATTTTTGCCACCAAGCTTTTTTTACATTGTTTTTAAACTCCACTCCAAGTGGGCCGTAGTCCCAAGTGTTTGCAAGACCACCATATATTTCCGAGCCGGAAAATACATAGCCCCTACCTTTGCAGAGTGTCACGATTTGTTCCATGGTTTTTTCTGTATTTTTAAGCATAGACATATGTCCTTTCTAAAATTAATCAAATTACTAAATAATTTTATCGTCAAAACCGCCTTTAGTCAAGGGAAAATATAAACTTTTCCTTTAAATATAGCATATAGCAGTTGAAATTTTTTAAAATGCGTACTATAATGTTTATTATTGATTTTCATATAATAAAAGTAAAGGCGGCTGACAAAAGATGGCTGAACAGAAAAAAATGGTTGACGAGATTACATCAATGGATGTCGATTTCGCAAAATGGTATACCGATGTTGTAAAAAAAGCGGACTTAATGGATTATACTACAATTAAAGGTTGTATGATAGTGCGTCCATATGGCTGTGCTATATGGGAAAATATTAAATCTGCGCTTGACGCTATGTTTAAGGAAACAGGGCATGAAAATATAATGATGCCACTCTTTATCCCCGAAAGCCTACTTCAAAAGGAGAAAGACCATGTTGATGGCTTTGCGCCTGAAGTTGCATGGGTTACCCATGGGGGAAGCGAAAAATTAAATGAAAGGCTCTGCGTGCGCCCAACTTCGGAAGTGCTTTTCTGTGAGCATTTCTCAAAGGTAATTAACTCGCATCGTGATTTACCGCTGCTATACAATCAGTGGTGTTCGGTAGTGCGTTGGGAAAAAACCACCAGACCATTTCTAAGGACTTCGGAATTTTGGTGGCAGGAAGGCCATACAATGCACGAAACTGCCGAAGAAGCAAAAGCGGAAACAGAGCAAATGCTAAACATTTATGCAAAACTCTGTGAAGACTATCTTGCAATTCCTGTTGTTAAGGGTAAGAAGACCGATAAAGAAAAATTTGCTGGAGCTGAATCCACCTATACAATAGAAGCGATGATGCATGACGGCAAAGCACTTCAAAGCGGTACTTCCCACTACTTTGGCGATGGATTTTCAAAGGCTTTTGATATAACATTCCAAGGCAGGGAAAACAAACCCATGCATCCACATCAAACCTCATGGGGTATGTCCACCAGAATAATAGGTGCAATAATCATGACCCATGGCGATGACAATGGTCTCGCACTTCCACCGGCGATAGCACCGCATCAGGTGGTTATAGTTCCTGTGGCACAGCATAAGGCAGGCGTGCTTGAAAAAGCTGATGAATTAAAGAATAGACTAAAAGCGGTTTGTCGTGTAAAGGTTGATAGCAGTGATAATTCCCCAGGATGGAAGTATGCTGAGCACGAGATGAAAGGTGTGCCATTAAGGCTTGAAATAGGCCCTAAGGACATCGAAAAAAATCAGTGCGTAATAGTTACCCGTCACAACAGGGAAAAACATTTCGTATCACTCGATAATTTAGAGAATGAAATAGAAACATTGCTTAAAAAAGTCCATGACGGGCTATATGAGCGTGCTCTTAAAAATAGGGAAAGCCGTATGTTTACAGCAAAAAACTTTGATGAGCTAAAAGCTGTAGGCGAAGGTGAAACAGGCTTTGTAAAAACAATGTGGTGCGGCGATTTAGAATGTGAAATGAAGGTAAAGGAAGAAGTGGGAATGACTTCGAGATGCATGCCTTTTGAGCAGGAAGAAATCGCAGAAACTTGCGTATGCTGTGGAAAGCCTTCAAAAACAATGATTATTTGGGGTAAAGCGTATTAAAAATTCAAATGCGAATAAAATCTAAAATTTTGTCAATAATAATCACAATAGTTATGTTGCACATTGGATAAAACAATGATTAACTACTATTATACAATAAAGAGGTGTGTTTATGATTGATAAAATAGCATTATTACTTGTGATAATCGGAGCCTTAAACTGGGGGCTTGTGGGCATATTTCAGTTTGATTTGGTGGCTTATGTCTTCGGTGGCTCTGCGGAAGTACTCGCAAGGGCGGTGTACAGCCTTGTGGCGATAGGTGGAATATGGTGCATATCACTCTTATTTAAAGAGAGTACCACATAGGTTATTAAAGCCAAAACGACTTAGTTTGTGAAGTGTAAATACAAACTAAGTCGTTTTTATTGCTATTGCATTTGAATTGGTTTAATGATATAGTGAATGAAGTTAGCAATGGCTAATTGCATTTTACAAGGAAAGAGGATGGAAATATGTCAAATCATAATCATGGCGAAAATTGTGCCTGTGGAGGAAAACATCATCATCACCACCATAATCATGCTCATGGAGAAGATTGCGCTTGTGGTAATCATAAAGAAGTAAAGGTGAATATAGAGGGTATAAGCGAGGCTGAAATTAGCTTTTTAAAGCATCTTATAGAATATCATTACCTGCCAGTTGCGCAGTTTGTAGTGAAGAGCAGTAAGGAGCACAGCTTTGCAATAACAGCGATGGCGCCAGTGTTTATCATTGATCCAAAAGACAGTATGGAGGAAGTAAAGAGGGTTGGTAACCGTATTAACATGCTGATGGAGAGAGGCTTGATAACATTGGATTACGATATCGAGCTTAAAGGGTATGGATATAATGAATACAAAAATTCCGAAGTGCTTGGCTATTTTAAAGAAACGGTGGAGCAAGCCGTGGGCAAGGATGGATTTTTAGGGGATATAGCCACCGTGGAATATGGTAGCATAGCACCTACTGAAAAATGCATTGAATATTTTGCGTAAAAAATAAATATGCGACCCAATAGGGTGCTTTTATCGGTAGAGCTACCCATATTACTAAACTAAGTCACAAACAATTAATAAAAAGGCATAAACTACATAAAATATTAAACTTACGCCCTTCCCCCACACTGAATATCTGGGGGAAGGGCGTAAAATAATTTATTCGGTTTATCTGTTATTATAGCTACTTGATGGGTAAATTTTAAAAAGAACTCTACCGATAAAATTTTTGATACCTGGATGCCCTTATATAGAAAATACTACTTCCCAGTGAAATTTGGCATATGGATATCTTCGGTAGTGTTAAACCTTGGCATTAGAGAGGGGAGCATGAGGGAGGCACGCTTAATGCTCGTTTTGCCAAACTTATCTCTAATATTATCCATACTATTTTCAAGATCTTCACGCTTAAGCTCTCTTTTATGGTCGCAGAATAGATTGAGTTGCTTGCCGTCAGAGCAAAGAGCGATAGCTCGCACACCAATAGCCCTTATGTCACTCTCCCAAAACCAATTCTCTTTTAACAGCTTGAGGGCGGCAGAAAATATTGTCATAGTATCGCATGACTGGGTGGGAAGCCTTAATGTGTATTCGCTGACACAGAAATTCGGCGTTTTAATATGGAGCACTATGCCCGAGGTCATAAGTGAATCACTGCGCAGCCTATGGGCAATTTTTTCACTGAGTGCAAGCACCACCCTCGCAGCTTCATCGAATGTGGAAATGTCCTTCACACAGGTGGTGGAATTTCCCACGCTCTTTGCCTCAGAAACAAAATCTTGATGACAGACAGTGCTGTAATCATATCCATTTGCCCACTGCCATAGGGTAAAACCATGTTTGCCAAGTAACTTTTTCAGATATTCATGGCTACTCCGAGCGATATCGCCTATTGTGTATATGCCCACGGATTTTAGCTTTTTAGCAGTTGAACGACCAACACCCATCATTTCCGAAGCAGAAAGTCCCCAAAGCATTTCTCTGAAATTGTCTTCATTTATAACCGAAACGGCGTTTGGCTTTTTAAGGTCACTGCCCATTTTAGCAAAAATTTTATTAAAACTTACACCCACCGAAATAGTAACACCGTAATTTTCATAAACTTCCCTGCGTATTTGCTCAGCAATTTCATAGGGTGACCCGAAAAGCCTAAGACTACCCGTTATATCAAGCCAACATTCGTCGATTCCAAAAGGCTCCACCATGTCGGTGTATTTTTTATATATATCACTTACTAAATTCGAATACATATAATATGCTTCATAATGTGGGGGGACAACAATGAGATCGGGGCATTTTTGCCTTGCTTGCCATATTGTTTCCCCAGTAGAAACCCCCACCGATTTTGCGAGCTGATTTTTAGCGAGCACAATCCCATGTCTGTTTTGCGCACTGCCACACACCGCTATGGGATTGGAAGCAAGCTCTGGGTTAAGCACGCACTCCACCGAAGCATAGAAATTATTTAAATCACAATGGAGTATTGCGGACATAGCACAGGCCACCTTTCAGAATATTTGTTCTTAATACGATTATAAACGAATAAATGTTTTTTGTAAAGAGGGAAAATTTGCCGTAATTTTAGAAAAAATGAAAAAAAGACTTGATTTAATTTTAAAGGTGTGTATAATAGAAATACGCCCTGTCAATAATTGATATGAAATTTTAAGAAAAAATAAAAAAGTTTCAAAAACCTATTGACATTGCGAAATAGACGTGATAAAATAGCAAAGCTGTCTCGGAAGAGCGGCGGAGAAAAACTTGGACC
>CAYJLI010000072.1:0-8116 GCA_964371155.1 uncultured Oscillospiraceae bacterium | reverse complement strand
TCTGCCATGTGGGCATCCTTGCCCACGGCATTCTAAATCGCCCCTGCGAGGGATAAATAATCGTAGCGAAGTGGAGATTATTTACATAATAGAAAGGTTTAAAATTATGAAAAAGAAAATAATTTTTTGCTCATTAATAATTTTACTCTTATTATTTTTGGGATGGCTATACTTAGTAGGATATATTCCTATAATTGGAAATATTATTGCCACAGAAAAAATCAACAACTATGCAACTGAGGTTTATAAAAATGAGGAAATCATTGATGTAGGTTATGACTTTTATAATATGGGTGACTACAATTCTGATGGATATTCCTATATTTTAGGTAGCAATAGGATAATAGATCACAGTCTTTATGAAAATGCTGGCGAAGAAACGCCCTATAAACAAGATTATCAAAAAATCATAGATAGCTTTGAAGATGGTATCTATTTTGAAGATTACCATATTAGCTCTACAATTGATGCAGACGATTATTCTAAGAAGTATTACAAATTAGTTGTATATAAAATGGGAAATGATAATATTTTAAGTGAAAGTGATAGTTTAATAAAGCCTGCTGAAATAGTTATGCAGTTCATTGAGTCTATGGAAACAAAATACAACTTCACTTCAGTTAATATCGTGTATAGTGATAACAATGGTATAAAACAAATTTCACTAAATGGAGATACTGCGATTACTGAAGAAATACTTATTCAAAATACGAAGAATATTAAATAGTAGTGCAAATAAAATAATAAAATCCCAAACAGGGGGGAAATAACATGAACGAGCAAATCTTAGCCGAAATTAAAGAAAAAATAAAAAATCTTCCCCATCAGCCCGGTGTATATCTGATGAAAAACTCTAAATCGGAGATTATATATGTAGGCAAGGCGAAAAGCCTAAAAAATAGGGTTTCGAGCTATTTTAGAGCTATTCACAATCATGAGCCAAAGGTATATAAAATGGTGATGAATGTTGCCACTTTTGATTACATTGTCACCCTCAGTGAATTTGAGGCGCTTTTACTCGAATGCAGCCTTATAAAACAGCACAATCCAAAGTACAACATCCTCTTGAAAGACGATAAAGGCTATTCCTATCTAAAAATCAGCGCCGAAGCTTATCCGAGGATTACCGAAGAAAAGCAAAAATTGGATGATGGCAGTATATATATTGGCCCGTACAACAGCGCATATGTTGTAAAGCAGACAGTGGACAGTGCAAATAAAGCTTTCCTTCTCCCTACTTGTACCAGAAAATTCCCAGCCGAGATAAGGAAGGCAAGACCCTGCCTGAATTTTCATATAAAGCAGTGCATGGGCGTCTGTAATGGTGGTATTTCGCAGAAAGAATACGGCAGTATAATAAAACAGGCGGAGAGCTATATAAGAAATGGCGCAGCAAATTCACTCAAAGAGCTTAAAACACAGATGGAAACTGCCGCAGAGAATATGGAATTTGAAAAAGCGGCGATGCTAAGGGACAGAATAAAAATTATTGAGCGCATGGGTGAAAAGCAGTTTGTAATTGAGTCCGGCAGTGAAAATCAGGATGTGTTCGCCTTTGTTAAGACGGATAAAAACACCTGCTGTTCCGTGCTCAAATACAGGGAAAATCGCCTTGTGGACAAGGAAGACCATCTGCTCGGTGAAACATATGAACTCCCACAGACGAGGAATGAATTTCTTCTTTCCTATTACAACTACAAAAATGAAATCCCCTCTGAAATTTCCTTGGATGGCGACTGTGAAGACTTAGAGCTCACCGCTCAGTTTTTATCCCATTTAAAGGGTAGCAAGGTAAGTATTTTGATTCCAAAGCGTGGAACTAAAGTAAAACTTGTGGAAATGGCAAGAAGTAATGCACTTCAAAGGCTTTCCCATCTTAAAGACTATGCCGCTAAAGAGATAGAAGCACTCGATAGACTTGCGGAGGTATTAGGCCTCTCTTCCCCTCCCTCCTACATTGAAGCCTATGATATATCCAATTTTGGAGACAGTGTAATTGTTGGCGGTATGGTGGTATTTCAAAATGGGAAACCGCTCAAATCTGCATATAAAAGGTTTAATATCAAATCGGTCGGCATTAGAAACGACTATGCCTCAATGACTGAGATGATTAAAAGGCGTTTTGACAGATACTTCGAGCAAAAAGAAAGTGGGGAGGGTTTTGGAAAGCTTCCCGATTTAATACTGCTCGACGGTGGTGCAGGTCATTTAGGTGTTATAGCACCTATAATAAAAGACATGGGGCTAAATATCCCTGTGTATGGCATGGTCAAAGACTCAAAGCACAAAACCCGTGCCATAGCCTCGAACGGAGGAGAAATCGCAATAAACGCACAGCGCTCGGCATATACATTTGTTTCCATGATTCAAGAAGAGGTGCATAGATATAGCATAAATTATTCAAGAAGCAAGCATAAAAGCAATAGTTTTGCCTCCATTCTCACTGAAGTGGAGGGAATCGGTGAGAAAAAGGCTATGGAAATCCTTAAACATTTTAAGACACAAAAAGCGCTTAAAGAAGCTGATATTAAGGCTTTAGCGGAGGTTCGTGGGATGAATATCTCTTTAGCTGAAAAGCTTTTCACCCATCTGCATAGCTAAATTTCTAATTCACAAGTGATTAATAATGGCTTTTTTGCATATAAATTGATATAAGAAAAAATTACGCAAAAAATCAAAAAAATAAGTATCACCGTATAGCTTCCCCCGCCGTCGGCGTGGGAAGCTATACAAAACACTAAGAGATTTTATTATCCACACCTTTGATATAATAATTCTTGTGTTTTTCAATAAAAAATGGTAAAATGATTAAATATGAGTAAAAACACTTTAAACGAGGTTTTATAATGAGCAAAAAGAATTCTCCTATTGGAGTTATTGATTCAGGCGTTGGTGGACTCACCGTGCTACGTGAATTACATAGAATAATGCCCACCGAGGATTATATCTATTTTGGCGACAGCTTAAATTGCCCCTATGGCAACAGGGATAAAGAATCCTTGCTTAGGCTTATAAATAATATGCTTGCATATCTTAAGAAAAATGATGTAAAAGCCGTTGCGGTGGCTTGCAATACTACATCTTCATTTATCGAAGATTATAAGCATCTATTTGACTACTACATTTTAGGTATAGTTCCACCTGTGGCGCATTATGTTGCAGGGGAGAATTTAGAGCGTGTGGGGCTTATCGCCACTGAGTTTACAGTAAAAACTGCTTTTTATAACAAACTTATAAAAGAGCTTAATCCAAGCACTGAAGTTGTCGGTCAAGGAAGCCGCAACTTAGCCGAGCTTGTGGACAGAGGCGATTTTAATAAAGCTGAGCTCTCTGCAGAGATAACCACCTGTATAGACGCTATGCTATTAAAATCCCCAAATCTCAATGATATTATTTTAGGATGCACCCATTACCCCATTGTTGACTATGTGTTTAGGGAGTGTTATCCAGATGTTAATTTTATAAACCCTGCTTTTGAACAAGCGGCATTTTTAAAAAAATATCTGAGCGAAAATAATCTGCTCAGCGATAAAGAAAATGGCAAAGTGCTCATTCACACCTCAGGTGACATCGCACCGTATAAAACTGTATGCAATATGCTTTCCATGGAAGAGCCCGATGAATATAGGACTGTTAGTATAGTTTAGATTTTTATAAAATACAGAATATGCCTATGGCTTGTTAATGAAGTTTCAAGCCATAGGCATAAATTAAAAACTTATTGATGCACTATATGCTATAATATATGAGATCTATCTTAAAAAGGAAACAAATCAGAACTTCTTTATATAGATGAATGCGTTTTTCGCTACATTCCTCAAATTCTAAAAGTGTCAGTAGGTGGGTCGGAGGAAAAAATTTTAATCCAACAAAAAAACCTCATTGCAAAGCGGTATAAGCGAAAAAATGAAAAATGTACATTTAAAGCTTTCAAAAGTGGTGGGAATTTAATTGGGTTAAATTTGATATAAAAGCAAAATTAGTTAATATTTTAAGTTTTATTCCTTAAATTGTAATTACTTGGCAAAAAATATGAGTTATTATGTTAATTTTTTCATAAAATATCAAAATTGATTGTATTTTGTATGAAAAAATATTATACTATACTAGTACACATAATTCGAAAGTAAACTATTAGTTGATTTTTTCTAAAGCCTAAAGGAGGCAAACTTAATGAAAACATTGGATATCTATATTGATCCTAATCTACAAGTAGCAAACACCGCCAAACTACACCTGGATTTAAAGGAGTACAGCTTTAATAAGCTTTGCATGACACAGGTAATTAATGCCGACCTATCTATTGCGGCATATGGTGAAGATGTGTATTATGCAGGTTGTAGAGATGTACTGCATAATGTACAAGCAGCTTTAAATGAATTTGGTTTGGATAAGGCAATTTATTTATACAGCTATAATTATTCGAATTTTATTTTAGCCGCCAATGATAACATATCTAAAGAAGCTTTCTTAGATGTTATGAAAAAATTCTATGTTCAATTTGAATCTGCTGCATCTTCGCAGGTTGATGTTAGCGGTGTGTCCCGTTTTGCTGTTGTTTTACAAGAGGACAGGCTTATAGAGCGTGCAATTCACGGGCTGATGAGCGGTAAGGATACACAGGATAATTTTATAATCACTCCCGATGTTTTGGATGTTGCAAGCAGTATCAAAAACGATGCCAACATTTTGGATTTAATTAATTTTGCAATGGCAGGCAAGCGTGTTATCCCCTATTATCAAGGTATTCGCAACAATAAAACTGGTAAAATCGAAAAATATGAAGCACTCATGCGCCTTATGGACAAGGACGGTAAAATATATTCTCCTGCACAGTTTTTAGACATTGCTAAAAAATACAAAATTTACAATCGCCTTAGTCAAATCATGATAAAGCGTGCACTGCTTGAATTTCGTGATCGTCCCGAACAACTCTCCATCAATATTTCCGCATACGACATTTCAAACGAGCATTTTAGAACATGGTTTTACAGACAACTTGGAAAATATCCAAATTGTGATAGAGTGGTCGTTGAATTTGTTGAAACAGAAAATTATCAAGATGAAATGCTTTTCGACTTCATAGAGAAAGTTAGAAGCTTTGGATGTAGTATATCAGTTGATGACTTCGGCTCAGGATATGCTACA
This sequence comes from uncultured Oscillospiraceae bacterium, assembly GCA_964371155.1. Classification (GTDB taxonomy): domain Bacteria; phylum Bacillota; class Clostridia; order Oscillospirales; family Ruminococcaceae; genus CAYJEQ01. The sequence goes on along the minus strand of CAYJLI010000072.1, from coordinate 2,968 downwards.
TACACAACAATCATTTCACTTTCCCCCGCCTTTATTAAGATTGATGGGACAATAATAAAAGATATAGCTACATCTGAGAAAAATGTTATAATACTTCGTTCTATTTGCTTTATGGCAAATCTTATTAAGGCAAAAACCATTGCTGAATTTGTTGAGAATGAAGATATTCAGGCTATTTTAGAACAATATGGGGTAAACTATTCTCAAGGATATTATTATAGTAAGCCACAACCAATAAGCGAACTTCCTACCTCGGAAGTTGATGAGATAGCTTTGAGCAACTGCTAATAATGCGACTTTACTTGCCTGCCACCTAATCTGGTTGTGTTTTTGAAAGCCAGTAGAGATTATATGTGGCAGGCTTAATAGTTTTAATAAAGGATTTTTCAATTTTTATATTACAGGAGTATCGGAGATGGAAGATAGAACGGAAAACTTTTTCCAAAAAATGATAAATAAACTAAGTGTATTAAACTCTGAAAGCACATCGAGGCATAGTTTTTTAGAAGATGTTTGCACTTTTTTTGATTTATCCCACGCATTCATCTATGAATCGGATCACAGAGGTGTTTTTTGGAAAAAAGAGTATTGTGAATTGGCGAAAAATCGCACATTTGACGACAGTCTAAATCTAAAAGAATTATTAGGTCTTGAGCTTTTGAGTGAACTTTGCTCAAAAAAAGTTATCGTTTGTACCGGCGATACAGAAAAGACTATGTTAGAAAAAAAACTTACAGAGATTTTTGGTGTGAGCACCATTGTATTCATACCCATATTAAATCAGCATTTTGAGATTGCAAGCTTTATCGGCCTTGCAGACCGTAGAAACAGGCCACGTCACGCAAATTCAACCATCGACAATGCCTCCGCTCTACTTACCTTACTTGCAAGTGAATTGCGCCTTGAAATGTTCCAAAAAGGAATCAAAAACACTGAAGCGGCACTCAGTAATGTACTTGACCATATTGGCATAGATATTTATGTAAATGACTATTACACCCACGACATACTATATGTCAATAAATCAATGGCGGCACCCTATGGTGGTGTTCAAAACATGATTGGGAAAAAGTGTTGGGCTTCTATTTTCACAGATAAAACTGAAGCATGTGATTTTTGCCCACAGCCTAAACTACTCGATGAAAACCAAGAGCCAAATAAGACATATACCTGGGATTATGAGCGACCCTTTGATAAATCTTGGTTTAGAGTTTTAAGCTCTTCATTCACATGGACTGATGGTAGAATTGCACATATTGTAGCAAGTGTGGATATAACCGAAAGCAAGAAAAATGAAATGCTCATTGAAAAACTTGCACAATTCGACCATTTGACCGGACTTGCTAATAGAAGAAGTCTTAACGATGATATTCAGCTCTTCATTGCAGATAATACTAAATTTGGTAGTCATTGGTATCTCTTTTTCTGCGACTTGGACGGCTTTAAAACAGTTAATGATACGCTTGGTCATCATGCAGGTGATGTCCTCCTTAAAGGGATTGCAAATGACCTTTCAGACCTCTGTTCTAACGAGATAAGAGCATATAGGCAGGGAGGGGATGAATTTGTCTTGCTCGTTAAGGATAATCATTCCGAGGAATTTATCAGAAAATTGATTGAGCAATTATTTCTGCTTTTTAAAAAGCGATATGAATATGATGGCAAGGACATGGGATGTGGTTGCAGCATTGGTATAGCGCATTATCCCGATGATGCCACTACACTTAAAGAAATTCTGCATCTTGCCGATACTGCAATGTACCGTGTTAAAAAAGATGGCAGAGGAACCGCACGCTTCTCTTATAAGGGTAAATATCTAAACATTGATGATTATTTTAAAATGAAATAAATATGGTTTAATCCCATATATCTGAAATTATAAAAACATTACCCCGAGCATTAACTAAAGAATGCTCGGGGTATATTTGGGTCTAAATATTATACACACAGTACTACTGTGAGGTTATATTACTTATGGCGTTTGAAATTTTCAACATCAAGTCTTAATATATAAAACTGCTTAAGCCATTTTGGTTGTTCGTCGATTGTATTTGCTATTTTATGCAGTCTTCTTTTACCCACACGATAATCTAAAACAGCAAATAATCTTACCATAGGATTTTCATGCTCTAAGCTGCTATCAATTGAAGACTGTGTGTATATTCGAATAGCATCTGTAATATCATGTAACTCAAAAACACCGTCTGCCATGGCTATTTTTTTAACTGCGTCTTCTACTTCTTTATTTTCGGCATCATGGATGGCACCATTGGGAGTCCATTTTCTGCGGGGAACTTTATTTTCTCTTTTCATTTTTAATTCCAACCAACCATAGCCCTTAACATGATAAGAATAGGGATTGCCCAAAACACACTCTTTTCCATCCAGCCTTATCGCAATTCTCCCATAGTCATCGGGCGCATTATGATAGTGAGTACAAAAGTACTGTATGCGACCTCGCAACTTTTCACACAAGAACTTGTTTTCTAATTTTTGTCTTACACCACTCCAAGAATTTGCCATAAATATACCTCTTATAATTATATTAATAACTCTTATCTTAATTATATGTTAGTATGACTGTTTTTTCAAGTGGAGGATTTACTTTATGTTTTCTCTTGTTTTGCTTTGGGGCATTGCCCCATACCCCATGATTTTTTGAAAAAAATCAAGTAAAACTTTAGTTTTACTTGAACTTGCTTATATTTGTAGTGCTCCGATGCTCCTTCGAGCCCTACTTGAGGAGTTTAAAAAAAGTCCGTACTTTCGTACGGACTTTGGCTCCTCAAGTAGGGCTCGAACCTACGACCCTGCGGTTAACAGCCGCATGCTCTGCCAGCTGAGCTATTGAGGAATATTTGATTATATATGTAAGATAGGTTAGCAACTTCTCACTAACCTATCCTACTGTTGTGCCGGCAAAGACCTATTTTCCCGGGCAGCTTCCCGCCAAGTATCTTGGGCATAA
>CAYJLI010000071.1:0-8150 GCA_964371155.1 uncultured Oscillospiraceae bacterium | reverse complement strand
CTCTTCAATAAATAATTTGTAAATCAAAAAAATGTAGGAAAAAAGAGCTATAATCCCTATAAATGGAGCTTTGCGTTTTAGTTTACTACTAAATGTTATCCCTAAATACATACCAGCAAAGGATAAGCATATTTTCATAATTGTAAAATCCACAAGACTGAACTTTTTCACCTTTTCCATAACGGACTTGATTAAGTAAATAAAATTATCGCTCATTTTATTTATACAATTACAATTATCCATCATTACCCCTCCAAATAAAGATTTAATTTACCCATATCGGTAACATAGAAAAATCCATCCTCTTTACATATTATATTTTCCTCTGAAAGCATTGCAAAAATATTGCTAACTGTCACACGGCTGGCATTCACCATGCCAGCAACATCTTGGTGGGTGAATTTCACATTGATTTTTGTTTTGCCATCTTTTTCGCTTCCATACTGTCCACATAGATTTAAAAGCACCCTATACACACGTTTAAGCGATTGGTCAAAAGATAATTCAGCAATCTCTTGAACGAATACAGAAATTTTCCTTGCCATAAATTCTATAAAAGCTAAGTTTAGCTCCCAATTCTCTGAAAGCACTTTTTTTACATGCTCTATTGGAATTTCATAAATCAGGCAGTCCACAAGGGTGATTGCGGTAGAAAAATACTCCCTGCCTAAAAATGAGGAACTTTCACAACAAAGGGCGCCTTTTTCGGCTATATAGAGCTGTTTTTCTCCGCCGTTTAGGTCGAATGTGGTGATTTTTGCCCTGCCTTGCAATATGATGAATACACTATCATATATTTCTCCTTGATGAAAAACAGTGCTTTTTTTATTGTATTTTTTAGGGGTATATCCCCTGTATATTGGCTCCCATATATTTATGTCACAGGAAAGCCACGGCGAAGATGTTTTATCAAAATTATTCATAAATCCTCCCGACACTTTGTTATATGTCCATTATACAACATTTTACAGTTTTGTGCTATACTTCATAAAAATTTAAAAATACCTAAAAAATGTAAAACACTTTACTGATAATTTGCTGAAACAATTATAAACTTATCTTAACAAATTACATAATGGGAGGGTTTAATCATGGGGGTTAATTGGGAAAAAATAAGAAAAGAAGAATGGCCTGTACTTGAAACGATGACATTCTTAGATGCGGCTTGTGTGAGCTTTGCTCCACAAAGGACTGTTAGAGCGTTAAAAGATTTTGCGGATTTTTCAGCACGACAGGACGAAATAAATTCAAGTGCACATCACATTGCAATGGACGAAAAGAGAAATAAGGCTTATGAGGAAGGGGCAAAGCTTTTAAATGCCGATATCGAAGAAATTGCAGTAGTTGAAAGCACTTCGCATGGCCTTAATATAGCTGCTTGTGGAATAGAGCTTTTACCGGGGGATAATATTGTCACCACCAATTTAGAATTTATTCAAGTTGCACTGCCATGGTGCATGATGCGTCAAAGACAGGAGCTCGATATAAGAGTGGCAAAAACTGCCGATTCAAGCTTTACTGTGGCGGATTTTGCCAAACATTGTGACGAAAAAACTAAAATCCTACTACTTTCCACAGTGGAATGGTGCAACGGTTGGAGGATGAATTTGAAGGAAATTGGTGCTTTTTGTAAAGAGCGTGGCATTATGTTTGTTGTAGATGCTGTACAGGAGCTCGGCATAGATAAAATTGATACCAAAGATTGCCATATAGACATACTCGTAGCAGGCGGCCATAAATGGCTTAACTCTCCTTTTGGCGCAGGCATTATGTATGTAAATAAAGAAACTATGCCTAAAATAAAACCCTCTTACTATGGTTACCTAAATACAGAAGTGCCAGAAGAGGGCTGGGGCGCTTATTGGGAAAATCCAGCCGCACCACCAGTTAATGACTGGAAATTCCCCATGACTGCAAGGCGCTTTGAAATCGGTGGAACCTCAAATTACCCCGGAACAATAGCCTTGGGTGAAACTTTGGGTCTTGTAAATGAAATTGGAATAGAAAATATTGAAGCTAAAGTATTTAATCTTGCTGAATACTGCATGGATAAAATAGAGGAAATCGGCGGTACGCTAATCACTCAGAGGGGCAAGGGTAAACATGCAGGCATTGTTATAGCAAGGCTGTACGAAGATCTTGACACCGACAGAGAAATACTTCGCAATCTACATGCAAGCGGAATAATGATTGCACAGAGATTTACCGATTATGTGGGTGGATTTAGAATTTCTTGTACATATTTTAACAACGAGGGTGATATTGAAAACCTCATGAAAGCCTTTGAAAAAGAAATTGCAAGAATAGGCAGAAAACCCGACTATATCAAAAAATGGTAGTCCGCATTTTTAAGACCTGAGAATGAGCTAAATCAATGATTTATAATTCACACTCCATCGATGTAATCGGTGGAGTGTGAAAAGCAATATTTTATGCAGTTTAGATTTCTCTAATAGCCTTAAAAGAAAAGAGGTCATGTGATGAAAATTGAAACGGGCAAACCCTTTTATGGGCAGAATGTCGGGATTTTGGTTTTTTCCACAACTACCCCACGCATACCTGGGGATGCGGGCAATGCCGCCACTTTTGACTTCCCCGTGAGATATGAGGTTGTAAAGGGTGGTTTTGCCGATTTAATAGAGGGGGGCGAAGAGATAAAAAATAATCTTCTCATCGCTTGTAATAATTTATCCGATGTAGGGGTAAAAGCCATTGTGGGTGACTGCGGTTTGATGAGCCTTTATCAAAATGAGCTTTCAAAAACCATACCCGTTGCCGCTTCCTCACTCTGCCAAATCCCGATGATTTGGGAGCTTATTTCACGCAGGGGTAGCATAGGGGTGCTCACTGGGCATTCAGAGCTTTTAAGTGAGGAGCATCTTCTAAATTCTGGTTGGCGCAGGGATATAAAATTAGCTGTGCAAGGGCTTCAGGATGAGCCGCATTTTAGAGAAATTGTCATTGAGGGTGGGCTGGGTTTAGATGTAGAGCTCATGGAGCGAGATATAATAAATGCCACCGCTAAACTAATTCAAAAAAATGCCGATTTAAGTGCAATTTTATTTGAATGCAGTAATATTGCAAGCTTTTCAAAGAAGATTTTTGATAAATTTGGCATACCCGTCTTTGATGTGGTATCCGCTGCTAATTTGCTTGAGTATTCTGTTAATCCGAAGGTGTATTTTTAGCTTTTAAATATGATAATTGCCTCGCTTAATATAAAAGATTATACCATTACCTTGCTCTATGCAGGGTAATGGTATAATTAATACTAACAAAAATCTCTGCCTTATTGGCAGAGATTTTTGCTTGCAGCGTCACTTAAAACATATAAATAGCGTTCATATACCATCGTATTACTCTCTTATTTGCATGCTTAGTTCCTTGCCCCACAAATTTTTTGATAGTCTTTATTTGTATAGATGTTTTTAGTGCTATTTTCGGTTATCTACCCTGCATTTTCAAACTGGGAATTATACAGCTCCGCATAAAATCCATTCGCCTTTAAAAGCTCATCATGGCTGCCTGTTTCTATCACATCCCCATCCTTCATAACTAAAATTAGGTCGGCATTTTTGATTGTGGATAGTCTGTGCGCTATTACGAAAGAGGTGCGGTTTTGCATGAGTTCATCCATTGCTTTTTGTATGAGAAGCTCGGTTCTTGTGTCTATCGAAGAGGTGGCTTCATCGAGTATAAGCATTGGTTTATCAGCTATCATTGCCCTTGCGATTGTAATTTGCTGTCTCTGCCCTTGGGAGAGCTCCAATTTGTCGTTTAGCACTGTATCGAAACCTTGCTCGAGTGTCTTCACAAAATGGTGAAGTCCCACCGCTTTAGTCGCACGCCTCAGCTCTTCCTCGGTCACATTCTTCGAAGCGTAGATGAGGTTTTCCCTCAGCGTGCCCTCAAATATCCATGTGTCCTGAAGTACCATGCTGAATTTAGAATGCACCTCCTCACGCTTTACTTCTTTGGTGGATATGCCGTCTATCAGTATGTCCCCAGAATTTATCTCGTAAAAACGCATTAAAAGGTTTACCATTGTGGTCTTACCGGCACCTGTTGGGCCAACTATCGCAATTTTCTGCCCCTTTTTCGCTGTGGCGCTGAAATCTTTTATTATTACTTTGTCTTCATCATATCCAAAGCGTACATTTTTAAATTCTACATTGCCCTCAACTTTGTCAATTACCTTACTTTTTTCGCTTTCATCGCTCATCTCTTTTTCGTCTAAGAATTCAAATACTCTCTCAGACGCCGCAAGACCCGATTGCAAATTCTGCATAGCCTGTGCTATCTGTCCAAGTGGCTGGGTGAAAAGCCTGATATATATCATAAATGCCACGATAACACCAAAGTTTATACTGCCACTAATTGCGAGAAGTGCTCCCACAATACACACAGCAACATATCCAAAATTCCCAATAAACATCATCATCGGCATCATAAGCCCCGAAAGTGCCTGTGCTTTGAATGCGCTGTCTTTCAGTTCGGAGTTTATCGAGCTAAATATATCAATAGCTTTTTCTTCGCCATTATAAGCTTTTACAACAGTGTGTCCAGCATACATTTCTTCTATATGTCCATTTATCTGCCCCAAATGTTTTTGCTGATTTTTGAAATATTTTTGTGAGGTGCGCATTACAACCATCATAAAGACAAACCCGATTATAGTAGAGAGTATTGCGGTGGCTGTCAGTGTTAAATTAGTAATAGCCATCATAACTACCGAGCCCACTATAAGCGTAACCGAAGATATAAATGTACCCACCGATTGCGAAAGTGTTTGCCCTATTGTGTCGACATCATTTGTCACCCTTGAGAGAACATCCCCCTTGGAATTCTTAGAAAAATAGCTCATTGGCAAGTGGTTTATTTTATCCGAAATATTACTGCGCAAGCTTTTAGCAGTTGCCATCATCACAGAGGAAATCATAAGCCCTTGTGTTATCGAGAATATATAACTAAGGGCGTAGAATACCGCAAGTGCCATGCCTATTCCAAATACTGCCTCTATGTCAATGCCTGCGCTATTCATCATACCTGCAGTAATTTCATCCGTGAGCATGCTGAGCCTACTTGGGCCTGCAAGTGTCATCACAGAGCCTGCCATCGCAAAACATATTGCAATTATCATAAATGCTCTTTGTTTTCTAATATAAGCAAATAGCTTTTTCATTGTAAGCTTCATATCTTTGGCTTTTTCGCCACCACCCATGCCGCCTGGGCCACCTGGGCCTCTGCCCTGTCTTTTGTTTTTTTCGTTAGAGCCGAGTTCATATTCATTTTTACGCATTTTTTAGTTCCTCCTCCGAAAGTTGTGACAGTGCAATTTGTTTGTAAACATCGCAGCTACTAAGCAGTTGAGCGTGTGTGCCAATTCCGGCAATTTCACCGTGTTCAAGGACAATGATTTTATCAGCATCCTTAATAGTTCCTATCCTTTGCCCAACAATTAGCATTGTGGCATCACCACATTCTTTATTCAGTGTTTCTCTAAGTTTTCTGTCGGTTTTGTAATCGAGCGCCGAGAAAGAATCGTCAAAAATAAAAATTTCGGGGTCACGGTAAATTGCCCTTGCGATGGAAATTCTCTGCTTTTGCCCACCCGAGAAATTTCTTCCTCCCTGTGCTACATGTGCGTCGTATTTATTTTCTAAATTGCTTACAAAATCCGAAGCCTGCGCTATATCCACCGAAGATGCTAAATCTCCGCCGTTTTTAGTGTTATTTTCACTATCGCCAAATTCAACATTGCTTTTAATTGTGCCAGTGAAAAGTATGGAGCGTTGTGAAACATACCCTATCATGCTATTTAATGTATTTTTTGTGTATTCTTTTACATTTACGCCATTTACTAAAACTTCCCCCTCGGTGGCATCATAAAAGCGTGGCACTAAATTTATTATTGTGCTTTTACCACAGCCGGTAGAGCCTATAAACGCCACTGTTTCGCCATGTTTTGCGGTAAAGCTTATATTTTTGAGCACATAGTCCTCGGCATCGGGGTATTTAAAGCTTACATTTTTAAACTCTATTTCGCCCTCTTTGCCCTCTACGCCATCATTTCGTTTGCCTTCTATCACACTGTCCTTGGTTTCGAGCACTTCATTAATACGCCTTGCAGAAACACTCGCCCTTGGCAGTAGCATAAATACCATTACAAGCATCATAAAGGACATAATTACTTGCATTGCATAGGAGGAGAAGACCACCATATCCGAAAACAGCACCATTTTTTCAGGCCCTACTGCTTCATTTATTAAAGTCGCCCCCACAATATATACCCCTAAAAGTAAACCATTGCTTATCATCTGTATGCTCGGCATTAGGAAGGACATTGTTTTGGCGGTGAAAAGATATGTTTTAGTGAGCTCACCATTTGCTTTTTCAAATTTTTCGCCCTGATATTCCTCCGCATTATACGCCCTTACAACATTTATCCCATCAAGGCTTTCCTTTGCCACTCTGTTTATATTATCGGTGAGGGTTTGCAGTATTTTAAATCTTGGTACTGCGAGGGAGAGGCAAAATGTTACAATTGTGAGCAGTATTACTATTGCCACTATTGTCACCACAAGCCATGCACTGTTTTTATTTGCTATTTTCGTAATTGCCCAAACTGCTGTAATAGGTGCCTTTATCAGCATCTGCATACCCATTACAATAAGTCTTTCAACCTGTGTGATATCATTTGTTGTTCTGGTGATAAGGCTTGCTGTGGAAAAGGAATTTACCTCCTTCATCGAAAAGCCCATAACCTTTTTAAACATCTTACTCCTTGTGATAAAGGAAAAATTAGATGCAATTCTCGCCGATATTATCGCCACGGCAACAGAAAGCAGTAAGCTTCCCAGTGCACATAGCATCATCATAAACCCAGCCGAGTAAATATCGCTCATTGCACTGCCCTCACTTTGGACAAGCATGGTTATTTCCGACATATAGTCGGGGAGTGTGAGGTCTAAGAAAACCTGTGCGCATATTAGTATTACCGATATAAACGCAAGCAGGTAATCTCTTTTTGTTAAATTTTTAAGTAGTTTAAGCATTGTTTTCCTCCATATCAATCGGCATATTCTCTTCTAAAATCTTATTAATTTTAGATAAATCCATAAGCATATTTGTAAGCCTTTCTATGCCAAATTCATCCACAATTTTCTCCATTGTGCCATACATGCGCTCTTTGAGATTCCCTACAAAATTTTCACCTTTTTCGCTTAGCTTTATCATGACGGCTCTTGCATCTGTTTTCGACTCTGATTTTACAATAAGCCCCCTGCTCTCTAATTTTTTGAGCAATACTGCCATTCGTGCAGAGCTTATACCCATAATTTTGCTTATGTCCACCGATTTAGCCTCACCATTTATTTTATGCAGATGCTTTAAAACAGCAAGTGAGCCTATCTCGCTTTTGTATAGCTCTTCCACGGTTTTTTGCGGCCTGTGGCTATGAAACATTTCAAGTGCTAAATAAACATCCTCTTTTTTTGCCATTGAAATTCTCCTTCCAAGTCTATGTGTTTCTAAGTAATTTTACATTCAGCTATTTTTATTTAGTACCACCCTTTGGATGATGGGAAAAACTATCTATATTAGTATTCGCTAATATGCAACAGAAATTACTTAACCCAGTTAGCATATTAACATAGCTAACTGGGTTAGTCAAGTGAATTCACAATTAATTTACGTTGTTTATAGATACTTTGCAAAATTAAAAATTTAACCTAAATTATTATTTTTTATTTATAGAAGAGATAATGTGATTTAAATAGGCAAAATATAGGCAGTTTATTTGAAGTGGTTACATTATGTTTTTAGCTATGATATAATAAACACAATTAAATTTGCTAAAAGCTAATAGGAACAGAAGTGTTTATTATATTTCATGCCCACTTTCTCGCCACTTCGTGGCAACCGAAAGTGATGGCGGATTATATCAAAATTCTTCCGAATTTATGATATAATAAACACAATTAAATTTGCTAAAAGCTAATAGGAACAGAAGTGTTTATTATATTTCATGCCCACTTTCTCGCCACTTCGTGGCAACCGAAAGTGATGGCGGATTATATCAAAATTCTTCCGAATTTATGATATAATAAACACAATTAAATTTGCTAAAAGCTAATAGGAACAGAAGTGTT
>CAYJLI010000070.1:0-8484 GCA_964371155.1 uncultured Oscillospiraceae bacterium | reverse complement strand
TGTGTAGTCCTTAGTTTCCACTTCCACAAAGTAGTAGTAATCACTGCCGGAAAGTACCGCAGTAGAAGCTCTTGTGGAGAATGTAGAGCTATTTATCATCTCGCCCTTTACAAGGGTATTTATATCAGCTGAGTCAAGAGCGTTTTCGATATTTGTTATAGCGGTATTAACAACGCTATCCGCTGTAAGTGCCTTTGTATTAATATCCCTCCAAGCCGAAGCCTGTGTAGTTACATTCTTTGTAGATGTAATAGGTGATGTGTCATTTACATCAGTGGTGGAAGCGTAAAAGCTTGCGGGAAGAAAAGTGTTGTCGGTAATTTTACCTGAGTCACTAAATACACCCGAGGTATGGATGGTTAACTCGTTATCTGCAACTAATTCAGCAAATGCGGCAGCTTGGCTTGGGAAGTATCTAATAACATTATCGGATGCATCAAGCTTTCCATATGAGCCGGATTGGTATGGCATATAAACTGTTGCCGCAAGCAGTGCAGCCGTATTTTCATAGTAGGTGTAGTTATTAGCAGAATTTATAACCATATATCCTGTGAGAATCTGATCGGTGGTAGGGGTTGTATGATATCCTGCTCCTGCTGCTCCAGTCTTTACAAGTGTAAATTGTTCGCCACTGCTTACAGTTAAAGGCGTTGTATCGCTGGCAATGGCATATGCATTGTAGTCCCATCGGTCGGTCATGTATGCAATATTCGCCAATTCATGGTTGTTGCTTAATATGCTACTAAGAGAAAAGTTGTCTATTGGAAGATATATATATTCACCGGGATCCGCTGGGTCGGCTTTATAAAAACTGGTGCTTTTTATGCCTGCAAGGTCTTTGGCAAGATCAAGCCCTGCCGCTGCATAAAGAGCATCATTATATCTGCTCGAATCAAAAAAGGCAGCATTATGTTCATAAATCGGTGTAGAAGCAGTTGCTACTGTCCAGTTATTCTCTCTCAAATAGAGGTCTCTATCGGATGAAGAATCAAAGTATAGTGTACCGTTGTTTGGGACTGGGTCAAGAAAGCTAAATCCGTTTTGAACATGTGTAATACCCGCTTCTTCTAAGGTACTGTACACTTTGCCATCGAGAATATAAGCATCATTTACAAGCAGATATTGATTGCCAATAAGCGCCTCTTGATATGCTGATAAATGATCCGCTTTAAGCTTTGCGAGTTCTCTATCTATAATCTCGTCTTTCTGAGCTGTGGTAAGTGCATCAATTTCACTTAGGGTATAACCACTGCCGTCAGCCTTGGTAATGCCGTCCATTGTAATTATTCTATTGTCAGGGAGATTAAGTGTGAGATTGAGCTTGTATGTGAGATTTGGCACAGCCGAAGCATTTACAATTACATCCTCAGCTTTTCTGTAAAAAATGTCCTCCCCACTCACTCTGCTCTCGCCAACTTCCCAATCGGCATACACTCTAAGGCTTCTAAGGTCGTCGCTTTTAATATCGCTTGGCATGCCTGTAAGCTCGTCCACAAGCATTAGATAAAAGCTTTCGCCGTGGCCTATTATGCCATCGGTAATTTCGAGGGTGTTATCCTCCCCCATTTCATATACTGTGCCCAGTGGGTCGATTACTACTATCGGGTCTGCCGCATATGCAGTGGGTGCATAGGAGAGTAGCATTGCCGCCGCAAGCGACGCTGATAAAATTTTCTTTGTTTTCATTTGTTCTGTACCTCTTTCTTTGCTATAAAAATTGTTTTCATACTATATTCGTCTATTATATAGTATAGCGAAAATCAAAATATATTGCAATAGTTCTCAAAATTTACATTGAATAATTACTTTATTTTCATGTGATAATTACTTTTGTATATAGCCCTCCACACATCCCTCCCTCCATCACAATCCAAAAACAGCCTATTTCTCCACGATTGTGGAGAAATAAGCTGTAATTTATGTATGTTATTAATAGACAAAAGTTGTGTTTTTCACTTTCCATTTCTCAAGCGCTATAAAAAGCCAAAATGAATATATTCCAAGTGTGATAATGCACAGCAGAAACCATTTTATCCAGTTGCCAAAAAGCCCCATTGCAGTGCCTGTGAATTTTAGTCTGCGGCCGTCAATAACGGTATGGTTTATCTTCCATCCATAAACCATGCACAGTGCCCAAGGGAAGCATATACCAAATGTGCAAACAGTGATTATTACCCCCAAAATGCTCCATCCGATATAAGTGAGCAACCCACCATCAAAATACGAAGAACCCATAATATCTACCTCCAATTATAGTAATTTTTATCCTGCTAATTTTACTATATTTTATTACTATTTCTTAGAGAAGTCAAATATATGGGGGGATATTCTTAGGTTTATGCGGATGTGTTTTAGGAGATTTAAGGAATTATGCTTAAAATAAAGAATTGCCGCCATATATATTGCTTTAAGGTGGGAGGTGTAAAAGTAGTGATTTATGCACAGATTTTGGGGGTGGGAAATTAGAACCCGTTTAGAGGTAAAACTATCCTTGCATCCCCCGTCTACGGCAGAGGGAGGCTAAAAAATAAATCTTCGCTATTATCCACATTCATAGTTTGGGATATATTGCAATAAAATTAGTTTTACGCTATACTATATAATAGATAAAGAGTGTATGAGAATAATCTTTATGGAAAAGAAAGAGGTGCAAAACAAATGAAAACAAAGAAAATTTTATCAGCGTCGCTTGCGGCGGCAATGCTACTCTCCTATGCACCCACTGCATATGCGGCAGACCCGATAGTAGTAATCGACCCACTGGGCACAGTATATGAAATGGGGGAGGATAACACCCTCGAAATTACCGATGGCATAATAGGCCACGGCGAAAGCTTTTATCTAATGCTTGTGGACGAGCTTACAGGCATGCCAAGCGATATTAAAAGCGACGACCTTAGAAGCCTTAGAGTGTATGCCGATTGGGAAGTTGGCGAAAGCAGAGTAAGTGGGGAAGAAATTCTTTACAGAAAAGCTGAGGATGTACTCGTTCCCTCCACTACCCAACCGGACAGATATTCACTAAGAGTAGAACTTAACTTCGGTAAAGGGGCAGAGGGAATTACAAAGCCGGACGGCACAGGCTATACACTGGATGAAATAGCTAATTTAACCGATGCACAAAAAGAGGAAATTTTAGCCAGTGCGATTGCAAAGTATAAAGCCTCATTTGCAGATACAACCTCCTATTACAGCAATATAATGGGATTTATAACAGACCCTGCATATGAACATGAATACATCACAAATGGATATACTGCAAATAACTTAGTGTATAAAAACACAGCCGAATTATCAGCTGCAGGAATACATTATATAAATAATGGGTATAGCTATACAGATGCAGGTACAACCTATTATTTCACAGGCGAAGCAGGAGTAAATCAGTATTTATATGATAAGTGGGATAATTATGAGATTCAAAAAGACCCTGATTTTGAATATAATAATAAATATTATGAGGATAGTGCTGGTGTAAAAGAAGCACTTTTGGATACTGATATTTGGGGGTCATTAAACAATGTCCCAAGCTATCTTGCCTATACAAACGATAGTGGTACAAGCCATTATTATCTCCCAATAATAGCACGAGCAAATACATCGGACTTTGTTTCGGGGAGTGGGATTAAATATATTGAGGCAAGTGACCTCACCTTTGATGGAGAGTATAAATACTATTTTGGAGGTCTATCAGCAGACGGGTATGGAGAAATACTTATTAGTGAAGTTGCCCCAACAAATCCAACCTTTACTGTAATGTCACCCCCAACAACTGGCTATATACTTAAAAATGGCGATAATTATGCGTTCTTTGAGAGATTGTCTGATATGAATAATGATGCTTTTCCACACGGCGGCACCACCACCTTTAAAAATACACCTGCAACTGGCCCTAACGCCGTTTATCAAAATAGCGATAATTTGATTTTAAATGGAGAAGATGTAGTGCAAGCAGATTATCGCACAAGCTATGATGGCTACTATACACGTGATGGCGATGCGATAGGCATAAGCGATTTTACACCTGCATCATTTTATTCCTCAGTCCCTGAGAGCGACACATCCACACTCACTTCATCAGCGATATTAAATAATGTGAGCTCATACACTGGCTGGAGGAAAATAGATACAAAGGCAACTTCATCGGAAGCAGAGGTAGCCACCGCAGTGGCTAATTTTGAAAGCGGTATGGGATTGATAACTGAGTCACTCCAAGCGGACACACTTATGCCTCAGGCAACCACAAGGAGCTTGGTCGCAACACTTTCCGGCAGTGATTACTACTACTTTGTGGAAGTGGAAACTAAGGACTACACAGGAGCGGACAGCTACGATGTAGTGGGATTTGTATCCGTGGGTAAATCCACAAGCGACGCCGAAGACAGGGGCAATGCAGCGGTAGCAATTACACTGAGCGCAGGCGATTACGACAATGGCACACCGCAGGATAACGACATTGAGATAGAAGGCGAAAGCGGTGCAGTGGTAGAATTTGAAGATAATGCAGGCGAGATATACATTCACTGGAATGACGAAGCGATGTTTATAGTGAATGTGAGCGGACAGGGTGATTTAAACCTCGGCTACAACACTGATTTTGACAGCGAATTCGCAGACCGCCACGGCTATGCAAATATCGACTTCTTAAACTTTGTGGCACAGCCAAGATTTAATAGAAACGGCGAGTTTTACCTCTACGCAAGCGAGGATGCATATATCTATGTACTCGATGAAGACGGCTTACCACGAGAAATAAGCGGACTTGATTACGACGAGGACGAAGAAGCGTGGACATTCAGAACAAATCAGCTTACAAGCTATGTAATATCTGATGAAGAGCTTGTACTCACTGATGCTGACGGCAACATAGAAGAGCCCGACGACGCAACACCGGAAACACAAGCACCAGTAATAGGCAAACCAAACCCAGGTACTGGGAGATAGTAAAAAACCCCTCGCAACATGTACCGACCCCCCAAAGTTAGACCTAAAAATCTAACGAAAGGGAGGTCGGTATTTTCATGGCAAAATATAGTTATGAATTCAAGTTGAAAGTGGTGCGAGAATATTTAGAAGGAAAAGGAGGGTATGTGCATATAATATAAAAAATACAGGAGTTTCTTTGGCAGATGCTTTTATCAAATGCTCAGCTTTAACCTCTCTCCTCAAATTCTATAAAATATACTAAAATGATGCTTACAAAATAAAAAGATATAAAAATGAAAATGAAACAACTCACCAATATTATATAATCTTTTGATAAAAACAGAGAGTAATTTAAGTTGGCTGTTAAGTGATTTATTACATAAGAAAGTAGAAATAGAGGGAGTATTACAATCAAAAATAAAGCCAATATAAAATGGTCATCAAATTTTAACTTAGCACCGCAATTAGAACATTTAAACCCGACATAATGTGGTTGGGTATAAACCAAAGACCTTTTCTTCTCGGCAGATATAGCTTCTGCACAGCCACATTTAGGACAGCTTAGTTTTGGCACCCTTAGCTATCAATATCAGCTTTAAGCGGTATAAAAAAGAGGGCTATCGGGGCAAGTATATGCCAGTATATAACTACGGATAAGAATATCTCGGTGTAACCAAGCATAAAGTCGGGGTTAGTAGCGGAGGAGAGTACCGAAATTATATATAAGCTTAGAAAAAGCCCAAACCATCGCAGAATGTCGAACCACCTTGGATTTGATATCAGCCCACCGCAGGAAAGGCAGTAAGATTTATTTTGCAGTGAAGAAAATACGCTTTTTAAATACGGCTTTATAGCTCTTTCACAGCCACAATGTGGGCAGGTTAGGGTTTTTGATGGTTTCATTTGGGTTTCACCTCTTTTTGTCTTTATTTTAAAAAGCAAAATCTATTCTTCTACTAAGTCAATGTAATATAGAGAAATGTGACTTATGCTATTAAAAATCACAATAACACTTATAATTGTAAGTAAATGGTCTACAACATGTTCTTTTATAAACACATTCTCAGGTAGTAATGCTGATAAATACGATGTAAGCGGAGAAATGGCAAACAGGAGCAAGGCAAAAGCTGAAAAAACCATTAGTAAAGATTTAAAAATTGGCAGACGAAGCATGGTACGACATTCCACACAAGGCCTTACAATATTACTATACCACCCTATCCACAACTGCTTTTTTGTAGCTGGGGTGATAGCGGTTTTACATCCGCATTTAGGGCAGGTTAGCCGTGGTGGATGCTTTAAAGTCTTAGAAATAGCTTTATAATCCATCTTTAATGGTATCAAATAAATCGCAATAAATGCAGTAATATGCCAGTAGATGGCAACCGCTAACGCTATATCTAAAAGCTCTCCATGACGAGGTACTGAATTTTGGTAGAGAACAAATACAATTATGTAATCACAAAGAAAAGCTCCTATAAGCCTTAAAGTATCAAACCATCTTGGATTTGATAGTATGCTACCACACTCCACACAGTGCACTTTACCAAAAAATATCGACATAATACCTCGCCAGTATGGCTCTATAGCTCTTTCACAGCCACAATGTGGGCAGATTAGGGTTTTTGATGGTTTCATTTGGGTTTCACCTCTTTTTGTTTATGTTATGGTAGGGGGATTAAGGTGTAGGGGGTGTTTATATCTATATTGTAGACAATATATGGCAGAGCATCTTCACTCGGGGTGTACTCGGTGTTTTTTATCTCAAAAAAAACATTTTGATACATATCGTTTAATGTTATTTGGTATTTAGTGGGGTCAACACTCTCAGAGGTTGCATTACCAAGTTCAAACACAGGGTATGAAAGCCCATCTCTCCCTACAAAGTCCATAACAAAACCCAGTGGTACATAATCCCAGTCTTCTTTCAAATAAGGGCTTGTATATAGTATGTTCTCCTCGGTGTCGATAATCTGATACTGATATATGACAAAATCGGGGATGCTATCGCCATTCTCATCGATCTTCCAAAATAGCTTGTGCTCGGGAAATACCATCGCATAACCATTTTCAAATACATCTACATAATCGTATTTAAAGTCAATTAGTAGTTCGTTTTCAGGAGATACATAGCCATATCTTCCATCTAAAGCGGCATAGATAAAGTTTTGTGAAGCTTCCCAACTACCCGGCGACTGCAAATTTTCATAAATCATATCAAATGTTAAATTACCCTGCTCGTCGAATACACGGCTTTTGCCGTCCTTGTAGGCTATGCCGAGGTTTTTCTCATCGTTATATCCGATGTAATCATGCTCCACAGGCAGTATTAATTTCCCCTCGCTATTTGCAAAACCAACATTAAATAGGTAGAGATATAGACCTTCGTCCTCAGTTAGGTAGTTTCTGATTAAATACCCACTGCCCTCTTGCTCTATACTGCCGTATTGTGCAGGGAGCAAAATTTCTCCGTCGGCGGAAATCAATCCGCTTTTTCCATCTTCTACAAATACTTCAATAGAGCTATTGGAGAGCTCCTCTTGCACCGAAGGAGCTTCATTGCTCGCTGTAGGTTTTTCGTCGTCTGCTACAATGGGTAAAGAGCTTTCGGGAGAGGATGAGGGGGGAGGAGAACCTTTGGTGCAGGCGGTAAGGAGGATTGAAGTGAGTAAAAAAATTGCGAGATAAAATTTTATTTTCATTTTAAATTCTCCTTTTATTTTAAAAAATTAGTAGGGTCTAATGAAGTAGAAACCCATGACCAATGACCATTTTGCTTTTGGACTTCATAGTGTAAATGAATGCCCTCTGAATATCCGGTATTACCCATTGTTCCAATCTTTTCGCCTGGAAGTAATATATCACCTGGTTTTACATTTATAGTATCTAAATGTGCATAATAGTGCTGATTTCCATCACCATCCACAAGAAGCTCGCCATTCACATCACGAAAACCTGCTTCATTTAGTTGTCTCTGCACCAAGCCAAGTGGAATGGAGGGATAAAGGGTATCCGTTATCCTACTGCTAATATCTAAAGCACGGCTTATCAGCTCACGATTGTGGTTTGTAATCCTATTTATGGGGTAGAGGTCTTCTGCTTTTGTGGTAGAAAGCCTTGTAAGTGCAGATTTAGTCCTATCACCAAAAATGCCGTCCACTTCAAGGGTATTCGCTTCGTCGTCATAAATGCCTGCTTTGTTTAGGTTTTTTTGTAGGTTTACTCAGCTTTAATCTCTCTCCTCGAATTCTATAAAATATACTAAAATGATGCTTACGATATAAAAAACTAAAATAATATAAGGAGTAATTGTAGCTATTACTATTATATTTTTTGGCACAAAAGGGGAGTTTGCAAAAAAATCAACTAATATATCGGTAATTTTAAATGCAAAGAAGATAGTCGGTACTATTGTAACGAATAACGCAAGCACAAAATGATCATCAAATTTTAACTTAGCACCGCAATTAGAACATTTAAACGCGACATGATGTGGTTGAGTGTAAACCAAAGACCTTTTCTTCTCGGCAGATATAGCTTCTGCACAGCCACATTTAG
>CAYJLI010000069.1:0-8673 GCA_964371155.1 uncultured Oscillospiraceae bacterium | reverse complement strand
TGGTTTTTTTGTGCGATTTTTTGAGGATGTATTCCCCTACCGCCGTCTGCGAGGGAATCCTCACAATGGGTGTGTGGTGGTTTTTTTGTGCTGTGTAATAATGCGGACAAATTATATTTATTCACGGATATGAGGACGGGACGATGCACATATCGTCCCCTACAACAAAACAATCAATTTCACAATTAATAAAATCTTTTAAAACATTGGTTACAAAACAAATAGGATATTCAATTTGGCAACTCTTATACCACGACCACATTATAAGAAACGAAAAAGAATATCAAAAATTTTGCAATACATTGACACTAATCCACAAAAATGGGCTAATGATTGTTGCCACGCAAAATGAGCCTTGCCTTGCCCGAGGGTGTGCGAGCATTTTATAATTCTGCGTAATCTTCGGTATCGGTGTAGGGGCGAGTTGTAGTCGTACGTTCTATGATTTTTAGCATTATTGATTGTGCGTAACCTTGTGGTGGGTGATTGCGTTGGAGTGGCAAAGCCCCCCGTGCCCGCTAATTCTGCACAAGCGAGATAATACATATATCCATAAATCCTTTTCACCATGAGCGAAACCCTATAATTTCTCACTCTTAATTAATAATTCCTAATTTAAAGCTAATTTCCTCTTGACATTACAGTTAGTTTATGCTAACATAAAGTAAGCTATTCGATATTTATCCCACACTTGATTTGTGCGTGTGTGATTTTTTTAACAAGAACAGTTAGTAATCACTAACTTCATCGACAAGACGAAAGGAATATATTATGAGTATAGTAATAGTTGGCGGAAACGAATGTATGGAAAGACGCTATATAGACACTTGCAAACAATATGGATGCAAAGCAAAGGTATTCACAAAAATGAAAGGCGATATTAGGAGCAAATTTGGCTCGCCCGATATGATAATACTATTCACAAATACTGTTTCACACAAATTGGTTGCTTGTGCAAACTGCGAAGCAAAACGTTGCAACGCAAGAGTTGAGCGTTGTCATTCAAGCTCTCTTTCCGCACTGAAAAACATTCTACAAACAGTATAAAGCTAAAGAGCGTTAAAAGCTTAAGAAAATTATTCCACATACCTTCTCCTGCCTACGGTGGGGAAGGTATGTAAGTATATACTTTAACTTCAGATATTGATATCCTAAGGTCACAATCAACTAATTTTCATCAAAATTTTCCTGATACTTAGTTAAAAACACAATAATTATTTATATAATTTTATCAGACTTGACAGATGATTTAAATCGGTGTATATTATTATCAGTTATGGTTAACTAACATTTCACATGATCATGTTTAAGGAGGGAAATTTATGTCCACTGATGTACATTCTAAAATTACTTTAAAAGATGCGCAGCTCCACAAAGAATATATTGTCCGTGAGATTACAAGCGACGATGAACTTAAGAATTTTCTCTTTACACTTGGTTGTTATGAAGGAGAGCCTGTTACAGTAGTGGGAATAAACAGCGGAGTTTATTTAATCACTGTCAAGGACGCAAGATACAGCATAGATTCTTTTATTGCTGAAGAAATTATGCTTATAGATAAATAAATCTTTGTAGCAAATTGTTTATCTATAAATTTTATCAGCACAAGTTTATAAACCGGTATGAAAGTATCGGTTTTACTTATTAATTAAGGTTAGGTTAACTAACCAAATTAGAGGAGAGAGAAAAATGAAAATTGCACTAACGGGGAACCCCAACAGCGGCAAAACAACATTATTTAATGCAATTACCGGCAAGGTTGAGTCAGTTGGTAACTGGCCGGGAGTTACAGTAGAAAAGAAAGAGGGCGTAATAAAGAGCAAGCTACACAGTGCAGGCAGTGACATCATCGCAGTGGACTTGCCAGGGGCATATTCAATGTCACCATTCACCTCGGAAGAAAGTATTACAAAGGACTTTGTTAATGGTGAAAACCCCGATGTAATTATCAACATTGTGGATGCAACAAATTTAAGCAGAAGCTTATTTTTCACCACTCAGCTTTTAGAGCTTGGCATACCAGTGGTAGTAGCGCTTAACAAAAGCGATTTAAATGATAAAAAGCAAATCTCATTAAACCGTGAAGCACTCGAAGAAAAACTCGGATGTACAGTTGTTAGCACTGCGGCAGCATTATCAAACGACAATGGCCTTGCAGAGCTTATCGCAGCAGCGGTTAATGCACAGGGCACAGAGCAAAAAGCTCCTTTCACAGCTACTGTTGCAAGCGAAACAAGCGATGATGCAAAAGAAGCTGACAAAGAGCGCTATGAATTCGTAAAAGAAGTAGTTTCAGCTACTGAAACTCGTGCAGTAAAAAGCAGTGAAACTACTGCGCAGGATAGCGTGGATAAAATAATTGCACACAAATGGCTCGGTATTCCAATTTTCATGGTGATTATGTGGGGAGTATTTACCATATCCCAGGCATATGTAGGCCCATGGTTTGCCGATTTACTTGTTGGCTACATAGACGCATTTAAGGAAAGTGTAGCTGTTTCACTCGAGGGCAGTGTTTCCCCTGTACTTGCTTCAATTGTTACCGAGGGTATCATAGGCGGTGTTGGTGCGGTAGTTGGATTCTTACCACTAATCATGGTTATGTTCTTCCTACTTGCGCTACTCGAAGACTGCGGATACATGGCAAGGGTTGCTACTGTACTTGATAGATTCTTCAAAGTTGTTGGACTCTCCGGTAGATCAATCATACCAATGGTAGTTGGTACAGGTTGTGCAATCCCAGGTGTAATGGCTACAAGAACTATTAAAAACGAGCGCCAAAGACGTACAACAGCAATGCTTACACCTTTCATTCCTTGTGGAGCTAAAATCCCTGTTATAGCGCTTTTTGCAGGTGTATTCTTTGATAACTCCTCATGGGTAAGCTCACTCATGTATTTCTCCGGTATCTTCTTAATCATCTTCCATGCGCTTGTTATTGTTAGAATCACAGGCGAAAAAGCTAATAGAAGCTACTTCATCATGGAAATGCCCGATTATAAATTCCCAAGCATAGCTAAAGCTACAATCTCAATGCTTTCAAGAGCGAAAGCGTTTATAATTAAAGCTACAACAATCATCATGCTTTGTAACTTAGCTGTATTTTTAATGCAGACTTTCGACTTCTCCTTTAATGTAGTTGCTGAAGATGCGGCACATACAAGCATATTAGCAACAATTTCCACACCATTCGCTGTACTTCTACTACCACTTGGTTTTGGTGTATGGCAGCTTGCAGCGGCGGCTATCACAGGATTTATCGCTAAAGAAAATGTTGTTGGTACACTTGCAGTGGTTTACTCCATCACAAACTTTATCGACACAGACGCTTTAGAGCTTGTTGAAGGTGCTTCCGAAGTTGCACAGATTATGGGAATTACATCCGTAGCGGCTTTAGCATACCTAATGTTTAACCTCTTCACACCTCCTTGCTTTGCGGCAATAGGTGCGATGAACGCCGAAATGGAAAGCTCAAAATGGCTTTGGGGCGGTATAGCGCTTCAGTTCGGTACAGGTTATGTAGTTGCATTCTTTGTTTATCAAATAGGCACATTAATAACTACTGGCGCACTTGGCACAGCATTCCTACCAGGTCTTATCGCAGTAGTGGCAATGATTGCTTACCTTTTCTCCTTAGCGATTAAAGGCGATAAAAAAGCATCTGCAAAACAAGCTGTAACAGCGGGCAGATAGTTTATATCCTCGCAAGAGCGATTATATAGCATAGCTCTCGTCACTTCGTGACAAGCTATTGAATGAAAAATTTATATTATCTTTCATAACTATTCCCCCACCCTCGCTGGGGGAATAGTTTAAAGAATTTTTATAGGTAGTAAAAAAAACAGCTTGTGTTTTGCCCCATCGCATATTGTGGGCAATGATAATAGATTAAGCAGGATATTAGCTTACAAATGCAGGCGGCTTAAGTAATGCATGTGAAAAAATATTTCACAGCTAAAGTTGTTGACACTCAATAGCTTGCTTACAACTGCTATCTGCTTTGAGTAATAAAACCATTAAAACTAAAGGAGTATTTTTTATGGGAGATATGATAGTAATTGTAATTATAGCAGTAATAGCAATTTCGGCGATATATTACATAATCTCGCAGAAGCGCAAAGGTGCAAAATGCATAGGTTGCTCCCATGGTGCTTCTTGCGGTACTAAAAGTGAAGATAAAGATAGCTGATGTGGTGGCTAAATTATATGCAAACTTGATTTATAGATGCTAAAACACCTGCATCCATAAATACCTCCAAATAAAGCCATATCCCCCTGACTAATGCAGGGGGATATGGCTTTTATAATAGGTTCTATTCTAATTGCTCCGATGTATTATAAAGCCTATTTATATTATAGAGCTGCTCTACATATAGCTAATTCGTAAAAAAATGTAGGATGGTTAGAGAAAGCGGTAAGTGTTTTTATTTCCGTTAACACCCATGGATTAGTCCATAAAATAAGGAGGAGAAGGAAAGCCTACTCGGCACCTGCTTAGGACGAAGGCAACATTATATCTGCTAATTCATAAGTTTTAGGCGTGTTTGGATTATAGGTGTAACACTTTCTTTAAAACAGTGGTGAAAAAATCCTTAGCACACTTAAAATAGCCGATCTTGGAAATCTGAATATCTTTTTAAATTCCTTATCTCCAAATGTCACTTCCCTGCATTTTGATAAGGTGGTTAAAAAGTCTTCCTTGATATCTAAAACCGAAGATGTCCCATACATCCACACCGCCGATTCATAATGATGGTATAGGCTGCGATAATCAAGGTTAATGCTTCCCACAACTGCGGTGCTATCGTCCGAAACAAATGTCTTTGCGTGCATAAAGCCTGGGGTATATTCATATATTCGCACCCCTGCACTGAGCAGTGTTTGATAATATGAGCGTGAGAGCAAATAGACTGTTTTTTTATCGGGTATCCCCGGCAGTACCAATCGGACATCCACTCCCGATTTCACCGCTATTGAAAGTGCCGCTATCATTTCGGTACTAATTATTAAATATGGTGTGGTGATATATACATATTTCTGCGCACGGTTTAGTATGCTCATATAAAGGCGCTCACCCACTGGCTCTTTATCGAATGGGGTATCTGTGAAAGGTTGCACAAAGCCATCGCCCTCGCAGTGGATACTGGGGGCAAATTTATCGTATTTCTCGATTTTGCCACTCAAAATATTCCATGTGGTTAGAAACATTGTTGTAATGCTATATACGGCGGCACCCTCCATTCTAATGGCGGTGTCCTTCCAGTGCCCGAATTTTACAACCTCGTTTATATACTCATCGGCGAGATTTACCCCGCCAACAAAGCCTATATTGCCATCAACAACGCAAATCTTACGATGATCACGATTGTTGACCTTTCGTGTAAACACCCTTGAAACACGATTAAATGCATAGCAGGATATCCCCCTATCCCTCATTTCCTGTGGGAATGTGGGTGGAAGCCTTAATAGGCATCCTAAATCGTCGTAGATTATTCTAACATCCAGCCCCTCGGCGGCTTTTTTTGTGAGAAGATCGAGAATACTGTCCCACATCTTGCCCGGCTCAATTATATAGTGCTCAAGAAAAACAAAGCGTTTTGCATTTGCAATATCGCTGAGCATTGACTTTAAAAGATCTTCGCCGCTTTTAATGTAGTGGGAATTAGTGTTTGTAAATACGGGTGCGCCAGTGCTGTTTGAGAGATAGGTCGACTGTTTTGCCGCCTGCGTGCTTGATTTTTTAAGTCTACCGATTGTTCCAGGCACTTCACGCATTGCTTCGGCATAGGCTTTATCTATTCCAATGTAATGGGAAATTTGCTTATCGGTGAATATTTCCGCACTGTACATCAGGCAAAAAAGCCCACCAAAAAACGGGAAAGAAAATATCAGTATTATCCAGAGGATTTTATAGTCTGTTCGAGTATCTTTCGAGAGAATATACATTGCCGCAAAGAGGCTT
The DNA here is from genome assembly GCA_964371155.1 of uncultured Oscillospiraceae bacterium. Taxonomy (GTDB): domain Bacteria; phylum Bacillota; class Clostridia; order Oscillospirales; family Ruminococcaceae; genus CAYJEQ01. The sequence continues at coordinate 2,711 of CAYJLI010000069.1, read as the reverse complement.
AGGACTACTAAAATCGTGTAAAACCATGTGAAGTAGCGCCCTAAGAAATATACCATGGCAAAGAGAATTAGCAGTTGCAGAAAAAATGCCGCAACTACCATGAGTAGGCGAATATATGTCGCATTTAATTTTTTAATCATAACTGCTCACCCCTTTGCCAAATCAAGCTTTGTCTGCGATAAATATGTAAAGCATAATGTTTCACTAAGAAATAGTTCTAATAATTGGTAGGTAGAAAGCAAGGATGGATATGTTATAATTGATAAAAAAACACTATATTGCATTAACTTTATATTACAATTATACATTTTTTTGGTGTTTTTTTCAATAGGTTAAATAGCAAAATATTAGAACTCTTTATTGTTATAAAATATATTTTTTGTTATAATATGTTTATAAGACCAAATTTGTTATTGGGTGGAGTGTATTTAAATTGCACATCCGCATCCTCCTCGGGCAGGGACATATAGATTTAATTGCCGTGGGAAGTGTTGCTCCACATGCTGGATTTATATCACTCGCAGGGGCGATTTAGCTTGTGCATAATCCCATGGTGGTAGTATAGTATTTTCCACATAATTTAAAACTCCGCATAATCTCCGCTCTTTTGCTTTGCAAAAATTGTTACATTATTTTGGCTTCGCTTTTATCTTTATGGGGTTTTACCCCATGCCCACGATTTTTTGAAAAAACCCCGTAAAACTTCATATTCTTTATTTTTCACCATTTGCATTATCTATATCCCTCGGGGGGGTTATTTATATTCATAAGGAGGGCTCCACTATATGGAAATCACCAACAATACAAAAAGTGAAAACACCTCAGAAGCTACCTTTAAGGGAAAGCTGAGAATAGGCATAGACCTCGGCGGTACCAACATAAAAGCCGGCGTAGTGGACGCCGATAACAATCTCCTTTTCAGCCACAAAATCAAAACAGGCCCTACAAGGCAGTGGCGAGAAATTGTAGAGGACATGGCAAATGCCGTGAGAGAAGTTGCTAAAATGGCGGAAATGGATTTATCCGAGCTTTGCTGTATCGGTCTTGGCTCTCCGGGTGCCGTGGATGCTAAAAGAGGGAGTGTCCTCTTTTTTGGAAATATTGATAACTGGGAAATGCTTCCGATAGGCGATGCGCTCGGTGAGCTTTTATCGCTACGTGTACATATGGCAAACGACGCAGACTGTGCCGCACTCGGCGAATATCTTGCTGGAGCGGCAAAGGGGCATAAAAGCGCCTTAGTGCTCACCCTTGGCACGGGAGTGGGCGGTGCATTTGTGGCGAATGGCAAATTATTTTCAGGCGGTGGCGTGGGTGCAATGGAGCTTGGGCATATACAAATTGTAGAAAATGGCGAATATTGTACTTGCGGTAAAAATGGTTGTGCGGAAGCTTATGTGAGTGGCACGGCACTGATAAGGGAAACTAAAGCCGCCGCAAAGCTTCACCCAAGTTCACTTATAAACACACTCCACTCCGAAGATGGCAAAATAAGTGCACGCACCGCATTTGAAGCGGCAAAGGCAGGGGATGAAGTGGGCGAAAAAATAGTAAGGGACTATATCAGAAGATTATCCGACACGATAGTAAGCCTTGTGAATATATTCAGACCCGAAGTTGTAATACTATCGGGCGGCATAAGTGGTGAGGGAGAGTATCTAACCGCACCGATTAACGACTATCTAAAAAAATACACATTTGCTTCAAGACAAATATCCCCCCCTCCTGTGATTACCGCTAAGCTTGGAAATAATGCAGGCATGGTTGGGGCGGCAAATTTATAATGTCTATAATATTATAAAAACAGATATAGTCATGCTATGATTTTAGATTTAAATTACCAAGTATAATGGATGCAATACTATCTTTTTATATCTCCTCCACTCTGAGGCAGGGTGGAAAATATATAAAAGTGAGTTTTACTCATGGACACTACATACATTTTATACGGGGGTGACTTTATGTCGGAAAACTATTACAAGCAAAATCTCAATTCACAGAAGCTGTTTAAAATTTACGACACTGATATTTTCGAGGTAAAAAAATACCTCAGCTCTGAAATTCAGTTCATTGCAAAATCACTCAGTGGTGATGAAAGTGTTCTGGAGCTTGGCGCCGGTTATGGGCGGGTGCTCAAAGAGCTTGCGCCTTTTTGTGGTGAAATTATAGGCATTGATATTTCCGAGCAGAATATAGCATTATCAAAGGATTATCTAAGAGATGCAAATAATGCGCAGGTGCTCTGTGTGGATGTCCATAAAATGGATTTTAAGCGCAAGTTCGACATTATCCTATGCATCCAAAATGGTCTTTCGGCGATGAAAATAGACAATGCTACCCTGCATAAAATAACCGACCTGCTCAGCGATAAGGGGAGGGCATATTTTAGCAGTTATAGCGAGAACTTTTGGGAGCATCGTGTAAAATGGTTCTGCGAGCAATCTGAAAAAGGCCTTTTGGGTAAAATTGATATGGAAAAAACACGGGACGGTGTGATTGTATGCGAAGATGGATTTAGAGCAATCACACATTCTGTGAGCGACTTTGAAGATATTGCAAAATCTTTAGGGATGAAATATCATATCGAAGAAGTGGATGGATCAAGTTTGTTTTTAGTGGTTGAGAAGTGATTTTTTCGCTTGTGTTAGCTTTGGGAGCTAACCCCTGTGGTGGGTTTTTAAGCTACTTTCATCAAAAGGCTCTATGATAAA
>CAYJLI010000068.1:0-8688 GCA_964371155.1 uncultured Oscillospiraceae bacterium | reverse complement strand
AAATAATTATCCCCCGCATTTAGCGGGGGATAATTATTTATAATCGACATGTTTTATGTGATTGATGGGTCTATATCTCGGTTTTCTCATTCATCCAGTCCCTCTCAGGAGTGTCGTTTTCTTCATACTCAAAATTTCTTATAAAACTATTTCCTTGAAGTATAAGCCTAAGCGGTGCAGGGACGAAAATCGTGTGATTTTCTTGAATTACTTTAGAAATTTCATTAGCAGCTTCTTTGTCCATGCTTATTCCAGAACTGAAAAAAAATATATTAAAATATTTTTCGTCTTCCGAGGTGCGAAAAACTTTTGGCATTATACCGCTTAAATAATTATCCGAAGAAGCGGCGACCATATTAAATCCGATTATTCCAACTGCCAATACTGCTGTCAAAAAAAATCCACTGAAAAAATAATAACTCCTATTCATTTTTCTCCTTCTTTGTTTTTATCGTTCCATGTCTTCTTTTAATACTGTGGCAAGTGAAATGCCAAACTCCTCAGCAGAGCGTATTGCCTCCTCTAAAGTGTTTGCATGGGAGCCCATTTCAATAAGCAGTGCATTATCCGCAAGCGACTGATTATACTTGCCCTCTCTAAAGTATATTGGGCGATTTATACTCGGATTATTCATTTCCATATTTCTTACAAGGTCTGCGGCAAACCTTAAATTGTTTTCCCAGTTTTCATTTTCATCGTCTTTTGCGACCATTATCATTATCTGTGCGGCTTTTTCACCGTCGATTTCGGTTATAGGCTTTACTATTACACCACCCTCACGCTCGAGTGCGTCCCTGTGCAAGTCTATTATAACCTTTATGCTTGGGTATTCTTCGAGATATTGATTTACCACAACTGCACTCCTCTCATAACTTCCTGTGTATGAGGGATAGTCGTGCTGCATTCTGCTGTGCAGTGTTGATATTCCATTTGCCTCTAAAGTTTCCACTAAAGCCTCACCAACTGTTATCATGTTTTCATTATTGTCAGTGCTTCGCCAGTCGTTTCTTTTATCATATGTGTCGCTATCGTATTTTTCAAAGCTTTCGGTGCCGTGGGTGTGATAAATTAGCACTTGAGGCGCCGTTTCATTTGGGTCAAGCCCTAAATCGGCAGGGCTTGAGATAATATCATTTATTTCGTCACTTGTTAAATCAGTGCTGTTCCTAATATATACATCTCCGAAAATCTCAGCCGAAGGGCTATCTGCCCCTGCAAAGCTTTCTCCCACAAGTATGCCACTGTATTCCGCAGGAATATCTGGCGGAGTGGGCTTTTCCTGTGTGGCTTCAATTTCTGCCTCGATTTCCACCTCGGGCATAGGTGGTGGGGTTTCCTCTACGGGCGCTATGCTTTCGGGTGGTGGAGTTTCCGAGTTAGGCATTTCTTCCACTTCTGGCTGTGATGGCATTTTTTCTGTTTCGTAGGAAAAGCGTTCTTCGAGTAATTTGGCCGTCCCCTCGGGGGAATTTACCATGAGCGAAGTAATTGCCATGCTCTCAAGGAGTTTGCCCGCCCCCGAGCTTAAATTTTCCTTTATAAGAAAATAAAGCGCAGGTATATTAAATATTATAATAAAGATTATAATTATCAGTGGGATAATAATTTTAGCTTTGATTTTTATCACTGACTTCCTCCATATCCCAAGCTAAACAAGTGAGTATATTTGTATCACTTAGGTTAATTTGTCCTTTTTAGAAATATTTATATATAAATCATATTCAAAGCAGTGTTAAATAATACAAACTTTTATAAAACTTTTTATTTTTCACTGTACTAATAAAGATAATTACTGTACAATATATCTATACGGGCAGTGCTAAAAATCATTTGTCCATCACTGTAATTTAACGAAAAAAGGGGATAAAGTAATGATTGATAAAGACAGGGTAGTGGAGAGCTTTTTTAGATATGTAAAAATTGATAGCGAAAGTGGAAATGAAATGCAGTTTTCAAACTGCTTAAAAGCTGAGTTTTCCGCACTTGGATGCGAAACATATACCGATGATTCGGGCAAATCGGCAGGCTGGGCAAGTGGCAATCTTCTCTGTACATTTAAAGGGGAGGACACACTCCCTCCAATTATGCTCTGCGCACATATGGATACAGTAAAGCCGGGCAATGGCATAGAGCCCATACTCTGCGAAGACGGATTTATAAGAAGCGCAGGAGATACAATACTTGCAGCGGACGACAAAGTAGGTATAGCCGCAATATATGAGGCAATATTGTCGATAAAAAATGCAGGCGCAAAACATCGCACCATTGAAGTTTTTTTCACTGTCGGCGAAGAGCTTGGCATGGTAGGTGCCAAAGGCATGGACTACTCAAAAATCATCTCGAAAAGCGGCGTTGTGCTCGATTCAAGCGGAGATGTGGGAAATATAGTGCTCTCTGCACCGGGGCAGTCTAAGTTAGAGGTTGATATAATAGGGAAGTCCGCCCATGCAGGTATTGCCCCCGAGCAGGGAATAAGTGCAATACAGGTTGCCGCTGAGGCGGTGAGCAATATGAAGCTTTTAAGGGTGGACGAAGAAACCACTGCAAATATAGGCACATTCACAGCGGTAAATGCCACAAATATCGTGGCGGAAAAGGTGTATTTAATGGCTGAATGCCGCAGTAGAAATGCCGAAAAACTCACCGCGCAATCGGAGCATATGCTAAGCTGTGTAAAAAATGCCTGCGAAAAATACGGAGCTAAATACACAGGCGGTTTAAAGGAGAGCTATCTGTCCTATAATTTTAGCAGTGATGACGAATTCATAAAGGAAATCGCCGCCGCTTGCAGTGCAGTGGGTGCGGCTCCTACCTATATCTCCACGGGGGGCGGAAGTGATGCAAATATCATGAATAAAATCGGAATAAAAAGCGTTGTACTCGGCACAGGCATGAGCAAGGTTCACACCTGCGATGAGGAAGTATCGGTAAAAAACCTTGTGAAACTTACCGAGCTCATCTATGAACTAATTAAGGTTTAATAATGGGAATATCATGCTAAGAGACTAAATGGAATTACCCAATATGCTTTAGATATTGGGGAGCTATAATATAGAATTGATTTAATCGGAAAAATACTATACAATAAGCACTAAAAGAAGCATCACAGGGTATCTTCTCAGACTATGTCAGAAGAGGAGAAGCATAAAAAGCAAATACCCACATGCTTAAAGTTATTTAATTTGTGTTTTAGCTAATTTTATGGTAAAATATTTATTTGTGGTAAGGAGGTGGCGGTTATAAATCGAATTATACTTTTTTTAATTACATTTACATTAATTTTATTCGGTTGCAGTGAGAATGTTCCCACAGAGGAGGCATCCACCCCACAAACCCCTGCCGAGGAAAACAGAGTAATTGATGAAACCACCATTAATTTATATCAGTTTGACCCTCCAACCGAGGAGCAAAAAGAGGCTCTTATAAAAACCTCCGCAGGCGATATAACCATTATATTCTTTCCCTCAGAGGCACCCATGGCAGTGGAAAATTTCATATTGCTTGCCGAGAGTGGATATTATAACGGTCTGCGATTTAATAAAGTAGTAACCGATTGGTTTATTCAAAGCGGTGACCCCGAAGATGGAACGGGCGGCAGAAGCATTTGGGATAAGCCTTTTGAAAATGAAATTTCCTATAATTTGTGGAACTTTAGTGGGGCAGTAGGCATGGCATCCACCGATGAAAACGGTAATGGGAGCCAGTTTTATATAGTGTCGGACATCCCGATAGGGGATGCAACCATAGAGCAGATGGAAGAGGCACTCTATCCCTCCAAAGTAGTGAGCAAATACGAGGAAGAGGGCGGTGCTCCATGGCTTGATGGCAAGCAGACTGTTTTTGCGCAGGTAATAGACGGCATGGAAATTGTAAATGAAATTAGTGCCACCCCAACCGATGAAAACAATATGCCAAAAAGTGATATTATTATAGAGTCTATAACTATTAGATAAAGCAAAAACACTAAATTAGCGCTTTTTTATATCTCCCCACTGTGGGTGCGGAGATATATACATAAATTTTAAGATATTACAGGAGTGTATCATGACTGACGAAAGAATTAAAAGGATAAATGAGCTTGCTCAAAAATCCCGTGAAATAGGGCTCTCACCCGAGGAAGAGGAAGAGCGTGCAAAACTTCGGAAGGAGTATGTGGCGGCATTTAGAGAAAGCCTTCGCTCCACGCTTGACAACACTTATATAGTGGATGAAGAGGGCAATAAAAAGAGATTGTCATCCAAAGGTAGTGAAAATAAAGGGGAGAAATAGAGTTAATGGAATATATTATCCTATCACTCGGTATCATAAATATAATATTGCTGATTTTTCTTTTGGCAAAGTCAAAAAGCGGAGATAACAGCGAGCTTAGAAACGACATAAAGGCAGAGCAAACAGCACTTAGGCAGGAGCTTTCACAGACGGTGCAAAGCTCTGTAAAAACACTTGGCGATTTTCTCTCCACCTCGCAAAAAGAATCCGCCATTTCGCAGGAAAAACAGCTTGTGGCAATGGAGAAATCACTCGCCGAAAAGCAGGAGGCACTGAATAAATCGGTGGTGCAAAGCTTGAGCACACAAGAGGGCAGATTTAAGACATTTTCGCTTGAAAACGAGCAAAAGCTTGACAATATAAGGACTGCCGTTGAAAAGAAACTGAGCTACATACAAGAGGACAATAATAAAAAGCTCGACGAAATGCGTAAAATAGTAGATGAAAAACTGCAACAAACTTTAGAAGATAGAATGACAAAATCTTTCATGCTTGTAAATGAGCGTCTCGAGCAGGTGTATAAAGGACTTGGCGAAATGCAGACCCTTGCAGTGGGCGTGGGCGACCTTAAAAAGGTGCTATCGAATGTTAAAACGAGGGGTGTCCTCGGAGAAATACAGCTTGGTGCAATACTCGAAGAAATTATGGCGCCCGAGCAGTATCAGGCAAATATTGCCACTGTGTCGGGAAGTAGGAATGTGGTGGAATACGCCATTAAAATCCCTACCGATGATGACGGATTTATCTATCTGCCAATCGACTCTAAATTCCCAGCCGATGCTTACACCCAGCTTTTAGACGCATATGATGCAGGCTCTCCAGAGCTTGTGCAGGCGGCGGTAAATGTACTTAAAGCTCGTATTCGCTCCTTTGCTAAGGATATACGGGATAAATACATAAACCCACCCGAAACCACTGAATTTGCGATAATGTTCCTCCCATTTGAGGGGCTTTATGCCGAGGTGGTAAACCGTGGCATGGTGGAAATACTGCAAAGGGAATTTAGGGTAAACATCGCAGGCCCAAGCACCATGGCGGCACTGCTAAACAGCCTTCAAATGGGCTTTAGGACTGTGGCAATTCAAAAGCGCAGTGGCGAGGTTTGGAATGTGCTTGAAGCGGTGAAAACTGAGTTTGATAAATTCGGCTCAGTACTTGTAGCCACACAACAGCGTATCGAACAGGCAAATGCAGAGCTTGATAAGCTTGTGGGTGTGCGCACCAGACAAATTCAGCGCAAACTGAAAAATGTTGCCACTTTAAGCGAGCAAAATGTGAAACTAATACTGCCCGACAGTGAAACAGAATACATAGAAGAAAGCGAAACATCCGAATAAATTTCAAATGGATTACCGAGGTGAAAGAATGTCAGCCAAAAGAGAAAATATCAGAAATTTTTGTATAATTGCACATATCGACCATGGAAAGAGCACCCTTGCCGACAGGATTTTAGAGCATACCAAAACCGTCGCTAAGCGTGACATGGAAGAACAACTTCTTGACAACATGGACATCGAAAAAGAGCGTGGTATCACCATCAAAGCGAGGGCGGTGCAGCTTGAGTACACTGCTAAAGACGGCGAGACCTATTATTTTAATCTAATAGATACCCCAGGGCATGTCGATTTTAACTATGAAGTATCCCGTTCCCTTGCCGCTTGTGAGGGGGCTATACTTGTTGTTGATGCCTCACAGGGTATAGAAGCGCAAACACTCGCAAATACATATCTTGCAGTGGAGCATGATTTAGAAATACTTCCAGTGGTAAACAAAATTGATTTACCCTCCGCAGACCCTGAGAGAGTTTGTAGTGAGATTGAGGATGTTATAGGAATTCCTGCCATGGACGCTCCGAGGATTTCTGCTAAAAACGGCATAAATATCGAAGAAGTGCTTGAAAGAATAGTGAGAGACATTCCAGCACCAAAAGGCGACGACGAAAAACCGCTACAAGCTCTAATTTTCGACTCATACTACGATAGCTACAAAGGCGTAGTTGTATATATGCGTGTAATTGAAGGAAAAATCACCCCGGGCATGAAAATTCGCATGATGGCAACGGGTGCTGAATTTTCTGTGGTGGAGCTCGGCGTTATGGGTGCAACTGACCTAATCCCACAAAAGGAAATTTCTGCGGGACAGGTGGGATATATAACCGCCAGCATTAAAAATGTTAAGGATACCACGGTGGGCGATACTGTTACAGATGCAAATAATCCTGCAGATGAGCCACTTCCAGGTTACCGCAAGGTAAATCCGATGGTGTTCTCAGGTATCTATCCGATAGACGGCGCAAAATACCCCGATTTAAGGGATGCCCTTGAAAAATTAAGGCTAAATGACGCCGCATTAACTTTCGACCCCGAAACCTCGATAGCGCTTGGTTTTGGATTTAGATGTGGCTTCTTAGGACTACTCCACATGGAGATTATACAGGAGAGAATTGAGAGAGAATTTAATCTTGATATCATCACCACCGCACCGAGTGTTGTGTATCATCTTACTATGGCAAACGGTGAAACCATCTCGATAGACAACCCTACAAATTACCCCGACCCAGGGCAGATACAATCCTCAGAAGAGCCGATTGTAAAGGCGAGCATATTCACCCCCACCGAATACATCGGAAACATAATGGAGCTCTGCCAAGAGCGCAGGGGGACATATATCGACACAAAATATTTGGATGCAAACAGGGTGGAACTGCATTATATCCTGCCACTTAATGAGATTGTATACGACTTTTTCGATACTCTAAAATCTCGCACAAAGGGCTATGCGTCGTTTGACTATGAGCTAAACGGTTACCAATCTTCAAAGCTTGTAAAACTCGATATACTCCTAAATGGCGACATGGTGGATGCACTTTCCTTTATAGTCCACACCGACAAAGCCTATCCAAGGGCGAGAAGAATGGTGGAAAAGCTTAAAGAGCATATCCCACGCCAGATGTTTGAAGTGCCAGTACAGGCGGCAATCGGTGGTAAAATCATTGCAAGGGAAACGGTTAAGGCTATGCGTAAGGATGTACTCGCAAAATGTTACGGCGGTGACATCACCCGTAAAAAGAAACTGCTTGAAAAGCAAAAAGAGGGTAAAAAGCGTATGCGTCAGCTCGGTAGCGTAGAAGTGCCACAGGAGGCATTTATGTCGGTGCTTAAGCTTGATTAATAGTGGCTTTATTCTCTGTGAATAATGATTGAGATTATTTTATACCATTTTTAAAAGCTGTCTGCATTTTGTAGACAGCTTTTTTATTTTGTATTTTTGTAACTTTTCGACAATCTCATTTGTATTATTAGTGAAGGACTTTCAAAAGCAAAGGAGGAAATTATGCGAGAATCAGTAGACGTACTGGTTGATAAGTATAAGAATAATTTATTTGGAATTGCATTTAATATCTGTAAAAATATGCAGGATTCCGAAGACATTGTTCAAGATACTTTCATTGGTTATTTAACAACAAAAAAGGATTTTGAAACATTGGAGCATATTCGTGCGTGGTTGATACGAGTTGCTATAAACAAAGCTAAGAATAAAAATATCAGCTTTTTCAGGCGAAATACAGTACCACTTGAAAATTATATGGAAGCACTTACTTTTGTTTCAGAAGAGTCTTCCGAATTATTTCTAACTGTAATGAATTTGCCCGAAAAATATAGAGTGGTGATACATCTTTTTTATTATGAAGATTACTCCATAAAAGAAATTGCAGATATTTTAAAACTTTCGCAAAGCAATGTAAAGGTTAGACTATCACGAGGAAGAATACTACTTAAAAACACATTACAGCAGGAGGTATGGGAAGATGACGAATAAAGAAAAATATAAACAGGCATTTTCTGCTATTCATATCTCTGCAGATTTTTCTTTGGAGGTGAATGAAATGGCAACTACAAGAAAAAAAATGAAACTAAATAAATTATGGGCAGGTGTTGCTGCTTTCGTACTTTTTGTTGGCAGTGCAACTGCTGTCTATGCCGCAGATATTGGTGGAATTCAGCAAACTATTCAGCTCTGGCTACAAGGTGAGCAGACTGATGTTACAATCGAATTCGATGGCAATGGTAATTATGAGATGGATTATGTTGATGCTGAAGGAAATGAGAGGCACCAAGGTGGCGGTGGTATTGCCTATGACAAGGATGGCAATGAGCGTCCACTGACGGAAGAAGAGCTTTTGGGAAAAATGAATTCGCCCGAGGTTGAGTATAAAGACGATGGCACGGCGTGGGTCTATTGGTATAATCAAAAAATTGATATTACCGATAAGTTTGAAGATGGTGTGTGTTATATTGAGCTTGTAAACGATAATGAAATCTTGTATATGACTATAACAGAAGGTGGTTATTCTGCGAGTCCCAACGGATTTTTAGCCCCTTAATATCTTAAGTCAATATAAAAAGGTTGAGGCACAAT
>CAYJLI010000067.1:0-8788 GCA_964371155.1 uncultured Oscillospiraceae bacterium | reverse complement strand
TAAAAGATTACACCCACAAGAAAAGTCTGTCCCCTTTTCTAAAAGAACATTTACCCAAAAGTATAGCTGAGATTATGGAATATTTATCAGGTAAAGAAATCAACACTTACTTACACTAACACAGATTACCATTACGCAGGGACTGAAATAAAAAACAAACTAAAATATTTTTGGAGGAACTATGGAATACATAAAACAAACAATGGAAATGAAGTACAAAAAACAACTTGAGGCACTCAGCTTTAGCGACAGTGGTGTAAAACCACTAAACTGGAAGCTTTCGCCAAAGGCTGTTCGTACTTTTATCTTAGGGAGCAAAAAACCTATACTATTTAATGGTGAAGAAATAACGATTAATAAAAAATACTTCGGTAATGATACCTTAGTTGAAAGATGCATTGTAACTCTTGCCACAAATCGTGGACTTATGCTTGTTGGCGAGCCAGGTACTGCAAAGACTATGCTTTCAGAACTTTTATCAGCAGCTATTAGTGGCACAAGTACAAACACTGTTCAAGGCTCGGCAGGGACGACTGAGGATATGATTAAATATAGCTTTAACTACGCTCTTTTACTTGAAAAAGGCCCTATTTTAGAAACTTTAGTGCCAGCGCCATTATATACCGGCATGAGCAAAGGCATTATAACTCGTTTTGAAGAAATAACAAGAACTCCTGCCGAAATTCAGGATAGTTTGATTTCAGTTTTGTCCGATAAAGTGTTAAACATTCCAGAGCTAAGCGAAAATAATATACTCTTTGCAAATGCAGGCTTTAATATCATCGCTACTGCAAACACAAGGGATAAAGGTGTTAATGAAATGAGTAGCGCATTAAAGCGACGCTTTAACTTTGAAACAGTAGCACCTGTTAATAATATAAAACTTGAAACAGAAATTATTATGAGCCAAGTAGCAGAGCTTGCGGCAGAAAATCTTATTGAAATGAAGCCACAAGAAGATATTGCAGAGCTAATAGCAACAATTTATCATGAACTGCGCACAGGTTCTTCTGTAAATGGTGAAAAAATCACTAAGCCATCAAATGTTATGAGTACAGCAGAGGCAGTTTCAGTATATTATCAAACTATGATTTCAGCCTATTATTATGAAGACGGAAATTTAAATCTTGATGAACTTGTTTCAAATCTTGCCTCCGCTACTGCAAAGGAAAATCCAGACGATTTAGTTTGTCTTAAAAACTATTTTGGTACAATAGTAAAAAATAAAGGAGCGGACGAGGAAAATTTATGGAAAAAACTATTTCAAAAGAAGAACTTGCTAAAATAATGCCTTTTTCCTATGATGAAAAAGTATTATATTTTCCAATAAGACATCATAGCCCTGTTTGTTCTGTGCAGATTTTAAGGGTTATTTCCGAATATGAACCAGACTTAATTTTAATCGAAGGACCTGATAATGCAAATCACATATTAGAATTTTTGGCAAGTGAAGAAACTTCTTTTCCCGTTGCACTTTATTACTCATATAAAGATAGCAACAATAAGCTCGATGATAGCACCGAAACGCAAAGTTATAGTTGCTATTATCCGATGCTTGAATATTCTCCCGAGCTCGTTGCGATTAAGTCGGCTTTTTCTAATAATATTCCTGTGAAATTTATAGATTTACCTTTCGGAAAAAGGCTTCTTAGTACGCAAAATAACAGTGGTGTGAGAAGACGACTTGATAAAAATAATTATAGTGATGATTATTTAATTTCTTCTACGAAAATTGCTCATGCACTGTGTGAAGAAACTAATTTTTCAAATTTTGATAGCTTTTGGGAGGCGTATTTTGAGATAAATGGACTTTCGCTGTCTCCCAAAGAATTTGCCCACCAGTTTAATGCATATACATATCTCTTAAGAAAAGGCACAACACAGGAAGAACTTATAGCCGATAGTACGATTATAAGAGAACAATATATGGGCGAAAAAATTGCTGAACATAGGGAAAAATATGATAAAATACTGGTTATTACAGGCGGTTTTCATACGCTTGGTCTAATGAGGCCTGAAAATAGTGAGGTTTTAGAGTACAACACCACAAAAGCAGAAGATGAAAGCATATATCTCATGCCATATTCTATGGATGAAGCAGATGCCTTAAACGGCTACGCAAGCGGTATGCTCTCCCCAGGCTTTTATGATATTGTATGGCAAAATATTAAACACAAAGTGGATAAGCCATATAATACGGCTGTTTTAAACTTGATTTTGCAAACAGCAAAAGATGCAAAAAGGAAAAAAGTGCTTATCACGATGTCGGACGAAGCATCAGCTTTTAGCATTGCAGAAGGTCTTGCAAGACTTAGAAATAAAGCTGAATGTGGGAAATATGAGTGTTTAGACGGAGTGTTATCCTCTTTTATTAAAGGGGATTTAAACCCTGCAACAGAACTGCCACTCGATATATTAAACAGCTACTTTAAAGGCGACAAAATAGGAGAGATTCCGAAAAACTCACCAACTCCTCCCATTGTTTCAGATTTTTTAGAGCGAGCAAAAAGCTATCGCCTAAAAACTGAGCAAAGCGTAAGAAAAGAAATTGTGCTAAGTATTTTTTCAAAAGAAAATCACAGGCAAATTAGTCGGTTTTTTCATACACTAAGTTTTCTTGATATAAATTTTTGCACAAAAATTCGTGGCAGTAATTTAAAAGATGATAAAGATAGAAATATTATAAGAGAAACATGGGAATATCGTCTTACACCGATGGTAATTACAAGGCTTATTGAAAATTCTGCAAATGGCGCGTCCGTCTCTGTTGCAGCCTATCATTTGCTATCAAAGAAGATTAAAGAAAGCAAAAATTCAAGCGATTCTGCAAAACTTTTAGTCGACAGTTTTTTAATGGGAATTAACGACACATTAGAGCTTTTATTAGTAAAAACAATTGATGCAATAGCAGTTGATGATGATTTTTTCTCTTTGGGTGAAACACTCTATCACTTAATTCATCTATATAGATTAAAGGAATTCTATGGCGAAAAAAGCAGTCTTGACTATGAAAAACTAATTGACCTATGCTTTAAAAAGACGCTAAACACCTTTGAGCTATATAAAAACACTGGTGAAGAAAACGAACAACAAGTGCTTAAAATAATCAAATTAATGTTTGATATTTCTTCAAAAGATGAATTTTCTTATCTTAAAGCTGAACTAAGAGAGACATTTGAGAAAATTTTATATAAAGAGCCTATAAATCCAGTAATTTTCGGAGCAATAAACGGGATTTTATATGCAATGGGCGAGCTTTTACCTAATATTATTACTCATAATTTCAATTCTTTTATCATAGACAAAGACAAAGCTATTCTCGGCGCAAAATTTTTAACTGGGGTGTTTTACACTGCGAGAGATATAATTTTTGTCGGAGATGAATTTTTGCTCTGCATAAATAATCTCATAACATCTCTTGACAGTGATGACTTTATATCTATTTTACCTGATTTTAAACTTACTTTTAGCTATTTCACCCCAAGCGAAATTGATAGAATTTCACGAAAAGTATCAAAAATACTATCTTTTGAGGGATACCTTTTAGATGAAAAAGGAATATCCGAAGAAGTTTTAAATTATGGCAATCTATTAAATGATTATTTAAAAGAAAAACTAAAGGAGGAATTATTATAAATGGATAACCAAGCAAATATTAATCGTTGGAGATTAATATTAGGGAAAAATTCTGAAAATAATCTCTCCTTTGACCAAAGCTCCTATTATGACTTAGAAAATACACTTGATTATCTCTATGAAAGAGGGAAAAACGGAGATGTCCAGCGAGGTGCAGGTCTTGGTGGCTCTAATCTAAATGCTGTTACTTGGATTAATAAAGTGCGAAAATTATTCCCTAAAGAAACAGTCGAAAAACTCGAAAAACACGCTATCGAGGAGTTTAACTTAACGGAACTTCTCTGCGATAAAGCAACTTTAGAGAAAATGGAGCCAAGCCACGCCTTGCTTAAAAATATTCTCTCCTTTAAACATTTAATGAATAGTGAAGTGCTTTCTGTTGCAAATAATCTTGTTAAAAAAATCGTAGATGATATATCAAAAAAGCTTGAGCAAGAAGTTAGAAAATCTGTTTTGGGAAAAGTGAATAAAAATGAAAAAAGCAATGTTAAAATCTATCGAAATTTTGATGTAAAGCGCACCATAAAGCAAAACCTTAAAAATTATGATAGCAAAAGACAAAAACTAATCATAGATAAAGTGCATTTTAATAGCAATATTAGAAGGCATAACACTTATCGAGTTGTAATTGTTGTCGATGAAAGTGGCTCGATGATGGATTCAGTTATTCACAGTGCTGTCATGGCTGGGATTTTCGCAAAACTTCCTATACTTGATGTAAAACTTGTTATTTTCGATACAAATGTAGTTGATTTAAGTGGATATGTAGACGACCCAGTTGAAACTCTCATGAAAGTGCAACTTGGTGGTGGCACTGATATCGGAAATGCTTTGGTTTACGCTTCTTCTTTGGTCGAAAACCCAACTAAAACTATTATGGTGCTCGTTTCCGACTTGTTTGAGGGTGGCGATACAAGAGTTATGTATACAGCAATTAAAGACCAGATTGACAGTGGCACAAAATTTATCGCACTCACTGCTCTTGATTATGATGCCCAGCCGTCTTATGATAGAAATGTTGCGAAAAATATACTGAATTTAGGTGGCCATGTTGGCGCAATGACCCCTGATAAACTCTCTGACTTTATCGGAAATATTATAAGGTAGGTGTGTATGAATTTTAAAAAATACGATGATGAATATTTGAGTGTACTCACCAATAAAGGCATTTTAAAGCGTTCATATAAGGATTTAGAGGGGATATCCATCGAAATCACTAATAGCGCTGATGATATTACTGCCACTTTTGATGATATCACTGTAACTTTAAAAGAAAATCTTTCGGATAGCACCTGTACATGCCCCTCCAGAAGCATTTGCAAGCATATTATAACAGCGGTTTTATATCTCAACCAAGGGGAAGCAGAAGAAAAAAGCGAAGAAACTGCACCGGTTGCACTTAATACAGAGGAAATACTATCACTTGATGAAACATCCCTATTCAAAGCAATAGGTGCGTCGCTGGCGAAAAAGCTTGCTGCTGATATAGAGCACAGTAGGCTTCCCGAAATCTTAGAGGGCAATTTTATCTCTATCCAGCTTTCTGACGGACATATAATAAAGCTACTAACTCCTATTAAAGATAGCGTTTGTTCCTGCAAGAGTAACGAAATGTGCAAACATAAAGCACTTGCTATTTTATATTACAAAGCTTATAAAGGACGCTTAGATCTGTCTTCTGAAGCAAAAGAGAAAGTGTCAACTATAGATTATGATGAAATTTCCCAGTTTTGCCTAAGAATAGAGGAGGAAATCTCTCATATACTGTCCGTCGGACTTTCACGGATTTCCCACTCACTTATAGAGCATTTGGAAAAATTATCACTGAGTAGCCACAATTTAGGCCTTGCAAGACACGAAAATATTTTTCGAGAATTATCTATTATGCTTTCAAAATATTTTTTGCGTGATATGAATTTTTCCGAAGTGCTATTTTTAAAGAAGCTCTCTGATTGCTATTTCTTAGCGGAAAATATCATAAATGATAAAGAGAATATTTCGGAATATATGGGAGTGTTTAAAGAA
Source organism: uncultured Oscillospiraceae bacterium (assembly GCA_964371155.1). GTDB lineage: Bacteria > Bacillota > Clostridia > Oscillospirales > Ruminococcaceae > CAYJEQ01. Next base: position 3,127 of record CAYJLI010000067.1, on the reverse strand, counting down.
GAATATGCCGACACAAAAGCACTCAGCTTCATACCTTTAGGGGATAGATATTTAGAAACTGCGAGTGGCTATGCAGGGAATATTTATTACTTTTTAGAAGAAGACGGTGAAATTTATAGCTATTCAGATTTACGACCAACTTTTTATGATAAAAGTAAATCAAATTTCCAAAGTGCAAATTTACTTTGGAATTTAAATAGCTCCATAAGCACCATTATGGATTATAAATTCACACTTAAAAACCCAAAAGTGAGCAGTGATAGAAGAATTTCATCATCAAACCAAATAAGTGGCAGTTTCGATAAGCATTTACAAGGCGATTTGCCGATTTCTCAGGAAAATATTACTTATGATTTTAGAACTCTTATCACTATGAAAGAGCAATGCGAGAATGATAAAGTTTCTATTTTAATGACGAGCAAAGTTTTGGATTTTGGCACAGATAAGCTGAAAAATGTGTTTTTTATGACTATTTTAGATGAAAATGATTACCCAATTGACATTGAGCTAAAAATCACCAAAGCAAATGAAAAGGTTATAAGAATACTGAAAGCTTTTGCAGATACTCCTACTCCAAACACCCTTTTTATAGGCATTGTCTATGCTGAAAATAGCAGGCTTAAAATGGTTCCGATAGAATATTATTCTGGTTTTGCACAAGAAACGGAGGGAGCTTAATGAAAAATTTAGTTTTCGAAGTAGAAACACTTGTCATAAATATTTTTCAAACTGGTTTTTTAAGCCTAAATGAAAATGTTTTAACAGAAATCCGTGAAATGGCTGAAAAATGCAAGCGATACAATTTAGAGATACTATCAAATCAGCTTTTAAATCTATTGGATAGTGAAAATCAAACTAAATCTTTGCTTTTGATAAATAAAAGTGTAGAGATTTTAAAGAAAAAAATAAGCTACGATGAACTCGGTGGGTATTAACACCACTGAAATAATATAAAAAATAATATAAAATAAAATGTGAGGTAACCTTATGAAAGAAAGAAAATTAATTAGCACTGGAAACATTGATATCGACACTTTAGAGAAGCTATTAAAGCAAACTGATGTAAGCCCTTTAAATGAAAAGATTATACTTGATGCAGCAACGACCCCAAATTTTGAAGAAGCACTATCTAAGCTTGATAATGTAAAGCCTGAAAACAAGAGAGTATGGGTATATTATCTTTTAGACAAACGAAATATCTATCTAAGAGAAGGTGTTTTCGAGTTTTTATGGAGGGTTATAAAAGGTCTTGTTGGTGAAGATGATGCCATAAATAGGCTAACTGGATATGGAACAATGACCGATAGATTGCTGGAGCAAATGAACGAAAAGGATGCAATTAAAGCATGTGTAAAGCAGCTAAACTGGGCAACTGGTTGTGGCCTAAGCGATGAAACATCTTGTGCGATTAGCTATCTTTTATCTCTCGAAAAAGAAGTGGCTGTGTCACTAATGAAATCAGTCTTTAGTGATGGTTCGATGTCTTATCACACGATTATTTCGCTAATTTCGATTTATATTAATAGAGAAGATGTTGCAAGTGAATTTAAGTTTGTAGATAAACTTCACGAATATCTTAGAATGTATGCTGATATGAGTGGTGTAGGGGCAAGAAAAATGATTGAGGCTTTCGACTATAAAAACGAGGACGCCTCAAGAGAGCAAGTCGAAATGATTATCAAAGCGGTAAGTGCCAAAAAGGACGGCGTCCGTGCGGCTCTTAGTCTTATGTGCCTTACAAGTTTTGAAAAATCTGAGTTTATTGCAAAGTTCTCTGCGATATTCCTTGCAAATATTCAAAAAATCATGGACGGTCGTTTATTATATAGTGCAAAACCGGAAGTTTTCGAGCTTTTAGGCGTGGATATAAACAAATTCATCGGTTTTGTTTCAAGCTTTAAAAATACCGAAAAGTTTTTAATTCAGTCAAATGATGAATTTGTGAAGTGTTTTGCAGAAGATAGCTCACTTGATAAAAACTGCTTGATAAATTATATCGAAAGCTTTGATAGTATTAAAATGTACATAGATTTCTTTACAGAAAAAGAAGATCTAAGCAATGTTGACATCAAGTTTAGCGGTGAGCTAAGAGAAGAGGTAAATACACTTGGACAAGTCCTTAATGTGTATAAATCATTATTTGGCGATAGCGAACAATGCATAAGAGTTAAATTTATATTTACTTTACTTCATGAATATTACAACATCAAAACAGAAATTATCCAAAAGTTAAAAGAATATAATGTAAACGATGCAAGCCTTGCAATGCTTATACAAATACTTTCGAGTGGAGATATTGTAAACGATTTTAACAAAGCAACTCTTGCCGGAAAAACTTCCCCCAGAATAGATTTAATAGTGTCGCTTTTTAAAGGAAAATCCGAGCTAATTAATGCTTTGATGGAGAATTACAAAGACAGGTCAATCGAAGTAAGATTTTTACTTGTGCTTATTTTAGGTGATAACTTGGAAAACCACCTTGACACTTTCTCTAAAATAAACGAAAGCTCTAAATCAGTTCAATCAGCTATTGCAAAAGTTTATAGGGGCAACCAATCTCTTGCAGAAAAAGAGCTTGCAAAACTAAAAGATAAAAAACAGGCAACAAGAAAAGCTGCATTTAATCTTATTAAAATGGCTTATGGCAGCAAATACAATGAACAAATTGAAGAGGCAATGAATATTGAACCAAACGAAAAACTAAAGCTTGAAATGCAAGATCACTTAAATTCCATGGACGATATTGACGAAAACAATGTTAATATCACAAAAGTTGTGGAAACTTTAATTAAAAATTGCAGGAAAGTTGAATTTGCTTATCAAAACATGCCTGAAGTACATGATTTAAATGGAAATGTAGCAAGCGAAGAATATCTAACAGCTTGTCTTGTTGCTTATGCAAACGAGCCTATCGCAGGAGTATCTGTTTTAGGTAAAATTTTGGCAAATAATTTGAACGAAAAAGAATTTGCCTCCTTTGCTATGCAAGCATACTATAACTTTTTAGATGATGGTGCTGAAGCTAAGAAAAAATGGGTGCTATATTTTGCTTCAATACATGGTGGATTTGAGATGATTGAAATTTTGAAATCTCAAATTGCAAAATGGGCAGAAAATATGCGTGGTG
>CAYJLI010000066.1:2583-9269 GCA_964371155.1 uncultured Oscillospiraceae bacterium | reverse complement strand
GCATTTGGGGTGTTTTTTTATAGGCTGTATAATAAATTGTTAGAGGGAAATTCTATGGGGTATAGTCCCATGCCGAAGATGGGGGAATACACAAAAATAATTTATAGGCGAGTGGAAAATGCATTTGCAATAAATAGTGAAAAATTATTATGTTTTTCACATAGATAATATTTGATTGGTGCAGTATAGTTTTAAGGCAAAATACAGGGCAAAAAGCGAGAATTTTTATTAAAATTAAAAAATCTTCGTTATGCACGGTTTTTTTTAATCTGATTTAAAAGAAATTGTATGCTTTAAATAAAAATATACTGTTATGGTGTACATTTAATGAAAAAAAAGAGGAATAATATTAATAAAAAGATGGCAAATACCCTAATTGTAAGCTTTTGAGGCAAATGCTAAGGTTGATTTTTAATAGAGTTAGTTGTATAATTTGCAATGAAAAGTATGTTTAAAAAATAACAATCTTTTTGAGGTTATTTTAAAACTAAAACAATATAATTAAAAAATAGGAGGAGAATATGAATTTTACTTTTTCTGAAAATTGGAATGGTTTTACACTGGGAAGATGGAGTGGTGGTAGTGTTGATGTAAGCGACTTTATCACATTAAATTATAAGCCCTATGATGGCAATGAGGATTTTTTACAAGGGCCAACAGAGTCCACCACAAAACTGTGGGAAATGGTTTTGGAATTAAATAAAAAAGAGCAGGAAAATAATGGTGTTCTCGAAATGGATAATAATGTTGTTTCAACAGTTACCTCCCATGCCGCCGCCTACCTCGAAAAAGAGCTTGAAACCATTGTAGGATTTCAAACAGAGAAGCCTTTTAAAAGAAGCTTTCAGCCATTTGGCGGAATAAAAACAGCCGAAAATGCGCTTAAGCAATATGGGTATGAGGTTTCACCTAAACTACATGAAGTTTTTACAAAATACAGGAAAACACATAATGACGGCGTTTTTGATGCATATACGGATGAAATTAAGCTTGCAAGAAAATCCACAATAATCACAGGGCTTCCCGATGCCTATGGTAGGGGTAGAATTATTGGGGACTATCGCCGCATAGCGCTTTATGGGATTGATATGCTTATAATTGATAAAAAGGATCAGCTCAAAACAGCCCCCACACGAATGACGGAAGATACTATACGCCTGCGTGAGGAATTATCCGAGCAAATAAGGGCACTTGCAGATATTAAAGAAATGGCGGCAAAGTACGGATACGATATTTCAAATCCTGCAAAAGATTCAAAAGAAGCGATACAATGGCTGTATTTTGGCTATCTTGCGGCTATAAAAGAGCAAAATGGGGCGGCAATGAGCCTTGGAAGAACTTCTACTTTCTTGGATATATACATCCAAAGAGACCTTGAAAATGGAGTTTGCACCGAAACACAAGCGCAGGAGTATATCGATCATTTTGTAATGAAATTGCGCCTTGTGAAATTTGCGAGAACCGCAGAATACAATTCCCTATTCTCTGGAGATCCAACATGGGTAACAGAAACCATAGGCGGAATGACAACCGACGGCAGGCACATGGTAACTAAAACCTCCTTTAGATTTTTGCATACTCTTGATAATTTAGGGCCTGCACCCGAGCCTAATTTAACGGTGCTTTGGTCGCAGAGATTGCCTTTAAACTTTAAAAGATATTGTGCAAAAATGAGCATTAAAACTTCCTCTGTGCAGTATGAAAACGACGAATTAATGCGTGAAATCCATGGGCATGATTATGCGATTGCGTGCTGTGTTTCTTCCATGAAAGTGGGCAAAGAAATGCAATTTTTCGGCGCACGTGCAAATCTTGCAAAATGCTTGCTTTATGCGATAAATGGCGGTGTGGATGAAAAGCTAAAGATACAGGTAGGCCCTAAATATCGCCCAGTAACAACCGAGTATCTCGATTATGATGATGTTATGCAAAAATATGATGATATGCTTGAATGGCTTGCATTTGTATATGTGAGCGCACTGAATATAATTCATTATATGCATGATAAATATTGCTATGAGAAAACACAAATGGCACTTCATGACCGTGAGGTAAAGCGATATTTTGCAACAGGTATAGCAGGGCTTTCTGTAATTGCCGATTCGCTCAGCGCAATTAAATATGCAAAGGTTAAAGCAGTCCGTGACGAAGATGGCGTTGTAGTGGATTATATCGTGGAGGGTGATTACCCTAAATTTGGCAATAATGATGACAGGGTGGACTCCATTGCGATAGACATAGTGCATACATTTATGGATAAAATCCGCAAACACCCCACCTATCGTGACAGTGTGCCAACAATGTCCATCCTAACAATAACCTCCAATGTGGTATATGGCAAAAAAACAGGTAGTACACCCGATGGAAGAAAGCAGGGGACACCTTTTGCACCTGGAGCAAACCCAATGCATGGCAGGGATACCAGTGGAGCGGCGGCGTCGCTTGCCTCGGTTGCAAAACTTCCATTCCAAGACGCACTCGATGGAATTTCGGACACTTTCTCAATAGTTCCCGATGCACTCGGAAAAGACGATAGGGTATTTTTCGGCGATTATGATGTGGATAATATAGTGATGGAAGTTTCCAGTACAATAGGCTGTGAAGATGGAAATTTTGCTTGCAAACAACCCAATGAAAATATATAAATAAAGGAGTATATACTATGATAAGTGATAGACAAATAGATAATTTAGTGGGGCTTTTAGATGGCTATATTGAAAAAGGCGGACATCATCTCAATGTGAATGTATTTACAAAAGAGACCTTGCTCGACGCTCAAAATCACCCTGAAAAATACCCCCAGCTCACGGTGCGTGTTTCAGGTTATGCGGTGAATTTTGTAAAGCTTACAAAAGAACAGCAGGACGATATAATCGCACGCACATTCCATTCTAAGATTTAATATGAATGGATATATCCACTCCACGGATTCATTTGGCACAGTGGATGGCCCTGGAATACGATTTGTTGTATTTTTGCAGGGCTGTCCACTTCGCTGCAAGTACTGCCACAACCCCGATACTTGGAAAGAGGGCATGGGGGAAATTATTTCTGTAAAAGAGATAATGAATCAATACAATGGGGTAAAGAGCTTTACAAAAGGCGGCATAACTGTTACAGGGGGAGAGCCACTTTTGCAAATGGATTTTGTGACAGAGCTTTTTGAGGAGTGCAAAAAGCAGGGAGTTCACACCTGTATTGATACATCCGGCATTACTTTTAATAAAAACAATACGCAGGCGTTCGACAGACTAATGAAATCCTGCGACTTAGTCATGCTTGACTTAAAGCATATAGACAGCGATGCACACAGCGATTTAACAGGACAAAAAAATGAAAACATTCTCGATTTTGCGAGGTATCTCTCGGAAAAAGAGGTGGATTTATGGGTGCGCCATGTTGTTATTAAAGGAATAACCTTAAATGACGAAATGCTAAATAGGATGGGTTTATTTTTATCCGAGCTTAAAAATGTAAAGGCGCTTGATATTATCCCATATCATAAAATGGGCAATGAAAAATATAAGCTACTTGGCATCAAAGACCCACTTGAGCACACCCCACCCACCGAAAAAGAAGAATCTACCTATGCACTAAATAAAATTATCGAGGGCATAAAAGAGGGCGTTAAAATAAGAAGTGCAAAAAAATAAAGATTGTCTTTTAAATCCGCTTGCGTATGAACACGGTTTGCAGGATTTGTGGCTGACAATAAAGAAACTACCGCTATCAAAAGCTGATAGCGGTAGTTTTATTTTGTGTGGATTATGCTTATTTTACGAAAACATACCTGAGTTATATTTCTTCTGTGCTTTGTACATTATTATAAAACCAATAATAATACCTAAAAAAATAGGTATTATAGTAACTATTGATGACACAAACAGTCCTAAAACACCGGATGTCAGACAGCCAATACCTATTGAATATTGTCCCATCCCCATAAGTGAAGTATATGGTTTTATATCTTGCTCTTTTACATTTTTCCAATGGTAATCATGAATTAAAGTAATTCGTTGCTTATTTTTTATTTGAAATCCGAAATAAAATGCCAATAAACTCACTGGTATTACAATTAAAGAAAATAAGTACATAGTATGTACCTCCAATTATTATATAAATTTCATTCGTTTTTCGGTTCTTTAATAAGCATGACTATCAACCTTACTTCTTCTTTTTAAGAATTATATTGACAATTAACCCAAACACTAAAAACACCCAATAGCTTATAAGCCAAATTTGCCATAGATTATTTGTTCCACCGCCACCGAGGTCCACACCGTCTGTTTGAAATATAAACCCCATTGCAAATGCTATGATATATCCAAATGATGCTACCAGTGTTAGCAATTGCAGTTTGAAAATATAAGCTATTGCCAGTGCAATTACACCAAATATCCCGACAATAATCGGTGCGTCTGAACGACCATGCAACATATTTAACGGACTAAAATGCAATAAGGCAAATGCAGTCGAAAAAATAATACTTGCAGATAATATTTGCCCTATGGGTGTAGATAAGATTTTCTTCATTACAATTTCCTCCTCAAACTAATATGGATAATCTACTTTAGCAGATTATTTATAAGTGAATAGTGAAAAATGAATAGTGATGGAGTGGCTTCGCCATAATATTTAAATTGAAATCTTCAGTTTTCTGCCACAATTTTCACCATTTTGCTCGCTTCGCCTAATATAAACAATGTGTAAAATGAAGTTAACCGCCAATCTGAAATTAAGCAATGGGAGCATAAAGCCGCCTTTTAAAAGGTGGGGGATTACCTCTGTTTATAGCTTTTTGCTATCATTGTAGGGGGCGAAGCCCCTTAATATATCTACGATATCGCACAATTTATTGAGCAGATTTTAGATTGTGCAGGGTCTGCGGTGGCATTTGTAGGGTCACGGCTTGCCGTGACCGCTTGTGTGCAGGTGCTTTTATACTTTTGCGTCATCCTCGGGCATGGCAAGCCATGCCCCTACAATGGGTTTTCGTATTATTTTGTATTGTGCAGGGTCTGCGGTGATGGGGTGGATTTTCCACATTATTTCAAATTCTGTGGAAAATCCGCTCTTTTGCTCCGCAAAATTTGCTGAATCCTCTATCGTGGCTTCGCCATTATATTCATGGGGTTTTACCCCATACCCCATAATTTTTTGAAAAAAATTAAGTAAAACTTTATTTTTCGGCATTTTGCTCGTTTCGCCTAATATAAACACTCGTTAATAAAGTATAACACAGAGAAAATAATATTCAAAGCAATTTCAGCAAGCAAAGCATAAAAACATACACAAAAGGCATATATATTAACAGCGTTACCTCCGCCGTAGCAGGGGTAACGCTGTAATAATTAGTTTGTTTTGGTTAATATGTCGTTAGTGGGGCGGCGGTGCAGCTTTGAAAGCATTGCCACCATTGCTCGAATATCTTCCCAGTGAGAAAACTCTACGAAATATATTCAATCTTATCCGCTGCATATTCTTCTAAAATAGCTTCGTTAACACTGCTCTCTGGGAGGGTTTCCACGCCTTTAGTTAGTAGCATATCGGCAAAATCGTCCGAGTACATATATAGGGCGATGGAGTATTTTACAAGCTCTAAGTTTTCAGGATTTGAGGCAGGGTCCTGCTTTTGCAGTAGCATTATGCTGTATTCATCCTGATATATAAAATATTCGCCGTATTCGCTCTCTTCAAGCATTTGGGTAAATTCGGGGCTTATCGCTACCGATTCTTTATTCATGAGCTGTGCAATTTCGCTTCCCTCTTCGGGGATAATGTCTTCATTGCCAAGGCGTGTTTCGCTATCTACAATTATATTGTAAAAGCTCTCGCCCTGCATCAGTCTGTCGTAATAACCATCGACAACTGCTCTTTCAGCGGCAATTTGTGTTTCGTCATATGCTAAGCCCTCAGCATCCGAAAGTGGTACATTTATAAAGCTTAGATAATAAAAATATTCCTCAAGCCCTGCGCTGTACTCCTCGTCCGTTGGCTCAAGCTCTCCCCCCACGCCGTAGTAGTGGTTGAAAAGGCTGTTTTTCTTAAGGGAATTAAGGGTGATTAGCTCAAAATCGGACTCGCTTATCCCCAGTGGTTCAAAAGCCTGCGAGTAGCCATAATCATTCCAAAGTGCCGAGGACTGCTCTTCTCCTTGGGCGAGTTCTTCTTCGGTGAGAGAAAGCTCAAGCTCTTCAAAAAGTTTTTCCCCTGCAATGTATTCCTGCATGTATTTCATGGCGGTGTCTTCTATCCAGTCATAGGCAGGTGTGCCCTCGACTGTTGCGGATGAGAGGTCGGTCACATCGCCACCCTCAGCCGAAATCAGCATCAGTGCTTCCGCTTGTGCTACTTGCATTTCATATAGATATATTCCGACGGAGATATTTTCGCCGTCAACGGTGGCAAAAGCTGTACCCTCTCCGCTGTCTTCAGCTGGGTCGGTGCTGCTACATCCTGCCGTGACCATCATCATTGCCGCCAAGAAAAGCGCTGTCAGTTTTTTTGATTTAATCATTAAATGTCCCTCTTATTCTTTCGTCTTTTAAAGTTTACACAAAATTCGCTACTGGAATTAATTGCCATAGATTATAATAGTATTGCTCTTTTTTCTACACCCTCCATGCCATAAGTGGGTGGGGTTTCGCTTCTTGCTGACTTGTTTTTCCATATATCTCCCCGCCAAC
>CAYJLI010000066.1:0-2483 GCA_964371155.1 uncultured Oscillospiraceae bacterium | reverse complement strand
AGTTTCGGTTCTTGCATGGAGTGCAAGGAGAAAATGGGCATAAAAATAATAAATACATTAGTATACTTACTAAATTTTAGCTGTAAAAGATGTATTTATTATGTTCTCAATCATTAAAATTATGTGAATTTTTAATTTTTTTTCAAAAAGGTCTTGATTTTTTCCCGATTGATATGTAAAATGTTAGTTAGCACTATAAGCATACGAGTGCTAATAATTTATACATCATAAAATTTTTTATATGGAGGAAATATTAGTTATGACAGTTAAACCACTCGCAGACCGTGTTGTAATCAAAATGGTCGAAGCAGAAGAAACCACAAAAAGCGGCATCATTCTCTCGGGAAGTGCAAAGGAAAAACCACAGGTTGCAGAAGTAGTTGCAGTAGGCCCCGGTGGAGTTGTTGATGGCAAGGAAGTTAAAATGGAATTATCCGTTGGCGATAAAGTGCTAATCAGCCAATATGCAGGCACAAATGTTAAGCTTGATGGCGTGGAGTACACAATTTTGCGTCAGTCGGATGTTTTGGCGATAGTTGAGTAATACACATATTAATTAGATGCAAAAGATGTGGAGTTACATAATGAATAATGAAGAGTTAAACGCCCCGCTTTGGCGGTGTATTTGATTTTTTTACTATTCATTCTTCACATTTCACTGCGAGTGCGCTTCGCACTTGACTATATATACAATTTAGGAGGAAAATAGAAATGGCAAAATTAATCATATACGGCGAAGAAGCAAGAAAATCCCTACAAGCAGGTATCGACCAGCTTGCGGACACAGTAAAAATCACACTCGGCCCAAAGGGTAGAAATGTAGTGCTTGATAAAAAATACGGCTCCCCACTTATCACAAACGACGGTGTGACAATCGCTAAAGAAATCGAGCTTTCCGACCCCTTTGAAAACATGGGCGCACAGCTTGTAAAAGAAGTGGCAACCAAAACAAACGACGCAGCAGGCGATGGCACAACAACAGCTACACTCCTTGCACAAGCACTTGTTCGTGAGGGGATGAAGAATGTAGCGGCTGGCGCTAATCCAATGGTGCTTAAAAAAGGTATCCATAAGGCGGTTGATGCGGCAGTTGAAGCGGTAAAAACAAATTCCAAGAGCATCAGTGGCACAGCGGATATTGCAAGAGTTGCTACTGTTTCTGCGGCGGATGAATTTGTGGGCAAGCTAATTGCAGACGCTATGGATAAGGTTACTTCAAACGGCGTTATCACAGTTGAAGAGTCCAAAACAGCCGATACATACTGCGATGTTGTTGAGGGTATGCAGTTTGATAGAGGATATATCACACCTTACATGGCTACCGATATGGATAAAATGGAAGCTGTTATCGATGATGCATATGTTTTAATCACCGATAAGAAAATTGCTTCAGTGCAGGAAATTCTCCCCATCTTAGAGCAAATTGTACAGTCGGGCAAAAAGCTTGTTATAATTGCTGAAGACATCGAGGGCGAAGCACTTTCCACCCTCATTTTAAATAAACTAAGAGGCACATTCGTATGCGTGGGCATTAAAGCTCCTGGCTTTGGCGACAGAAGAAAAGAAATGCTTAGAGATATTGCAGTGCTCACAGGCGGTGAGGTTATCACTTCCGAGCTTGGCTTAGAGCTAAAAGACGCTACAATGGAAATGCTTGGCCGTGCAAAACAAATCAGAGTGGGCAAGGAAAACACCATTATAGTAGACGGCGAAGGCGATAAAGCTGAGATAGAAGCAAGAGTTAACCAAATCAAGGCGCAAATTATCGAAACCACTTCCGAGTTCGACACTGAAAAGCTTCAAGAAAGACTTGCAAAACTCGCAGGCGGTGTTGCTGTAATCAGAGTTGGTGCGGCTACTGAAATCGAGATGAAAGAAAAGAAACTCCGCATTGAAGACGCACTTGCGGCTACTAAAGCGGCTGTTGAAGAAGGAATTGTTGCAGGGGGCGGTATCGCACTGCTAAACACAACTTCCGCAGTTGAAAAAATGCTCGATAGCTGCGATGGCGACGAAAAGACGGGTGTTAAAATCGTGCTTCGTGCACTTGAAGAGCCAATCCGTCAGATAGCGGCGAATGCAGGCCTTGAGGGCTCTGTTATAATCGACACTATCAAGAGAACAAACAAAGTTGGATACGGATTTGACGCATACAACGAAGAATATAACGACATGATGGAAATCGGCGTAGTAGACCCTACAAAGGTAACAAGAAGCGCTCTACAAAATGCAGCTTCAGTAGCGGCAATGGTGCTTACAACCGAATCCCTCGTGACCGACGAAAAAGAAGAAAACCCAATGCCAGCAATGCCAAACCCTGGAATGGGTGGCATGTATTAATAGTTATTAATTTAAATGAAATCCACCGCTTCGGCGGTGGATTTTTTTGTGGGTGAGGGTTTTCACATTTTTAAAATTATGCAGGGTCTACGGGCGTGGGTGGATATGCTCCTATAATGGGATTTTCGCTTTGGATTGTGCGT
>CAYJLI010000065.1:0-9957 GCA_964371155.1 uncultured Oscillospiraceae bacterium | reverse complement strand
GTCAGCTCTTTATATTCATCCTTGCTCTGCAGATACTCATAAACATCCTCTACGGTAACAAGTGCATGAACCTTTATCCCAAACTCTTCATAGACATCCTGCACTGCAGTAGTTTTGCCATTTGCACCAACTTCACAGCGATTTACCGAGATAAACATATGCTCAGTTTTTACATCTGCGGCATTTTTAAGGACTGGCACTGTTTCCCTTATAGCTGTGCCTGCGGTAATTACATCTTCTATAATTATTATTCTATCGCCATCCTGTGGTTTATATCCAACAAGCGAGCCACCCTCGCCGTGGTCTTTTTCTTCTTTTCTATTAAAGAAATAGGGTTTGTCTATTTCATAAACCCTTGCAAGTGCTGAGGCAGTTGTAGTTGCGAGTGGTATGCCTTTATATGCAGGGCCAAACATCGCTTCAAAATTTTCTCCACACACTTCTTTTATCGCTTCGGCGTAAAATTCTCCAAGAGTGTTAATCTGGGCACCTGTGCGGTAATTTCCTGTGTTTACGAAATAGGGGGTATTTCTGCCGCTTTTTGTCACAAAATCACCAAATCTGAGCACATCCGCACTCATCATAAATTCAATAAACTTTATCTTTTGGGCTGTAAGCATAATAAATTCCTCCGTTTTTGTATTTTGTTGTGCTTAATCTGTGAATATGGGAGTGTAAGAACCATACTAAATGAATACTATTTTTTAAGAGCTAAGTTTTTGGACAAGCACTCATACCCTACCATCTAATATGTAGGATTATTTGCAAAAAGGCTGCTCCACTAATGTGAAACAGCCTAAATTTTAATTATTCGCTAACATATGGTAAGAATGCAACATGTCTTGCACGCTTAATAGCCACTGTGAGCTGACGCTGATGGTAAGCGCAAGTGCCTGTAACACGACGAGGAACTATTTTAGCTCTTTCGCTGATGCACTTTCTTAGACGGTTAACATCTTTGTAGTCAATTTGTTCAATTTTATCTGCACAGAACATGCATACTTTTTTTCTGCCTTTTCTGTTTGGGCGGGAACCTCTTTCCATTGCCTATATCCTCCTTCTTAAAAATAAATCCGGTTAAATCAGAACGGTAAATCGTCGTCATCAATAGTAGCAAAATCGTCCGAATTGCCACCGCTGAACGCTGGTGGTTGCTCTTGAGTAGGGCGGTTAAAGCTCTGTGGTCTATCTCCTGCATTTGCAGAGGAAGACTTGCTTTCAACGAATGTAGCACGATCAACTAAAACTTCATATGCTGTTCTTTTATTTCCCTCTTTATCGGTATAGCTTCTGCTTTGTAAGCTACCTTCTAAACCGATTGCATTACCTTTGCTAAAGTATTTAGAAATAAATTCTGCATTACTTCTCCAAGCGGTAACAGGGATAAAGTCTGCTTGCTTTTCACCGCCGTCTTTTGGAGTGAAAGGTCTGTTGCAAGCTACCATAAATGAACAAATAGAAACGCCGTTAGCTGTTTGCCTTAGCTCTAAATCTGTGCATATTCTACCTACGAGTATAACCTTGTTAATCATAGTCACACCTACCTTTTCATTACTTCGCGATAACCATTGTACGAAGAACGCCGTCTGTGATTTTGTAAATACGATTGAGTTCTGTTGGGAATTCGGGAGCAGAGTTAAATTCTACAAGTGTGTAGTAACCCTCTGTTTCATCCATAATAGGATAAGCAAGTCTTCTCTTGCCCCAATCTTCAACGTTTACGATTTCACCGTTTTCACTAATCAGATTTTTAAACTTTTCAAGAAGTTTTTGGATAGCTTCTTCACCATTTTTTGTGTTTAAAATGATGACAGTTTCATAATTAGCTGTTGCTCTTGGCATATTGTGCACCTCCTTTTGGACATTAGGTCTTGCGTCGTTGCGCAAGACAAGGATAGTTATGGTTTTAGTGCCATAACAAAAGAATTATATCAGTGAGTGAGGATTTTGTCAATAGTTTAATGACATTTTAATCACTTTTCCCTCTGATTTTGATAAATAATCAATAAAAATTCGACTGAGGCGACAAAATTAAATGCGCTTCAGCCGAAAACTATTTAGTGCTTATTCATTTAAATATGATTTGAGTAGCATTTGCAATAGTTCATCCCTGTCTATCTTTCTAATAAGACTTCTGGCATTGTTATGTGTTGTAATATATGTGGGGTCTTCTGATAAGATATATCCCACAAGTTGATTTATAGGGTTGTAGCCTTTTTGGCGCATTGCATCATAAACCGCCGTGAGTACAACTTTTACTTGCTGCTCTTTGTCATCATGAATTGAAAAAGATATGGTACGATCATCCATTTTAAACACTCCCTTATATTTTGTATTGTATCAAGTATTTATTTGTACTATAAGTATACACTACCCATATTCTTTTATCAAGTGGATAAATGTATAAAATAGGAAATTTTTATTTCTAATTCTCCTATTCGGATATTTCCTCCCGCATAGGTGGGCTTACTCCTTCGGGTAAATCTCCTCTGCTTTCTCCATCGGGTCTTTCGCTGCCTTCAGGTAAGCTTCCATCATTAGGTCTTTCACTGCCCTCGGGCCTACTTCCATCTTCGGGTCTATCTTCTATATTTGGATCACTTCCATCTTCGGGCTTGTTTTCCTCTATCGCTTCACTGCTTTCTTCTTCAGTGACTGATGCCTCTTCTTCAACTAAAATAGGTGTCTCTGATTGAGGTGTCTCATCCTCGGGGGTACATGCCGCAAGAGTTAACATACCTGCAACAATCATAAATAATAATGCTACTTTTTTCATTTAAATTCTCCTTATGTTATATTTATAATACTATTGAAAATCATAATATTTAGATGTGATATTTCAGTGTATTGCATAAAAGCAAAATGCTATGGCTGTATAAAACAACCATAGCATTTTTAATTTTTTAAGTGATACTATTTGCAAGCTAATAAATCATATTATATTGCTATCTGAGCACAGCGCCTAATTTCTCCACTGCTTTAAGAGATTTTTTAACAGCCGAGTCCGCTTCCTCCACAGTTAGTGTACGGTCGCTTGCCCTTAGTGTAATATTAAATGCAACGCTTTTTTTGTTTTCAGGTATCTGACTACCTTTATAGACATCGAAAAGCTCTACTGACTCGCTTATATCACCAATTGCTGATTTAATAGCGTTTTGAAGTGATTTAATTGTGGTGTCGTCATCACAAAGAAGTGCAATATCCCTTGTTGTTGCTGGGTATTTTGGAAGTGGTTTATATTTTCTTTCTTCCCCTACCGAAGTAAATAGTTTCTCGAGTGATAATGTGGCAAGATATACCCTGCTGTCTATCTCATAGTTTTCTGCAACAGTTGGATGAGCTTCACCCACAATGCCTATCTCACAGTCACCACAGCTTATGATAGCTGTTCTTCCAGGATGGAAGCTTGGATTGTCGGAGCAGGGGGTAAATGTTAGCTCGGGGATGTTTGCAGCGCTTGCCATCGCCTCTATAATGCCTTTAATTTTGTAAAAATCACACTCTGCACCATACATGCCTATTGTGATGTCTTTTAGCTCGTTTGGAAGTTTATCCTCGGTGGTTGGGATATATTTTGTGCCAAGCTCGTATAGATAGGCAGTCGCATTGCGGTAATTGTAGTTTTTGCTGAGCACTTCAAGCATTGAAGGGAGTGTAGTTGTTCTCATAATGCTTGTATCTTCCCCGAGTGGGTTTGAGATTACAACGGATTTTCTGAGCAAACTATCTTCTGGGGTCTTAATTTTATCATAATATTTAGGGCTGATAAAAGAGTATGTCACTATTTCATTGAGACCTTGTGAAAGCAGTGCATTTGAAACTTTTCTCTCAAATATCTGCATCGGTGTAAGTGAGGCTTGTGCTGTTCCTAAAAGTGGATGGGTGGGGATTTTGGAGTAGCCATAAATTCTTGCTACCTCTTCCGCTACATCCGCCTTATGCTCGATGTCCGCTCTAAATGTTGGAACTATTACATAACCATCCACCACATCAAAATCGAGGGATTTTAGTATTTTTATCATATCTTCATCGGAAACATCTATACCGATGAATTTATTAATCCACTCTGGCTCAAATTTAATTTTAACAGCTTCTTTTGCGCTGCTATCAACATCTATAATTCCATCAACCACTTCACCTGCGCCCAAAAGTTCTACAAGCTCACAAGCCCTTAAAACTGCGGGTAGGGTGTTTTGTGGGTCAAGCCCTTTTTCAAATCTGCCCGAACTTTCTGTACGCATGCCTAAGTTTTTAGCTGTAATGCGCACCGAGCTTCCTAAAAAGTTGGCTGACTCAAAAACTACCACTTTGGTGTCGTCCATTATCGAGCTAAACTCCCCACCCATTACACCTGCAACTGCACAAGCGGACTTTTCGTCAGCTATTGCAAGCATGTCTGGGGTCATTACCCTTTCGGCACCGTCAAGTGTCATTATTTTTTCATTTTCATACGCATTTCTTACCACAATTTTATTGCCGTTTACATATTTGTGGTCAAAAGCATGCATTGGCTGTCCGTATTCGAGCATTACATAGTTTGTGATATCAACTATATTGCTAATAGGTCTTACCCCAGCCGCACGAAGTCTTTCTCTCATCCAGCGTGGCGAAGGCTCAATTTTTACATTTTTAACTACCTTAGCTGTATAGCGTGGGCACAGTATAGTGTTTTTAACTTCAACATTTAGGTAATTAGCTATATCGTCGCCACTGCCTTTAACCACCGGAGCTTTAACTGTATATGGCTTTGCAAATGTAGCTGAGGCTTCCCTTGCAATACCTATTACGGACATACAATCAGGGCGGTTTGAAGTGATTTCAAACTCCACACATAGATCATTTAAGCCTATCGCTGACTGAATATCCTGCCCGATTGCACATTCTTCTTCTATGATGAAAATTCCATCTTCATCTGCATATGGGAAGTCGTTTATTGTTAAGTTTAGCTCCGAAAGCGAGCAGAGCATACCACAGCTCACTTCGCCTCTTAATTTGCCTTTTTTAATTTTAACACCATTTGGAAGCAGTGCGCCGTCCTTTGCAACGGGAATTACCGCTCCCTCGAATAAATTGGTGGCACCTGTTACAATCTGCACAGGCTCCTCTTCACCAACATCGACCTTACATATGATTAGCGAGTCCGCATTTGGGTGCTTCTCCATGGATAGCACTTTACCCACTACTACATTTTTTATTTCGTCGCCTTCTTTTTCATATCCCTCAACCTTTGAGCCGGACATTGTCATTTCATCCGAAAACTCCTTAGGTGTAACATCGAGATCTATATAATCAGAAAGCCATTTCATTGATATATTCATAAATGTTCATCCTTATCCGCCAGATGGCTATTCATATTTTAAAACTGTTTTAAGAAGCGTAAATCATTTTCAAAGAAGAGTCTGATATCGTCTATCGAATATCTGCGCATTACCATTCTCTCAAGCCCCATGCCAAAGGCAAAGCCACTGTACTCCTCTGGGTCAATTCCACAGATTGAAAGTACCTTTGGATTTACCATGCCACAGCCTAAAATTTCTATCCAACCCTCACCCTTACACAGGCGGCATCCCTCACCATGGCATGCAAAGCACATTACATCAACCTCTGCCGATGGCTCTGTGAATGGGAAGTGGTGGGGTCTAAATCTAATCTGAGCGTCTTCACCGTAGAGTATTTTTACAAATGTATCAAGTGTACCTTTAAGGTTTGCCATTGTAATGCCTTTATCAACCACAAGCCCCTCTATCTGATGGAATAGTGGTGAGTGAGTAGCATCAACTGCATCGGAACGATAAACCCTACCAGGTGCAATAACTCTAATAGGTGGTTTATTCTTTTCCATCTCTCTTATCTGCACGGGGGAAGTTTGTGTTCTTAGTAGAATATTTTCTGTTATATAGAATGTATCCTGTGTGTCCCTTGCAGGGTGATCTTTTGGTAGATTTAGCGCCTCGAAATTATAGTAGTCATACTCAACCTCGGGCCCGTCCACAACTGAAAATCCCATTCCTAAGAATATTTCTTTGATTTCATCGAGAACAATGCTAAATGGATGCTTTGTGCCCATTGGCGCATGAGGTTTAGACATCGTAACATCTAATTTCTCGCTCATAAGCTGTGATGATAGCATATCACCTTTAAGCGATGTCCCTCTTTGTTCGATCATGCCTTCGATGTCGGTTTTAATTTCATTGGCAAGCTGTCCAACAATTGGTCTTTCTTCAGCCGATAGTCCGCCCATCTGCTTTAATATGCCTGTTAATTCGCCTTTTTTGCCGAGATACTTTACACGAAGCTCATCTAAAGCCTTTGTGTCTTTCACTCCACTTATTTCTAAAGTGGCGGCCTGGCGAATACTCTCAAGTGCTTGTTTCATAAAAATGACCATTCCTTTATAATTAAAATAAAAAAACCCATCATCCCCAAAAACAGGGACGAAGGGAAAATCTCCGCGGTACCACCCAAGTTCCTGCAGATGCAGGCGCTTAATATCTTTAACGCAGACATACGACCATGCCTACTACTATTTCAGCACAGTGGCTCTAAAGTGAACTTCGGCATACATGTTATAGTCGCTCACAGCAAATGCGACCTCTCTGCAAAAACACGAAACTGCTTACTCTCTTTTTCTCAGCCTTTATTATATCGAGGAACATTTTATCACAAAGAATTTAATAATGCAATGCTTTTTTGATATTTTCTTTTACATATTGGCATTAATAGTATGTTTGCGTGAAGCTTCTGATTACTTTTCATATATCTCCCCCCGCCTATGTGTGGTGGAATATATATGTGATTCCCGTTTTAATGTTCATTGCATTTTCACACAAAAATTAGTATTCTTTTCCCTCCCACATATCTTTGTAGCAATTGCAACTTTAAATAACTCATGATATACTATAATAAGCTTTTATAAGCATCTTCCCCACGGTTTAGTGGGGAAGATGAATGAAGTAAAGTATGCTCATTTTATCATTTTGATAATTAGAATATGTTTATTATATTTCATCCCTACTTTCTTATTGCTTTGTAGCAAATGAAAGTAATAGTATTATTATATCAAAAGGTGGTTTTTATGTATATTTACGGAATTGGTACGGATATAATCGAGATAGAGCGAATTAAAAAGGCAATGGCTCAAAAAGGATTTATAGCGAGAGTTTTTTCTAAGGCGGAAATAAGCCTGCTTGACGCTATGAAAAACCCCTATCCCAGTGCGGCGGCTAATTTTTGTGCTAAAGAGGCGTTTGCTAAGGCGCTCGGAACAGGTGTTAGAGGTTTTTCGCTTTCGGAAATTTCAGCCTTGCGTGACGATATGGGCAAGCCATATATTGAGCTCTCTGGTGCGGCGCTTAAACTTGCTGAGGAGAAGGGTCTTCGCTTTGAGCTCACACTCAGCCACTCTAAGGAGCAGGCAGTTGCATTTATAATAGCGTATAGAGATTAATGAGTGGGAAAGTAGAATTGATTTAGAGTTAAAATTATCCCTGTATGTCCCTCCGCCATAGGCGGAGGGACATACAAAAATAAATCAATGCTATTATCCACATACAGAGATTAAGTATAATTGCTAAAGGAGAAAACTTTATGGAACAAATAGTTTCTGCACTGCAAATGAGGCAGATAGAAGATAAAAGCGAAGAATTCGGAGTTTCTAAAGAGGATTTAATGGACAACGCCGGCGAGCGTGTGTTTAAATATATACTCGACAAGGTGGGGCTTGCTGGGAGGAATATTATATTCTTTGCAGGCAAGGGTAATAATGGCGGTGATGCACTTGTAGCAGCTGTTCACGCCTATAATTCCGGGGCACAGGTGGTAGTTGTAATGGTGGAGGGCTATCCTAAAAGTTCTGCCACCCAGAAAAGAATTGAAGAGGTAAAAGCACTCGGGATAAAAACACTCACTGCACAGTTTAATGAAAGCGAGATAGAGGCGGCACTCGGGTGTGTTGATATAATAGTAGATGGTGTTTATGGCACTGGATTTAAAGGCGAGCTTACAGCGGAAATTGGATTGCTGTTTGAAAAGATAAACTCGGCGGTGGCGGCAGTCTTTTCAATTGACATTCCCTCGGGAATAGAGGCGGACAGTGGTCGCTCAGCTAAAAGCCATATCCATGCTGATTTCACCCTCGCACTCGACAGTGCTAAGCATTGCCACATTCTCCCCACCTCGGTGCCCTCATGCGGTGTTATCGAGGTCTTAGATATTTCAGTGCCCAACAAGGCACGTAAAGGTAATTATAATATCTGCTCTGTGATAAATAGAAAAATGGCGATAAATGCTCTCCCCATAAGAAGCAATTATGGCTATAAATATAGCTTTGGCAGGGTGCTAAATATCAGTGGTTGCAAAAATTATCTCGGTGCGGCTGTACTTTCTTCGCAGGGGGCACTTTGGAGCGGTGCTGGGTATGTTACCTTGATGTCGAGTGACTGCGTTTGCAGTAATGCCGCCATGCATATTCCTGAGATTACCCACATACAAATAGATAGTACAGAAGATGGATGCCCCGATTTAATAAGACTACCTTCCCCTAAGCTTTTAGGTGATGACACCGATGTGGTGCTCATAGGATGCGGTCTTGGCAAATCACATGGTGTGTATGAGCTGATACACCATTTAGTGCACAACAGGACTAAGCCCATTGTAATTGACGCAGACGGCATAAATGCGCTTGCTGGCAGAATTTCCCTACTTAAAGAGGCAAAATGCCCCGTGATAATCACACCGCATTACAGCGAGCTCGCTAAAATTTTGGGTTGTACTGTTTCGGCGGTGCAGGAAAACCCTACTGCGCTTGCGTCCGCACTTGCTTATAGTGCTAAAATCACTGTTGTGCTAAAGGGCGCAAATACAGTGGTTGCAAGTAAGGATAGAACTGCCTTTATTTATAGTGGAGCAAATTCAGGTATGTCCAAGGCGGGAAGCGGAGATTTACTTGCCGGCATGATTGCAGGAATTTTAGCACAGGGTGCCGACTGTAAATCTGCGGCGATTAGTTCAGTATATATTCATGGAGAAGCTGGGAAAAGCTGTGCTAAAAAGCTCTCTGCACACACTATGCAACCATCTGATTTAAAACATGGGATAGGAGAAATTTTCTTATCAATGCAAAACGAAGGGTGATTTAGTGGCAAAAAAGATAGTGGCAATTATTATATGCATGTTTTTATTTACTTCCTGCGGCCTTAAGGGGCAAACCCTTGATGAAGAGCGTATAAAAGCACAAATTGATGAGCCTTTCACAACGGGAGCTGTGATAAAATACAAGGACATTGAAGCTCATGCAAATATTTCAAAAGATGGATTGGGTGGATACGAGGTGATGTTTTTATCCCCCGAGAGCTTAAATGATATTTCTTTTAAATTTGCAGATTCCAAGATAAGTATCAGTTATGATGACATTAGTTTTGAGCTTGATCCTGCTTCAAAGACCGGAGGCGCAGTGACCACGATGATTATTGAAGCTATAAACGCTGCGGCAAAGGATAGCGGTGTGCAAATTTCGCTTTCTGATGGAGCTGTGGTGATTGAGGGAAGTATGCAAGACGGGGCGTTCACTCTTAAACTCGATGAAGAAAGCGGAAATTTTTTAAGCCTTGACATCCCCTCGAACGAGCTATATATGAGCTTTAATAATTTTGAGATTTTAGGATAGGATTATTTATATAGTGTAGGGTGCGATGCCTACATCGCACCGAAAGGGTATCACAGCATGTAAATTAAAAGCAATGGGCTGATGTGGGCATCAGCCCCTACAATGGCAATGCGGACACGGCAATTTAAATCGCCCCTGCGAGGGATAAATAATCGGAGTGGAACGGAGATTATTTATATTTTGTGTAGCGAGTAAATGGTGAAAAATAAAGTTTTACTTGATTTTTTTCAAAAAATCATGGGGTATGGGGCAAAGCCCCATAAATAGAAAGGCGAAGCCAAAAAATAATGTAG
>CAYJLI010000064.1:0-10100 GCA_964371155.1 uncultured Oscillospiraceae bacterium | reverse complement strand
ATAGAGCAAGTGGGAAACGAACTAAGTGAGCACCGATACTCCAGATGAAGTATGCGGAGATACCCATGTAAGCAACATAACCTGTTGTACCGATAACACCGCCGCCGCCGTACCATGAAGCAGTCATTGTACCAACAGCGAGTGACCAAGGGATTGTTCTATTTGCTGAGTAAAAGCTTTCCATGCTATCAGCAGTGGAAGCAAAATATTTACCTATCCACAAAATGCCAAGGGCACAAAGTAGCAAGGTGATATTATCAACCATTGTTAACATATAAATTTTTCCTCCTAAAATATCTACATTAATAATTATATTAAACAGGAATTCTTTTATAAATTTTTGCTCATATTACAACACAAGAAAAATTTCGTACAGTGCGAATCACAGTTGAAAATTTAATTTTAAGCCCCCATGCCTGACCTGCACAAGTTTTAGATGGCCATAAAATAAATTTTCGGCTATACACAAGATATTCCTAATTTAAACACAAGAGTATATTACAAATTTAATATACCAAAATGAAAAAAATCACTACGATAAAATCAAATACATTATTATTTTTCGAACATTTTCGAATGCTCTTAATGATAACATATCTCGTTCACAAAAACTACACATTTATGTATTTTGTATGAATATTTGGGAAATATAACCAATTTCACAAATTCTACAAACCGTTTTTTAAACAATAAAAAAAGTGCAAGATTTCTTATTTTGAATTAATTTTATAGTAGAATGTAATATTAACTTTAAAATTAATTCATCAAAGATTATTATCTTTGCACAATTCAAAAGAACATATATAAAGGTTTGCCGTGTTTTTTTCCGTATGTATAATATAACATATTTTGTTCATAAAATCAATACTTTTTTGCCTAAAAATGTATTTTTGTAGGAACTATTAAAAAATAAAACTAAAATGCACAAACTTAACAAATAAGTTCGTGCACTTTAGTTTGTGTATGATTTTTTTTAGAAATAATCCGAGTAAAAAAAGGCTCCAAAACAGCTAATTAGTTCTCTTAACCACATTCCCATCGGCAGGAATTGTAAGATATCTAACCTTATTACCCTCTTTATATTCGCCATAAAAAGCAACATAATATGGACGATATATTGAGGTAATTGTATCCACTTCGGTGTGAACTATTCGGCTCTTTTGCCTTCTAACCATTTTCCTTGCCAAAAACTTAGAATCTGAAATAATTTTTTCTATTGGCATCTCAGAATTTTGTATTAGTGAGGGGTCGTCCACTTCTACTTCGACAGTTTTCAGTGGGTAAGGCAAAAATGCTGGTGTGCCCCTTGTGCCCTCAGCTATTATTCTGATCTTCTGAGTGTTTGGTGGGGCGTCTTTATTCTTCCTAAACATTTTTTGAAAGAAGTTATCCTGATAAGTCATATTAAAAATAATTTCCTTGCTTTCAAAATACATGAGTTTAAGGGTAACTTCTTCATTTTTAAGGGCGAGCTTCCCAAAGACATTTCCACGCTTTTCAGCATTTTTCATTGCCTCTTCTCTATTCATTGTTCTGGGCAACGTTTGTATTTTCATATCTACATCCTCCAAATGACCTATCAAAGATTATTTTATGAATTGCTTTAATAATGTCCTTCGTGTCCTAATAATATTTTCATTTAAATTCATCTTAAAACATCTCATCCAAATTATACCGATTTCCGAATGTCGGGCTAATTTGTATTTCTGCATCATATGGTAGCGAAGATTATAAATATATCCTTACTTTTTTTACTTTCCCAAGCATAAGAAGAATATCCTAAAAATTCATTTTGATACATTCGAGATATTTAGATAATTTAAAAGCACACAAGAGTGATATCGCCAAATCGCAATATCTATCAAATTCTAATAAGCAAATCCCATGCCAAAACATATTTGTATTTATAATCAGCTTAAATCTTGTTTCGATTCATTTTCCATGTTAATAAATTTTGCATATCGCCAAATTTATTAACATAATTCTTGTGCTACTTCACAACTATCAAATATGTTTCTAAATATTTTATTTACACAAATTCAAAGCAATACTATATTTTATATTTTAGCACATTAAATATTTAATCGGTATAAAGTTATTGTAAACAGTTTTAAAATTATTTTATTAATGTAATGTTCATATAATATTGCTTTAAAATTCAGTGCTTACAGCATGGGCTTGCTGATATCATCTTCGTGTATTCTCCCCTTATTTCGACTGGATAGAACATACGTGGGTTTTTTTGTTGTCAGTGCCTGCAAATACATTTATTAAAACTGTAATTTGCCTATTACTTTCTCAACTGTATCTATGTACTCACGGTTTATTACCTGTGCAGCTACTGATTCAAGCATAGCGTTGAGTGGTGCGTCGTTTTCGAGTGTTGGCACTACTGTGCGAAGTAGATCATATGCCGCTTGTGTTGCAGGTGCTGCGGAAATGTCGTCATGGCAATCAAGCGCTTGTCCTGCACAGATTATTTCTGTTGCTACTATGTATTTTGCAAGTTGCATACTTTCATATGCCTTTTTAGCAGCGTTGTAACCCATATTGATATAGTCTTCTTGGTTTGCACAAGTTGTCATGCTATCAACTATTGCAGGATGCGAAAGTACTCTAAGCTCACCTAAGAATCCACAGCAGGAGTACTGGATCATCATCAGACCATTGTTGTACTCAGCATTTTTATTGAGGAATGCTGGTAGCTCGCTCACAAGTCTGTTTAGCATTCTATCAACCCTTGCAGTAACCATTTTACATAAATCAGTGATTGCGATAGTTACAAAGTCGGACTGCATGCCCATGTAGCTACCATCGGCATTACAAGCCATAAGCGCAAGAGGTTTGCCGTCAACATTGAATACGAGTGGATTATCCACCGAGGAGTTAAGCTCTATTTTGAGTGTTTCAAGTGCATCGGAAACAGCTTTTTTAACCGCACCGTGGAGCTGTGGCATACAACGCAGTGAAAGCGCATCCTGCACTCTATAGCCTTTGTATTTTTCTATTATAGGGCTGTTTTCAAGTATATTTCTGATATTGGTAGCAGTACTAATCTGATTTGGATGCGGTCTTACTTCCATAACTCTTGAATCCATAGCCATAAGTGTGCCTTTGAGTACTTCAAGTGTAAATGCACCGGAAATATCAGCTGTGAGAGCAAGTGTAATAGCATCATAAAGTGCCATCGCAGAGAATGCTGTAACCGAAGTAGTACCCGATACCATTATTAGGCCTTCTTTAGATGAAAGAATTTCAGGTTTTAGCCCTGCTCTTTTTAGAGCTTCGCCGCCGTCCATTAATTCGCCTTTATACCACGCTTTACCTTCACCGATTACAACCATACCGATATGGCCTTCGAGTGTGAGGTAGCCTACTGAACCGTGAATTGGCACATAAGGCGTAATCTGGTGGTTGAGTAGGTTTTTTATAAGCTCAAGTGTTTCAAGGCGTATGCCTGTGTATCCACTTCCAAAATGAAGTAGCATTACAAACATCATAGATCTTGCAAGCTCTTCATTAATGGGCTCACCCACCGAGCAGGTATGAGCATAAATATTATTTCTTTGGATGATAATTCTATCTTCTACTGGAATAAAATTTCTCCAGTTATCACCTAAACCTGTTGTAACTCCATAAACCGCTTCGCCTGCTTCACTTATTTGATCAACAAGTTTTCTGCAAGCAAGTACCCTATCTTTGTATTCCTGTGAAAATTCTACCTCAGCATGGTGCCTTGCAACTGCAACAACATCATCAAGGGTGGTTTTCCCACCTAAAATAACTTTCTCCATTATAAAACACTCCTCTTATCTCAATATTATTTGTAAGTCAGCTAAAACTTACTTAAGCAAAAATAGTGCCAAAAAGCAAATCCAATTATTGTAGGGATTTATTATTGTTTTTTTTGCTAAAATGTGTTAAAATATTTTGCATATAGTAATATTTTTTTGCGTGAGGGGGTATCATCGATGAAAGTTTTTGATTTTGTAATAAATATAGATAAGAAAAATAAAGTGCTTGGATTTTATTGGAATAATAAAGAGCTCGAATTACACTTTTCTAATGAATGGTGTCAGTTTATAGGGAAAGCAGTATCTTCCGTCATAGATATTGACACTACCATCCACGCAGGTAATGTATGTATTGGCAACAAAGAATTTAAGTATGGCATGATTTTTGCTGATAGTATTATAAGTATTGTTTTTCGAGAAGAAATGAAGATGGAGCGTATTTTCACTCAGATACTCGAGCATGTGGATACAGGTGTTCATTTGTATGATGAAAATGGCTATCTGCTCTATTGCAATAGCAAAGCCCTCGAAATCTCTGCTATTCCTCAAGGAACACAAGTTTTTGGAAAGCATTTAAACGATATTTATCAGATTAATGATGGTTACAGCACTGCACTTACATGTCTGAAAGATAAAACACCGATTATTGACCGTGTTGATTCTTTCCATTCCCTCACCCAGGGAAATATTATTTCGGTAAATACTGCCCATCCCATCTTTTTTGAAGATCAGCTTAAGGGTGCACTTGTGTTTGATATGGACTTAGAGCTTGTTAAAAAGAAGTACGCAAAGCTTGAGGAAACAAAAAAAGCCATGCAGGAATATCTCCATGTAGTGCCTAAGGGCAAGGAGCAGGGATTTAATTTTTCACACATCATAGGCAACAGCACACTTATGGATTCCGCTGTTTCTTTAGCAAAGCGTTTTGCCGATGTTGACTGCAATATACTCATTATAGGTGAAACCGGTACCGGTAAGGAAATGTTTGCTCAGAGCATCCACAGGGCGAGCTTGCGAAATACCGCACCGTTTGTTGCACTTAACTGTGCAGCAGTGCCCGAAACATTAATTGAGAGCATGCTCTTTGGCACAATGAAAGGTGCATTTACTGGGAGCGATAATCGCACAGGACTCTTTGAAGAGGCAAATAATGGCACACTCTTTTTAGATGAAATAAATTCTATGAGCCCTATGATGCAGTCAAAAATACTCCGTGTGGTTCAGGAGGGTGTATTTAGAAGGATTGGTGGCTCAAAGGATTTAACCACTAATATACGGATAATATCCTCAACAAATGAAGACCCAATGCAGCTTATGAATGATAATCGCATGAGGAAAGATTTATTTTACAGGCTATCCTCAGTACAAATACATATCCCACCTTTAAGGGAGAGGCCCGAAGATTTACCATTACTTGTTGAAAGTTATCTTTCTTCAAAGATGAGGAGATTTGCTAAAACTGTCGACTATATTTCGCCTGAAGTAATGGACATTTTCAGTAAATACAATTGGCCAGGAAATGTAAGAGAGCTATTTCATGTGCTTGATTACGCCACCAATATACACGAAGCAGGTGCAATAGATACCTCTTGCCTCCCCACATATCTTATTGCGGATAAAAATGCTGTGCCTGCTAAATCATCCCACTTGGCATTTACGGACTACCCTATCGACTCCACTATGGAGGATATGGTTGCAGAATTTGAAACAGCCCAAATTAAAAAAGTGCTTGAGCACCATGGGTACAATATTTCAAGATCTGCAAAATCACTTGGTTTATGCAGGCAAAGCCTGTCATATAAAATAAAAAAGTACGGTATTATCTTTTGATGAAACTGTATAATAAAATTAAAAGGAGAGTATCATATGTTAACAGAAAAACAATTAGCAGAATTCTATTCCTTATTTAAGGTTCCAGATCAATTCCATGAAGAAGCACTTGCGATGGTTCGTGAGGATGAAGTTTTACTTGTAACTATAATGGGTGATAAAACATGGACTGCAAAAGAGCTTGAGCCTATCATCTTTGAAAATTTCTTCTCATTTGAACCAAATGTTTATATTCACGAGAAGTATAAGAGAGTAATCCTTGATAAAGTAGAGCTTGAAGGTGGCGAAATTGGCTACAAAATCACAAATATGTACAGAAGATACCCACACTACGCTCAGTTTGAGCCATACTACTACCGCAAGCTTTCCAGAGAAGTAAAGGACGCTCTAAATGCTTGGGATTTAGAAGTTTATGATGTATACAAAGGCCCAGTTATCGAAGCAAGAAAAGCTGGCGACTACTCTCATCCAATCGAGCAGAGCGACTACCTAACACTTGAAGAAGCACTTTTAGGTATCGAAAGACATGACGGTCTTATCAATGTAGTACCATGTAACTGTAGTGCTATGGAAGATAAGCTTGAAGCAAAATACATAAACAGATGTATGCACTTCCTAAAACCAAGAATTAATGGTGATTACGATAGAGGCCTTGGCACAGTTCTTACAAAAGAAGAAGCTATTGAACTTGTTAAAAAGTTTAACAAATGGGGCTTTATGCAATGTGGAGAATTTGATGGCTACTGCAACTGCTATGCAGATGACTGCTACCCACAGAAACTTGCTTGGAAGCATGACTCCCGTTTCCATTACCCACGCCCTCACTACGACATTTCCCATGATGAAGCAGCATGTATCAACTGTGGTAAATGTGCGAAGCTATGTAATTTTAAAGCTTTCACTAAAGGTGAAGACGGCAAAGTTAGATACGATGCTGATAAATGTTGGCAGTGCACAATGTGTGTTTCCAACTGCCCTAAAAAATGCATTATTGCTACTAAAAAAGATAATGATATTTTTGAAATCCCTAACTATCATAAAAATGATGACTTCATGGATAACTATCTAAAAGTAGGCAGTGAAATCTAATAATTAAAAGTTTAAGGCTACATTTTATTATGTAGCCTTTTCACTATTCTTTAGTTTCTATTTTGTGTAAATTAATGAAATATTTTGCAAATTAAAATAGGCATAAAACTAAATGCAGAAATAGTTTTACCAATTTATTATTCTATTAGTTCTAATTTATTTATAAAACATAATATTAAATCCACTAATTTTTATACCGCCTATTTAAATAAAATTTAAAGGAGATATTAGTATGTTAAACGAAAAGCAAATCGCTGATTTTTATGAGTACTTCGAGGTTCCTGAGCAGTTTTACGCAGAGGCGCTCACAATGGTTAGAGAAGACGAGGTTGTATTTATATCACTTCTCGGAAAAAAAGTGCATACCATGGCAGAGCTTGAAAAGTTAATTCTTGCAAACTTTCTTTCCTATGAGCCTGCGGTGTATATGAAGGATAAATATAAGAGAGTTATTGTTGATAAAGTGGAGCTTGAGGATGGTGAGATTGGATATAAAATAACTAATTTCTATTCCCGTTATCCACATCATGCTCAGTTTGACCCATATTATTATCGCCAACTCCCAAGGGATAGGATAGATGCTCTCAACGCATGGGATTTAGAAGTTTACGACACTCGCATTGGTCAGGATATCGAAAATAAAAAGAATGGCGACTACACTGCTCCTTACAACAAGCGTGACTGCATGACACTTGAAGAAGCTCTTCAGGGAATTGATGATTGTGATGGTATTATACATTTTGTGCCGTGTAATTGCAGCTCCATGCAGGCAAGGCTTTCACCTGAAAAGTTTACCAAATGTTTCTTTATGGGCAAAGAAGCAGAGAAAATCAATCACAACTACGATAGAGGCCTTGGCACAGTTGTAAATAAAGAAGAAGCTAAAGCAATGATTAGAAAAATCAATAAAGCTGGATATATGCAAATTCTTGAGCATTCGGGCTACTGCAACTGCTACCTACCCGACTGCTATCCCCAACAGCTTGCTATAAAGCATGACTCAAGGCTTAAATACCCTCGCACATTCTATCATATAGAGCACCATTTAGACGAATGTATACATTGTGGTATATGCGCTAAGCTATGTCAGTACAATGCATTTTATAAAGACGAGGACGGCAAGGTGAAATTTGATGTAGATAAATGTTGGGAATGTACAATGTGTGTTTCTAACTGTCCTACAAAGGCAATTCATGCAATTAAAAAGTAAGCAAACACCAAGTTGAATGAGCATATTAAAAAACTAACTTAAAACACTGAAATTACACCCTTATCCTACTGTTTTTAGAGGATAAGGGTGTAATTAATTTATTTAATATTTGATTATCTGGGGAAAATGAATTTAAAATTTATCATATTTAAATTTTTAAAACTCTGCTTGCCCAAGTATATTCTGCCTTTCGGATTTACTCTTATAATTTTGCTTTGCATTGTTTTCTTTATTTTTGCGCTTTAGCTCTACGGCTGTAAAGTGTATAGTGCTCTCGGGATTATTAGCATTTGACATACCCATGCCCGGCGGCACTTCTGGAAGTATATTTTTTTTCATAATATTCACCTCGGTAATATTTTTTACCGAGGTGATAAATATATACATTATTTTTTAAACTTACTACACCCAACGCATTCAGCCTTGTCCGCTTTATCGCCAAAGACTTGATTAAAAAGCTTTTTCCCAGTTGGTGTTGCCGCTATTCCACCCTCCGCCGTTTCTTTTAATGAGGAGGGCATACTGTTACCCACATGTTTCATGGTGGAGATAACCTCGTCTGCTGGAATGACAAAATTCACACCTGCAAGTGCTATTTCTGCCGATGTGAGTGCATTTGTTGCACCTGCGGCATTTCGCATTATACAGGGTATTTCCACTAAGCCTGCCACAGGGTCGCAGACAAGCCCCATCATATTCACAAGTGCGGTTGCTACGGCGTTTGATACCATGTTAGGTGTGCCACCTGAAAGCTCGACTGCCGCCGCCGTAGCCATTGCAGATGCAGACCCTATTTCTGCCTGACATCCCCCTTCGGCACCCGAAAGAGTTGCACTATTTGCAATAACCATGCCAATAGCGGACGCTGTAAATAGTGACATTATACACTCTTCTTCACTACATCCTTTTTCTTCTTTAATTGCAAATATTACTGCCGGTATTACTCCGCATGAGCCAGCAGTTGGAGCGGCTACGATTTTTCCCATTGCGCCATTGTATTCAGCAACAGCAACCGCATAGGTAATGCTTTTTGCTACTAAACTTCCTGTGAGAGAATTATTGGTATTTAATTTTTCATTTAGCAAGTATGAATCTCCGCCCGTTAGTCCACTTGTGGAGCGTAAATCCTTATCTATTCCCTCTTTTACCGAATTTTCCATTACGAAATAGCATTTTTTCATCATATCAAAAACTTCGGCTTCGCTTATCTCCATTGCAAGTGCCTGTTGTTTCATTACAAGTGTGGATAGCTTTTCTCCACTTGCGTTTGCTTCATTTATAAGCTCGCATAGTTTATTGTAGTTTTCTATCATATATTCTATTCTCCCTTTCGTCAGTGCTTGGGGGTAAATATCGTGACAATTTAAGATTTATCTTTACATCTGTGGGATTATAGTGCAACCGTCCACATTTTCTATACCTTTAATTATTTCTATAATTTTTTCATCCACTTCGCCGTCGAGCTCAAGTGTCATGATGGCATCGCCACCTTTTTTACTGCGTGAAAGCATGAAATTAGCGATATTAATTCCATTTTCGGCAGTTGTACCCGTTACCGCTGCAATTACACCCGGCTTGTCCTTGTGTGGGATTAAAATTGTAGTGCTTTGTCCATTAAAAGAAGATTTATATCCATTCACCTTATTAATCTGAATATTTCCTCCACCTATTGAGGAACCTTGCAGGCTTATTTTCTCGCCACTCTCTCCCTCTAAATGGATTTCTACTGTATTTGGATGCACCTCACCTAAATCGGTGGGTATAAATTCAAGCTCTATGCCAAGTTCAGCACATTTTTCAAGGCTTGTCCTCACTCCATTATCATCGGGTGCCATACCTAAAATGCCTGCCGCTAAAGCTCTGTCCGTACCATGGCCTTTATATGTTTGTGCAAATGAGCCATGCAGTAGTATTTGCGCTTTTTTAGGCTTGCTTTCTAATAAAGAGCTTGCAATTCGACCAATACGAACTGCGCCTCCAGTGTGTGAGCTTGACGGCCCAATCATTATAGGCCCTATTATATGAAATACATTCATTTATATATCCACCTACCTATTTTTATTTTTAGCCATGAAGGGCAACACTTCCTACGGCAATCTAAATCGCCCCTGCGTAGAGAATAAAGTTTTACTCGATTTTTTTCAAAAAATCGTGGGGTATGGGGTGAAACCCCATAA
>CAYJLI010000063.1:0-12081 GCA_964371155.1 uncultured Oscillospiraceae bacterium | reverse complement strand
ATTTTACAATATATAGAAGTTTAAAGTAAATGTGCCACTCGGCACATTTCAGATTGCAGAGATACTCTGTAATCTGAATGACTTATGAGAAAAGATGAAAGACAAGGAGCTAAACTTTTAAATAAGTGAGTAATACGAGGGTATATGAGCGTAATTTAAAAGTTTATAGCGACAAAGTAAGCAAAAAATCAAAGATTTGCTTGCGGTTTCGCTTTTCTCTTTAGGCTAAATGTGCCACTCGGCACATTTCAGATTACATAGATACTCTGTAATCTGAATGACTTATGAGAAAAGATGAAAGACAAGGAGCTAAACTTTTAAATAAGTGAGTAATACGAGGGTATATGAGCGTAATTTAAAAGTTTATAGCGACAAAGTAAGCAAAAAATCAAAGATTTGCTTGCGGTTTCGCTTTTCTCTTTAGGCTAAATGTGCCACTCGGCACATTTCAGATTACATAGATAGTCCGAATATGCCGAGTGGCGTATTTGGGCGATGATAAGAAAATTAGCTATTCTTTATAATCTCTATAACATCTTCCTGCTTCATTGTTAAAAGCATTTGGTTTTTAACAACATCACGCATCATGCCCCTTGCTTGCTTATTCACTTGCAGTATCTCTTGTAAGGTATATTTCCCTTTTGCCAGTATGCCCACATTTATATCACTCGCCTCAGTTTGTGCAGTTAGGTCAATTAGTGGGGTTATTCCACTGCTTTGAGAAGCTTTGCTGCCATTTTCTTTATCAAGGCGTTGTGTGGTGAATTTTAGCTTTTTATCGTCTATGAAGAACTTAACATAGTATTTTCCTGCCTCTAAGTTTTCAAAGGAATATTTTCCGTCATTGCCGGCAAAATCGGTGTTGGTGGAGGTGTATCTGAGCTGTTTACCGCTTTCGTCATAGAGCACTACCACCACATCATTTACATATTCTTCGTCTTCTGTATAATAGCCATTTGATGCAGTGTCCACCCATGAGTAGCCCGATATCCTCACACTTCCAGCCTCATTTTCTTCCACCCGAACACCCACTTTTTCAGGCTCTATTGCGAGTAAATGCTCCTGTGTACCGCTTAAATTTGTATAAACCACATCTGCTGCAAAGGAATTCCATGCAACTAAGGAAGTCGGCACCGCAGTTGGCACAGTAGTTGTTACAGCTATTTTAAGTGTCTGCCCTGGGGATAGCACGGCGTCCTTCGTCCTCACTTTAAAGGATTTTAGCTCACTTAAATCTTCGGGCAGTTCGCTCTGCCAGTTGTTGTCACTGCCTATTATATTGAAATTGCCACCAAAACGCACGGGGTCACTGCTTGTGGAGTAGAATATTTCAAATTCCACAGGAGTTTCTTCCGGCGTAATAATTGCCACCACTTCGCTCAGTGCATAAATGGGAAACTCGCTATTTCTCGGCGAAGCTGTTTCTATTACCCCACTATCACCTATATATGGCAGAATATCCACCACTTCCACCATATCCAAATCGGCATTGCCAATATTTTTTATGCTGATAAGGTACTCTAAGCTACCTCCGCTTACTGTTTTACCTACATTTGGCTCTTCTATAAATTCGCTGTCTAATAGGCCTTTCACCTTTTTGTTTGAAGAAGTGCTCACAAAGTAAAGTATTCTGTTTGTGATTTTACCACTCTGTGCGTAATTTCTTGATATACTGCCATCTTCGGCAATATTTTCATCATCCACATAGATATCCACTGCATCGGGTATTACACCACTGCTCCCCTTAGTGTTTAGCAGTAAAAATGAAGTAATGCTGCCATATGCGCCGACTGCCACTTTTGCACTAAATTTTATCTTTACGCCTGCAAGTTGGCTGAAATCGTATTCATTTTCACCTTTAAACTCGAATTTTACAAGCGTATCCCCATTTGCATTGAAATTCGGTGTCAGCTCGGCAGCTGGCTGTGGTGGAGTTAATACTTCAAACACATCGCTGTAAATATACTCTTCTTTACCTATATACTCAAGCTCTTTAGGCATTAAATATGCAAATATCGGATTTTTAAGGCGTGAAGCACTGCAGTTTGCCGCAAATGTGAATTCAACCTCTTCATTTGGTCTAACAGGACTGCTTCCCGCCGAGGAGCTAAAGCTTGGGTTTAATACACAGAAATTTGCAATGAGTGTATTTGCATTTTCCACCCTCTCAGTTGTACTGCCCTCTTCGTCAAAAGATAGATGGATGTGATTTATAACCGTGCTATCCATTGCTACATCAGCCTTTATTATCCCTTTAAGCTCGGGGGCAACTTTACTCCCCACACCTATCCCAAGGCTCTCAAGTCGCCAGTAGAGCACTTTTAAATTATCTCCTGCGGCGATAATGTCACTGAGATTTACTGTGGAACTTACATCTGTGTTGTACGGGCCAATTCTTCCACTTAAGCCATTTGCAGTTTCGTAGTCAATAAAATATTCACGGGAGAGATTTTGATCTATTGCTCCGACATGAAAAGACCCTGTTTTAAACTCGTAATAGTCTATTTCCTGTGGCAAATCGTTTTCAAATAATGTTTGTAAGAGAATTTGATTTCCCGTATTCGCTATGCTCATGCGATAGAGAATATATTCACTTGGCAGGCTGTAATCGGGAGCATATATTGATATATTTGCGTCATAGATGGGCTCGGAAAGCGTTACCCCGTGCATTTCATCTGGCTGAGCGATGCCATCAATACTCCAATTTGCCATCGTGGCAACTTCGCTCCCCACTTCTAAATTTTCGTCTATTACAGCCCTGTATATAAACTCATATTTCTGCCCCCTGTAACTCGGTATGGCAAAGGTAAGTGCTCCGCCTGAAAAAGTTCCCTCTATCCCGTCCGCAGTGGTATCGGCAAATTGTGTTGAAGTGTCCTTCCCCACTACTGAATAGTCGGTGTCGATACTTACAATGTCGGAGCCATTGCAGACTATTTGCAGATTATTTACAGTGGCACCTAAATCCCCAAAGTTTTCGATGGTT
Source organism: uncultured Oscillospiraceae bacterium (assembly GCA_964371155.1). Taxonomy (GTDB): domain Bacteria; phylum Bacillota; class Clostridia; order Oscillospirales; family Ruminococcaceae; genus CAYJEQ01. Next base: position 9,095 of record CAYJLI010000063.1, on the reverse strand, counting down.
AATTTGTAAAACACTGCACTTCCTGCCGAGGGCTCTACTTCTGGTAAAACTATTTCCCTGCTTATCTCAAATTGTGCTATCGCAGTCAGCATTATTTCCGCAGATTCCCCTGTGGCAATTTCTGCTCCATTGATAATCATTTTAGGGCTAAATTTAAATGTGCTACCGTTTTCTGCAAAAATTTTAAACGATACCCCCAAGCCAAGCCTTACAGCTATCCCTAAGTCGGTAATTGCGCCAAAGTCGTATACCACTTCTCTTCCACCTGCAACAGTAGTTTCTGTAACACTCTTTATAGGCTCCTGCACATCCCCTAAATAAACCTCTAAATAGTCGGGGATAAACACCCTTATTTCCGCTGAATTTATAGCGCCCGCTATGCCATTAAAGCTTGCATTTACCGAATAGATAAACACCTGCTCGTAATTGCCCTGTGTCCTGTCCACCTGTGATATTATTGTAGCCATTTCTTCCCCTTTCAGTATTTAGTACTTATTCTCACTAAAGCTTTATTATACTTATTTTTTTCATAGCATCTTTCACATTTATCATGTGGTTTGCATCCATGCTCTTTCTTTTTGTCTTCTTTAAAATTTTTGTAAATATCGAGTGCTGTTTTAATCTTACCGAGCATTATCCATTCTTTCATTATCAGACTATTTATAGTGCTCTCCGTGCCACTAAACACTTCAGTTATATGGCTAAGGCAAACTCGCTCACAGCTCATTTGTTTTACAAGAGCCTGCATTTTTTCGCCCTCGGCATTGATTATATGAGCCATTGCAAGCTCTTCTATCGCCACCGATTCTAAAATTTGTATCACTACTTCTTCAATACTCGGAAGAGATTCTCTTTCGGGCACTTGTGGCATTCCCATACTGCTACCTCCATGCTTATTTTTAAAATTATTGTAGCACCGATAAATTACTACAATATAATATAATATATTTTAAACTATTGTCACTATGACTTTTAATGCATAATAATTTTAAATTAAGGAGAGTTAAGATGAAATTCTTTTCAGGGCTTTTCGGCCAAAAAAAGGATGGGACGGTTAAGGATTTAGCTGTCACGGATGAATTAGCTGAAGCTCCAAGCGAAACCAGTGCAGAAAAACATACAAGTATATCAGTTGATACGATGGAGGAAAATGTATTTGATAAGCTTGAGGGAGTTAAATTTAAACTTAGTAAATATTCGCAGACGATGAATTTATCTAAAGAGCTTCAGTTTTTAATGGAGCAGCAGAGCACTGCTAAATCGGATTATTTCAGGATTTTAAGTATATTAAAAAACATTGTGGAAGCCGAGGAAAAAAAGTTGCATTCCCATAAGCTAATTTTGAGTATGTCGGGTGATATAAAGCTAATTTCCGCATATGTATTTGATAAAAAATTCAGTGGATTTGAGAATTTTTATGAAGATTTCCCATATTTGATAACCGAATTTAGGATACTCGAAACACTTTATAATGACATTCCCGATGCATATGAAGATGAAACATTAAAGGCCCTGCATCAAAATTACAAGCTCCTCTCCCCCTCTTTTGAAAAAGCCTGCGAAGAGAGTAAGCGCCTTAAAATAGAAGAGGATGCTTTGAGTGAGGAAATTATTAAGTACAGCGATACAGTAAATAAATTAAAGCAAAAATACCGCCTCTCCATCGACTGGGACGGCAAAAAAACGATGATGATTTCACTTGGTCAAAAACTAAGCGAAAAACGCTCAGCACTTCTTAGTCGTGAGATGGAATTGGAGGAAGAGCTGACGATTTTATATGATGGATATCCCTCTATGCATGAGGAATTCATTAGATATTGCGACTATTTCTTAAATATATTACAGCTAAAAATCGACGCATTTGATCAGTCGGAAATTTATAATAATGTATTTAATGAAATTCATTTTTCATTATCAAACATTGTAAAAAATAATATGTAACACTATAAAGTGCTTGAGAATAGAATATTATTGTAGAACGAATTCCCTACAATCAATTAAACTTAAACTAAAAGGAGATTATCTATTATGTCAATGCCTAATATTCCTGATATTAACTCTACCGTAAATATCAATAGAGATGACGCAGTAAACATTATACTTTCTTCCATCGGTATGGAAGAGCTCAGCCTTGCACATATCCTAAATGCCGAAGCTGAAAAAATCCAATTCGCTTTAGGTACACTCGAAACTGCTGATGCTGCCGCATCCCTTGAGGATATCATGAAGGTTAACAGCTCTGCTAAGAAAATGCTCAGAGATGTAATTAAAAACCAAATGCTAATCGGCATGAAAATGGAAGATACAGTTGAGCTTGCTCAGATGATAACTGAGGAAGTAACTCCTGACCCGATTGCATAGTTTTATAAAAAACTACGCATTATCTGTAAGTTAATAGTAAAATGCTTAGATTGTATTTTACAAATCAAATACAGTCAATTGCATTTTGCTTTTTACAATATTGCAAAAAATCGGGGAGTAATTATACTCCCCGATTTTTATAAAGGATGGTGTAAATATTGAAAGATAGAAAATTATCTCTTTCGAATATCAGCAGCAAAAACATTGCTTTTTTCGGACTAATTTTAATATTTGCTTTACTTATGATACAGTCCGCTACCGCTCTTTTTGTAGATGTAAAGCATGAGGATATTGCACAGATAGATATAATATTCAGGACAGCTATCAGCTCGATTTTTGGTTATATTATGAGCATGGTTTCCACCACAGATTTCGCTCTTAAAAACAAGAGTATTAAGAATGCCCCTCCCCCTCCAAAGAGCATAGGCTTTTCCTCGGAGGAAAAAGATATCCCTAAGGCAATTTCTTTAGAGGAGAGCAGAGCAAATACAGTTGCTGAGCTTTTAACGATTGACCAACCACTAAGCATATCGGGTGAAAAAAAGCTCTTTAAGGCTAATGTTCAGATAATAGTGCTGACTTCTGTTTGTCTTTTTTGCCTTATAACTCTTTTAATCGTGCGAAATTTCTCCGAGTATATTGTGGCAAATGCTACAAACGGAGTTACAATATCGCAGTACAGGGATATTATTTCTGGAAGTATAGGTGCGCTGATAGGTCTTTCAAGGTCGAGTAATTAGTGGTGGCGTAAATATATTAACTCGCACGATGATTAAAAGCAGTTTGAGTGGGATTTTCACTCAAAACCCTCTGTGTGAAGCTTTTGCCACCCTTGGGCACTCTTTTCCCCATAGCTTATTCCATATATTAAAAAGGTTTTTATCTACTGTGAGTAGATAAAAACCTTTTTTAAAATCTAAATTTCACTTCTGCCTTCAAGCGCTCTGTAAAGAGTTACTTCATCGGCATATTCTAAATTTCCACCAACGGGTATTCCATAGGCAAGCCTTGTTACCTTTATGCCCATCGGTTTTATGAGACGGGAGAGATACATTGCGGTGGCTTCTCCCTCAACAGTGGGATTGGTCGCCATTATTACCTCTTTCACTATATCACTTCCAAGGCGTGTAATAAGCTCCTTTACATATATCTGCTCGGGGCCTATTCCATCCATCGGTGATATAAGCCCATGCAGTACATGATATACTCCATTATACTCCTTTGTGCGTTCAAAGGCGAGCAAATCCCTCGGATCTTCCACCACACAAATTATAGAGGCATCACGCCTTGAGTCTTCGCATATGCTGCAAATTTCCTTGTCGGTAAGTGTTTGGCAACAGTTGCAACGCTTAATTTTTTCATGCGCTTCTTTTACGCAATTTATAAATTCTGCGGTGCGCTCGTCGCTGTAACTTAGCAGATTAAAGGCGAGCCGTTGCGCAGATTTCTTACCCACTCCCGGCATCTTCTCAAATTGTTCTATAAGCTTTATCAGCGGTACTACTTGATAACTCATAATCTTATAACATTCCTGGAATGTTTAGAGCACCTGTGATGCCCTCCATTTCCTGTGTATAAACTTCTTCTACCTTGCGTATGCCCTCATTTACTGCGGCAATTATTAAGTCCTGAAGCATTTCCACTTCTTCAGGGTCGATAATTTCTGGCTTAATCTCAATTGCCTTTACTTCTTTTGCGCCTGTGATTGTAAGCTCAATCATTCCACCGCCTACGGCTACTTTGTGCTCAATTAAATCGAGTTCAGCTTTTTTAGCTTCCATATCTTCCTGCATTTTTTGAGCTTGTTTAATCATGCCTTGCATATTGGAAGGGCCTGCGCCCATTCCTTTAGGTAGTCTTGCTTTCATAGATGTTTCCTCCAAATTATATGGGTTTCCCCTGTTTTTTTATTTTAGCTCCAGCTCCACATCGGTGGCGCTGAGAGTATTTACAATGTCGTCAATCGGGTCGCTTTCTTCACTAACCCTATATTCATTTTCTTTATATGGTCCAAGCTTATACCTTACACCACTCACATCCTGTGCCGCTTTTCTCAGGCTTGTCCTTGCGTATTCATTGTCTCGGATTAGATTTAAAAATAAATCGCTCTTGCAGTCAATCAGCAGTATTTCATCACAGGTATATGCCGAAGAATTTGTAAGCGCTCCATAGAGTGCGCCATTTGAAGTTTTGAGTATTTCGAGTATTTCCTGCCATTTAGAAAATGGCTTCGCAAGCCTTCTTTCCCTTTCGGTGACTGGCACCGCTGTATCTACAGGCTGTGCTTTTGCTTTTTTCGGCGCAACACCACCCTCTAAAAGGGATTTCACTGTATTTTCAAGCTCTTTTATTTTTTCATTTAGTTTACTGTCCTCAGTGTTTGCTGACTTTACTGCTTGATTTGCAGGTTGTGCCTTTGTATCCGTGCAAAGCCTTATCACCGCCGCTTCAAGTAAAATGGCGGACTGCGTGGTCTTGCTCATGCCGTCAAGTGCCTTGCTAAGGACTGAGATGGCGTTTAAAATATTTTCCATGCCATATGCACTGCTCTGTCTGCGTATTTCCTCGGCGGAAGTTGCCGATATCAAAAACTCTTCCGGCTGTGGCAGTGAGTATGTTATCATCATGTCCCTCATATATTCTATGAGTTGCACTGCGAGCCTTTGGTATTCCACAGCATTTTCATGTGCAGTTTCAAGTGATTTAATCGCCATGGCGACATCCCTATTTATAATATGCTCCACTATTTCAGTGATGTATTTTGCATCTAAAAGCCCCGCAGTTTTAGCCACTGCATCGGCATCTATTATCTCATGCTTAGCCGAAGCTACATCGAGTAGCGATAGGGCATCCCTCATTCCACCGTCAGAAAGCTTTGCAATGTAGAGCGCTCCGTCCCGCGTAAGATTTATATCTTCTTTTTGTGCAACTTCCAATAATCTATCCGCAATCTCTGCCATGTCTATTCGCTTAAAATCAAAGCGCTGGCATCGTGAAATAACTGTGGCAGGGATTTTGTGCACTTCGGTAGTTGCAAGTATAAACACCACATGCTCGGGTGGCTCTTCCATTATCTTAAGCAGTGCATTAAAAGCACTTGTACTAAGCATGTGCACTTCGTCTATAATATATACTCTAAACTCTGCCATGGCGGGAGTGTACACTGCTTCTTCTCTGAGCTCCCTCACATCGTCGACACTATTATTACTTGCAGCATCTATTTCAACTATATCAAGTGCAGAGCCGTTATCTATGCCCATGCATATATCGCAAACTCCGCAGGGCTCGCCCTCGGAGGGATTAAGGCAGTTTATCGCCTTGGAGATTATTTTGGCGCAAGTAGTTTTACCCGTGCCCCTTGAACCGGTAAAAAGATAGGCATGAGCTGTTTTTTTATCACCTATTTGATTTTTAATAATTTCCGTTATATGTGCTTGGCCTACAACTTCGGCAAAGCTTTTTGGTCTGTATTTGCGGTAAAGCGCTTGACGCATATTCGCCACTCCTTTGCAGGATATAATGATTAACCATCCCTATAATAACAAAAAACAGCAGGGGTATTAATTGCTATATGCTCGGTCATACAGATATACAGATTTGTCTGCGGCGCACAGTAATAACCGCTTAATGCTGCTCGGTTCCCCGCCTGACATGGTTCGCAGTTTACTGTCGCACAGGACCCGCATATCTGCATGAGCGAGTATATACCGCCCTGCTTTTGTTTTAATTTGCTGCATCACACAGCTTTATTATTTTACAATATTTTTCTCAAAAAATCAACAAAAATTCAAAAACCACAACTTATTTCTACTACAAAGTAGAAATAAAAGCGGACAAAAGCCCGCTTTCACTACTCTATGAACCTTTAATTACTTAAACTTACGCTTGCGTGCTGCTTCGGATTTTTTCTTGCGCTTTACAGAGGGCTTTTCATAGTGCTCTCTCTTACGCACTTCCGCCAATACTCCAGATCTTGCGCATTGTCTTTTAAAGCGTCTTAGCGCACTGTCCAAAGATTCATCACTTTTTACACGAATTTCTGCCATTTACGATTCCCTCCCTCCGCTCGAGGCAGGAGATTTTTTATCTCTCAAAACCCCTTGTTACCTTAGAGATTTTGCGATAACACTAATATTATACACTTTACGCTACTCTCTGTCAATACCTTTTAGCCTAAAATATTGATATTTATTCAACAGTAACCGATTTAGCTAAATTTCTCGGGCAATCAACATCGCATCCTTTGATTACTGCTGTGTGATATGCTAAGAGTTGCAATGTGACCGCAGTTGGAAGTGGAGTAAATAAATCTTCACAATCTGGTATGCGAATAATCTTATTGGATATATCGCTCTCAGCGTCATAAGACTGCTTGCATATCATTATAACATCGGCGCCCCTCGCCTTCACCTCTCGTATATTGCTCACTGTTTTAGCCGCTGTTTTCTCTTGGCAACAAATTGCCACAAGCGGCATTTTATCTTCTACAAGTGATATATGCCCATGTTTTAACTCACCTGCCGCAGAAGCTTCTGAGAAAATATATGAAATTTCTTTTAGCTTTAGTGAGCCCTCGCAGGACATGGCGTAGTCAATGCCCCTGCCGATGAAAAACATTTTATCAGTCTCTTTTAGCTGTGCCGCTATGCTTTTGATATTTTCTTCCTCAGCGAGTGTTTTCTCAATTAGTGCAGGTATGCTGCTGAGCTTTTCGGTGAAATTTCTAAGCTCATCTTCAGTTATTTGCTTCTTTTTATATGCGAGTAAAAACGCAATTAAATACATAACCGATATTTGTACGCTGTATGCTTTAGTACTTGCCACCGATATTTCGGGACCTGCAAGGGTTTTTATCACATAGTCCGCTTCCCTTGCGATGGTTGAGCCCACCACATTCACCACTGCAATAACTGTCATTCCTTTGCTCTTTGCAAGGCGGAGTGCCGCAAGTGAATCTGCGGTTTCCCCCGATTGCGAAATAATAATTATTAGCTCATTTGGGGTAAATATTGGATCGTTGTAGCGAAACTCCGAAGCTATTTCGGTGACACAGGGCACCCTTGCAAGTGATTCAATCAGAGATTTCCCCACAAGTCCTGCATACATTGCAGTTCCACAAGCCACAATTTGTACTCGCTCCGCTTTTTCGAATAATTCGCTTGGAATACCGTCGAAATCAAAATTTGGGACAGAGTTTTTAATCCTTGGGCTTATAGTGTCCGCCACTGCTTTTGGCTGCTCGTTTATTTCTTTTAGCATATAATGCTCATAGCCAACTTTTCTCGCCTGCTCAACCGACCAATTAGCCTCTTCTATTTCTCTCGACACTTCATTTAGCTGATTGTCAAACACCTTAAAGCTTGTCGGTGAAACTCTGATTATATCGCCGTCTTTTGGGACTATGTACTTATTAGTATATCTCAGTACCGCCGATATATCCGAAGCGGCAAAATGCTCGTCTTCGCCTATTGCCACAATGAGCGGTGAATCTTTTTTCACAAGAAAAATTTCATCTTCAAATTCTTTAAACACCACCGCAAGCGCATATGATCCATCAAATTTCTCCGCAGCTTTATGGAGAGCTTTTACAGGATCACCCTCATAGAAATAATCGACCAATTTCGCCGCTACTTCGGTGTCCGTCTGGCTTACAAATTTATAGCCATTTTGCATAAGCATCTCTTTAAGCTCTCGATAATTTTCAATTATTCCATTGTGTACAAGGGATAATCCCTCTGTATAATGGGGGTGGGCGTTTGTATCCGTGGGTTCACCATGGGTTGCCCATCTGGTATGGCCTATGCCGATACGGGATTTAAGGGGGGTGCTTTCGCATTTCTCCCTCAAGGTGGAAATTCGCCCCTTTGTCTTGATGGTGGCAATTCTGCCCTCCTCAATAAGCGAAACTCCAGCAGAGTCATACCCTCTGTATTCGAGTGTTAATAAGCCGTCAAGCAGTATATTTACCGCCTCACGATGTCCTGTATATCCTACTATTCCACACATAAAAAATTCTCCTAATCTTAAATTGCAACACAATATTTACTTTGCAGATAATTATGACTAATAATCAAAGCTAAGCTATAATTAACATTATTTATTCGCAGGGCCTGCTATTAATTTTATATTTTACAATTGCTTTGTGATGAAAAATATAAAAAGGTTTTGATTATGCCTTTATAATTATATGCATGTGATCATTAGTGTATTTGCATTTTTTAGGATAATTGCAAGTAAGTGCGTCCCATAAACTGAGATTTGTCCCAACGGTTACCCGTGGATTTGCTCGGTTTTTCGCTTTGGGAAAAGCGGGGAGGCATCCGCCGAATTTTCGATACTCCTCCCACCTCGTCGTCCTTATTTAAGGCTCGTGGCGCTTTTGTTTTATTTTCACACTTTTAAAGTCCTGCTTACCTCCCCTTCTTAAATTTATTTTGCAATTACCTCATATCATTATCCCATTTTTCATAAAAATTTGCAAGATTTTTTTGCAGATAAATTTGTTTACAATATAGTCATTGTAGAATTATTAAAATTTGTGATATAATAAACACAATTAAACATTAATAATTTTTTTTGATAAATATGTGTTTATTATATTTTATGCCCACTTTCTCGCCACTTAATAGCAACCGAAAGTGATGGCTGATTGTATCATAACGCTTTACTTTTATGATACAATAAACACAATTAAACATTAATAATTTTTTTTGATAAATATGTGTTTATTATAT
>CAYJLI010000062.1:0-12420 GCA_964371155.1 uncultured Oscillospiraceae bacterium | reverse complement strand
ATATAATAAACATAAAGACGATAAATAACTATTATAATGCATAATTGTGTTTATTATAACATAGATAATTGATTTTGTCTTGATTTTATTTAAAATAGTGCACAGAATATAAATAATGCAAAGTATTATTTATAAGAGGACAGTGAAGGGTGAAAAGTAAAAAGTGAAAAGTTAATGAGTGTCGCCGATGGCAAAACAAAATAAAGTTTTACTTAATTTTTTTCAAAAAATTATGGGGTTTGGGGCAAAGCCCCATAAATAAGTAGGCGAAGCCGAAAAAAAGAATGTAGCAAATTTTTAAGAGCAAAAGAGCGGAGACTTTTTTAGTGAAAAGTTAAAGAGTTTCGCTTTTGGCAAAATCAATTTATAAGGAGGCAGTATTTATGCCTAAAAATAAAATTATTACTGTAAAGTCTTTTTTAGCAACATTTGCAATTGCGGCTTTGGGGTTTGTTGTGATTTTTTCCTATATGGTTGCTAATATAAGCGTAACTTTAAAAGAGGAAGAAATGGACGCATATGCCCTTGCTGAAGGAGTATACCTCCCCACTACTGAGCAGGATTTTGCAGTGCTCTTAATGATCGACTCAAACACCAAACCACTCCTTGCCGGAGTGTTAAAAATAAGCCCTTTAAAAGGCGATGTGGAGCTAATTACTCTAAATGAAAATGAAATATCGGACGCATATACCACAAAAGGTGTGCAGGGTGCAATGAGCTCGGTGGTGAATATGGGGGAGGCACTCCCGAGCAGATATATGCATCTTGATGTAGAGGTGCTCACCGAGCTTTTTGAGGAGAGCATTGAGTGTGAAATCAGCGAAGAAATGACAGTGGCTGGCATTACATTATTTGAAGGCAATAATATTCTCGACATTTACACCGCCTCAAGCATACTCAGCGAGAAAGATGCATTTTTAAGCAGGGAGCAGTACGAAAGCACATCGAGGGCGATAGTAAATGAGCTTATTGTGCAATTTTTTAATAATTATAGCGAAGAGAACTTTTTGCAGTTAATATCCAAAAGCAGTACGGACATAAGCTATATGGATTATATCCAGAGTGAAGCTACAATGAATTTCTTGTTAAAACTAAGAAAAGGCTAAAATAGTAAACACCCACTAAAGAAAATATTATATGCTTTAATGGAAAGTAGAAATTACTTTTGGTAAAATGTAGAAAAAATTTTTTTGAATTTTCATATAAATTATGAAAAAATTTGAAATTGAATATAGAAAGTTATAAACAGAAAAACTGTGGAAAACCTGTTGAAAACTCATGAAAATCACTTGAAATAGCTAAAAACAAGAGAATATTACAGCTTTTCGGTGAATAAGTCTGTTGAAAATGTTTATAACTATTTGTAATACGAATTATTTTTCGATATTAATAATATTATTTTATCAGATATATTTGGAAAGTGCGGGCAAAAAAATGTCGAAAAAAATAGAATTGTCACTTTTTTTACACAAATTTCTGTTTACAATTTTACCCCTCTAATATATAATGGGTAATAAACACAACCAAAGCCACAAAAAGCCATTAGTGTATGAGGTGTTTATTACATTTTATGCCCACTTTCTCGCCACTATGTGGCAAATTATATCATGCTAATATGGAGAAAATAGATGCCACAGATAAATAGAAAAATGAAACATTTTAAAAATATGCCGCCCTATCTCGCAGTAACCCTATCGGTTGTTTTCTGCGTGGCTATTGCGGCAATTTCAGCGTATGCATGGCAGAGTGCTTCTGCAAGCGATATAGAAGCCGATAAGCCGTTTTCACCCTCCGAGTATAAAGAGGAGCAGGAAAGAGCAGCGGAGATGGCAAGAGAAAGCGAGAGCTTAGAGCAATCAAGCGAAGAAAGCTCAGCCGAGCAAAGCGCTTCCGATACCGACGACTTAGCCGAGAGTTCTCAGGTGTCCACCGAGGGAGAAGGGGTAGCCCAGCAGATTTCAGCTGATGCCACAGTGCCCATGGGCGAAAGAGTTCATAGCAGTTATTTTGACGATGCGGTGTTTATCGGAGACTCACTCACCACAGGGATACAGCTTTACAGCGCAATGCCAAATGCCACAGTCTATGCGGACACAGGGATAAACCTATATTCAATCTTTACAAAGCAAGTCATTGATATAGACGGCACTACACTCACCATACCACAGGCTTTAGAGCAGACAGAGGCGAATAAAGTATATATCATGCTCGGTGCAAACGGAATTGGCAATATGGGTGCTGAGCCAACAGTGGAGCAGTACGGTGCATTTGTTGATGAAATAAAAAGGATAAAGCCCGACGCAGTGATATATGTGCAGTCGATCATGGTTATAAATGAGGCGAAATTTCAGTCAAGATACAATTCCACCCTAACAAATGAAGAGATAGCAACGGCGAATGTGCTACTTGCCGAAATGGCGGCAGAAAAAGGGGTTTACTACCTTGATGTTGCCTCTGCTTTTGCAGAGCAGGACGGCGGTCTTGCGGATGAAGTGACCCCAGATGGTCTGCATTTTAACGCCGAGTACTACACAAGATGGATGGATTATCTAAAAATGCACACAGTAGCACAGGAAGGCGGCACTGATGTAGAGCAGTCTGCGGAAAGTGAAGAACCCTCTGCCCCTGCTGAGGAGCAGGAGGAAGAAATCCTCACTCCCGAAGATGATGAAATTCTAACACCGTCGGACGATGAATAGACATATAAAAAGATGCTATGTAGTCATCATCACAATAGCTATCCAATATAGATTAGTGGATAAAACATAGAGAAGCTTAAAATATAGAGATTTTTAATTAATAAAGGAGATAAATGGGATGAAAAAGATTATTTCATTAATATTAGCATCAGTACTGCTGCTTACTGCTTGTAGTAGTGGTGAGGCTTCAGTGGAAATAGACATAGCGGCAACTGCCGAGCAGATGAAAAGCGAAACAGTGCTCTTGGGTGAACTTATCGAGATGAGCGAAGTGAATGTGGAGGAACTGCTCTACACTGATTATGATGCCGAAGTGGTGGCAGAATATATAGTATACTCATGTGCATCAAAGGCAACTGCGGAAGAAATAGCAATCTTTAAAGCTGTTGAAGGGGAAACCGATGCAGTAAAAGCCATACTTGAGCAGAGGGTTTTGGACTTATCAAACGAATACCGTGATTATATCCCAGTCGAAATGCCAAAACTTGAAAATGCATACATAGACAGTGTGGGTGAATATGTTATATTAGTAATAGCGGACGACACCGCACCGGCAGTGGACATATTCCACGATGCATTTTAAAGCTAAATACAGCGCAGTTTTACCCATGACGAAAACTTTAAATTAATCACTATTAACTATTACTTATTAATTCGCCGCAAGGCATGGGGGGCTTTTTATGTTGGTTGAATGTTGGGCAGTGGTAGTACTTATTCTTATTATGTCTTTCAGTTATCTAAGAAATGGCAAGCAGAGCTTTTCAATTGCGATAATACCATTAATATTTGTTCCTTTTACACATATTGTTGCAGCTCCACTATCGAGAACAATAGAGCAAAATTTTCAAATTTCCGCAGTACTCACCCATGTGTTTTTGGATATACTTGCGATGATTTTAGCCTGTGTGCTCTTTGCGCTCACAGCGACAAAGATTAAAAACTCCTCATACAGGGCAGCGTTTTTAATAATGTGTATGGGCTTTACAATTGTTTTTTCATGGATGCTTATACTAAATATTGTTACACCTCATTTAAGCGTTATAATTGCATAACTCTTTCTTGCATTATCAAAATCATATCTAATTAAACAAAAATTACCCCCACCGTAAGGTGGGGGTAATTCAGACCGAAGACAAAAGCGAAACCACAAAAAATCTTATGATTTTTTGCTTACTGTGTCGCTTAAAACTTTCAAATTACGCTCATATACCCTCGTATTACTCGCTTATTTAAAAGTTTTGCTCCTTGTCTTTCATCTTTTCTCTTTAGTCTATTTAGATTGCAGACTATCTCTGCAATCTAACTTACCCCCACCTTTAGGGTGGGGGTAAGTTATTTAAGATATGTTTTTATTCATTATTTGGGCATGGTAGCTATATTCATTTAGCGGATAAAGGCAGATTACCCTGTTTTGGCACAGCTTCCCTCTTCAAAGAAAAAAACTAAAAAGCTATTGTACTACTTTTGGTGGCAATAGCTTTTTGAGTCCCACCTAAAGTATGGAAACTATCTTAAAAGGCACAGCATTTTTAGTGCAATAATCTATTACATGCGCTGTCCCCTTAGAGGAAAAATCCCAAAAAGCAATGAGCATGTCGCAATTATCGGCTATTTCCTTATTGCGTATTAGAGGTGCTCCCCTGCCATGCTTATCATAATCTGGCTTAAATATCATAGTGGGCACGCCAATTTCCTTTGCCGCTTTTTCAGCAAGGCTATCTATTCCTACGGCGCCTCCACTTATTATCATCGAGCAATTTTTTGGAATATTCTCAATAATTTTATCCAAAGGATAATTTCTATCCTTTCTACATCCCACAATAGCTACTTTCATCGGTATCACAATCCTTCTAAACATAAATCCGAATATATTTTCTTTTACATTGTACCATAAATTTTTTTAAAAATCTACCACTTTCAAAAAAATTTAAAGGTAAAAAGATGAATTTTTTATACCAAGAAAAAATCAAAGTGCCTAAATTGCCACTTTAAAATTTAACTGTAAAAAAATTAGTAATCTTATGCTAAAATAATAGAATTTTGGCAACAATAAATTTATGATTTAGTGGCAAATTAATAAGGCAACATATTTTTTGTTGCAAATAAGATGATTGGACGATGATAATGGGTTTTAGAAGAGGAGCGAGAAAAGTTGCTCGGTTTTTTTGCGGTATAGCCTCTATATCTTTTGCAGTTACTGCATCCTGCGGAATATATATGCAAGCCGTAATACCTGACAATTTTTATCTGGCAAGCGGCGAAAAATTATCCCTTAGTTTACCCGAAAGCGTAACCGTCAGCGGACTTGCTACCGAAATGCCTGAGCATTTATCTTCTAAAATCGGCAATGAGCTTAAAGTTAGTTTATCCACTTTTGGCAATGTTGCGGTAAAAGAAGTGAGTGTACAGGTTGTCGAAAGGGAGCTTGTAATTCCGGGGGGAACACCTTTTGGCATTAAAATGTTTACCGAGGGAGTGCTGGTGGTGGGGATGAGCGATATTCCCACTGAAAACGGCAGTGTAAACCCTGCTAAAGAGGCAGGAATTTGCATGGGCGATACCATCATATCGGTAAATGGCAACGAAATAGCATATAATGAGGATTTAGAAGCTCAGATAAGCGGTTGTGGTGGCGAGGAAGTAACTGTTGAGCTTGAGAGAAATGGTGAGAGATTTTTCACCACACTGACTCCCGCACTGCACAAGGACGATATGAGTTATCGAGCTGGTGTGTGGATTAGGGACAGCTCCGCAGGCCTTGGAACCATGACATTTATCGACCCCGACACAGGCATGTTTGCAGGGCTTGGGCACGCTGTGAGTGATATAGACACCGGTGAAATGATGCCCCTATCCAGTGGGGAGATTACGGATGTAAATATCACGGGACTGAGCAAAGGATACAGCGGCCACCCTGGCGAATTAAAGGGAACATTTTCGGGAATAAGTGACACCGGTGTTCTTCTTTTAAACAGTGAAACAGGTGTTTTCGGCAAAATAAATGAAACTCCAAAAAAAATGTATTCGATACCACTTGCCTTTAAGCATGAAGTAAAAACCGGCCCAGCGCAGATTATATGCACAATTGAGGGCTCTCAATCGAGGTCGTATGACATTGTGATAGAAAATGTAAATCTATCGGACGATAGCCTTACGAAAAACATGGTAATAAGGGTTACCGACCCCGAGCTTTTAGATAAGACGGGGGGCATTATTCAAGGTATGAGCGGTAGCCCGATAGTGCAAAACGGGCAACTTGTGGGAGCGGCAAGCCATGTGTTTGTAAATGAGCCCACAAGGGGATATGCGGTATTTGCTGAGAATATGATGAACACATTAAAGAGCATTGAAAACGCAGCATAAAAATAAATTAAAACACATTCTTCCCCCTGTCATAGGCAGGGGGAAGAATATTTAAGGCGGGGAGAAAAATTATTCCACTAAAAGCGGTGTTTGTTTGGGTTGCAGGTGTTTGAATTAGCCCAAACTTCTTGACTTTATAGCCAAAATTCTGTATTATATAACTTGCGAAAAGGGAGGTGAATTTAGTGATACATAATAATAAATCAAACAAGGGATTTACTTTAATCGAACTAATAATAGTAATAGGAGTCTTAGCAGTTTTAGCAGGTGTATTGGCGCCACAATATTTGCAGTATATTGAAAGAGGCAGAGAAGCAAATGATGTGCAAATTGCATCAGAAATTATGCGAGCTACTACGGCGGTAATGAACGACCCTAAAAACGGCCTTCCCTCAGGCACGGATTTTACTATTACTTGGCACTCGGTGGATGATAATTCGGCGGTGGGTGGATGGAGAAGTGCGGGAACTATCGATGTTGACCCCGATGTAATTTCTTACGAGGCGGCAATTAGAGACGCTATGAGAATACCACTGCTTAAAGTTATGGGATGGTATGATGATTCGGTAAGCAATAGATATATTGGACAACTCGGAGAATCCAAGGTTGCTTTAGAAACCGATTTTTCTTTTACAATTAATTCCTCAACAGGAATAATAGATGGGATACCAGCTGAGTGGTTAGCCATCGGCGCAAGAGGCAACTAAAATAATAAAAGATTTGAAATATTTTAATTAAGAAATAAAATTTAGAATAACAACAAATGTTTTACAAAGGATTTTAAAATGTTTAGATTTAAAAAAAATATTAAGAACAACAAAGGCTTCACACTGGTTGAAATCATGGTAGTTATTGCAATAGTAATTACATTGGTTGCGGTTATTGCACCCAGATATACTGTATATATAGAACGCTCAAAACAGGCAAATGATTTTCAGGTTGCAACTGAAATTGTAGATGCAACATTACTACTAATCACAGACCCAAGAAATGAAATCCCTACCGACGCTTTAATTAGAGTTGCTTGGCTAACTGGAAATAGTAACAAATCTATTGAAGTAGGCGCTGCACACGACTCGGGCATAAAAGAGGTAAAGCATTCTAATGGACTTTCTTTGGCGGAAAATCTTGAAAATCAGCTAAACGAAATAATTTCTGGGGAAAGTAATGTCGGGGCGCAATCCGCCGCAGGAAAGAGCCAGCATTTCATTTTTAGGATTGATGTAGCTACAAGAGAAATTGAAGTGGCTGGCGGAAATCCAAATCCTGATGATAATGGATGGAATGCGGGTAGTAATTTGTGGGTTACTGAAATAGGAGTGGATTTTCCTTTAAGTGATGAATTTTATTTCCACTATTAAAAACTAAATAAATATAAAAGCAGGGCTTATTATTAGTTTTACTTTTATTTAAACCCCCTATAAATCCCATGATTTATAGGGGGTTTAAAAATATAAATGAGAAACAAAGTGTTTTTTGTGTTTTTAAACTAAAAAAAATATTTTTGTTTATTTTATTGTAGCGGACTGACAAAAATTTTCTTAATGCCATTAAATGACTGTCTGCCACTTTACACAAAAACTGATATATGTTAAAATATTAGAGTGTTAAAATATTAACAAAGTTAAAAGTGAGGTAAACGGTATGAAAATTAAAGTATGTATTGGTAGCTCATGTCATTTAAAAGGATCAAAGATAGTAGTTGAAAAAATTCAGGAGCTAATAAAGACACATAATGCGCAGGATAAGATTGAATTGTCGGGCGCATTTTGCATGTCCAAATGTCAGGAGGGTGTATGTGTGGCGATAGATGATGTCGTACACTCTGTTAAGCCCGAGGGTGCTGAGATGTTTTTCGAAAAAGAAATAATGCAAAAAATTTAATCAGGAAGAAGAGTGTATATGGCTGAATATTTAAAACTAAAGAAATCAAATTGCAAAAACTGCTATAAATGTATACGCTGCTGCCCTGTTAAATCCATACGCTTTTCAGGGGGGCAGGCAAATATTGTAACTAAAGAATGCATCCTATGCGGTCAATGTTTTGTAAACTGTCCTCAAAATGCCAAAGAAATTGATAGCAGCATAGAAGCTACTAAAGTGCATATCTATTCGGGAGTGCCCGTAATAGCCTCTATTGCCCCGTCTTTTATCGCAAATTATGATGGAGTTGGGATAAAAACAATGGAAAAAGCCCTAATTAAGCTTGGGTTTCACCATGCAGAAGAAACTGCAATAGGCGCAACCATTGTAAAAGACGCTTACGAAAAAATGATAACTGAAGAAAAGAAAGATATACTCATCACCTCTTCTTGCCACTCGGTAAACTTACTTATTCAAAAATACTATCCAAGCCTTTTGCCATGTCTTGCGGGGATTGTATCCCCCATGCAGGCACACGCACTTGATATTAAGAAAAGATATCCCGATGCAAAAGTTGTTTTTATCGGGCCGTGTGTTGCAAAAAAAGATGAAGCAGGTTATTACAAAGGGATTGTAGATGAAGCCTTAACCTTTGAAGAGCTTAGCCAGTGGCTGGATGAAGAGGGCATAAAAGCGGATATGGATGAGCAAAAAGATAACACCAAAGAGAGCTTAGCCAGATTTTTCCCCACAACGGGCGGCATACTTAAAACAATAACAAACAAAGCCCCCGATTATTCGTATTTTGCTATTGATGGTGTTGAAAATTGCATGAAAGTTTTAGACGAAATACTCGAGGGTAAAATTAGTAAATGCTTTATAGAAATGTCCGCCTGTGTGGGTAGCTGCATAGGTGGCCCTGTTATGGAGAAAATCAGGAAAAACTCTATTTTAGATAATATTAGCATTAGTAGCTATGCAGGGGAAAAGGATTTTGCAGTTGCCCCCCTACCGCTCGAAAATATGCGTAAAAACTTCACAGTGATAGATCAACTTCACTCCCCACCGTCGAAAAGCGATATTGCAAATATACTAAAGCAAATAGGAAAAGCAACCGAGGAGGACGAGCTTAATTGTGGCTCCTGTGGCTACAATTCTTGCAGAGAAAAAGCGGAGGCAGTGTATTATGGCAAGGCAGACCTCACCATGTGTCTTCCATTTTTAAGCGAAAAAGCAGAAACCTTTTCTGATTTAATTGTAAATAATACACCGAATGCAATTATTGTTTTAAACGATAATTTAGAAGTGCAAAGGGCAAATCAGGCTTCGGTAAAATTATTAAATCTGCGCTCTCAAAACGATATTTTAGGAGAGCAAATTATTAGGATATTGGATCCAAGCGACTTCATTCAGGTTAGAAATACGGGGGTTCCCATTAAAGATAAAAGGGTGTATTTAGCAGAGTATAACAAGCATATACATCAGATAATTATTTTTGATAAGCAGTATAAAATGCTTGTTTGCATTATGCGTGACATCACCGAAGAAGAGGAAGAAAAAGCCAAGAAAGAAGAGATAAGCCGCAAAACAATCGACACAACCGACAAAGTTATAGAAAAGCAAATGAGAGTGGTGCATGAAATAGCCTCCCTACTGGGAGAAACAGCGGCAGAAACAAAAATTGCACTTACCAAGCTAAAGGAGTCGATTAGAGATGACTAATTTATGCCCCGACATTGGTTTTAATAGTTTGAATAAATACACCGAGGAATTGTGTGGCGATCAAGTGTGTGTTGTAGAGGGATGTGATGGGTCTACTACGATAGTCTTAGCAGATGGACTCGGAAGCGGAGTAAAGGCGAATATCCTCTCAACCCTAACATCAAAAATCATCTCCACCATGATTTCCGAAGGCTTAAGTATAAGCGATTGTGTAGAAACAATTGCAGAAACTTTGCCCGTCTGCAATGTGCGAGGACTCGCATACTCAACATTCACAATCGTAAGAATTTTTAATGGAAACAAAGAAGCGGAAATCATACAATACGATAATCCACGAGTTATCTTGTTTCGAGACTCGGCACACCATGAATTTTCCTATAACGAGATAATAATTAATGGCAAAAAGATTTTAATGTCTAAAATTAATCTTTATGAAAACGATACACTGTTTTTAATGAGCGATGGATGCATTCATGCAGGTGTGGGCAGTTCTCTAAATTTAGGGTGGGAGAGAGAAGATATTATTGAATTCATTTCCCCTTTAAGCCATGTGGGATTTTCCGCTAAAACGCTCAATACCATCCTCTTAGACGAATGCTACTCCCTATATGGGGGAAAACCTGGGGATGATACTACTGTTTGCACCATCAAGATGCGCAAAAGAGTACCGATGAATTTAATGATAGGGCCTCCTTCTAATAGAAATGATGCGGACAGAATGATGTCGCTATTTTTCTCAAAAGATGGTAAGCATATAGTCTGTGGCGGTGCAACCTCATCAATAGCCGCAAAATTTTTAAACAAAGAGCTAATACCTTCCCTCGATTTCATTAGCGACGATGTACCCCCAACTGCAAAGATTGAGGGGGTTGACCTTGTTACCGAGGGGGTAATAACTATAAATAAAGTGCTCACCTATGCCAAAGATTATCTGGCAGAAAACAAGCTTTATTCTCAGTGGAGCACAAGCAAAGACGGCGCTTCCTCCATTGCAAGATTATTGCTTGAAGATGCTACCGACATTAATTTTTATGTAGGAAAAGCAATTAACCCTGCGCACCAAAATCCAGATTTACCTATTAATTTTAATATAAAGATGCAGCTTATAGAAGAGCTTGCAGTATCTCTTGAAAAAATCGGGAAAAAGATAAAAGTCAGTTATTTTTAGAAAGGGGCGGATATATAGATGAAGAAATTTGATACTAAAGTTCAGTACTTAAAATATAAAGTTTTAAGAGAAGTTGCAAGGCATGCATGGGACGACACTCTGCTTGAAAATGTTACCGATATACCTAAGAAAATAATAACTGGCAAAGAGTCCACCATGAGATGTTGCGTATATAAAGAGCGGGCAATTTTATCGGAGCGAGTAAAAATAGCGATGGGCGGCGATAAGAGCAACCCCAATGTTATAGAAGTAATTGATATCGCCTGTGACGAGTGCCCTGTTTCAGGATATATTGTAACATCGTCATGCAGGGGTTGCCTTTCCCATAGATGCCATGATGCATGTAGATTTGGCGCTATTTCATCCGATGAACATCATGTTGCACATATTGATGAAGATAAATGCGTTGACTGCGGAGCTTGTGCCAAAGTATGTCCCTACCATGCCATCACCAGCAGAAAAAGACCCTGTGAAACTGCTTGTAAAGTAAAAGCAATCCAAAAATCAGAGGACAACAGCGCTAAGATTATCAATGAAAAATGCATAGCATGTGGCGCTTGTGTTTACCAATGTCCATTCGGCTCAATTTCGGATAAATCATTTATTTTAGATACAATAGACATCCTAAAGAAAAGCGGTAATAATAAAGATTATAAGGTGTATGCAGTTGTAGCGCCATCTATTTCCAGCCAGTTCCAGTACGCTAATTTAGGGCAGGTGGTAAGCGCAATTAAAGCGCTCGGTTTTCATACGATAGTTGAGGCGGCTTTGGGTGCCGATGCAGTGGCACTCGAGGAATCGAGGGAGCTTGCCGAAAAAGAGTTTTTAACAAGCTCTTGTTGCCCTGCATTTGTAATGTATATTCAGAAAAATTTCCCTGATTTTGCAAATCATATATCGCACAATTTATCGCCTATGGCAAGAATAGCAAAATATGTTAAAGAGACCGACCCCACCGCAAAAATCATATTTATAGGGCCATGTACCGCTAAAAAAATGGAGTTTCAATTAGACAGTGTCAGCCCTTATATAGACAGTGTTTTAACCTTTGAGGAACTGCAAGCACTTTTCGACAGCCGTGACTTAAATTTAAACGAACTTCCTATGGATGTGCTTGACAATGCCTCCTATTTCGGGCGAATTTTTGCAAGAAGCGGTGGGCTATCGGATGCTGTTGCACAAGCTATGAAGGAGCAAAACATCGAGTTTGACCTTAAAGCGGAAAAATGCGACGGCATAGAAGCCTGCAAAATAGCTATACTGAAGTCCTCTAAAAAGCTAAGCGATGTTAATTTTATAGAGGGTATGGCGTGCATTGGTGGCTGTATCGGAGGTGCAGGATGCTTAACCCATGGGCCAAAAGATAAGGCGGAAGTCGATAAATATGGCAAATTAGCATTTGAAAAAACATTATTAGATGCAGTTAAAGTGTTAAATATATAAGCTTAGATGCACCTTCGGAGAAGCTATAAAATCGGAAATATAAAAACAAACTGTCACTATTCATTTTTTTGATAGTGACAGTTTGTTTTTATGGAGATTATGCTCATAACATACAGACTATCTTGTAAATAAACTTTTCTTGAATGATTTGATTTGTTCGTA
>CAYJLI010000061.1:0-12620 GCA_964371155.1 uncultured Oscillospiraceae bacterium | reverse complement strand
TATAGTTATCTTTATATTAATGCCTTATCGCAGATTTGCATTGTAGGGGCATGGCCCCCAGTGCCCGCAAATTCTGCATTACATAAAAATTTAGCATGATATTTTATACGGATTATTTACATTCTACCTATCTCACAAAACAGAAAAAAAGAATAGTAAAAAACAAATAAAATCCACCCACAAAAAAATTCAGGAGGAAGCATATGGATTATCTAAAAACCCTTACAATGATATCAAAGTACAATAGATTATATATGGACGAAAAGCTCAAACCCTATGGGCTGTGCAGTGCAAATTATATCTATATAATGCGCATATCAAATTTCCCAGGGAGCAGTCAGATGGAGCTTAAAGAGATAATAGGGGTGGATGCAAGCAATGTTTCACGCACTGTTGAATTTTTAAAGCGTGAGGGATATATTATCACCGAAAAATCCGATAATGATAAACGAATGTATAAAATATATCCCACCGAAAAATGCCATGAAATGAAGGAAATCGTTTTAGGAATAAAAAATGAATGGGAAGAAAAGGTGTTTGAAAATTTTTCCTCAAAAGATAAAGAGGAACTTTCCATAAGCCTTGATAGACTGATAAATGCAGTGAAAGATATATAGGAGGGGATTACATTGAATAAAAAACCACTTTCGGCAGTTGGTGCCGAAATAGAAAGCACATCGATGTCCACATTGATACTTAGATACTCCATGCCGGCTATAATAGGCGGCCTAATAAGTGCGATATATAATATAGTAGACCAGATATTCATAGGGTGGGATATGGGGGTTATCGGCAATTCGGCAACAAATGTAGCCTTTCCGCTCGTCACACTAACCAACTCACTTTCAATGCTCTTTGCAGTGGGTGCGGCGGCAAATTTCAGCATATCACTTGGCAAACAGGATGTGGAGGGCGCTAAAAAATATATAGGAGTAGCCATAAGCGGCGTGCTTACTTCGGGTATAATTATAATGCTAATCACGCAGCTATTTACCACTGAAATGCTAAATTTTTTTGGTGCTACCGAGCTAAATATAGACTATGCAACCACATATGTAAAGATAGTTTCGGCGGGATATCCGTTAGCGATGGTTATAATGGGGGGTGCCCATATCATAAGGGCGGATGGCTCCCCTAAAATTGCCATGAGATGCACCATGACGGGTGCAATTATAAACTGTATACTCGATCCTATATTTATCTTTGGTTTTGATATGGGAATTGCAGGTGCTGCATGGGCAACTGTTCTTGGGCAGGCAGTTTCCTTTATAATGATCGTAGCCTATATGAAGAATTTTAAGACATTCCCAATTACAAGAGATTTGTTTAAGTTCGATTTTAAAACAGTGATAAAAACCACTGCGCTCGGCATTGCGCCAGCGGTAAATCAGTTTTCGATGACAATCACCCAGATAGTCATGAACAACACCCTAATTCACTATGGGGCGCAGTCGGAATATGGGCAGGATATTCCACTTGCAGTAGTTGGGATTATCACAAAAGTAAATATAATTTATATCACCATCGTAGTGGGTATAGCGCAGGGCACACAGCCGATAGTCGGATATAATTATGGGGCTAAAAAATATGATAGGGTAATAGAGGCATATAAGAAAAACTTCACCTATTCACTCGTAATATCGGTTTTGGCGTTCTTAGCATTTCAGCTATTCCCAAGGCAGATTATATCACTTTTCGGTACTGGCAGTGAAGAATATTTCCTCTTTGCCGAAAGATATTTTAGAATATACCTCTTTATGACAATAATCAACTGCGCACAGCCGATAACGGGTAATTTTTTCACCGCCATTGGAAAAGCATTTGTGGGGATGTTTGTAGCGCTAACAAAGCAGATACTTATGCTTGTGCCACTTGTAATTATTTTGCCGATGTTCATGGGAATGGACGGCGTGCTCTATGCAGGGCCAATAGCTGATTTTGCAGCATTTTCGGTTGCTATGGGATTTGTGTATGTCGAGCACAAGCGACTAAAAGCAATGGACGCCGAACAAAAAGCGATTATTGCAGAGGGCATCCAGCCAAGTTCTAATAATAAAACACCTTAATAAGTAAAAAATGTAGAATATCCTTGACAAATTCCAAAAATATGATAACATAGTTATTAAAAATATCCTTGTTATGCGAGGTGGTATATTTGAGCTATTCATCGTTTCTTACAAAAGAGCGAATTATAGCCTGCGCTAAAGAAGAATTTCTGAAAAAAGGCTTTGCTAATGCAAATTTGCGAGAAATTGCAACAAATGCAAAAGCAACAACAGGTGCACTCTATAATCATTTCAAAGGCAAAGATGGTGTGTTTGAAGCGATAGTCGGTGAATTTGCAGAAGAATTATTGAGTTTATTTAAAAGAGCCCATGAAGAAACCCTTGGCGAGTATGATTTTGAAAGTACTGATATCACTGAAAATATGGGAAAAGGCACAAATGTAGTCCTAAACTACCTTTATTCCGATTTTGAGCTTTCAAAACTGCTATTTTGCTGTTCAGCAGGAACTAAATACGAAAAATTTGTAGATGAGTTAATCGAAATCGAAGAAAAATCCTCTTTGGTATTTATGAAAAATGAAAATTTTAAACTAACAAAAATAAATGAATTTTTTGTGCATGTTATTTCAACTTCGGGAATTAATAATATGCTTGAAGCCATACACCATGATTTGAGCAAAGAAGAAGCCTTTGAGTATATAGGGAAAGTTCAGAGGTTTTATTATGCAGGGACAAAAGAAATACTCGGAAATTGTTTATAAATTTTTAAATATTGGGGATATCCCCCAATATTTTTTAAAGAAAAGGTTAGTTTATTCTAACTAATTTAGCTATAAAATGAGTTTAGTAAAAGTTTTTAAAAAGCTAAACTTTTAGGGGAGAGTGCAGGACTATTATGCCATTGCACACAAAATGCTATTATCACCACATCACTTAGGGAAGCCACCATAGAGTGATAATGGCAAATTAATTATTATTTTGTGCCGCCACAAAGCGGCGGAATGGAGAACTTTGATGGAAAAGCAAAAACAAAAATCACTGCTTAAAAGGCTGTATGTCTTTGCAGGAAATTACAAGCATCTCACCAATTTGGGAATGGTTTTATCGGGCGTGAGTGCTATTATGACACTTCTGCCGATTATTTTCATCTATCGTGGGGTAAGTGAAATTATTTTAGCCTATCCAAACGCCACGCTCACCGATAGCGTAACCTTAAATGCATGGCTCGCAGTGGGCAGTGCAATTGGTGCGATGGTAGTATATTTGATAGCTCTTATGTGCACCCATATTGCGGCTTATAGAATTGCAAAAAATATGCGAAAAACTGCGCTTAACCATATAATGACCTTGCCGCTTGGCTTTTTCTCCAATACTGGGAGTGGCAAGCTGCGCAGAATTATTAACGATAGCGCAGGAGCTACCGAAACATATCTCGCTCACCAATTGCCCGATTTAGTTGGTGCATATACAACACCCATCGCAGTGCTTATAGTGCTATTTGTGTTTGATTGGCGGCTTGGGCTAATTAGCCTTGCGCCGATTGTTCTGGCGGCAGTTTCGATGATGTCGGGGATGGTGAAAGACCAGTCCGAGCGAATAAAACAATATCAAACCGCCCTTGAAAACATGAACAACGAAGCAACTGAATATGTGCGAGGCATACCCGTTGTAAAGACCTTTAATCAGTCGGTTTTCTCATTTGAGCGATTCCATAATGTAATCACACAGTACAAAAAATATGTGTCGGGTTATGCGTACCGAATGAGAATGCCCATGACGATGTTTCAAGTATTCCTTGCAAGTACACCGATATTTTTAGTGCTCTCATCTATTTTTATGATAAGCGGCCAAAGCGATATGAAAAGCTTCTTTTTAAGCTTTTTCTTCTATCTAATTTTTACGCCAATTGCCTCACTCATGCTGTTGAAAATCATGTGGGTAATGCAGCACACTATGCTTGCAAGCGACGCACTCGAGCGCATTGATAATTTGCTAAATGAAAAACCACTTGCAAAGCCAAATACACCAAAATCTCCAAAAACCGCTGATATAGAGATGGAAAATATCTCTTTTACATACCCAAACACGAATAAAAAAGCCGTTGATAATGTGAATATAAGCATAAAAGAAGGGCAAACTGTCGCTTTTGTAGGGCCGTCGGGAGGGGGGAAAACCACCCTCGCAACCCTTATACCACGCTTTTGGGATGTGGAGAGTGGAAGTGTTAAAATAGGCGGTGTTGATGTGCGAGATATTGATAACACAGAGCTTATGAAAAATATCTCCTTCGTATTTCAAAACACAAACCTTTATAAAGCGAGTATTTTAGATAATCTTCGTGAAGGAAAGCCCGATGCCACAACAGAGGAAGTTGCAAAGGCGCTCAAAGCCGCAAGGTGTGAGGATATTATCGCTAAACTACCAAATGGAGTCGATACTATTTATGGAACAAAAGGAGTGTATCTATCGGGAGGAGAAGCGCAAAGAATTGCACTCGCAAGGGCTATTTTGCGTGACGCACCGATAATTTTACTCGACGAAGCTACTGCCTTTGCCGACCCTGAAAACGAGCATCAAATCCAGCTTGCATTTAATGAGCTCACAAAAGGCAAAACTGTTTTGATGATTGCCCACAGGCTTTCAACAGTCAAAAACGCCGATTTAATCTATGTTATAGCCGATGGAAAAACCATTGAGCAGGGCACACATGATGAGCTTATTTTAAGTGGTGGATTATATAGCGAAATGTGGACTGAATACAATAACGCATTTATTTGGAATGAGGTGGGTGCATAATGAAAAAGTACTTACAAAAAACTTTTGCTCTAACTGAAAAGGGAGCGAGTGAACTACTAAAAGCAAGCATAACCACAGTGTTTATCAATATAGTGATTATGTCTGTTAGTGCTATCTCCTACTATTTTATGCAGGACACATTAATGCCAATTTTAGAAGGGAGTGCACCTGTATATTCTGTTTTATTTTATCTGGGGTATGCGATTTTTATATTGTTTTTACTGGCGCTACTTTATTATTTTCAGTACAATTTCTGCTATATTTCAGCCTATGAAGAAAGTGCAAATATGCGAATATCCCTTGCCGAAACACTTCGCAAACTTCCGCTATCTTTCTTCGGTAAAAGAGATTTAGCCGATTTAACCTCAACTATTATGGGCGATGTTACAATGATGGAAAATGCATTTTCGCATTTTATCCCAGGCTTTATTGGCTCAGTTATATCCACAATTATTATGGGAACCTTTATGTTTGTGTTCGACTGGCGCTTGGCGGTTTCACTCACATGGGTTATCCCGATATCGTTTATACTCTGCATTGCCACAAAAAAAATACAGGACTATTTTACTGCAAAAACAAAGGCTATCACGCTTACATATCTTGATAAAATTCAAGAATGCCTTGAAAATGTTAAGGATATTAAGGCAAATAATAGAGAAAACGCACATCTTGATATTATGGATGAGCATTTTGATAACCACGAAAAGGCAAGCATTAAAGCCGAATTTGTTATGGGGACTTTTGTGAATTTATCGCAGATGATACTAAAAGTCGGCATTGCCACAACTATGATAGTTTCAGTCACACTCCTTGCGACTGGCGAGGTTTCACTGCTCACTTTCTTAGTGTTTTTGATGATAGCTTCAAGAATTTACGACCCACTTGCTGGTGCGCTTGTAAACCTTGCAGGTATATTTATCACATTAAAAAGCGTTGAGCGAATGAAAGAATTTGAAAACACAAAAATCCAAACAGGTAAAGAAAATATGTCGCCTAAAGGCTATGATATTAGCTTTGAAAATGTTAAATTTAGCTACGATACGAGCGAAACTGTTTTAAACGATGTATCATTCACTGCAAAGCAAGGCGAAGTAACAGCGCTTGTAGGGCCATCGGGTGGTGGTAAGAGTACCGCAATGAAGCTTGCCGCAAGATTTTGGGATGTGAGCAGCGGCAAAATCACCATAGGCAGTGAAGATGTAAATAGCATTGAACCCGAAACACTACTCAAGGAAATTTCCATTGTATTCCAAGATGTAACATTGTTTAACAATACGGTTATGGAGAATATTCGCATAGGTAGAAAAGGTGCAACTGATGAGGAAATTATTGAAGCTGCCAAAAATGCACAGTGCCACGAATTTATTATGGGTATGCAGGATGGTTATAGTACACTGATAGGCGAAAATGGCTCTAAACTTTCAGGCGGTGAGCGCCAAAGGCTTTCCATTGCAAGGGCACTTTTAAAAGATGCGCCGATTGTACTGCTTGATGAAGCCACCTCCTCGCTCGACATCCAAAATGAAAGCGCCGTGCAAAAAGCAATTTCGGGGCTTACAAAGGATAGGACGGTTATTGTTATTGCACATAGAATGAGGACTATTGCAGGGGCAAATAAAATAGTGCTTCTCAAAGAGGGCAAGGTTTCGGCTGAGGGAACACATAGCGAACTCTTAGAAAAATCTGCCGATTACGAAAACATGATAAAACTTCAAACCGAGAGCATGAAATGGGTGTTATCATAAAATATATGTTAATGGCGGATTTTACATCCGCCTAAAACTGTTTAAAGAAGGAGGAATTAGATGCCTAAAAATCAATTTTTAGCACAAGCGAAAGAGTTTTTGATAAAAATATATGGCAGGAAAAAGGGTGGCTTAATCGCAAATTCAACGCTTGAAAGATTTGTAGAAATTTGCAAAGAAAATGCAGACGAGGCAAAGGCTATGCACAGCCACACAAGGGCGAAAATTTACCCCTGCATTTCATTGCTTGACGCACAGGTTAAGCATGGAGTGAGCAGAGAAGATGCGCTTGCCTTTAATTTTAAGTTTATCGAATGGAGAAGCTACCGAGCTGCAAATTTTGTTGCAAAGATTATGAAGATACCGGGGATTTATAAAAAAATGCCCGTTATGTTTGGCAATATGACAAAGAAAAAATTTGGGGTAAAGCAGAATTTCGACGCAGTATTCTACGAAATATCCCCTAAAGAAATGCGATTTAATATGACAAAATGTCCCTATTCTGAGCTGTGCACAAAATATGGATATCCCGAAATCACAAAAGCATTTTGCAGGGGGGACGATATAGTTTATGGGAATATGCATCCAAAACTTATTTGGGGAAGGACAAAAACCATAGGCGACGGCGATACTGTCTGTGATTTTAAATTAACAGTGATCGAGTAAAATGACTACTTTCATAATAATTTGCAGAGGCTTTTCTATATACCTTTGCCCTCTTTACAGTCCTAAATTTATACGATGGATAATTAGTGGCACAGAAGAGTTTACAGAGGAGTTTAACAGTAAATTTTATCACTTTATTGGTTTTTAAAAAGGCACAGTAATTGGAGTAGGTGTGGCGCTCGTTTCGGCGTTAATATTGATTTTGATAATTTAAGGAGAAAAAATGGCAGATAAAATACATAAATCATACAAATCCTCAAGGAATATCTACGATACAATCATTACTCATAAAACTTGGTGGAGTAAAATATATTCAAAGATAGTTTGGAATGGTGTGGATAACAACATAATCGCAGAGAAACTCCTTGATGAAATCCCAAACGATTTTAGCGGTAAAATTCTCGATGTCCCAGTGGGTACGGGGGTGTTTGTCTATGAAAAATATGCTAAACTTGTAAATGCCAAAATAACATGCCTCGATTACAGCGAAGATATGCTAAATATAGCAAAAGGGAGAATAGGCGGTGAGCATGTAAATCTTGTCAGGGGCGATGCCAGGAATTTGCAATTTGAAGATGAAACTTTTGATATAGTTTTAAGCATGAATGGTTTCCATGTTTTCCCCGATAAAGACAGAGCTTTTGCAGAGATTACACGGGTGATTAAAAAGGATGGCGTAATGCTTTCCTGCTTCTATGTAAAGGGAAAAGGTAAAGTGACTGATTTTGTAGCGCATAAGATACTCGCTAAAAAAGGCTTTTTAACCCCTCCGTTTGATAGCGAAGAGTCTGTTAAGCGAAGACTATCGAATAATTTTCAGCTTGAATTTTTCTCCTCCCATGGCTCGCTAATTTATTTTTGTGCAAGAAAGATAGGGTGAAAACTAATGGATAAGAAAGAACTAAGCGGTGTTCCCGATACATTATTCATACCGCTGATGGCACGCATATACATATCAAATAGATTTCCCGAATATTTCTATGATGAAAAGGCTCTTAGCCTTGAAAATCTTATACCACAAAACATCATCACTGAAAAAAGCAGTGAATATGCAATGATGGGCTCTGCTTCAAGGGCTGCTAATATGGATAAAATGGTAGCTGAATTTGTAGATGGAAATGGCAAATGCAATGTGGTTTGCATTGGCTGTGGACTTGAAACAATGGCTTTTAGGCTGAGTGAATTAGCTGGAAGAGCACATTTCTTTGAGATCGATTTCCCATCTGTAATAAAAAACAGAGAGGAAATTTTAGGCATACTACCAAACGAAACTCTAATTTCAGGCAATGTAAACGAGCTTGATTTTGCACAGCATATGGATTGTACTATGCCCACAATTTTTGTTGTGGCAGGAGTGTTTCACTATTTTAAAGAAGAAGAGGTTTTATCACTTATATTAAAGCTGCAAAATCAGTTTAAGAATGCTGAAATTCTCTTTGATGCAACTGATGAATATGGAATAAAATATGTAAATAAATATGTTAAGAAAACTGGCAACAAAGATGCAATGATGTATTTTTACATAAATGACCCACGGGAATTTGCGGATAAGGCTAATATTAAACTCATTTCTGTAAACGGATTTTATGAGAATGTTTCTAAAGAGCTTCGTAAGAAACTAAAGCTTTACACTAAAATCGCAACAAGAATAGCGGACAGTAAAATGCATGCTATGATATTAAAATTCAAACTATAACTTAATCTTTATTAATGATGTGAAAACAGATGCCATAATAAATAATACTTCCCCAAAACATTTAGTTTTGGGGAAGTATTATTTTAATATTTTGTATTATTTAATAAACATAATCATATATTGACCGCTGTACTGCTTCTAAAAGCTCTGCATCCGATATGTTTTCTGAATCAATTATTATATCCATAACCTGCAGATACACCTCATGGATTCTAATTTCTAATATGGATGTAGAATTTACTTCTGCAAGCTTTTCCTTAAGCATGATAAACTGCTCGGCATAAATTTCCCTATTTGAGTAGGTGTTTTCGATATTTTCTGTATTTAAAATAGTTTCTAAATATATTTCAATAGCATTATTCCAAAAAGTTTCGTTATATGGGCTGTAATCTATATGGGAAATTAGCCGCTCAAATGCCTTTTCTGGATTGTTTTGCGCTATGTAGTATGTTGCAAGCTGGGAATGCACTGAATTGGACTTTGCTTTTTCAAGCCTCTCGAGATATTTCTCTGCATCCTCAAGGACTTCGGGGTCGGATGAAGATGAGCTATACATAACATATGCAAGCATATAGTCGTTGGTGTCATACACATCAATTGATATATTTTCATGTATAATATCAATATGCGCCCCACCGGCACTCACACTACTCGACGCAACGATATTACCCAAGAGTAGTACTGAAAAAACAGACATTGAAAGAAGTACAATAGGTGTTACAAAATTCTTTGCACGCCCTTTTATAAATGCTGTATCACTGTAATGCAGTGCTGATATCAGCGCAAATACCGCAAATGCATAGGGTAAAAAGTCCACCCTCGACATCGAAAATTCGCTGCTGCCGTGGAATATTATCATTAGCAATGCCCCAAATAGATAGGGGGATAAATCCTCTTTTCCTCGAAGCTTTATCAGTGCATAAATCGATACTATAAGTAGAGCTGCATAAATAGAAAAGCCTATTATACCAGTGTCCACCAACATTTGCATGAAATGATTATGGGCATATTTTGTTTCATATCCATATCTTTGCACGCTCTGTATCGCATTTTCAAATCCACCGAGTCCGTGTCCGATAATCGGGCTTTGCATAAAGAGACTAAATCCATCCTTGATATACTCATTTCGGATTAAAAAGCTGTCATTGGTGCGAAGGCCTTGAAGCCTATTCTCGATGTTTTCGGGCAGCAATGTGTAGTTGAGTGCTATGGGTACTGTCTCAGTAGCTCCATAAAAAACAGCGCTCTCTATCTCAGCTTGTCCCTCTGTATATATAGCTATTAATGTCTCCTCGGTGCCCTCGGGTATTATTAGCTCAAAGCTGTTTTTTCCTGCATTTAAGTCACCCTTATATATTGATGTGCGGTCGCCAGTCATAATTTGGGACATATCTTTTGTGAAGACACTTATCTTCGAATCAGAGGTGCTTTGAGTAGTTATAACCTCCACCCTGTTTTCACCATGCTCGGGGTATAGCGACCTATAATACCACCTATCAGTATCAAGTGTTAGACTGCTTTCGAGTGTGAACACCGCTATGATCACTGCAACTCCCAACACAACAAGTACCACAAAAGCCAGCCATACTTTTTTTGCATTTTGATATAGTGTTTCGGTGAGCTTCTCTCCCCAAAATTTTTCAGCAAATATAAATGCGGCAGATAGCACAGCTAATACTATAAATGCTATCGCACTGCTATTATCAAGTAGTGGTGTAATAAGGAATAATCCTAAAAAGGCAATCAAGAGCACAAATAATATGCAAACAATCCCTTTTATTCTCTCTTTATCTTTTGTAAATAGCAAAAAGCCTATAACTGAGAGCGCCAGTGAGAATGTACCACCTAAGCTAAATGCCAAAAGTAAGGAGGTGGCCATTATCACTAAATATATGCCCTGTATGTACTTGTATTTCTTGTTTTCTTCGGTAAGATAGAGGTATAGTGATAAAAAGAGTGAAACCCCCAAGGCACTAACAAACACATTGGGATTGCCAAATGGGCCGTATAGTCTGCCGCTTAACCATGTAGAAAAATCGGGAATATCAATGCCGAAAATCATCTCTTCAATTGCGGGAGCAATCATCGCCAAAGTGGCTCCTTCTATTGCCATTAAGCAGGATAGCACGGTATATGTAGTTATTGTTCCTAAAATTAGCCTGATAGTATCTTTTTTCTTGCTTGCATAATATATGAAAATATAAATACTAAATCCCACGATAACTTTTATATACTCATTTATCGCAAATTTACCTGCATTTGCATACAATGTTGATATTCCTAAAAATATCACATAGCTTGCGACTACAAACGGTATGGGGCGATTAAAACTTGCTTTTTTACGCATTACTATTAAATATGCAAAGGCAAAAAGAAAAAACATCAAAGAAAACTGCTTTGCCTCAAGCATTGCCGTGGACGAGGATTTTGCTGTAAACATAAATAGGAATATCGAAACTGCTACCATCAGTATAATCTCAGTATAATTTTTTTGCTTTACCATCTTTTCCTCCGATGTGTCAAATATTTATATCAATACCTCTTAGTATAACATATAGGCATTTTTTAAGTCAACATAACATCTTCACTTGTCATAAATAATGCTATCAGTTTTTTTGTATATTAACTCCTGCCAGCATTGGGATATGAAGAAGCATTTTTTAGATTTATGATATTTCACCTCTAAATCCACTGTATTTTTAAACTCTCCTATATTAAATTGAATTTCGGCAAAATCTCCATTTAATATACTATATAACTTGACAGATAAATTTAAAATGTGCTAACATTTAACAGTTATATCAAATAAATAAAAGAAGAGGTTTTTAAAGTGCAGATATTATACTTAATCATGGCATTTTTGGCAACAAGCTTAGGAGCGGTTACAGGGCTTGGCGGCGGGGTAATAATTAAACCCGTAATGGATATGTTTGGACATTTTGACGCTGCGAGCATCAGCGCTATTTCAACGATGACAGTTTTTGCAATGGCAGTTTCCTCTATAATAAAGCAGATAATGGCTAAGACTAAAATTGATTTACATGTGGCACTACCCATGGCGATAGGCTCCCTAATTGGGGGGAATTTAGGGCAGTACATACTTACATTTTTAGCGCCAATAATAGAGGAAAATATCCTTGTAGGCACACAGAATTTAATTTTATCAATAGTTATTATAATAGTTTTTATATATATGAGGAACAAAGAGAAAATAATGCCCCTATATATAAGAAGTGCCATTCCAGTATTTTTAGTGGGTATACTTTTAGGTGTTTCTTCTTCGTTTTTAGGCATTGGTGGCGGCCCGATAAATATAGCCGTGCTTATATATGTGATGGGGTATACTGCTAAAGCTTCCGCTCTTTATTCGATAATAGCCATACTATTTTCGCAGGCGGCAAAGCTCTCGGGCATTGCATTTTCCACAGGCTTTGCAGGGCTTAGCCTATCGGTTGCACCTGTAATGATAATTGCCGGTATAGTGGGGGGACTTGTGGGCTCTTCGCTAAACAGAAAGTTAAATGTAAAGCAAGTAGAAGTTTGCTTTGATTGCATGCAAGTATGTATATTTATTTTATCAATGTATAATGCTGTTTCAAATTTTATGCTTTAATTATTAAAACTCTCCATTACAACACTAATTAAATTCACTATATAAATAATTATCCCCCGCATTTAGCGGGGGATAATTATTTATAATCGACATGTTTT
>CAYJLI010000060.1:0-12739 GCA_964371155.1 uncultured Oscillospiraceae bacterium | reverse complement strand
GCTTCGCTTTCCATTTATGGGGCGTTGCCCCATACCCCACGATTTTTTGAAAAAAATCGAGTAAAACTTTAATTTGTGGCAAAGCCACACCTTAACTTTTCGCTATTCACTTTTCACTTAAAAAGCCCTATATATCCAAATTCTGCACATATTTCGCATTCGCTTCTATAAATTCTCTTCTCGGTGCTACCTTATCACCCATAAGTATTGTAAATATCTCATCCGCTTTTTGTGCGTCTTGTAATTCCACCCTCAGTATAGTGCGCACGGATGGATCCATTGTGGTTTCCCAAAGCTGATCTGGGTTCATCTCACCAAGACCTTTATATCTCTGTATATCCACCTTGCCCACATTCTCAGGATTAAGTTCTCTTATATATTCATCCCTCTGTGCATCGTCATAGGCATATCTTATCTGCTTGCCACGGCTGACTTTATACAGTGGTGGTTGTGCAATGTAGATATGTCCATTTTCTACAAGCGGACGCATAAATCTAAAGAAGAATGTCATAAGTAGTGTACGGATATGCGAACCATCAACATCAGCATCCGCCATTATTATGATTTTGCCATATCTCAGCCTGTCAAGGTCAAATTCTTCGCCAATACCGCAACCAAGCGCAGTAACCACAGGCATTAGCTTTTCATTGCCATATACTTTATCAAGCCTCGCCTTTTCTACATTTAGCATCTTGCCCCAAAGTGGAAGTATCGCCTGAAATCTTCTGTCCCTGCCGTTTTTAGCAGAACCACCAGCAGAGTCCCCTTCGACAATGTAAATCTCAGTGAGTGTGGCATCTTTTTCAGAGCAGTCCGCAAGTTTACCAGGTAAGCTCGCAGTTTCAAGTGCTGATTTTCTTCTCGTTAGCTCCCTCGCCTTGCGTGCCGCTTCCCTCGCCCTTGCCGCATTTACCGCTTTATCTAAAATATTTCTACCAACAGAAGGGTTCTCCTCCATGAATGTCATGAGTTTGGCGTATAAAAGGTTGTCCACTATGCTTCGCATTTCGCTATTGCCAAGCTTTGTTTTGGTCTGCCCTTCAAACTGCGCTTCAGTAAGCTTTACCGAAACAATCGCAGTAAGCCCCTCTCTAACATCCTCACCGGAAAGATTTTTCTCGCTCTCTTTTATGAGGTTATATTTTTTGCCATAATCATTCATCGCCCTTGTAAGTGCGGCTTTAAATCCTGCCTCATGTGTACCGCCCTCGGTGGTGCCAATATTATTTGCAAAAGAGAGTATCAGCTCGTTGTAGCTGTCGTTATACTGCATTGCAATTTCGGCTGAGTGGTTTTCACCCTCGCAGGATAGATGAATTACCTCGTCATGCAAACATTCAACGCCTTTGCGTGTGTGAATGTACTCAACAAAGCTCTTTATACCGCCCTCGTAGCAGAGTTTATTTTCAACAGGCTCGGCATTTCTATTATCAACAAATACTATATTTACCCCTGCATTTAAGAAAGCTTGCTCTCTTAGGCGATTTAGAAGTACATCATATTCATAATCGGTGGTTTCAAATATTGCAGAGTCTGCCTTAAATGCAATTTGTGTGCCTGTGTAATCTGCTTCGCCAACTATCTTTAAATCCTCAATTATATCGCCTCTTTCAAAGCGCTGATAATAGCGATTTTTACCGTCGCACACCTCTACTTCAAGCCACTCGGAAAGCGCATTAACAACCGACGCGCCAACCCCGTGCAGACCGCCCGAAACCTTATATCCGCCGCCGCCAAATTTACCCCCTGCATGGAGCACAGTAAAGACAACAGTAACCGCAGGTATTCCCATCTGTGGCTGAATTCCCACGGGTATACCCCTACCATTGTCTTTTACTCTTATTATGTTATCGGGTAAAATTTCCACCATGATTTCACTGCAATAGCCTGCAAGTGCTTCGTCAATGGAGTTATCTACTATTTCATATACAAGGTGGTGAAGCCCTTTAGGGCCTGTGGAACCTATATACATTCCGGGCCTTTTTCTTACCGCCTCGAGTCCCTCAAGTACCTGTATTTCACTACCACCATAATTTACATTGTTTTCTACTTCATTCATTTAAAACACGCTCCATTCTTTAAGGACGGACATGGCAAACCATATCCCTGTATATATATAAATTCTGCAAATGCATTTATCTAAGGCAAAAAGTGACGCCTTTTTATATAAACTACCTTTGCAAAATAAAAACACTTTAACTATCTTATTATCAATGCAATTTAATATTTAAATTACTGATATATCCTGCTCTTTTGCTGAGGGTCTTTGGCGATATCTGCGAAATATATACTTTCACTTCGCCCTCTCTATCGCATATCACATAGGATTTAGGGATGTCTTCCGATACATTTACCACATATCCCTTTTTTTCTATCCCTGCAAGATATGCCCTTGTTATTTTAGATATACTGGTATTTTCAAGGTCGAGTATTGCTATTATATCCTCGGTCTTTACCACTACATCGCTTCCCAAATGCAGATACACTTTATTCCCCCTTGTTTTTAATGAGTAATAAGAATTATTTATTTTCGCTTTACGAAAATAAATTAAATCTTCACTATTCACTAAAAAATCTCCGCTTTTTTAGGCTTCGCCTTTCTTTTCATGGGGCTTTGCCCCACACCCCATAATTTTTTAAAAAAAATTAAGTAAAACTTCATTTCGTTTTTCCATAGGCGAAACACCTTCACTCTTCACTACATTTATAAATTAATTCTCAAAGTATTAATTTATAATTGTTACTTCTGTTGCATCTCCATCTTTTATATAAAAGGCTTTTCCTTTTTTTATATCTTTAAAATCCTTTGCATCACAGCAGGTTATAAATATCTGCCCATCTTTTAATTCATTTAATAGATAACTCTTTCTATGCAGGTCAAGCTCACCCATAACATCATCTAAAAGCACTATTGGTTTTTCGTCCGTGGTGTCTTTAATTATTTCACATTCACTGAGCTTTAGTGATAATACAATGCTGCGTTGTTGACCCTGTGAGGCATAATGCCTTGCATTTTTATCGTCTAAAAGGATTTCTATATCATCCTTATGTATCCCTATTGTGGTGGATAAATTTTTTAAATCTTCGCTTATATTTTTTGATATTTGCTCTTTAAAATATGCCGCATCTATTTGTTCGAAAGTTTCAAATAATTGCGACTTATAATTTAAAAAAAGCTCTTCTTTTCCTCTTGATATTCCTGCGTATACCCCTTTTGCGTGGGGTTTTAGCTTTTCTAAATAGCTGTATCTTGTCTTTGCGACTGTCACCGAAAGTCTTGCTAAATGAGTGTCCCATACCTCGAGTGTGTCTTTAAGTGAGGGATTTTTAGCTATCGACTTCAAAAGATGATTTCGCTGATATATTACCTTGTGAAAATCATTTAATACCGTGCGGTATTTTGGTTTTATCTGGCAGATTGTGGTGTCTAAAAATCTTCTTCTTTCCTCTGGACCATTTTTTATAAGCTCTAAATGGATGGGAGAAAATATAACTGCGTAAAATTTACCCGATAAGGCAGTTCTCCCCGATATTTCTATTTCATTTAGTGAATATTTTTTTTGGGGGCTAAGTATTATCTCGGCATTTTGCTCTCTATTATTGTCATGAAAATCGATTGATAGCATTGTTCTGTCCATTTTTTCTTTATCGGTGTTTATTAAGCTCTTATCCGAGACACCTCTAAAGCTTTTATTTCCACTAAAAAGCCATATTCCCTCTACTATATTTGTTTTCCCTACCCCGTTTTCGCCGTATATTATATTTACACCGTCGCAGGGAGATATATTAAGGTCGATAAGATTTCGAAAATTTTTAAAGTTTAGGCTATCAATTTTCATTTTTAGAAACCTCTAAAATATAATTGTCGAGCTCAACGGTATCGCCATTGTAGAGTTTTTTCCCCCTCATAGTACAAACTTCACCATTAACTTTAACAGCGCCCTCCAAAACTATTTCTTTGGCATGGCCACCTGTTTCAGCAACACCACTGAATTTTAAAAAGCTATCAAGCTTAATAAATTCTGTTTTAATTATGATTGTTTCTTTTATAATATTTTCCACTGTATCACCTAAATTCTTTTACTGATAGAAATTTAATTTACCATCTATAACGGTTAACATACAAAATTAAGTTTTTTAATAGTTATTATGGATAATTTATTTTTGGTAAATTATTCCGATTTTAATCTAACTGGCAAAACTAAAAATAAAAAATCTTCCCCCTGTGTTGGTAATATTCTCATTGGGGAGAGAGGGCCATTTATTTCAAGCACTATTTCGTCGCATCCAGAAGCTTTGAGTGCGTCGAGCAAATATCTGCTATTAAATCCTATTTCAATCTCTTCGCCTTTAATTTGGCATTTCATTTCGTCATATGCTTTACCTATTGAGGTGGAGCAGGAAATTTTTATCATATTGTCATGGAATTTAATTCTGAGTGGGCTTTTTATTTTATCCGATATTAAAAGGGAAGTTCTTTCAATTGAATTTATAAAGTCTTTTACTTTTATTGTTACTGTGGTGGTACTGCTCTTTGGTATTGCTGATTTATAATCTAAAAAATCACCGTCAAGTAGACGAGAAATAATTTCATAGCCATTTATATTAAAAATAATATGTTTTCTTGAAACATCTATTACCACTTCATCATCTTCTTCGGAGAGCATTTTCTCCACTTCGGAAAGTGTTTTTCCAGGAACTATAAATATGTGGTTTTCCGATGTGTCCATTTTTTCGTTTCGCATTGCAAGCCTAAATCCATCCACCGATATTAATTTTGCATTATTTTCCGAAATATCAAACATTGAGCCTGTGTGAACTGGTTTTGCATCGGTTTGTGCTATTGCAAAATGAGTTTGGCTTATCATTGATTTTAGTTTATATTGGGATATTTTAATCCTACTGCTTTCGCTTATTGTTGGAAGCTCTGGGAAGTCCTTTGAAGGAAGTCCTATTATTGTATATTCGGTTACACCGCTTTTTATTGTGCAGAGTAGCTTTTCATCCACTTCTATATGCACATTCTCGCCCGACATCTTTTTTATCATCTCTAAAAATAGCTTTGCAGAGATTACTATATCTCCGCCTTCTTCCATTTTGCAGGGGATGACAGTTGAAATACCCATTTCGAGATCATAGCCTGAAATTTTCATTTCATTATTTTTTACTTTTATAAGCACACCTTCAAGTGAGGGCAATACCGATTTGGGAGAGACAGCACGGGAGACATTGGTTACCGCATCAATGAGCAGGGATTTTTCGCAAACTATATTCAATTTAGTTACCTCCAAATTTAATAATCTAATAAAATAATTTTAAACAGATAGAAATTTATAAATATATATATATAATATAATATAATAATTATAGTAGTAGTAGTAGGGGCTGTTAAAATGTTAGATTAGTTTTAAAAAGCTTTATACATGCGGTTTTATAGCTTTTTTGATTGTGAAAGACTTCAATAATAAATTGTTTAAAATAATAAAAACTTATTTTTTTTAAACTTTTTATAATTTTATAAACGTTAATTGTGGAGAGATTGTTATAAAATCGGTTTAAAAATAGATTCAATTTTTTAAATGAAAAAAGTTTTAAAGAATCTGTGGATTGTTAAAATGTTGAAAAGATTTAAAAATTAACTGTTTCTGATATTTTTAATGATATCTTCTACTGTTTCTTTAAAATTAGAATCAATCTTAAGCTTCTTCTCCACCGACTGTGTTGCATACACAATAGTGGTGTGATCCCTATTAAATTCTTCGCCTATTGCAGAGGTGGACATCTGTGTAATATCCCTTACTATGTATATAGCCGCCTGCCTTGCTTTGGAAATTGGTGCCGCCCTTTTAGTTGAGCGTATATCCTGAGGCGATACACCAAAAGTCCTTGCTACCTCGGAAATAATCCTCTCTACGGTAACAGGTACTGGCTGATTGTCGTTAAGAATATCCCTAATGGCATTTTGCGCCACAAGTATGCTTGGCATTGTGCCTATTAGTGAATACGCTTTTAGCTTTTTAACTACACCCTCGAGCTGACGGATATTTGTTTTTAAACGATTTGCGATATGTTCCGCTACATCCTCGGGTAAATTAATATTTAAAAGCTGTGCTTTTCTTCTGATAATAGCAATTCTTGTTTCATAATCCGGTGGCTGTATGTCCGCTATAAGTCCCATTTCAAAACGGCTTTTTAAGCGGTCTTCAAGGGTTTTAATTTCTTTGGGAGGCCTGTCCGAAGTGAGGACTATTTGGTGTCCTGCTTCGTGAATTGAATTAAATGTGTGGAAAAATTCTTCCTGCGTGCTCTCTTTACCACCGATAAACTGAATATCATCGATTAAGAATATATCAGCCTTGCGGTATTTTTGCTGAAATTCCGAGGTGGTTTTTGATTGAATCGCTTCTATCAGCTCGTTTGTGAACTGATCACCCTTTACATAGATGATATTTGAATTTGGTTTATCCTTCTTAATTTCATGGCAAATAGCATTTAGAAGATGGGTTTTACCAAGGCCGGAGTTCCCATAAATAAAGAGCGGGTTATATGCTCTTGAAGGGTCTGCTGCAACAGCCTGTGAAGCCGCATGGGCAAATTTATTTGAAGAGCCTACAATGAAAGTGTCGAAGGTAAATTCATAATCGCCCACAACATTATTTTCACTCACGGGAGCTTCTTCATTATTTAAAAATGATAAATTAACTTCCTCGGCAACTTTTTCGCTATTTACAACTATATTAACTTCAAAACCCAAAACATGTTCAAAGCCATCTTTTAATAGCTTTTCATATTTACTTTCGATAACGCCTTTCTGAAAATCGGTCTTAACACTAAGATACGCAGTGCCATCTTCGAGCTTTATAGGCTCTATATGTTCAATCCATAGTCCATAAGCTATTTCAGAAATATTACTCTTGCAATAATCGCTTACATAAGTGAAAGCTTGTTTAAATGATTCCATAATTTTTTATATACCTCCAAAATTAAAGAAACTGTTAAATATCTGTTGAAAACTCTATAATAACATTCTAAAAACTATTTTTTTAAACAGATAACTAACAAAAATACAATAAAAACATTGTATCACAAAATGCTTCACTTTACAAGTTTTTCACAGGTTATTTCCGATATATTATATATAGTATATATATAGGGGTTTTTAATGGGGTGAAAATTGTAGTATTTTATGATTTGAGCAAATTCTTAGGGTGCTACCCCTATAAATTTTATGTTGAAATATATATTATTTTAGTATATAATGAGTAGTTGGAGATAGTTTTAACTTACTGAATATATTTATAGTAAATCTGCTAAATATATAATGAAAAGCAAGAAACCTCCCTAAAAGGTGTATATGCCGCAGGTGATATTTGTGCAAAGAAAGTTCGCCAAGTGGCAATAGCTGTTTCAGATGGTGCTATTGCAGGAATAAATGCCTCCGCATATATATTAAGCATGAAATAAATTTGCAAATTCGGCCATTTTGAGTGCTAAAAAGCATATATGGCTAAATTATTTTTATAAAACACAAAAAAACTCTTGACACAGCCCATATACTTAAGTTATACTAATAATCTGCAAGGTTAAACCTCGAAAGGAGGGTGTTTGATGCTTAGAACATATCAGCCAAAGAAACTGCATAGAAAGAAAGAGCACGGCTTCCGTAAAAGAATGAAAACTAAAAACGGAAGAAAGGTGTTGGCACGCAGAAGAGCTAAAGGCAGAGCACGCCTAACTCATTAAGAAATAAAACTGAGTTATAAGGCGGTTATTATTTCTATAATCGCCTTTAAGTTTTCTTAAATGTATAGCTTTCTTTAGGGCCACAATTTTTTGTGGTCTTTGTTTTCGTGTGAGGAATTTTATTATGCCAAAGCCTTTAAAAATCAACAAAAATGGAAGATTTCTAAATGCGTATAAAAGAGGAAATAGCAAAGTCAGCCCGGTGCTTGTTACTTATGTGGTGAAAAACCGCAGAGGTAAAAATGCAGTGGGCATTACCGCTTCTAAAAAAGTGGGCGGAGCAGTGCAGAGAAACAGAGCAAAACGCCTGATTTCTGCCGCATACAGGGAGTGTTCGCTAAATCTTTTAGAGGGATATGACATTGTTTTTGTCGCAAGAGCAAAGACATGTGAGGTAAAGATGCAGGATGTTAAAAAATCTATGATACAGCATCTTACCGCCTTAAAACTCATCCCATAAAAAGCGCAAATGCAAAGCATATATGCGGTGAAAATGAAAAGTGAAAATATCACATCTCTTTACTAAAATAAAGGAGTGACCATCTATGAAAACTCTTTTTCTCCTCATAATAAAATTTTATAGAAAATGCATATCTCCGCTTTTTCCGCCGACATGTAGATTCACACCTACCTGCTCGACATACGCCTATGAAGCAATAAGCAAATACGGCGCATTAAAAGGCGGCTACCTCTCGACAAAGAGAATACTGAAATGCAATCCGTTATTTAGGGGTGGTTATGACCCCGTACCGGACGATGTATAGTTTGTTTAAAACTCCTTTCCGATTAGGGAGAGGTAGGGGTGGCATCTGTAATCAGAACATGCCTTAAACTTATAAATTAGCACATATAATGGCGTCTTCGTCCTAAGCAGACGGAGAGTATGCTGTTGTCCTCATCCTTATTCTATGCACTAATTTATGGGTTTAAGGTCGAATATTTTATTAAACATATTCTGATTACAGATGTCACCCTTTACACTATGGAAAAATTAAAAGCTAAATAAAAATATAGCCTTGCAAGCGTATTTATTTTTTCCAAACGGCGAGTAGCGTCGGTTAATATTTACTTTATTTCTTTAAGAGAAATAAAAAATGGAGGATGTAATGGATTTTTTAATGTCACTGATATCCACGCCACTTGGATGGATAATGTACTACTGTTATGAGTTTTTAGGCAATTATGGCTATGCGCTCATACTATTTACCATTATTACAAAGCTTGTTATGCTGCCAATGTCGATTAAGCAGCAAAAGGGACTCGTAAAAATGGCGGCTATGAGGCCTTATATGGAAGAGCTTCAGGCAAAATACAAAGGCGACCCAAAAACACTCAACGAAGAAATGTCCCTTTTATATCAAAGAGAAAAATATAACCCACTGAGTGGATGTCTTCCTGTTTTAATACAGTTTCCGATACTTTTCGGGCTTATAGACGTGGTTTACTATCCGCTAAAGCATATTTTACGTATGCCACAGGATGTTATAGATAAAGCATCGGAGATAGTTGCTACACTTGTAAATGTGGAAAATGCAAGAAGCCCTGAAATGCTTATTATTAGGGAAGTTCAAACAAACCCTGCCGCATTTGCGTCGATAGGTGAAGATTTTGTTGCACAAATAGAGCAATTCGATTTTACCTTCCTTGGCATTTACCTCGGCGATACACCAACATTTGCATTTAATCTTTTAATGCTTGTACCTATTCTATCGGTGCTTACAAGTGGACTTATGATGTATATCACCACAAAGAAAAGCACTGCAAACATGGGTGCAAATAACCCTGCAAACAGCATGACAAAAAGTATGCTCTTTACAATGCCTTTAATGTCGGGATACATTTCTTTTGTAGTTCCTGCTGGTGTTGGTTTCTACTGGGTGTTCTCAAATATTTTTGCAGCTGTGCAAACCCTCGTTCTCTATAAAATATACAATCCTCAAGAGATGATTGCCAAAGCAAAGGCGGAGTCCGAGGAAAGAATTAAAAAAGAGCGTGAAGAGCGCATGGAAGCTAAAAAGAAGCTCAAAGAGGGCAAAAAAGAATATGCTGAAAAAGCTATGACAAACAAAGAAATGAACAGCTCTAAAATTTCCGCCGCAAGAAAGAGAATGGCTGAAAAATACGGCGATACCTATAAAGAAGACTAATAATGCTGCCGTTATCCACGGTTTTATGGAGTAGGTTTAAAATTAAATTTACTATATTAAAAAGCCGTTTTTTCTCGTCAGGCTAATCTGACAACCGAAAAACATGGCACAATTAGCAGTAACCATTATGGTTTTTTTGTGTCATTCGAAGAAAGGAATGGTCATACTTATGAAAAAAGAAATTATTCAAAGCGGTAAGACAGTTGAAGAAGCGATTGAGATAGCAGTTGCCGATCTTGGGCTAAATAGAGAAGATGTAAATATAGAAATCATCCAGCTCCCTAAAAAAGGTTTTTTGGGAATGGGTACCACACTTGCAAAAGTTAAGGTTTCATATGAGTTTGAGGCGGACAAAGCAACACATGCGATAGAATACATCAAAACAGTCCTCACAAATATGGGTATTGAGAATTTCGAGGCAAAGGCAACTACCACCGAAGATGCAATTAATATTACACTTGAAGGTGAAAATTTAGGCGCAGTAATCGGACGCAGGGGCGAAACACTCGACGCTATACAATACCTTACAGGCCTTGCGGTAAACCGTGTTGACAATAATTACACAAGAATTAATCTCGACAGTGGAAATTATCGTGAAAAAAGGCAGAACACACTTGTTTCCCTTGCAAAGAAACTTGCGGCAAACAC
Source organism: uncultured Oscillospiraceae bacterium (assembly GCA_964371155.1). Lineage (GTDB taxonomy): Bacteria > Bacillota > Clostridia > Oscillospirales > Ruminococcaceae > CAYJEQ01. Next base: position 2,201 of record CAYJLI010000060.1, on the reverse strand, counting down.
CGCAAAAACAGGCAGAAACTCAACACTTGAGCCGATGAACCCATATGAGCGCAGAATAATCCATGCGACAGTGGCAGAAATCGAGGGAGTAGTGTCTAAATCCATTGGTGACGAGCCAAACAGAAGAGTGATTATCAGCTCGACTTCGGCAAGAAGAAATTCACGCCCACCAAGGGATAATAACAACAGACGCCCATACAATAACGATAAAAAGCCTTATAATAACGATAGAAAGCCTTATAACAAGGATAGAAATGATAGAAAACCATATCAGGCTAAGCCGAGTTATGAGAGCAGTGCTCCAACGAGGGAAAATGTGAAAGAAGCTGGAGATAAACCGCTTTATTCCAAAATCGATATTGATTAATAATTTATCAAAGATTCACCCTAAAAAATCCCCCCGCCTTTGGTGGGGGGATTTTAAGTAGGGGCGACCTGTGGTCGACCGCAGATTACCCACAACCCAAAACAAAATGAAAATCGTAGGGGCGACCTGTGGTCGTCCGCAGATTATCTACACCATAAATATACAATATGTATAAATAAATCTTTCTTTTACCGAAAGGAGAAATACTATGAACAAAACAATAGCCGCCATAGCCACTGCATTTGCGCCTTCGGGGCTTGGTATAGTGCGGATTTCGGGTGATGATGCCCATAGAGTTGCCTCAAAAATCTTTTCTCCCGTCGGTAAAAGAAATATTGACAATGTAAAGGGGTTTTCCGCTATTTTAGGGAAACTCTATGACAGCGACGGCGTCTTTGACGATGCCATTGCAACAGTGTTTTTCGCCCCAAAGAGCTACACCGGTGAAAATGCGGTGGAGCTATCCTGCCACGGTGGGACATATGTTATAAGCAGGCTTTTGCGTGCGGCGTTTGCGGCAGGAGCTTCTCCGGCTGAGCCTGGGGAGTTTACAAAGCGAGCCTTTTTAAATGGGAAACTCACCCTCGATGAAGCCGAAGCGGTAATTGATATAATTAATGCAAAGAGCAGGCTTTCGGCTACCGCCGCATACAGTGCAAAAGAAGGAGCACTCAGCCGCAGGCTCAATGGGATAATCTCCGCACTCACAAAAGAAGCGGCACATCTTGCCGCATGGGTGGACTACCCCGAGGAGGACATAGACGCCCCCGACACTGAAAATATGCTCACTGAATTTATAAAAACCGAGCAGGAGCTTAAAAAACTACTCGCCACTTACGACAGCGGCAAGCTCATCCGAGAAGGCATTTCCACAGTTATTGTGGGCAAGCCAAATGTGGGAAAAAGCACACTGATGAACTGCCTCACAGGGGAAAATACTTCGATTGTCACCGACATCCCAGGCACCACAAGGGACATTGTGAATGAAAACATACTCATGGATGATATAATGCTCAGAATAAGCGACACCGCAGGAATTCGCCAAACAGAGGATTTAGTGGAGTCCTTAGGGGTGCAAAATGCAAAGTCAAAGATTGAGGGAAGCGACCTTATACTTGCGGTATTCGACGGCGGCACCACACTTGATGCTGAGGATAAAGAAATAATAGAGCTTGTGAAAAACCTCCCTGCAATAGCCATAATAAACAAGAATGACTTGCAATCAAAAATCGACATAGAGTATATAAAAGAAAATATATCACAAATAGTATATATATCGGCGGCAAATTCCGACGGTATTCCAGAGCTTTCTTCAAAAATAAAGGAAGTATGCATGCTGGGTAATATAGACAGCGAGGGCGCACTGCTGTATAATCAAAGACAGTATAAAGATGTAGCGGCGGCGATTTTAGCCACGGAAGAAGCGATTTCCGCAGTGGAGATGGGTGCGACTTTGGATGCTGTTACAGTTTGCATAGAGGAGATACTCTCCCATCTGCTTGCACTCACGGGCAAAAGAGCGTCCGAAGAGGTGGTGCAGGGAGTGTTTGCGAATTTCTGTGTTGGGAAATAGGGGTAGTTTTTTTAGTGAAAAGTGAAAAATGAATAGTGAAAAGTTATGGAGTTTCGCCGATGGCGAAACAAATTAAAGTTTTACTCGATTTTTTACAAAAAATCGTGGGGTATGGGGCAACGCCCCATAAACATATAGGCGAAGCCGAAAAAAGAATGTAGCAAATTTTGCGAAGCAAAAGAGCGGAGAGTTTAGGAAATCCAAAACAATACAGAAACCCAATTGTAGGGGCGACCTGTGGTCGTCCGTATATTACCCACA
>CAYJLI010000059.1:0-12759 GCA_964371155.1 uncultured Oscillospiraceae bacterium | reverse complement strand
ACACTTTGTTTTTATAATAGAATAAACACAATTATGCATTATAATAGTTATTTATCGTCTTTATGTTTATTATATTTTATGCCCGCTTTCTCACCATTTCATGGCAACCGAAAGCGATGGCTAATTCTATCATAACACTTTGTTTTTATAATAGAATAAACACAATTATGCATTATAATAGTTATTTATTAGCTGTAAATTCGCATCTTTCCTATAATATCAGGAATAATGCAACGCAATATACTAAACCCCTTTTTACTTAGTTTTAATTGATTGGAGATGCATCTATGCAAGAAAATATTGAATCACATGAAATAGAACAGCCAAAAATCCCCCCAAAAAATAAATTTAAAGCTTTTTTAAAAGAATTTCTAATACCGCTCGTAATGGAGCTTTTAATAGTTCTTCTTTTGATCAAATATGTCTTTTTTTTGGCAAATGTTCCCACCGGCTCCATGCTTCCAACCATCGCCGAGGAGAGCTGGATTTTTTCCACCCACATTCACAATCCTGCCGAGCGAATTGAGCGTGGCGATATTATTGTCTTCAACGGTGTGGATGATGCAAAAGTGCTAATAAAGCGTTGTATTGGTATGCCGGGGGAAACTATCAGAATTGATATTGATGGAAATGTCTATGTAAACGGCGCTCTTTTAGATGAGCCCTATGTGATTTACCCCGAGGGCGGTAGGGAGCAGGAATTTGTTGTCCCTGCCGACTCCTATCTCTTCTTTGGAGATAATCGTGCAGGTTCTGCCGATGCAAGAAGTTGGTCAAACCCATATATTCCAGCTGAGAATATCATCGGCGAGGCGCATTTTACACTCTACCCATTCTCAAACTTTGGGTTTTTAGAATAATGCGGGGCGGTATTTACATTCACATACCTTTCTGCGTTAGCAAATGCGGGTATTGTGATTTTTACTCTATTATACCAAGAGGAAATATTTTAGGTGATTATACTGAAAGTTTAATTCATCGCATTCGAAATAGTACTTATAAGCTTTCGGCGGACACCATATATTTTGGCGGAGGCACCCCTACTTTACTCGGTGCGGGCAATTTAAATAAAATTCTCACCGCTATAAATGAGACATTTTCCCCGAATAACCCTGAAGTCACAATTGAGGCAAACCCCTCGACGGTGACTTCAAAGCTATTAAAAGACCTTTTTAAAATGGGCTTTAATCGCCTTTCCTACGGGGTGCAATCAATGGACGAAGACGAATTAAAACTCCTTGGTAGAGTGCATGGAGTCAAAGAAGTCCATTCCGCTTTTGACTTAGCGAGGAATGCAGGCTTTAAAAATATCTCCGCTGATGTTATGCTTGCACTGCCGGAGCAAAGGGAATCCACCCTCATAAATAGCCTTGAGCAGATTATTTCGCTCTCTCCAGAGCATATTTCCGCATACATTCTAAAAATTGAACAGGGCACACCGTTTAGTAAGCTTTACTCTCCCGAGGACTTTCCCGAAGATGAGTCCGCTGCACTTTACAATCTCTGCTGTGACACATTAAGCAGTGCAGGCTATCATCGGTACGAGGTTTCAAATTTTTCTAAGCCAAATTTTGAGAGCAAGCACAATATGAGCTACTGGCAGCTCACACCCTATCTCGGATTTGGTTGCTCGGCGCATTCGTATTTTGATGGCAAAAGGTTTTATACCCCAAGTGATATCGATGCATTTGTTTATGAAAAAGATAGCGACTCCCTTTATATTCAAGATGGCGAAGGCGGCACTTTCGATGAATATGTAATGCTCGGACTGCGCCTTGCAAGGGGAATCGACATCGATTTTTTAAAGAAAACTTTCCCCAGCCAAACCACAAAATTAATACAGAAAGCATGCCCACTTATAGAGAAAAATATGCTCATTTATAGTGATAACTTCCTTAAAATCGCACCCGAGCATTTTCTTATTTCCAATGCGATTATTTTTAGCCTGTTAGATTAGCATTATTCTGCACATAATATCAGTGAATTTGCGTTTTAAAAGTATTGCAAATTATCATTAAAAACAAAGGACTTGATATTATGCAGAAAAAATCACTATGGCAAGAAGATGTAGTGCTAAAATCACACCCACAGCTTGTGGGGGATATGTCTGCCGAAATAGTTATTATTGGCGGTGGAATGGCAGGAGTACTAACCGCATATATGCTAAAGCAGGCGGGTAAGGATCCGATAATAATCGAAGCAAACAGCATAGGAAGCGGCTCCACTGGGCGCACCACAGCAAAGTTAACCGTACAGCATAGATTGGTTTACAGTGAACTTGCAGAGAAACTTTCAAATGAAGTTGCCGCCGACTATGCCGCCGCACAGCTTGAGGCGCTCTCCGAATACAAGCATCTGATAAAAGTGCGTGGTATCGACTGCGATTATAAAGAGTGTACCGCATATGTCTATACTACCACGAGCAAATACGGTGCAAAGCTAAAAAAAGAATGCGACATAGCAAACAGCCTTGGAATAAACGCCGATTTAGTAAATGAAATAAATCTCCCATTAAAAGTGCATTCGGCAGTAAGGTTTTTCGGGCAGGGCCGATTTAATCCTCTAAAATTCCTTGCGAATATTTCAGAAGATTTAAGAATTTTTGAAAATACAAAGGCATTAGAAATAAAGGATAAAACTATAATAACCGAGCATGGCAGTATAACGGCGGAGAAAATTATTTTCACTTCACGCTACCCATTTGTGAACATCCCCGGATTTTATTTTGCGAGGATGCATCAGGAGCGTGCCTATTTAATAGCCTTTAAAGATGCAAAATATCTAAGCGATATCTATATTGATGCCGACCCCACCGGCAACACTTTTAGAAGCTATGGGGAATATACAATAATCGGTGGTGAGAGCCACCGCACGGGCAAAAACGATAAATTCGAGCGGTATAATAATATCCTTTCCTTAGCCTCAGAGCTCTATCCAAACTGCAAGCCAGTTTATGCTTGGTCCGCTCAGGACTGCATCACTCCAGACAGCATCCCTTATATAGGCGATTTCTCCGAGGGCAGTGACGGCATATATGTAGCAACTGGGTTTAATAAATGGGGGATGACAAATTCCATGGTTGCCGCCAAAATAATAAGCGGTGCAGTTTTGGGCAATACCCCCCACTATGCTAAAACCTTTTCACCAAGTAGATTTCACATAACCGATGAAATTGCCGAAATAGCTAAAAATGGCATCTTGGCAACTTCGGGTATAATCGATGAGCTGATTGGCGTCCCTGCGATTGATGTGGCTGATTTGCCGCTTGGGCATGGGGGAATTGTGGTGGCGGAGAATAGAAAAGTGGGTGTGTATAAAGATAAAGAGGGGATTGTATATGCTGTGGATGCGAGGTGCCCTCATTTGGGATGCCAGCTTGCTTGGAACCCCGATGAAAAAAGCTGGGACTGCCCCTGCCATGGGTCGAGGTATGACTTTAGCGGAAAGCTTCTCGACGGCCCGTCCACACAGAGCGATTTAGCTCGGTATAGTATTGTCAATTAATTAAGCTCTAAAAGTTGACTTATACAATTATTTAGCTCATCATGAGCTTTACAGTCCTAATCCAAGCACAGTGCAAAGCATGAAAATACAAAACCTGCTTTTTTACCGAAGAAAACAAAGATAAGAACTAATTTTATTTTGCTCAAAAAACTACTGAAAAGACTGGGGGAATGAAAATTGCATAGCAAGCTTCCAAGGATTATGATTGCAGGCACCGGTAGCGGATGTGGCAAAACAACGATTACCTGTGCAGTTTTAAGCCTTTTAAAAAGAAAAAAATTAGAGGTAGCCGCTTTTAAATGCGGCCCCGATTACATAGACCCAATGTTTCACTCAAAGGTGATAGGTGCAAAAAGCAGAAATCTCGATATATTTCTCTGTGGGGAAGATATGGTCAAGCAGCTTTTTTACAAAACCGCTTCTTCCTCCGATATTTCGGTAATGGAAGGTGTTATGGGCATCTATGATGGGCTCGGGGGCAATACCTCCACTGCCTCGGCAAATCACCTTGCAATGCTCACCAAAACCCCCGAAATACTTGTGGTAAATGCAAAAGGGCTGAGTTTATCACTTGTGGCTCTTATTTCGGGATATCTGAATTTTGAGCAAAACAATATAAAGGGCGTAATTTTAAACCAAAGCTCTAAGGGGATGTACCCTTTTTATAAGGATATGATCGAAAAGCATCTAAATGGCATTAAGGTTTATGGCTATCTGCCACCGATTAAAGAGGCAGAAATAGGGAGCAGGCATTTAGGACTGCTCACCCCCTCGGATATCTTAGATTTAAATGCAAAGCTCGATAAAATAGCGGATATAGCCAGTGAAACCCTTGATATCGAGGGAATTATTACACTTGCAGAAGCTTATCAAGACTATTCGCATGATATAGTTAATCATAATTTAAATAAGGTTAACACTCAAATAAAGATTGCTGTGGCAAGGGATAATGCCTTTTGCTTCTACTATGAGGATGCGCTAACACTTTTAAAAGAGCTTGGAGCAGAGCTTGTCTATTTTTCACCGCTCGAAGACTCAGCACTTCCCGAGGGAATTTCTGCAATATATTTAGGCGGTGGCTATCCCGAGGAATATTTGCCCGAGTTAAGCCAAAACAAAGCATTGTTAACTCAAATTAAGCATTTTATTGACAACGGCCTGCCCACCTTTGCAGAATGTGGCGGATTTATCTATTTAAATGAGCATTTCATCACAGCGGATGGTGCAAAATATCCGCTTGTGGGCGCTATTTCCGCTGATTCTGCACTCACCGATAAGCTCGTGAGATTTGGGTATAAAACACTCACTGCAAACAGCGATAGCATTCTTATGAAAAAAGGCGAGAGGATAAACTGCCACGAATTCCACTATTCCGACAGCACCGACTACGGAAGTGACATCACCGCAACAAAAGGCAGCCGCTCCCACCAGTGCATCCATGCAAGGGATAATCTCTTTGCCGGCTATCCACATATACATCTTTGTGGCAATATAAAGCTTGCGGAGAATTTTATCACTGCCGCTTTAAATTATTCCATGCGAGAAAAAGGCAGTATGTAGTTTTACTTATCATATATGCTTGCACTTTTCTTAATTAGTAGCGAGTGTGAATGTATCACCACGAGCCTTTCTATACCCTCCATGCCTAAAGGTGTCTACTGATTTAAAAGTCACTCCCTTATCAAAAAAGAGCTATTCCCTGAGTATTACTGTGCCCACACCTTTTTAATCACTAAGTAATCAAAATTCACAGCTTATATTTATCTGCATTTAAAAACATAGATGTTAACTTTTTCCATAATTAAAGTTAACATCTATGTTTTTGCTATTAAAGCTTATAAAAAGCTACATTTGCAGCTATCTTGCGTCTTCACTTAACAAGGCTATTATTTTTTCCGCCTTACTTTCATTTATAAATACATAGCTTAGTTCATGCATTATTTTTCCCTCCCTAATTCTAAAGCTTGCTATATCGGGGTTGCTTTTGGGGATAATATCATATACAAATGAAATTGCGTAATTATTTTTCACTGCGTCCTCTATCAGCTTATTACTGCTTATCACAGACTTATTCTTAAAAGCCTCAGCTGTATAGCCTTGCTCCTTTAAGAAGTTTTCGAATACCGCCCTTGTCCCAGAACCGTTTTCTCTCAAAACCACCTTTTCTTCAAATACTTCCTCCATCGAAACCTCCCTAAAAGCAAACGGGTGATTTTTAGCGCAAATCCCAACTATTTCTTCGTCGGAGATTTTTCTGTGCTTGTGCCGCTCTTTATCGAGATATCCCTCGAGCATTAATATGTCGAGCCTGAAGTGATTTAAGCCATCGAGCAGATTTTCGGTGTTGTCTATTACTAAGTTCACCTCAAACTCTTCCCTTGATAGAAGTGAATGCACCGCTCTGCCAAGCATGTATTCTCCGATGGTTTTTGTGGCACCTATATTTATCTGTATTTTCTCCTTTTGTGAAAGCTCCTCCACCGCTGAAAAGCTCAGTGATATTATCTCTCTCGCATATTTTTCAAGCTCGGCTCCTTTTTTAGTTTTTACTAATTTTTTATTTGAATAGTTAAAAAGCTTTGCATTATACAAATTTTCCAAATGCTTTATATGCTGTGTGACTGCTGGCTGTGTCATGTTTAAATTTTCGGCTGTTCTATGATAATTCATCGATGTGCAGAGCTCTAAAAACGTGTAGATTCTATTGTCTATCATAAATGCACCAACTTTAATAAATATTTTTTATCATCAAATAATAAATGATTATTTTATTTTATCATAGAAAATTGATATAATCAAGATATAAACAGCGGAAACGAGGAGAATCACATGAAATCTTTTAAAGAAATAGTTAAGCTCTTACCCGGCATAGCAGTGGCTTTAGCAATAGCATTTGTTGCGCAATTCATCGAGGGGCTGCTCCCCATTCATTTAATCGGTGCTTCTGTAATAGCGCTTTTTATCGGAATTTTAATAAATAGCTTTTTTAATACCACTGTATTAAAATCGGGGCTCAAATTCACTTCAAAGCAAATTCTAAAATTTGCAATTATTCTTTTAGGAGCTTCACTGAGTATTCAAACCATCCTCACCGTGGGTGGAATTTCCCTCTCGGTTATGTTTTTCACTCTGCTTACCTGCTTTGGCGGTGGGTATTTCATCGGCAAGGCGCTCGGGTTAAACTGGAAATTATCCAATCTAATCTCGGCTGGTACGGGCATCTGCGGTGGTTCTGCCATTGCGGCAATTGCGCCCGTTATTGAAGCAGAGGATAAGGATATTGCCTATGCGATGTCCGCCACATTTATTTTCGACATGATTATGATAGTGGCATTTCCCTTTATGGGCACGATGCTAAATTTAAGCGACATGGCATATGGACTTTGGGCAGGCACAGCGGTGAACGACACCTCAAGCGTTGTGGCGGCGGGCTATGCTTACAGCGAAATGGCTGGCGATTTTGCCACAATGGTAAAACTCACCCGTACTCTCTCGATAATACCAACCGTACTTGTGTTTGCATATATACACATCCGCACCAAACAAAAAGAACTCGCCACCCCCACACAGGTGATTTCACATGTAAAGGAAAAGGGTGAAAAATACGAAGTTAATCAGCTTGATAAAATTTCTGAAATTTCAGCGGAGATGCAGGGTGGGGCAGTTTCTTCCCCAAACTCTACCAAAGCTCATAAACAAGTTAATTTCTTCTCGCTATTTCCTTGGTTCATCGTTGGATTTTTATTTTTAGCCGTTGTGAACAGCTTTAATGTAATCCCCACGGAGATTTCCACTCTTTCAAAAGAGCTCAGCAAATTTCTAATGGTTGCTGCACTTGCTGCAATCGGACTTAACACCCATATAAGCGAAATGAAAAGCGCAGGCGCAAAGCCGATGATACATGGATTTATTATATCCGCCTTGGTGGTTATCGTTGCAATTAGCGTTGAATGGGCTATGGGGATGGTGTAGGGATTATAATTAGTGGGTTTTGGGTGGTTGCAGCCGAAATTTATGTTTTCACGATTTCCTCCGATATATTAAGTAGGTAGAAAATTTCGGTAAAAAACACACTTAAACTCATGGAGGATACATTTATGTCAATAAGTGGAGTAAGTAATAGTTCTATGGCGATAATGCCTATCAAAGTAAGTTTCACCGCTAAAAACCTAAGCGAGGGTACACCGCTTCAAATGGAGAATAAAAATGGCAAATTTGACACTGTGGAGCTTAGTATCAGTGCAAGAGAAGCCGATGCAAACGCAAAGCCACTCGAGCTCACCCATACGGAGCTTGCAAAAGTGGATTTATCCAAGTATGAAAACACATGGGCAGTAACCATTTATGCGGACGGCAGAGTGGACGACCCTATGGCGGACTATAATCGCTCGCAAGGCAATTATTTTGGTGATGTTTGGAGTGCGGCTATGGCTATGCCAAGTGGTAGGGATATCTACCAAAATGCGATAGCAAGCGGTATGACTGAAGAAGAAGCATGGGAAGAACAGAGGCGGATTACCACTGAGCATTTCAGGAATAATCTCGATGAGTCCCTTGCTCTTGCTAATAAATTCTCACCGCTAAACAGCGAGGCAACCGGAAAAACAATTTCATACTCCGATGTATATGATAAACACGGTGAATTAAAAGCACCATCTAAAATCAGCCCTGCTGAGTATCAAAAAAACTTACAAAACATCCTCAGCGACATGATGTCCTACATAAGCGCAAATCAAAATCAATATCCGAATTTATACCAAACCCATTTTGCCGATTAGCAAATTCTATATATAATAGATGCCACTACCACCGCTGACAGCGGAGGTGGTGGCATTTTTGGATATAAATAAAGTATCTGATTTTCCACACATTTTCAGTGTATCAATGCTTTGCGGCAGAGAACTACACCTTGAAATAAGCAAAAGATACTTGCATTAAGACGATTTTACTTTAAGGGGTTCGGGTTCTCCCGACCAGTGTGTATCGGCGTGTAGCCGAATGCGATGCTGGCTATCTCCTAAAAGAGATAAGGGGGCAAGAGTGCAATGCCCTTAATACTCTGCACCCTTGCACTCTTGATATTTCTTTTTCTGATTTAAATTAAAGTCAAACACTATATCACAGAAAAAGGAATATAGCTATTCATAGATTTATACATATTTTTGTTGAAACTTACTTTTTCTTTATGATATAATATTTATATCATAATTTACCAACTTCGTAAATTTTTTGCGAATGTGTGGTGGTTAAAATATTGCTCGGTGGAGCGAATTTATATAATGAATGGAGATTTTTATGTTTGAAAAATATTTAGAAGCCTGTGAAGAATGGGGCAAAGGGTATTATGATAGAGAAATTGAAAAACTTTCAGACGAAGATAGAGCGAAACTTTTAGATTTAATAAAAAAGATGGAGGAGCAAGGTTGCACCCAGCCTTTATCTTATGCTTTTAGTGAAGTGAAAGAAGGTATTCCTCAATTTGCAAGATATCTTGTTTTAAAACAGTTATTTGAAATTGCTGATGATGTAGATGGTGCATATTACAATGCAATAGATTATTGTGATTGTACTGAACAAATTACCGATGATTTTGAAGAAATGCACAAAGAAATGAAAGAAAAAGTTGGGGAAGAAAATCTTAAAAAATACTTAAAAGCATATAACAAAGGAATGATTTCACATTTTATCAGCTTATTAGACGAGGGTCTTTGTAGTTCTAATATAGATTTTGACTGGGCTTTAGTAATGACTGACAAGTGCGGGAATGTTATGGGAAATAAAACCATTGGTGGTTTACATGAAAGTTTTTATGATTTTAAAAAATAATTTACTTACTAAGTAAAATGAGCATTCGCTTGACACAAGTCAGTTCGCTCCTACTAAAGATTATCTAACTAATAAATCACAAGGCTATATCTCGCTGAAATGCTTGATATAGCCTTGTTTTTATAAAATCGTCCTTATGCGAGTATCTCCCAATTAATATAAGGCATATAATCTTAGCTTGATAGCTTTAGCGGTACTGAGCAAATAGCTTTTCGATTTTTTCGCAGAAAATTATGCTACTCAATTTTTTAATAATCAAATATGCCATTAGCACCACTGCTTTCGGTGGTGCTAATGGCATTATTCTATAAATTTAGGGGGATGCTTTATCTTTGTGTAATCCCTGCTTGATGAAATATCCGCTATATTTGCGTAAACAATGCATATCTTCTCTATCGCAGACTCCCTAAAGTAGTTTCTTTAAAAACTTACCCGTAGCCGATTTTTTGCAGGCGGCAATCTCTTCGGGAGTACCTGTGGCAACAATCATTCCGCCCCTGTCGCCCCCTGCGGGACCAAGGTCTACGATGTAATCGGCTATTTTTATCACATCTAAATTGTGCTCTATTAGGATTATTGTATTGCCTGTGTCGGCAAGGACTTGCAGTACATCAATTAGCTTGTGTACATCTGCGGTGTGAAGCCCTGTTGTAGGCTCGTCTAAGATGTAAATCGTCTTGCCCGTTGCTCTTTTTGAAAGCTCGGTGGCAAGCTTCACCCTCTGCGCTTCACCGCCTGAAAGGGTTGTGGCAGGTTGTCCCACTTTGATGTAGCCAAGTCCTACTTGATTTAGAGTGTCCAGCTTTCTTTTGATTTTGGGGAGGTTTTCAAAGAATTTGCAGGCTTCCTCCACCGTCATTTCGAGGACATCGTTTATAGTTTTGCCCTTGTATTTAATCTCTAAAGTTTCTCTGTTGTAGCGTTGTCCCTTGCAAACTTCACAGGGCACAAAAATATCTGGCAAAAAGTGCATTTCGATTTTCAGTATACCGCCACCCTCACAGGCTTCACAGCGTCCACCCTTTACATTAAAGGAAAATCTCCCTGCGCTATATCCTCTGATTTTCGCTTCGGGGGTCTGTGCGAAAACTTCCCTTATATCGCCAAATACCCCTGTGTAAGTGGCAGGGTTTGAGCGGGGGGTTCTGCCTATTGGGGATTGGTCGATATTTATAACCTTATCAAGATGCTCCACCCCTAAAATCTCTTTGTGCTTTGCAGGCTTTAGCTTTGCGCCGTTTAGAGTGCCTGCAAGGGATTTATAGAGTATTTCATTTATCAGTGAGCTTTTGCCCGAGCCCGAAACCCCTGTAACACAGCTTATTGTGCCAAGCGGTAGCTTCACATCCACATTTTTTAGATTATTTGCCGCCGCTCCCTTAATTTCGATAAAATCCCCATTGCCCACACGGCGATTTTCGGGAAGTGCAATCTTCTTTTTACCGCTTAAATACTGCCCTGTTATAGAGGCGTCGCACTTTTTAATAGCCTCCACATCCCCTGCAAACACCACCTCTCCACCGTGCACGCCTGCACCTGGGCCGATGTCTATAATATGGTCTGCGGCGTACATTGTGTCCTCGTCGTGCTCCACTACTATCAGCGTATTTCCGATATCACGCAGTTTTTTTAGTGTGCCTATCAGCTTTTCGTTGTCCACCTGATGAAGCCCTATGCTCGGCTCGTCCAAGATATAGAGCACTCCCACGAGGGAAGAGCCTATCTGTGTAGCGAGGCGAATTCGTTGGCTTTCACCACCCGAAAGTGTACCCGAAGCACGGGAAAGCGTGAGGTAGTCAAGCCCTACACTGCTTAAAAAACCAAGGCGTTCTTTTATCTCTTTAATTATTCTATCGGCAATTCTCATATCCTTTTCACTCAGCTTTAAATCATCCAAGAATTTAAGGCATTTTTCCACCGAGAGGTTTGTAAGAGCGCTAATATTTACCCCCCCGATGAGGACGGAGAGCATTAGTTTCTTAAGCCTTAAGCCATTGCAATCGGGGCAGTTGATACTGCTCATAAGTGTGCCAAGCTCTTCTTTCATCCAATCACTATTTGTTTCTTTAAATCGGCGTTGGAGATTGTTTATTACTCCTTCAAAGGCGGTGCGATAGGAGCCGGACATACTTCCAGACTCCCTCTGCACTGTGATAATCTCGCCATTATTTCCATATAAAATTAAATCAAGATGCTTTTTCTCCATATTCTTTACAGGGGTGGAGAGTGAGAATTTATAATGCTTTGCAAGACCTTCCATATACATCTGCGCAATGCCACCCTCGGCAAAATACCAACCCGACGCCCTTATAGCGCCCTCGTTTATCGAGAGGTTTTTGTTTGGGATTACAAGGTCGGGGTCCACCTCCATAAAGGTGCCAAGTCCCGTGCATTTTTCGCAGGCACCGCTTGGGCTGTTAAAGGAAAACATCGCAGGCTCAAGCTCGGGCATACTTATATCATGCTCGGCACAGGCGTAGTTTTGGGAAAAGAGCATTTCTTCACCGTCGGTCACTGCCACTATCACAAGACCACCCGAGAGCGAAATTGCATTTTCCATCGAGCCTACAAGCCTTGAGCGGATTTCTTCTTTTATCACAAGGCGGTCAACTACCACATCTATATTGTGCTTTTTATTTTTCTCAAGCTTTATTTCTTCCGATAAATCGTAGATATTCCCATCCACTCGCACCCTCACATAACCCGAGCGTCTTGCAGAGTCAAACTCCTTTTGGTGCTCACCCTTGCGATTTTTCACCACTGGGGACATTATCTGCACCTTGCTCCCCTCGGGAAGCGACATTACTTTATCCGCCATCTGATCCATCGTCTGTTGGGAGATTTCCTTACCACATACGGGGCAGTGCGGCGTGCCCACCCTCGCATAGAGCAGTCTTAGATAGTCGTATATCTCGGTGACTGTGCCGACTGTCGAGCGTGGGTTTTTCGAGGTGGTTTTTTGGTCTATCGAAATAGCGGGGGAGAGCCCCTCTATGTAATCGACATTCGGCTTTTCCATCTGCCCTAAAAACTGCCTTGCGTAGGAAGATAAGCTCTCAACATATCTGCGCTGACCGTCGGCATAGATGGTGTCAAACGCAAGCGAGCTTTTCCCTGAGCCTGAAAGCCCCGTGAAGACAATCAGCTTATCCCTTGGTAGGTCTATGTCTATATTCTTTAAATTGTGCTCTCTGGCACCTCTTATAACTATTGTATCCTTTGCCAATATATTTTCCTCCGTGTTTTTGGGTTATTTTTAGTTTTGCGTAATCTGCGGACGACCACAGGTCGCCCCTACGATGGGATTTTGCGTTGTTTTTATTGTTTTGCGTAACCTCGGGCATGGCAAGCCATGCCCCTACAATGGGATTTTTCGTTGTTTTTATTGTTTTGCGTAATCTGCGGACGACCACAGGTCGCCCCTACAAT
>CAYJLI010000058.1:0-12778 GCA_964371155.1 uncultured Oscillospiraceae bacterium | reverse complement strand
TATGCCCACTTTCTCGCCACTTAATAGCAACCGAAAGTGATGGCTGATTGTATCAAATTTATCTGAATTTGTGATGCGATAAATTATATGAAAAAGGTGGGGTAATAATGACAAATTATCTATCTAAATTTAAAAAAGTTTCGGTATTACTCTTTACCATAATTATTGTGCTCTCACTTTTCGTTTTATTTTCCGTGGTTCGAACTCAAGCGGAAATGGAGCGTTATGATGTGGGTGATACTTCGATTCGTCACAGTGATGGAAATTCTCCGCAAACTATATTCATCGCCACACAACAAAGGGACAATCTCCGCAAAATATTTGCACTCGAAAACACTCTTATAAAAAACGATATCTCTTTTTACACTTTTTCTGCAAAATCCGATGATCACAGCTCCATGACCGATACGATAAATTCCACTCTGCAAGATCTTAACCTAAGCAAAAGTGATGTAATAATGATAGGCTATGGCAGGGCTGGATATTATGCGATGGAAGAGGGTTATTTTGCGAGTGTGTCGCTTGCGCCGTATTTAATACCGAGCGATATTAACACCCCCTCCCAACCGCTCTTAATCCAAGGCGTATTATCCGACGATAACGCCACCACTGAAATGCTCACCCATCTCTACAATTTGCTATCGGGCGATAATATTGGGACGGTAGGATTCGCTTTTAGCTCGTCTAATGAAAATGTCACCCTCAGTATGAGCTCCGGTACTGCTAATTCATATCAGAGCTTTTCCGCAGATGTGATAACCGATATTTCAGATTGGTTAGTTGCAAATGGCGCTACCGAAATAGCAGGCAATGTCCTACTATACCAAAATATCACACTCTTAATTTCAGCGGTTATAATTTTATCCGCCATAGCACTTGCAATTATTTTATCTACAATAATGTCCGCTCGCACCTCTAAGCAGGACTGGGCGGTAGTAATGCTCACTGTTTGTAATTCTAAGGCGTTTGTTGCTGTCAGGCTGTTTGTTTGGGTGCTGGCACTGCCAATTATTTTGATTTTGGGAGGTCTTGTTTGGATATTTGTCCCCGTGCAAACCCCCATTGATTTACTCTTTGCGCTTTATATTTTTGGAACTGGCATCATTATGCTCAGACTGTATAAAAAAGGGCAAATGCCGGGGGTTTCAGGCAGTATTGACTATCGCAAGATGTCCGCAAAGCTTAAAAGCGGAAAATCTATTGCACTGCTCAGTATGATATGTAGTGTGTTAATCTTCGGTATTTTCCACCTGATTGGATTTTATGGCATAAGTTTAAATTTATATGCGATACTCACTTCACTTATTTTTATTTTTATGCTGTTCCCCGGCTTTTATGTGTTTTCTTGGGAGCTTTCCCTGCTTGAGGATATAAATGCCAATCCATATATGCGGTATGCCTATATGTTTACAATGTATATACCTTTACTCGTCATGGCGCTGATTTCCATACCAATGGATCAAGGGCAGTCGTTTGTAATATCACTCATATATATTATGGGGCTTTTATTTAGTTTGTGCCAGAGCATACTGATATATTCTGCAACACAGCACCAGCTATTCACCGCAATACTCACATCAGTTTTATATGGTTCTTTCTTAGGGTTCACTATACTTTAGTGCACAGCGAGAAAGTTAAACTGATTTATAATTAAAAACATTAAATAAAGCATTGCTCCATCTCTTCCTCTGCCTTGGATGGGTGAAAAGATGAAAAAAATTGGCACTATTGCCACTAATGCTTTACTTGGAGGATGAAATGTCTTACAAAACTATAAATTTAGAACTTGGGATGCCCACAGTTGAGGAAGCTAAAAAGCAACTTGCCCTACAACTGAGAATGGCAAAATCGGGTGGTGCAAAAGCGGTTAAAATAATTCATGGCTATGGTTCGAGTGGCAAAGGTGGTGCAATTAAAGCTGAGGTGCACCGTCAGTTGAGGCAAAAAGAGCGTGCAGGCGAGATTAAGGCATTTGTTCGTGGAGAGGACTTCTCCCCCTTTGAGAGCAGTGCAAGAAAAGCCCTTTCCCTCCACCCCGCACTTTCCAAAGACAGAGATTATTCACGCACAAACCATGGAATCTCCATCGTAATTTTTTAAAGGAGCTTTGCTAATTCATGCAGCAAGTAGTAAGTAAGCTATGCGTACATAAGCGAATTTATTTAATATTCTTATTCCCCCTTGGATATGCTATCTCTATATTTTCAGAGAATAATCCGCATATAACCGAATGGTATTCACTAAATATATATATACCGCTCAGCGGTGTTTTTTCCGCCGTGAGTGGTGTTTTTCCATTTTCTCTTCTCGAATTTGGGATTTTGCTATTTTTGCCCTGTTTTATCATTCATTTAATATATAATATCTTTTCTAAGAAATGGCAAAGCAAGGGCGAAGGCATTATTTCTTCCCTATCCACATTCATCGCTTTTTCCTCCTGCTTGTATATAATATTTGTTTTGATGTGCGGTGTAAATTACAATCGTATGCCATTTTCGCATTATTTGGGTGTGGAAGTTCGTCCCTCCTCCACCGAAGATCTTTATAGTCTATGCCTTTCCCTTATTTCTGAGACAAACTCCCTTGCAGAGGAAGTGCCCAGAAATGCCGAGGGTATCGCTGAATATGATTTCGCCTCAAATTCCGAGCTTGCCAAAGCTTGCTTTGAAAGCTTTGATTTGACTGCGCAAAATTACTACGCACTCGATGGAAGTGAGATAAAAGCTAAGGCAGTTCTCACCTCACCGATAATGTCCTACACCGAGATTACAGGGGTGTTTTCCCCATTTACAATAGAGGCAAATTATAATAGCCACATACCCTCTTTTACAATCCCTACAACAATCAACCACGAGATGGCGCATGTGAGGGGTTTTATGCGTGAGGACGAGGCAAATTTTATAGCGTATTTGACCACTGCTAATTCCGACGACCCACGCCTTGCATACAGCGGCAATATGCTCGCACTCATTCATAGCATGAACGCACTTTACAGCGATGACTATGAGCTTTTTTTGTCCGCTCGAAGCCTTTATAATGATGAACTCAATGCCGATTTAAATTACCGTGCTCAGTATTGGGATAATTACGAGGGCGCAGTTGCCGAGGCTGTGGAAGCCGTTAATAACAGTTATCTCATAGCAAATAATCAAGCCGATGGCGTGAAAAGCTATGGGAGAATGGTCGATTTACTGCTCGCCCATCAAAGAGGATTGGCGGAAGATTAGCCTTAGACATTTACAAAAAAGCAATAAACACTGCGATACACAGCAGTTTAAATTTAAATAGTCAGCTTTAATTATGTATAAATGCTGACAAATGAAAGGATTTGATTTTATGTTTAACATTCCAACAGCGCATATTTCCGCTAAAAAGGGAGACTTTGCCAAAACTGTGCTCATGCCAGGAGACCCACTTAGAGCAAAATTTATAGCAGAAACCTTTCTGACCGACATCGAGCTTGTAAACCCTGTGAGGGGGATAAACGGCTATACAGGATTTTATGGAGATAAAAGAGTTTCTGTAATGGCGAGTGGCATGGGTATGCCTTCAATCGGAATATATGCATATGAGCTCTTTGCAGGCTATGATGTGGAAAATATTATTAGAGTTGGCACCGCTGGTGGACTAAGCGAAAATGTGAGGGTGCGAGATATAGTTTTTGGTGCTGGCGCTTGTACTAACTCCGCTTTTGCCGAACAATATAATCTCCCAGGCACTTACGCTCCGATATGCTCCTTTAACTTACTTCGCAGGGCGGTGGAAATAGCTGAGAGCACCGAGGGTATTCGCTATCATGTGGGGAATATAGTTTCAAACGACACTTTCTACAACGACTCTAAAAGTGTGCTTGATTGGACAAAAATGGGGGTGCTCGCAGTAGAAATGGAAGCCGCCGCACTCTATATGACCGCCGCAAGACTAAATAAATCCGCACTCGCTATCTGCACAGTATCGGACAATATTGCAACAGGCGAGGAAACCTCTTCCGCAGAACGCCAAACCTCCTTTACTGCAATGATGGAGCTTGCGCTAAAGACTGCACTTTAAGGCATGACCAAATAATTACTTATTAGCCTCACCTCTCTCCACGGAGAGTTAAAAAAGAGTTTAAACAAGCAGTACGAGGTGAATTATGGAAACCAAAAATACTTATAAGCTTTTAGGAGTATTCCTACTGCTGTTATCCCTAATAGGTGGCTCATTCCTCTATGCATCGGGCTATTTTCATATAATTGACAGCTCGGTGTCACCAAATGGCACTCAAACTACGGTATACAGCAAAAAAGTGGGTGAAATTTTCTCCGATGAAGATTCTTTTGAAATTGCCGACAGGGGCACTACCCACAGCAACCACACCTATACAGGTGCAACATATGGCGAAATGCATTGGTCGCCCGACGGCAATTATCGCTTTCTCTCTTATTATTGGGACACTGGCTCACAGCAGCTTGAAGTCGAAAATTTTGCTTCTAATAATCGCACCAATTTATCCCACTTTTTAATCACTAATATTACCGACATCGAGGAATTTCAGTCCGTCGAGCTTGACGAATACGGCTTGCCGATAGTTAGCTACTCCTTTGAGGGTTGGGCGAGTGATGCGGGAGCGCTAAATCTTGGCTTTGTATTTAACGATACCTCAGGCAATCCCAAAAGTGGAAGCTTTGTGTTTGACTGTGATAAATCGGAGATAAGCGAAATTAACTTCCTGTAATACCCCCAGAGAAAAGCAGATTATTTGCATATTTATGACCATCCCTTTCTTTTAAAGGCACAAAACAACCATAGAAATGGTCATAAATTTGCCATGTTTTTCGGTTGTCTGACTTCTCAGACGAGAAAAACGGCTTTTAATTAAATGAAGTGTGAAATTTATTTTCATACTTCCCCGTCGATATGGCGGGAATAGTGTGAAAATTAGCTATTTTAGGCATGTTTGGATTATAGTTATCCCCCCTACTGGGCTATTATTTTTTAATGAGGTGTATTCGATGAAGAGAAAATATACGCAGGAAGAAGTAGAAGCGCATATGATGGGGCGCATATACATAAATCCCGATGATTTAAATATATTTGTTAGAAGGCGTGGGGTTTACTCCTACACCATGAATTTAGGCAATAAATGGTCTTGGCTAATTATGCTTATCGAGCTGATTGCCATAGTTTTATTGCTCGTCTATTTATTATAGGCCTACCTAATTAAGAATGGATAAATTATATAAGAAGAGTTAAAATGCAGTTTCGCTTCATTTTAACTCTTCTTTAATTATTCTATATTCTCCGCCTCTTCAATACTTTGAGAAAAACTATTTATATAATACGCTGTGGTGCTAAATGTCACCGAAGAAAAAGGAGAGGGCTGTGCAATTTTTTCAAGCGAGGTTTTAAGCGGTGCATAGCTATCGGTTGCAAGGAGTGAATTTACTCGCCTCATCCCCTCCGACTGCTCTCTTTCAGACACCATGCCTATCTCGAGTGCTATAACAGAGCTTATTATTTCATCACTGCTGTAAATTGGCTGCAAAATCATTTGATTTAGCGCAAGAGCTAATGCAGCATCTTTTATCCCCTCACTGCTCTCTGCTGGAAAGTATTTTTTGTAGAGACGATCAAATTCTTGTAAGATGCCCACTTCAGAGAGCTTTTCAGTGGTATATGCATATTCTTCAAGCTCAAAAATCAATGCATTTAGTAGCGTATTTAAAATTATAGCATAATAATCATTTTGTGCAGCTTGCTTCTGTGCACCCGGGTAAATCAGCTCGTAATAGCGGTGCATAAAAAATATGTGCGACTTGCCAATGCTCGCACTAAGCCATTGGTTTGATGGGTTTGGCATATCATTTAGCACAAAACTACAATATGCACTGCCAATTGCATATGACATATCGGCAATATTTCGCTCTCCACCATCTAAATTCACCGAAATATATGGCAGACGATTACCCGATATATTCACCGCTGAGTTTACCGATATGGTGTCCGCTTCGGGCATTATAAAGCCTTTTTCCTCCATCTGAGTGAGCATATTTTCATGCACCGGCGAAAGTGTTTTAACAGCGGAGGCGTACTGATTATAAAGAGCCTGAGGTGCACTGTATATCATCGGTAAGTTAACCTCTAAATTCTCCCTTATCACTTCTTCGAGCGGTGAATAGTACTCGGATATATTAAGGCAAATTGTTTCCATTTGAGTGGCTGAATATCCTTTTTGCAGGAGTGTATGGTCAAGAAAATTTCTGTATTCCTCCTCGGATAAAGCCTCCCGTCTAAGGCTTAAGAACTCCATAAGCGTGTTAACTGTTACAGTTTCATCAAAGCTGTACTCTTCCTCTTCCCCTACCACACCACTGTAAAACACTTCGTATGCATCGGGATATACATCAATATAGTAATTTGTGAATATCTCAGGGACTGCCGCAAAGCTTTTAAGCGGTGATAGCTGTTTTGAATTTGCGAAAGCTATAAAATCTGTGCCCAATGCCTCTGAAACGGCTGTTTTATGTTTGGAGCTATCAACCGAATTTGCAAAGTCGGCAACCGCTTCAATCAGCTCATTTTGGTAATTCGCCCAGAAATTCACCTCAAGTGATATATCGCTCTGCGACATCTCTTGCAGATATTCTATAAAAGCAAAATCACGCATGAGTGCTGTTTGTAGATAGAGCTCTGCAAAGTCCTCTGCATAGCTTATGGCCTCGCTTTCATTTTCTACAATACTAATCATCGAAGCTAAGGTAGTAAGTTCATCCACAGCCACAAGTATCTCGGGGCGGCTGTACTTAAAAGTATTTAAATCAATTCCGCTACTGCTGAAAATGTTTATAACATCCTCATTTTCCATAACGGCTATTTCCTCCGATGAACTCTGCTCATTTTCACCGATACTACTACTCTCTTCTCCGCCCTCCTTTGTCTCCTGCGCTATACTGCACCCCATCACAGAGCACATTAATAATGCAGTGATAAAGTATTTAGCTGTCATTTTATATTTCATTTAATTAACCTTTCTTTCGATATAGTCTATTAGAAATATTTTTGACAGATTTATAAAATAAATTCAAAGAGAAGTTTTAGAAGGGGGATGTTATATTTTGCTCATAGGGCTAAGTAGTGAAAAACGAAAGCTAATGTGTAGCAAATGGGCTACTCACTATTATTTTTTAAAATAATAGTGAAACTTTTACACCCACCAACAATCCAAATACGAGTTTGGGTTATTGGTGGGCGATTTTGTTTAATCAGTATTCCTCTTTTGAAAATTATATGAATCCCTGCACATATCGGCAATTGTTCTCTTAGCTGTGTAGTTAAAGAGTTTAGCAGCCTTTTTTGTATCGGCATAGTACTCCGCTATATCTCCCCCACGTCTTGGGGCGATTTTATACGGGATGGGAACACCACTTTGCTCGCTGAATGTTTTTATTACCTCAAGCACACTGTATCCCCTGCCATTTCCCAAATTCACTACCTCGACACCACTGTGGTCTAAAAGATAGGTAAGTGCCGATATATGCCCCTTAGCTAAATCACATACATGTATATAATCTCGCACTCCCGTGCCGTCCTCGGTGGGATAATCGTCCCCAAAAACCGATAATTCCGAAAGCATTCCAACTGACACTCTCGTTATATAAGGCATTAAATTATTGGGAATACCAGAAGGATTCTCTCCGATTAGACCACTTTCGTGCGCACCTATCGGATTAAAATACCTTAAAATCACAGCAGAAAAACCATCGCTTACCTTACAAAAATCAGAGATTATCTCTTCGCTCATCATTTTGCTTTTGCCATAAGGGCTCACAGGAGCAAGGGGCATCTCTTCGGTGTAGGGAATCTCATTTTCGGGTGAATAAACGGTGGCAGAAGAGCTAAACACAAGTTTTTTTACACCGTATTCATCCATCACTTTAAGCAAATTCAGCGTGGACACAACATTATTATTATAATAGAGCAAAGGGTTTTGCACTGATTCCCCCACGGCTTTAAATCCTGCAAAATGAATTACACTATCTATATTTTCGGCTTTAAAAAGCTCTCTAATTTGTGTTATGTCAGTAAAATCAGTGTGATAAAGCTTCACGGATTTACCTGAAATTTTCTCTATTTTAGCAATTACATTTTCACTGCTATTTGAAAAATTATCCGCAATAATTACATTGTAGTTAGAATTTAAAAGTTCAACAGCAGTGTGGGAGCCTATATATCCCGCACCGCCTGCTAAAAGCACAGCCATTACTACCTCCAAATTTAAAACAGTGAAGAAGTTGTTTAGAATAATTTTTGCAAAGCAAAACACAAAACTTCTTCACTATTTAATATTACTTATTCATATGACCTCGATATCAGCCCATAAACCTCATCGGAGGTTTTGCATTTTAAAGCAGCTTTTGCAAGCTTTACACTCTGCTCCATGCTTCGTTTTGCAAGTTTCGCACGCACCCTGCATATTACCCCAGGATTCACACTCACCTTATCCACGCCAAGCCCTATAAGAATTTCTGCCATACCTTGCTGTGATGCCATTTCACCGCATACACAAACAGGTATATTTCTGTGTCGTCCTGCCGCTACAACCATTTCAATAAGCCTAAGTACAGCGGGATGATGATTGTGGTAAAGGTGTGAAACTAAGCTATTTCCCCTATCCACCGCCAAAGTATATTGTGTTAAATCATTTGTACCTATGCTCATTAAATCAACTTCAGCTGCTATTAAATCAGCCATAATAACTGCCGAGGGCACCTCCATCATCACACCCAGTTTAATATTTTCATCAAATGGTATCTGCTTTTTAATAAGCTCTTTTTTCTCTTTAGCAATCATTTTTTTAACAGTATGAAGCTCATTGATTGAAGAAATCATTGGCACAAGAATTGTTACATCACCGAATTGTGATGCCATGAGTAGCGCTCTTATCTGCTCACTTATAACATCACGGTGCTGATTTATAAGCCTTATGCCCCTATATCCCAAAAATGGATTATCTTCTTTTAGGGTGTTGATCTCCGATAATTTATCGCCGCCTACATCAAGAAGTCTAAACACCACCGGCTTTGACTTCATCATGGAAAGTATCTGCTTATACATATCAAATTGCTCGTTAGCCGATGGCATTTTGCCCGAAAAGAGAAATTCCGTGCGCACAAGTCCTATCCCCTCCGCACCCTGCTCGACCGCTGTTGGCATATCTTTTAAACTACCAATGTTTGCCTCAACAGCTACGAGGGTACCGTCCGAGGTAGCACCTTGCTTGTTTTTATATGCAAATTCAAGCTTTAAAAGCTCTTTTTGTTCATTTTCCAGCTTTTTATATTCTGCTATGACCGCTTCACTCGGATTTGTAATTATAATGCCTTTTACTGCATCAATAACAATTGGACTATTGTTTTTTATAGCTAAAAAATCCGTTTCTTTGCAGCATATACTCGCAATTCCTGCCGCCCTTGCCATTATCGCCGTGTGTGAAGCAGGGCCACCGGTGCATGTGATTATGCCCGACACCTTTGTAAGGTCGAGCGAAGCAAGTAGGGAGGGTGAAAGGGAATGAAATAAGAGCACCGAACCCTCTGTGAGAGGTGGAAGTTCACCCCTTACATTGTCCATTAATATATCGAGCAATCTATTCATAACATTTCCAAGGTCTTCACCACGGCTTTTTATATATGGATCATTGCAGCTGAAAAGTGATAGAATCATCGAATCAAAAACTTGCTTGACTGCCCATTCCGCAGAGCAACCTAAATCTTCTATCGACTTAAAAAGTTGTGTTTTTAAATCGGGGTCTTTTAGCATGAAAAGATAGGCTGTGAGGATATCACGAGTTTCTTTCCCTGCATCTTTATTTGAAGCCATCAGCTCTTGGTGCGCTTTAATAGCTGTCGCAAGGGCGACGGATAGTCTTTCTTTTTCCGATTTTACATCCTCACAAGCTGAAAATGTTGGTGTGCCCCTGTCAAAATCAGAGATAATTGCTTTGCCGATAGCCATTCCCTCGGAAAGAATAGTGCCGAATATTTTCATAAATATGACCATCCCTTTCTTTAAAAGGCACAAAAGAACCATAAAAAACGGTCATATTTGTGCCATATTTTTCGGTTGTCAGGTCTGCCCGACAGGAAAAACGGTTTTAAAATAGACTAAGTTTGAAACTTATTTTTAAACTTTGCTACCTCCGTTTTTGTGATTAATGGGAGCATATAATATATTTTTAGTCACAAGAGTATATCTAAATCGCCATTGGTATTTCTATCCGATAAAGCTTTTATAATCTCATTAAAAGTTGCGCCCTCAGCCTCAATTACACTCTCACCCTCAAGTATTTCATGGGGAAAATGAGCATCTGAAGAAGAAATAATTTTCCTATTTCCCACTTCACTTTTGAAAAACTCATTTGACATTAAAAGCTCTATATTTTTTGATTCAACTGTGGGGAAATCACATTCAAGTGGAATGCCCCCTAAGATTGGCAGTATTCCGTTGCTCTCTTTCTCTATATGTGCTGGAAATGAGAAGCCACCATATGTTTTTGCAAGGTCGCACACCTCGGCAAGAGATAAATCACATGCTACTATAAGCAGCTTTTCCACTTCTCCGCAAATTTCGCTGTCTTTATTGCATATGAGCTGTTCACCAAAAATATCCTTGCGATTTATTATGTCTGGGAGATGTGTGTAGAGCTCATCGCTAAAGTTCATAGCCACATCACAGCTCGGAAAAAGGCAAACTATATGCACATCTTCGGCGGTGGTAACTTCCACCCCCGGTATAAATTCTATCCCATAAGCCTCAGCGGCGGCTTTCGCTGCTGCGCAGTTAAGTGCTGAATTGTGGTCGGTCAGTGCAAATACATCAAGGCCGTTTAGTGCCGCTATGCCTGCTACTACATCGGGGGTCATCTTATTATCGCCGCAGGGGGAAAGGCAGGAATGGATATGCAAATCATATTTTATTTTCAAAATTTGTTCCATTCCTTTCTCAGTCCGTATTGGAAATGCTCTGCATATCTGTCCATTAGCGATAATAAACTAATATAGTGGTAATTATATGCCCAGCATTTCTTTAATTTTTATAGCGGCATTATATGTGTCAAGATTTGTTTTTATCACATTTATTCCCTTTTGCTTAGAAACTTCTATGTCCTCTTCGGTAAACTGCATCCCCTCCGATAGGATAATGCAGGAAACATCTGCAAGTGAAGCTACTGCAAGTGAATTCGTATTCGCCATTACAGTTATCCAAGCTGAACCCTCTAAGGCTCTCCCCATTACCATGCTGAGCAAATCACAGCAGTAAATAGAAGTTATCTCAGAGTTTTCATCTGCAATATTTATGGGAGAAAAATCTTCTGATAAAATCAGTTTATTTATCGACATTTTTTTCAGCTCCTTTTCGGAGAATTATATTGTCAAGCGCTTCTTTTGATTGGAATGCAATCGGTAGGGGGTTTATTGGGTAGCTTTTATCCCCCGCTGTCTTTTCAGCCATTTTGTATACACAGTAATCCTCAGTGGCATATCCACGAACGATGTCCTCAGCAAGGCTTCTGCAACTTGGAGCACCGCAAGCACCACAGTCAAGCCCATAAAGCCCCATTTCGATTTCCTTAAGCTTTTTAAGCTTTTGTGAAGCCACTATGATATTTTCATCCAATCGCATAATGGGGAGGTATTTTATCTTTTTCACTGTGGGCACCGAAGAAGGTACTTCGTCCTCTATTGTGTTTAGCATATCGGGAAGAGGTTTGCGCAGCTTTTTAAGCTTTGTGATTGCAATAAACGGATTCTCAACCGTTAACACTCCGCCCACGCAACCACCTGGACAGGCGTTTAATTCGACAAACGAAAGATTGTGCAGTTTATCGTCTTCTAAATCTTCAAGCACACGGATTACATTTTCCATGCCATCCGCCGCAAGGTATTCATCTATACCCAGTCCATAGCATTCTCCGCCACTGCCAGCCCAACCTATGCCAACACTACCCGAGCTTCCTGCGGCAGTATTTTTAATCTCGCCCTTATTCATTATATTGACCAAACTTGCATAAATATCCCTTATTGAGATTACCTCATCCACTGTTTCACAGTCATCAAAAAGGATGGATTTAACGGCGGTAACCTTTGCAGGACATGGAGTGATAAACACTGTTCCAATTTTTTCAGGCGGAAGCCCCGTCTTTTCCATGGCTATTCTTTTAGCTTCATATCCTGCTACTGCAAGAGGTGATTTATAGGGGAGTATATTTTCAATAAGCTGGGGAAATCGCACACTGATAAGCCTCAATACCGCCGGACACGCCGAGCTGATAAGGGGCTTTGCTATATCCTCTTCCTCTAAATGAAGCCTTGTGCTCAGTGAAAGATACTCCGCCGCTTGTGATACTTCATAAACCATATCAAAACCGAAATCCTTAAGTGCCGCAAGCACAACATCGACATTTTCAAGGGTGTTAAACTGGGCATATAATGATGGGGCCGGCAGAGCTATTTTATATTCAAATTTCTCTATTGAATCGGCAGGACTTACTACCGACACTTTAGCTCCATGGGGGCAAATCCTAATGCATTCGCCGCAGTCTATGCATCTGTCATTTATGATAATTGCCTTGCCAAAGCGAACACGGATTGCCTCTGTCGGACATCGTCTCACGCAGTTTGTACAGCCCTTGCAAAGCTCGTCTATCAGCCTTACCGAATGGAAGTATTTTTCCATTTAAATGCTCCATTCTGCCGCTCTGCATCGGCATAAAATAATAATTTAGTTTACTCTTATC
>CAYJLI010000057.1:0-12818 GCA_964371155.1 uncultured Oscillospiraceae bacterium | reverse complement strand
CTATACCCATGTCGGCAAGTCTTTTTTCAATAATCAATTTACATCCCTCATATATACTTTCTTATTATTCGTTTATTTACATCACTAACTCGTCTAATTGGGTCGGAGAATGGATTAACATAATTAGGAACATCTGCGGTTGGTAAGCCGTTACTTGGTTTATTTGTTTGCTCTTTTCAAAAAGATGCCCTTACCATATCATTTATATACATAAAAATTCTCTTTAACTGTGATTATATATTTTAAATATCGACTATTTATTAGAAAACTAAAGATTTTATAAAGGAATATTATTAAATTTCTAAAACTTGAAAGTAGAAAAATAAATTGATGTATATACGCAAATAGTCGCAGAAAATATCACCACAAAACAAAAACAGCCTGAACTCACTGTTCAAGCTGTTTTCTTTGGTTGCGGGGGCCGGATTTGAACCGACGACCTTCGGGTTATGAGCTTTGCTGAATGGCTGTAAAACGCCTAATAATGTGGGATTATAAGGCGTTTTGGCGATAATTACGCAAACCCCAATGGTCGTAAGTCCACTGTATCCACCGAGATATATCCTATAATGGGTCAAAACATGGGTCAGGAGTGGAGAGGTGATTTGTTATGTGCTATATACCTAAATTTAAACGGCGTTATATTATTCAAAGGGTATGTATTAGAGAGTCAGGCACTGAAAGGCATATTTTTATGTAGTATAGAAGATGTGTTATCATTACTTACCCCCAATTCCCAAATCGATGCTATTTATATTACCTCATCCCTTCGGCAAGTAATGCAAGCCTATCATAAGCATACTCAAAAAAATTATAAAATGAAGTGCAATAATAATTTTTACCCATGAATTCACCATGCTCTAAACGGTCACGCCTGCAACCGCCCCTGCAAAGAGGATACCACTTGCACTCATTGCAATCGTTGTGAATGTAAGCGCCAATTTCATAAAAATTATTCTCATTTCGCTTTTCATCTATAATATCAAAGCTATCGGAATTTACATTACCAAGCCTATATTCATCAAGCACATAAAAATCACATGGGTATACACTGCCATCGGCTTCCACCACTGTCTGAAATCCACATCTACCAATCATTCCGCAACTTTCAGGTGGTCTTCCCTTTAGCATCCATATCCAGTTTTCAAATAGTCTGTCCGATATATAATTGCCCCTTTTAATTTGCTCGTACCACATATCAAATCTGTCTTTTAAAAACTGTTCATAGACGCTCGGGGTGAGGGAATAGTTTTTCTGCCCACGCTCTTTTCCAAGCTCGTCAAGACATGGTATATACTGCTGATAGACAAATCCTCTTTTTAGATAAAATTTATATATTTGCTTTATGTTTTTTGCCGTCATATCATTTATGACAGTGAGGATATTATACTGCACCTTAAATTTGTCAAAGAGCGCTGCCACTTCCATGATTTTATAAAATGTGCCCGACTGCTTACTATCCACACGATTACAGTCATGGGTGTCTTTAATGCCATCGAGTGAAAGCCCTACAAGGAAATTGTTTTTAGCAAAAAAACTTGCCCATTCCTTGTCGATACAAATACCATTTGTCTGTATCGCATAGGTGATTTTCAGATTTTTCTTATTATGCGACTTCACATATGAAACTACTTCTTTAAAAAAGTCAAGCCCCCTAAGTGTGGGCTCGCCCCCTTGAAATGATAGGGTTAGTGCATAGTCGGTATACTTTAAAGCTCTCTCAAGCATATTTTGCATTGTAGAGATGGACATCATCCCGAAGTTTTCGGTTTCACGATGTGCACTCACATCCGCATAAAAACAGTATTTACAACGCATATTACAGCTTCCGCCCGCAGGCTTAATAAGCAAATGGAATGATTTCATTTTTGCCTCCCCATATGTTTTACTGGCATGCTTTAGTAGTAAATTAGTGATGAATAAGAAATACAATTACCACATTAAATAAACAAAGCAGTATTATTAAGTAAAATAAATATCCCACTAATTGTAGCACAAAAAATATATTTAATAAATACATTTATTAGGTATGGTAAAAGCCGAGCTATACATTTAGTGATAAATAGGGGGGATGCATTGGAAAGTTAATAGCAAAAACAAACTTAATTATTAATAAAATAGTGTAGGAAAATACTACTAACTTTCAGGTAGTATTTTCTTACAATTTTTTACGAGTCTTGTTGTGTATAGTAACAATTTTTTCAAAAATCTATTTCAAAACTATTGCTAAAGTATTTTGTGTATGATAATATTACATTAACACACATAATTCGAAAATGCTTTCCGAATAACGGAAAAAAATTTTCGAGATTAAAACAAAAAACATTTCCGCAATACGGAAAAGAGAGGTATTTTATGAAAAAGATAACATTATTATCAGCATTAATGGCAATGACCATAGCTATGACAGCATGTAGTTCCACAGACACACCAGCGGATGACGCAGCAGGTGATGCAGCGGCTTATCCAACTCAGCCAATTCAAACAATCATTACAGCTAACGCAGGCGGTGGGGTTGATATCACTGCACGTATTACTGGCAAATATGCAGAAGAAATTTTAGGCCAGCCTTTAGTTCCAGTTAATGTGGCAGGTGCGGGCGGTGCTACTGGTGCACAGCAGGCACTTGATGCCGACGCTGATGGATACACAGTGCTTTACACAACCGATGCTATTATCACCATGCATCAAATGGGTATGTCCGAATTTGACTACACTGCATTTAAACCAGTTGGTATTCATGCAGAAGCAACTAATATGACTTTTGTAACTTCTAATGAATATCAAACTTTTGAAGAGTTTGTTGAATATGCCAAAGCTCATCCAGGAGAACTTAAATTCGGCGTGCAAACAGGCACATACTCAGAACAGCTTGCGGCTATGATGTGGAAAGACCTCGGCATTGAAATCCAAATTATCGACATCGGCACTATCTCCGATATTGTTGTAGCACTTGTGGGCGGTCATATTGATATGGCGGCAGGCCCTATGGGCAACATGGCTGACTATGTTACAAATGGCGATTTCGTTGCACATGGTATGCTATCAGAAGAAGCGAACCCCGAATATCCTGACATTCCTACAATGTATGATTTAGGTGTTAATTTCCACCTACCAAGATTCTATCTATACCTATTTGAAGCAGAAGTTTCCGATGAAATTGTACAAACATTTGCCGATGCAATTTATGAAGTATCACAAAACCCAGACTTCCAAGCTGAAATAGCAGAACAAGCATATACACCAAGAGTTATGACAATGGAAGAAACCCTTACATATATACAGGAAACAGAAGCAGTTTACACAAAATATCAAGAAACACTCGACGAATACAGAGCACAATAGTTTAATAAAAAACATTCTACCCCATATATCTTAGATATATAATCAAAACAGCTCAATAGTATTTTCTCATATACTTATCCATGCAAACAGCGTGGATAAGTATATGAAGCTATTGGAATTATATATGGTGGATATGATGAAAATTACACTCGCATAGGGCTTTACTAATTAAATATTTAAAAGCAGAAATCAGTTATCAAGGATTTAGATATTTCGCTCAATTTAATTTAGCAACGCCAAGATAGATAAAAGGAGTTCGGTATGAAAAACAAAGATTTATACTCTGGCATAGGAATACTGATTGTTTCGGCGGCTTATCTTATGAGCACATCTTCTATAAGAGAAACCTCGGACTTAGCCAATGCAAGAACTATGCCAGTAGCAGTTGGTATTATTGCAATAATATTAAGTGCTATTTTAATAGTGACAACAATACTTAAAATGAAGAAAAATGGTGATGGCTCCACGACTAAAGCGGAAGAAAAGTCGAATTACAAAAGAGTTGGCATCACTTTAGCATTAATATTAGCATTCATATTCTCTATGGACAATCTGGGTTTTACTGTTTCAGCGGCAGTTTATCTGATGGCACAGATGCTTATTTTAGCGGAAAAAGAACAGAGAAAAATACCGAAAATGGCAATAATCTCAGTTGTGGCGGCAGTTTCAGTAAAACTGTTATTTACATATGTGTTTAACATTGTACTGCCCACTGGGATGATAGGATTTTAAGGAGGGGGGTTAAGTGATGTTAGAATTTATGATAGAAGGTGCACTTAGTGTGCTAAACATGGAAAGCCTGCTACTTTGCTTTTTCGGAGTGTTTGCAGGAATAGTATTCGGCGCTTGCCCCGGTATATCCACTACCATGGGGATTGCGCTTATGCTTCCATTTACCTATTCAATGGATATAGGGCAAGCCTTAGCATTACTCATAGGTTTATATATTGGTGGTGTTTCCGGTGGTCTTATCAGTGCTATACTACTAAATATACCGGGTACACCGGGTTCAGTGTGCACCACATTTGATGGACATCCCATGTCCGCAAGAGGAGAATCAGGAAAGGCTCTCGGCGTAGGGATACTCTATTCATTTGTCGGCGGTATTATAAGCTTAGTTATACTAATGATATTCTCTCCGATGCTTTCAAGTATAGCAATTAGATTTACAGCGGTAGAATATTTTTCAATCACACTCTTTTCCTTCCTATTAGTGGCAGGGCTTACAGGTAAATCAGTGGTTAAAGGTCTTCTCAGTACTGTCCTTGGAGTTATGTTTACCACCGTGGGTGCGGCACCTATTGACTCAGTACTAAGATTTACCTTTGGCAATAACAGGCTAAACTCTGGCTTTCAGCTCATTACGGTAGTTATCGGGTTTTACGCTGTATCAGCAGTGCTAAAAGTTGCCGAATACAAACAACCACCCGTAGAGGTGCTCGATTACAAAATGAAGGGCTTTGGCGTAACTCGTAAAGAGTTTGTACAGCAGACACCTAACTGTGTCCGCTCCTCACTTATCGGCACATTTGTAGGGCTTTTACCCGGTCTTGGCGCTAATATTGCCAATGTTATCGCCTACTCCACAGCTAAGAGCAATTCTAAATATCCTGAAAAATTCGGTACGGGTATAGTGGACGGTATTGTAGCTTCTGAAAGCTCAAACAATGCGGTAACAGGTGGTGCACTTATCCCACTGCTCACACTGGGTATCCCAGGTGAGGGCGCTACTGCGCTTCTGCTTGCGGCACTCATCATTCAAGGGGTGCAACCGGGGCCATTATTATTTGAAAATCAACCAGTGCTTGTTTACTCAATATTTGCATTAATGTTAATCGCCAATATTGCCATGGTGGCAATTGAATACTTCGGCATTAGAGCGTTTTTAAAGATTATCACAGTACCTGCATACTATCTATTCCCAATCATATTAATAATTTGCTGTGTAGGCTCATTTAGCTCAAATAATCAGATTTTTGATGTATATGCAATTGTACTTTTTGCAGTAGTGGCATTTATCTTGAGAAAAATGGAATACCCACTGCCCCCATTCATCTTAGGATTTGTACTAGGTGAGCTCTTTGAAACAAATATGCGCCGTGCAATTCAGTTTACAGGCGGAACATTAGAAGGCTGGATGGAATTCCCGATTGCACTTAGTATTTTAGCTGTTACAGCAGTGGCACTGGTATATATTATAGTAAAAAGCCTTAGAAAGCCAAAACCAAAGGAGGCAGTTTAGTATGAGTAACACAAAGCCTATGAATTTAGTTTACATAATGAGTGATAGCCATACTAAAGATGTACTCTCCTATTACAAAAACGACTATGTAAAAACTCCTAATTTAGATAAACTCTGCGAAGACGGTGTATTTTTTGAAAATGCATACTGCAACAACCCCATTTGTGTACCAGCAAGAGCTTCTATGACCACGGGCAATTATAGCCATGTGGACAGTTACTGGGACAACTGCCATCCCTATGACGGCAGTGGCGGTGGCTGGGGGCAAAGGCTTACCGAAGAGGGATATAATGTAACTACTATCGGCAAGCTTCACTATAAGGATGAAAGTCCCGAAAGCGGTTTTCCCGATCAGCGAGTACCACTTCACCTAAAGGATGGTGTAGGCAACTTAACACTGTGCATCCGTGGCAGAGAGATGCTTAGAAGAAACCATCACAAGCACCTGCTTAGTGCCAAAGAGGGTTTATCCGATTACAATGAATTCGACCTTAAGGTAACTGAAAAAACCGTTGAGTTTTTAAAAGAAGCAGGGGAAACGCAAAGCGAAAAACCATTTTGCTTATATGTTGGCTTGGTTGCACCGCATGCACCACTAATTGTACCTAAAAAATATCTTGATATGTACCGCCCGTTTGACAAACTGCCATTTCCACGCCAGTGGAAGCACACTGAACGCCCCATGCACCAAGGCATTGAGGATTATCGTTATGTAATAGGTACTACCGAAAAAGATATTGACGATGAAGCGATAATGAAAGCGATTGCGGTGTATTATGGCCTTGTTACATTTTTAGATGATCAAATAGGAGAGATAATGACTGCACTAAAAGAAGCAGGATTATCGGAAAACACCAGAATTATCTATACAACGGATCACGGTGATACAATAGGTGAGCATGGTACATTCTTTAAGAATACGATGTACGAGCAGTCTGTATCGGTACCGCTAATAATGTCAGGTCCAGATATTCCAAAGGGTAAAATAGTTAAGGAGGGTGTATCCCTACTTGATATTCACCCAACCATCTTAGAAAATGCAGGAATTACCCCAAATGAGCAGGATAAAAGCTTGCCGGGGAGGTCACTATTTGATTATGCTATGGGTAAAACAAACGAAGAGCGCCCAATATTTGCAGAACTACATACTTTTGCCTATGAACATGCAGTATATATGCTGAGAAAGGGCAGATATAAGCTTGTGTACTATGTTAATATGGACAATCAGCTATTTGACTTAGAAAATGACCCATATGAGCTAAATGACTTAAATGGAAATAGTGATTATGCGGAAATTGCCAAAGACTTAGAAGACGAGCTTAGAAAAATATGCGACCCCGAGGCTACCGACGCCAAAGCAAGAAAAGAGCAAGAAGCACTTTTGGATAGGCATGGCGGTAGGGATAAAATTAAAGAGGGTAAAACTTTCTTTGCCTACTCACCTGTTCCCAAAGAGATATTGGAGAATAAATAGCTTATGAAAATTACTAATATTAAAACAATCTGCCTCAAAGTGCCTTTTCCCCCCGGAGTGGTGATTAAAGGTGCGGTTGAAACTTGGTATCATCGCAACGGCATGTTTTTACTGGTGGAAACCGACGAGGGCATTACAGGCATTGGCGAAATTTGGTGCAACTGCCCCCAATGGAGCCACTACGAAAAGGAAATCACCGTCCATCAGGGACTAAAACCCTATGTGATAGGGCTTGACCCACTCGATATAGAGGGGACAAGATCCGCTGTGGAAACAAGGATGAAACGCCTTGGTTCCCAATGGGGTGCATATGGTGTAATGCATCATATACTCAGTGCATTTGATGTAGCGTTGTGGGATATTAAAGGCAAGGTGGCAAACAAACCAATCTGTGAGCTACTTGGTAGTAAGGCGGAGGAGCCTATAACTGTATATTGCTCAGGTCTTGGCCCTAAAAATGTTGTAGAAAATGCTAAAAAGATGATGGACAGAGGTGTCACCTACTTTAAAATGCGTATGGGCATGGATGAAGAAGTGGACGTGCAAAACTTAAAGGATTTAAGAAGTCTGCTCGGTAGTGATAGAAATATCATGGTGGATGCAAACCAAGGTTGGGATGTAGAAACTGCACTGAGAATGATACCGCTACTCGAAGAATACGGTGTACTGTGGGTGGAAGAGCCAATGGTTGCAGGAGATGTAGAGGGGTTACAAAAGGTGCGTGAAAACACTAAAATCACCATTGCTTCGGGCGAAAACTTTTATGGCTATGATTTTAAGCGCCACTTTGAAAGAGGGCTAATTGATATATGCCAAGCAGATGTGACAAAATGCGGTGGTATCACCGAGATACTCGAGATAGCAAAAGAGGCTAAATCCCATGGAATTAAAATGGCACCACACTTCTTGGGCAATGGCTTAGGGCTTGTTTCCACACTGCATATTATGAATGCAGTAGAGGCACTTTATTTAGAGTATGACAGTGAAAACAACCCCATGATTTACGATTGTGTAAACGACATTCCCCAGATGCAGGACGGTGGCATTATCTACGCTCCAAAAGGCGCTGGACTGGGTGTTACACTAAATGATGAGGGGATAAATCGCTATCAGTTTGTACCATATACAATATGAAATAAATTATAGCATATTCAGTCCCGTTAAATAGTTTACACGACCCAATTAATATGGTACACTTGTACTATTAGCATGGGAGGTGGCAGCATATGTCGGAACATATTAATTCATTAATAAAAGGGATGCAGGTGCTTGAACTCTTTAGCCGTGAAACCAAATATTTGGGTATTACGGATATTAAACAACAAACAGGTTTTCCAGTAAGCACTGTACATAGAATAGTTTCTACACTTGAGCATTGTGGATATCTGAGGCAGGATGTCTTTAGTAATAAATATGCACTTGGAATAAAGGCGTATATACTTGGCACGAATGTAGAGTATATAAAAGAGCTAAAACATGTAGCGACAGAGCCTATGAGGGCTTTATCGGTGCAATTTAATGAGGTTGTCCACTTAGCTATAATTGATAGTGATATGATACTCTGCATCAAAAAAGTTGATTCTTCACGCAGTATTACCACTACTCCAAAAGAAGGTGAGCTAAATGAGATTTATCTAACCTCGGTTGGTAAATCACTCCTTGCAAACCAGAGTAAAGATTACATAAATCATTATGTGAATAATGTAAAACTAACGAAGTATACCGACAATACGATTACAGACCCTCTGCTACTCTTAAAGGAACTGGACAAAATCAGGCTAAGTGGCTATGCCATAGACGATGAAGAGTCGGAAATAGGACTTACTTGCTTTGGAGCCCCCATATTTAACAACAACAAAGAATGCGTAGCGGCAATTAGCATGTCGATGCCCACCTTTAGAGTTGAGGATAAGGAGCATTACTGTAATGCAGTGGTTAGGGCGGCAAAGGAAATTTCTCTAAAGTTATAATCTGAAAATTATAAAAAATAGTAAGGGAGCTTTAGCTCCTTTTACTAAAAAGAATAAACGAAATACAATCCCATAATACGGAAAATTAATTTTAATGCTCGAAAGGAAGAACAGCAAAATGGAAAAAATTAAAGTAGCAATTATAGGCCCTGGCAACATAGGTAGCGACCTTATGTATAAAGTAATGAGAAGTGATTTAATAGAAATGGGTGCAATGATAGGCATCGACCCAGAGTCGGAAGGCTTAAAGAGAGCTAAAGAATTAGGATTTATAGCTTCTGCTGATGGGATTAATTATATTAAAGAAAATCCAAATTGTGCGCAGATTGCTTTTGATGCTACCTCCGCTAAAGTGCACGAAAAAGTTCATGCACCAATACTTGAGGAGCTTGGCATTGTAGCTATTGACTTAACCCCTGCGGCAATTGGTAAAATCTGCACTCCACTTGTAAATATGGAAGACTGCCTTGACACGATGAATGTTAACCTAATCACCTGTGGCGGTCAAGCTACCACACCTATATGCCACGCCGTTTCAAAGGTGGTGGATATTGATTACCTCGAAGTAATAACAACTGTTGCCTCTAAATCGGCTGGTCCTGGCACAAGGGCAAATATTGATGAATACTGCCGCACCACAGCCAAGGCATTAATGGCTATCGGTGGTGCTAAAAAAGCTAAGGTGTTTACAATCTTTAATCCTGCCGAGCCTGAAATCACCATGAGAAACACACTCTACTTCATGACTAAGAGTGATTTTAAAATAGAAGATGTAGTGGCCGCCGTGGAAAAAAGAGTAAGCGAAGTGCAGACATATGTGCCTGGGTTCGAGCTTACAATGAAGCCTGTAATGGAAAATGGATATATCGCCGTTACTGTCACAGTAAATGGTGCAGGGGACTTCCTACCAAGCTACGCAGGCAACTTGGACATGGAAACTTCTTCCGCTGTTAAAATGGCGGAGTGCTTCGCTCAAAAAATGCTAAGAGAAAAAGCTTAATTAAAATAGATACTTAAAAAGGAGAGAATTACTGATTATGAATACAGTTAAAATATTTGATTCAACCATGAGGGATGGCTCCCACGCAATACATCACACATACACCCCCGAAGTTGTAGCTAATTTATGCGCCGGCATGGAAGCCGCAGGTATATGGGCTGTGGAAGTTGGGCATGGTGCAGGTCTTGGTGGCTCTACAATTAACTTTGGATTTGGCAAACACAGTGATAAAGAGCTTTTAAAAGCCGCCGCTTCCTCACTTAAAAATACAAAATTAGCCTGCCTACTCGTACCGGGGCTTGGCATGCTTGAAGACTTACAAGAAGCTTACGAATGCGGTGCAAATATGGTTAGAGTGGGTATCCACTGCACCGAGCTTGATGTTGGATTACAGCATATCAAGCTTGCTAAAGAGCTTGGCATGGAGGCTGTTGCTTTCTTTATGATGAGCCATCTAATCTCCCCCGAAAATTTAGCTAAGGAAGCAAAAATCGCCGAGGAAAACGGTGCTGATTATGTATTTATTGCAGACTCTGCTGGTGCTATGGTGCCCCGTGACATCGTGGCAAGAGTAAAGGCTGTAAAGGCTGCTGTTTCTATTCCAGTAGGTGTACACTGCCACAATAATGTGGGCTTGGGCGTTGGCAATTCCGTAGCCGCATATGAAGCAGGTGCGGACATTGTAGATGGCACACTGCAAGGCATGGGTGCAGGCTGTGGTAACACTCCTACTGAAGCAATGGTTGCTGCGTTTAATAAGATGGAGGTTGAGTCAGGCGTGGACTTATTTAAAATAATGGATACTTCTGAAAAGTATCTACTCCCAATTAAACCCCGTCCACTGGAAGTTACTAATGAAGCTATTATCTTAGGCTATGCAGGAATTTACTCAAGCTTTTATCTGCACACACTTGATATCGCCGAGAGATATAACCTTGACCCTAAGGCTATCTTTGTGGAGCTTGGCAAACGCAAGGTTGTAGGCGGACAGGAAGATATGATTATCAATGTAGCACAGGATATGATTAACGGAAAATAAAATTATAATTTTGGGTGTATGGCAAAATGGAGAAATGGACAAACAAAGTATTTGTAAAAACGAGTGATGTTTTGCTAATATGGCTTTGTATATAGCTCCAAAATCCCTACACCCTTTGCTTTAGAAAGCGAGGGTAAACTATGAAAATAGTAATACTGGGTGGGGTGGCGGCAGGTATGTCTGCAGCTTCCAAAATAAGAAGAAATGACCCCACAGCAGAAATAGTAGTTTATGAAAAAGGGATGGAAACTTCATATGGCGCTTGTGGCCTCCCCTACTACATTTCAGGGGATAATGATAATCTTGACTTAATGCGCATTAGAAAAGCAGATGAGTTTAGAGAGAAGCAGAATATAGATGTTAGGTTACTGCATGAAGCGGTAGAGCTAAACCCCGACGAAAAAACTGTTAAAATAGTAAATCTTCAAACAGGGGAAAGCTTTACCGATAGCTATGATAAGCTAATTATAGCCACAGGTGCAAGCCCGATAATTCCACCGATTAAAGGAATTAGTAAAGAGCTTGCAAATCTATTTACAGTAAAAACCCTACAAGATGGCGAAATAATTAAAAACTATCTTACAGGCGATGTAAAAAAAGTAGTGATTGCAGGGGCTGGGTATATCGGACTTGAAATGGTGGAGGCTTGCCACCATCAGGGCAAAGAAGTTATCTTAATCGAGCTACAAGACGGACTGCTCACTTCGGTGGATGGTGAAATCGGTAGCATGATAGAAGAGGAAATGGCTAAGCATGGCATTACTGCTAAAACCTCTGAGAAAATTACCGAGGTAGTTACAAGTAATAATAAGGTGGTTAAAGTAATTACAGATAAGGGCAGTTACGACACCGATATGCTAATAATGGCAACAGGTGTAAGACCCAACACCGAGTTTTTAAAAGACACGGGAATTAAACTCACCGACAGAGGTGCAGTGGATGTAAACACCAAGATGGAAACTTCTCTAAAAGATATTTATGCAGGTGGGGACTGTGCGACAGTTTACCATAAAATTTTAAAGAAGAATGTATATCTACCGCTTGGCACTAACGCAAATAAGCAGGGAAAAATGTTAGCCGATAATATCTGCGGTGGCGATAAAGAGCTGATATGCGCGGTGGGCTCGGCTGCAATTAAGGTGATTGATTTAGAGGTAGCACGCACAGGGCTGAGTGAAAAAGAAGCAATTGATAATAATATCCCATATAAAGCGGTAACCACTAAAGCGCCGATACACGCACCCTACTACCCAGGGAACAGTGAAATTTTCATTAAGCTGATATACTGCCCAGATACAAAAACAATACTTGGAGCACAGCTTGCAGGGGCTAAAGGTGTGGCGATGAGATGTAATATGTTCACCATATTAATTGATGGAAAATACACTCCCGAGCAGATACAGGACTTAGATTTTTTATATGCCCCCCCTTATTCCTATGTATGGGACGCAGTGCAACTTGCGGCAGGGAGAATAAAATAATGCAAAGCATTATTTTATAAGTGAAGAGTGATTAGTGAATAGTGAAGAAGTTTAGGTGTTTCGCCTTTGGCGAAACGGATTTAAATTGCAGGACAAGGGCTCTGCTCTTGCCGAAGATTACGCAAATTTATAAAATATGTTTGTAGGGGTCGGTGCCCACATCGACCCAAAACTAAGATTTACTGTCCGTCTCGGGCTGATGTGGGCATCAGCCCCTACACCAAAACCGCAAATTTTGCACTACGCAAAATATAAATAATCTCCACT
>CAYJLI010000056.1:0-12947 GCA_964371155.1 uncultured Oscillospiraceae bacterium | reverse complement strand
TACATTATTTTTTGGCTTCGCCTACCTATTTATGGGGCTTTGCCCCATACCCCATAATTTTTTGAAAAAAATTAAGTAAAACTTCATTTTTCACTATTCAGTCTTCAACAACTATCTCAAGCGGTGTGGCTATATCCCTCACCACTCGGTATTTTGCCACTATATCAAAACCCTCTTCCCCCTCGGTGGCGCTTAGTGTGCGTGAGATTATATCCCAGCTTTCGCCATACTCCGCTTCCCTTTCATTTATCATGCTAAGGCAATAATCCTTTGCCTGCTCGGCTGAAAGGGTAATGCTTTTCGGCTCCCAAAATGTATAACTCTCGCTACCTTTATTAATCGGCAGTGCCACTCCAAAGAGTGTCACTGTTTCTTTTTGTTCATCAATGGTGTGAAACTCGGTTTTCTCCTCCACCCTGCCAAGGGGTATCCTCACCCCAAACACCTCGATAAACGAAATCTCCTCTTCTTCGCCCTGTGGGATATAATCGTCCTGCTCATAGGCAATGCTCGCCTTTATTTCCTCCTCAGTTTTAGCAAGCACAACTCCACTCGCTTTTCTGATTAAGGCATTGTCATGGCCATCCCTTGTTATTCCGCTGATTAATATGTCCCCTTTTGCCACTGTGTCCCCCACCGCTACCACCGCTTGACCTTCATACACCTCAACCCTTGTTATAACCCCATCCGTCATGGCAACTATATTTTGTGGCTTTGTGTGGTCGTCCTCGATGGCTGGTGGTGGGGTGAACTCCGTAAGCTCTATATACACACTGCTTCCCCTGAAATTTATAGCAATAAAGCTTAGCTCTTCCATGTTTATCAGCATTTGTTTTTCAAGGATGAGTGCGTCTAAATCCCTGTGGGACACCCCCGGTTTTATTCCTATTTGCGCAAGCTGATAAACTATTTCTTCCTCGCTTATATTCTCATTCCCCTCTATTTCTATTCTCCATATCCTACCCGAGAGCAGATAAAGCAGGGCGAGGATGAGAATAAATCCGATAAACAAACCCCTTCTGGTGCGGTAATTCCAAAGAAAAAATGGCACTCCCCTTCTCTCGCTCACTCGAATTCTCACGCCGCATTTTTTAGCCAGTGGCTTTAGTTTTTTGTAAATTCGTGGGTATGTTTTGGCGGTAAATCCCTCGGGTGTTGGGCGAATATCCCAGATTTTAAGCCCCTGTTTATTGCAGAGGCTTAAAAATTTTTCTCCGTAAAATCCTAAGATGGTGAATGTTGTGACACCTTGTAAATACCGTATGAGCTTCGTTATTATCAAAGCAAATCCACACTCCTCACACTAAAAATTCAATCGATACAATGCATCCCTTTATCACAATATCGTCGCCACTGAGATGCTTTAGCACAAGTGGGCCTCCCATTATCCTAAGGGGGAAGTCCCTTGTGGCAATGGTAATAGCGTTTTCCGAATATTCAAGGATGCTGTTTGCACCGCTTAAAAGCAGCTCTTTGTTTGAATTTATTTCAAGAGATATATCCCCCATGCTATTTGGCAATTCCATCATATTCTTTAGCTTTTTTATACCCTCCATGCAAACACCTACTTTGCTTGTTTTTATGTGAAAGGGCGCAAAAGCTCTCCCACAACTTATAATATTTCTATGCAAAAACAAGTCATATTAGAAATGTCCCACACCATATATTTATTACAGAAATAAAGTATTGGCATTTTTTTCAAGGTGCTCCCGTGTAGTTTTCCTCCTATGTGCGGCTATCCCTAATTGCTGGATGCAGAAATCCATACCTACAAAATCAAAATAAAATGGGGGGCGATTTTCTGAAGATTTTTTTAAAAAGCACATCGCTTGCAGTGGGTGTTGCGTCGATTTTTATAATAGCGTACAGTCTGCTTTGCTCCGACGCCGGTGCAAAAGGCGCATTCATCGGCATGGAAACCGCAGTAAATAGCGTATTACCAGGACTTTTCCCAATGATGATACTTTCTTCCCTCGCTATGAATACCGCTGTAAATAAGCCGCTCGCCTTTATATTTTCGCCCATAACAAGCTATCTTATGGCAGTGCCTAAAAAATATGGCAATATCGTGATTTTTTCGCTGATAGGTGGTTATACCGTCGGTGCAAATCTCATTGGCGAGGCTTTAGAAAGAGAGGAAATGGACGAAAACACCGCTTCAAGGCTTTTGTGCATCTCGGTAAATCCAGGCATTGGTTACACCGTTGCGGTGGTGGGTGCTACAATGCTAAAAAGCAGGCAGGCAGGGTGGATACTTTTTTTCTCCCAGCTTCTATCAGTAATAATAACTGCAAGACTTTGCGCCATACCTAAAAACCACATAAATAGCAAAGCACTCCCCAAAACTCTGCCATTTGCCAAAGCACTCACCACGGGTATTGGCAGCAGTATCTATGGCATGATAAATATAATTGCTTTTATGGGGTGCTTTTCTTCGCTTATTTATCTTTTAAACGATTTAGGGGTTATTAAAAACTTGAGCATATTTTTTTCCACCCTGCTCTCCTCACCGCTGATGGATTACACCCTCTTTTATTCGTTTATCAGTGGTTTTTTCGAGGTAGCAAGTGGATGTGTGGCGGCGCTCGGAATAAACCGTGCACTGCTCCTCCCCACCCTATCTTTCATCCTCTCTTTTGGAGGACTTTCGGTAATGGCTCAGGTATACACCCTTGTAAGACGGGATATTCCCATGATGCCCTTTATACTCTCACGGATAACACAGGCATTTTTATCTGCGGCGATTGCGGTGATGCTCGGGGGTATATTCGGCGGTGCCCTCCCAGTTTTTTCCTCCGCCACCCCTCCGATAATGCATTTCGACAGCTCCACCCTGCTAATCACTCTCTGCATGCTCAGTATGTGCTCCATGCTTTTATTTAGCGCTTCACTTTCAATAAGCGAATTTAACCGCCAACTAATAGCTAAAAACAGGTAGAAATCAGATGGCACTTATAATTGGAATGTGGCTATGAGTGCTATAAATAATGGGGTAGGAAATATAAAATATAAAAATGAATAAAAATGCCCTGTAAACTATTGACTTTTATCCAATAAAACGATATAATAAATGAGCGTTAATTCGCCTTACCGATTAATTATGGCTTGCCGCTGTGGTGGAATCGGCAGACACAAGGGACTTAAAATCCCTCGAAGTAACATTCGTACCGGTTCAAGTCCGGTCAGCGGCACCAAAACCCTTGCAGTTTACACTGCAAGGGTTTTTATTTGCTTGAAAAAACTCGGCTATCTGCTATAATTGTAAAGGCATTGCTTATATTATGATTGAGGAGATTTACCAAATTAATGTCTAACACATATTACAAAAAACTCTATTATCAAAACGGTAATTTAAAGTATGAAGGCATGGGCTATGATAGTGATAGTGCTGTATTCATGTATCACGGAAACGGTAAAAGCTATAATGAAGAAGGCAGTTTAATATATGATGGCGAATATAAGAATAATAAGTGGCATGGAAAGGGCAAATATTATCACAAGGGTACTTTGGTTTATGATTGCGAATTTGTCGATGGTGATTTATATAAAGGCACTCACTACTACCTAAATGGCATGATATGCTATGACGGTTATTATAAAGACGATGAATATCATGGATATGGTGTATTATTTAATAGCGACGGTACTTTTAACTATCGTGGCGAAT
The DNA here is from genome assembly GCA_964371155.1 of uncultured Oscillospiraceae bacterium. Classification (GTDB taxonomy): domain Bacteria; phylum Bacillota; class Clostridia; order Oscillospirales; family Ruminococcaceae; genus CAYJEQ01. The sequence continues at coordinate 9,280 of CAYJLI010000056.1, read as the reverse complement.
TTACTAATGGTGAACCAAGCTTAGAACAAAATGAATTAAATGCTAACATCACTAATACTAAAACAGAAAATCCCAAAAGTTTGCAGGACTATTTGGATGAATTAAATGAAATGATTGGACTTAAAGGGGTAAAGGAGCAGGTTAATTCCCTTGTAAATTTAATACGCATCCAAAAAGAGCGAAAAGAGCGTGGGCTACCCGTCGTGCCAGTGTCCTATCATTTGGTGTTTACCGGCAATCCTGGGACAGGCAAAACCACTGTTGCAAGGCTTTTATCCAAGATATATAACCACTTGGGCATTACTCAAAATGATATTTTAATAGAAACTGACCGTGCTGGCTTAGTAGCTGGCTATGTAGGCCAAACAGCAATTAAAACAGATGAAGTTATACAAAAAGCACTGGGTGGCATTCTCTTTATAGATGAGGCTTATACCCTCTCCCCAAAGGGTGGCGACCAATTTGGCGAGGAGGCTATAGACTGTATTCTAAAGCGTATGGAGGATAGCAGGGATAACTTAGTTGTAATTGTGGCAGGGTACAAGAAAAATATGGAATTTTTTCTCAACACTAACCCAGGCCTTAAATCAAGATTTAATACCCATATTTTATTTGAAAATTATTCTGGACATGAGCTTATGGAGATTTTCGAGAAATTTACAGCGCAGTCTGGATATATCCTGTCAGAAGACTGTAAAGAACTATTACTGGGTAATTTTTTAGAAAAAGCCACTCACCCACCTGTGAATTTTTCCAATGGTAGATTTGTTCGCAATATCTTTGAGAAGATAGTGTATGCCCAAAGCAACCGCCTATCACAACAAAATCTGTCTCAAATGGAAGACGGGGACTTCACCACCATTACTCTGGAGGATTTAAAGAGTTTAATTTGCAAAAATGAATTTGAAGATACATATTAAATCTATATTATACTTAAGCTTTCCTCTTTTTGAAAAACTATGTTGTTTTGAAATTTTGATTTATATTCCATAATAATATAAAGTCATTTTATTTCTCACGAAAGAAATATAGCAAAATAGCACGCAATATTAGAGCACAATAAAATCCTAACTAATTAATCCTCATTGCTTGCAATGAGGAGCAAAAATTGATATAATATAGTATAATGATTTAAAATGTAAAAGATAATTGTAAGGAGGCATGTGAAAATGGGAACATTCGATAATTTTTTATCTAAAGCGAAGAATGTAGCAAATGTAGCTGGCAAAAAAACTGGTGAAATGGTTGAAATTTCAAAGATAAAATTACAACTGATACAGCTAAATGGCGATGTGGAAAAAGTGTATCAACGCATAGGCCAATTAGTATATCAGCAGCACAGTGTAGGCGTGGAAAACGGCACTGTGATAGAAGCTGCTATAAGCGAAATTGACGGTCTTTTAGCACAGATAGCGGAAGTAAATGCCAAACTTACCGTCGCAAATGAACAAATTGTCTGCGAGAACTGTGGTTGTATCAATTCTGCGGACTCAGTATTTTGCTCTCGTTGTGGAGTAACAAACTCTTATGAAATGAAGCCGAAAGAAGCTGCTAAACCCGATGGCTATGTCGAGGTTTCTTACGACGAGAAATAAAGTGTCCTTTAGAGAGATTTATTTTTACAAGTAAATCTCTTTTTGTATTTCTGCATTTATTGGTGTGGAGTATAAGAAAGCCTATAATATCATCGTTATAAAGCAAATCAAATATAAAGGGGTGTATAAAATGATTAATGAAAAACCAATGCCGGACGAAATATTCGGCGAAAATGTCTTTGACGACAGAGTTATGCGTCAGCATCTGCCCAAAGATACCTACAAATCACTAAAAAAATGCATCGACCAAGGCTTGCTACTTGATCCACAGCTTGCCGAAGTAGTGGCAAATGCTATGAAGGACTGGGCGCTTGCAAAAGGTGCAACCCACTATACACACTGGTTTCAGCCGCTAAACAGCAGTGCGGCAGTAAAGCATGAATCCTTTATCTCACCGCTAAATGACGGCGGTGCAATAATGGAGTTTTCAGGCAAGATGCTCATTATGGGCGAGCCAGATGCTTCCTCCTTTCCCTCGGGTGGACTCAGAGCCACATTTGAGGCAAGGGGATACACTATGTGGGACCCCACTTCCCCTGCCTTTGTAAAAGAGGACGGCAGTGGCGTAACACTTTATATCCCTACGGCGTTCTGCTCATGGGGTGGGCATTCCTTGGATGAAAAAACCCCACTATTGCGCTCGACCAAAGCACTGAGCAAGCATGCAATTCGCATACTACATATATTTGGTGACCATGAAACTAAAAAAGTAAACACCTCGGTTGGAGCGGAGCAGGAGTATTTCCTAATAGCACGTGAGCAGTTTAAAAAGCGTAAGGACTTAGTGCTTTCTGGAAGAACACTCTTCGGGGCAAGACCTTCAAAAACGCAGGAGCTTTCCGACCACTACTTTGCAGGACTAAGCGACAAAGTGGGAAGATTTATGTGCGATATAGACATGGAGCTTTGGAAAATGGGTGTATCTGCTAAGACAAAGCATAATGAAGTAGCTCCATGTCAGCATGAGCTTGCACCGATATTTTCAGCCGAAAATATATCTGCTGACCAAAATCAGCTGATAATGGAAACCCTTGTGAGAGTAGCATTACAGCATGATTTAATTTGTCTGCTCCACGAAAAGCCTTTTGAATATATAAATGGAAGCGGCAAGCATAACAACTGGTCTATTTGCACCGATACGGGAACTAATCTTCTCGAGCCCGGCGAAAATCCATATGATAATGCTAAATTCCTATTATTTGTCTCGGCAGTTATAAGGGCTATCGACTTAAATGCAGGACTGCTCAGGGCAACAACCGCCTCCTCAAGCAATGACCACAGGCTCGGCGGATTTGAAGCACCTCCGGCAGTTATATCCATCTGCCTTGGTGAGCCCCTCTGTAAGGTTTTTGAAAATGTTGCCTCGGGTATTACTCATGGTGATGAAAATAAAAACAAATTGATGGATTTAGGCGTCCCCACACTGCCACAATTATATGCGGATTCCAGCGATAGAAATAGAACTTCCCCATTTGCATTCACTGGGAATAAATTTGAGTTTAGAATGCTTGGCTCTTCAATGACAATTTCTTGGGTAAACACCGTGTTAAACACAATTGTTGCCGATGTGCTCGACGAATTTGCCACAAGGCTTGAAAACTGTTCCTCCTTCGACAATGAGATTGCAAGCATTGTTTCAGAGGTTTACAAAGAGCACAACAGAATTATATTTAATGGAAATGGCTACTCGGAAGAGTGGGCGCAGGAAGCAATGAGAAGGGGTCTTCCCTCGCTTGCTACCACACCCGACGCCGCTCCTGAACTTACAACCGATAATGCGGTGGCTGTTTTTGAAAATCATGGGGTTTGCTCAAAGGACGAGCTTTTTGCAAGGTACGAAATAATGCTCGACCTTTATAAGAAAAAACTTCTCATCGAAGCACGCACTATGGCGGAAATGGCAAAACAGGAAATTTACCCTTCAGTTACCGCTGCAATGGATTCATACATAGAGCGTGTGGGCAAATTAGAGGCGCTTGGCCTATCCACTGCGATGCAGCGCACAAAGCTTGCGCAAATTTCCTCCCTTGCCGATGAATTAGAGCTAAACACAAACAGCTTAGAAGACATAACCGCTCTCGCTGCCGCAAAGGGAATTAGCATAAAAGAGCAGGCAAATATCTGCAAAGAAAGCTTAATCCCTGCAATGCAAGCCCTCAGAAGCACAGTGGATGCGCTTGAGTCTATAATGCCAAAAGAAAATTGGCCGATGCCTACATATTACGATATACTTTTTAATTCGAGATAGAAATTTATCCCTAAAAAAATTATATGCCGTTATTACCGCTATAAGCGGTGGTAATGGCATATCTTTTAATATTTTAATTTTTATCCAATACAGAAGAAATTTATTAGCTGATATTAAAACTTACCCCCATATTCTCTATTGTCGGAGAATATGGGGGTAAGTTAATGTGTTCATTAATCAGTGAAATAATTTTAGTGCTCCCTTTTCTTGTGCACCACCACTTCAAAGCCGTTGTCATCCACTTCCACTGTGGCAAAGCTGATAAGCTGCCCCACTAAATTGAGCTGAATTTCATAGTCGGGGTCGCTCTCCCCTAAAAGCTCCCAGTATGTGCCTGCAAAGCCAATATTTTTGTCCTCGGGATTTAGTAGCTGATGGAGTTTGTCCACCTTGCGCCTAAACTGAGCCTCATAATCACTGTGGAGAGTCACTGTGAATTCTTCTTCGTATTGCTTTATATTTATTGTAATGTCTTTTGCACCCACGCTGAAACAAAACGCTTCGAGTTCATCGGTGATTTTTGAAATTTGCTTCCTGATATGCTTCATATATGACACTTCCTTAGTTTTTGTAATTTATACCGTCTGCCACGCCGTTATTCGTCGGCTTGTCTGAATGTTTCGATAATCGGCACGAGTACTATGCAGATGAGCCCTGCCGATAATCCATTGTTGTAGAGCACTACCCAACCATGCAAAAAGGCGGTGTCCCTCACTACTGCCGAGTGCATAACCCCTGCAATTAGACCCCAAAAGACGCCAAACTGCCCTGCTATGGGTGAGAGTGCTGTTGAAAAAAGAGCTGCAAGCTGCATTGAGGGCTCGTTTAGCTCCCAAAGCATCACAGTCGAGGCAAGCACAACCCCCACCACCGAGGGTATAACATTTTTAATATGCTTACCAAAAGCACCAAATCCGACCACACTCATTATAGCGCCAATAGTCGGGCCATTTAGCTGACCGTCTATCAGAAGTATATACCCCATGGCCATAAATCCAAGCATCCCCATATTCATGAGTGTTCTGCCAAGGCCTTCGAGCATGATGTAATCCGCCACGGTACGACCCGAGTGCTTTAATAGATGTTTCATCCCTTTTAAGCTTCTGCCGTTTTCTAAAAAGCCTATGATTAACATTAACGCAAAGAGCACACTAAAAAACATACTTAGAATAAAATTGTATTCTTCACTCCATTTTAAATTCGAGCCAAACTCCACCCCTGCCGAGCGAAGCAGTGCAGTGAGCATCAGCCCTATAAGCCCTGCCGCCATGCCTACATTGTAGAGATTATACCCTTGATGCGCACGCACGGTGTGGGAGGCAACCGCGGGAAGAATAAACCCAAGCCCAGTGCCCAGTGCAATTGCCGCAAGGTATGAAAAAGGCATGCTAAAATTAAACAGATTTACAACGAAGCTGACTATTGGTGAAAGCGTTGTGCCAAAAAACACCGCATAGGCATATTTGGCGAAAGGTTCTTTTTGATAGCGTGCAAACAAAAATCCCCCAAAAACAATTGGCAGTATATTTACAATATTCTTTCCAAAAAGAGCAAATCCCCCCACCATAAAAAATGAGGCTATACTCGCACCGGTAAATGGAAGCTTTGAAAGCTTATAAACACTGGCGGTAAAAAGCATTACAAGCCCCGAGTTTAAAAAAGCCGCTCCTATTCCTGCAAGCTCGATATAGTCGGTAATAAGTCCTCCTGGGGATACTATAATTTTAGCCATGCCGTTTAGCGCATGGGTGGGGCCCTCTACCAAAAGCCCAAATGTGCAGAATGACGCTGTAAAAACAAGTAGTAGGTAAAAAACTTTTTCTGAAGCTTTATCAAAAGGTAATATTCCGTTTTCTCTGCTCATTTTTTGCTCCTTTCTTTTTTGTTTTAGTGATAACTATATGATAAATTTTCCTATACCCCTTTCCCCACAGTAGACGGGGAAGGTTTGCGAAAAAATATTCACAGCTAAAGTTGTTGAGACTTAATAACTATATTTTAGTGTGATAAATCCTGATGGGCTAATTTAAGCTCTTTTGGTATATCAATCCCCTGAGGACATTTCGGCGAGCATTTGCCACATTCTATACATTTAGAAGCATCCTTGCCCCTACTGCTGAGCATCGAGCCATAGAGCCATTTTTGTTCACTGGTTCTCTTTAGGACATTCCAGTGCTTAAAAACCTCGGGAATATCCACCTCCATCGGACATGGCATACAATAGGCACAGGCGGTGCATTCGTTGTTTACAAAAGTAGACCACGCTTTTCTCGCTTTGTCAAAAAGTGCATTTTCTTCTTCACTTAATATGCCGGACTTTGCATTTTCAAATGTCTTTAAATTTTCTATAAGATACTCTTTTTCCTTCACACTGCTGAGTATCACCTTTACTTCGGGCTGATTATAAAGCCAGATAAAGGCTTTTTCGGCATTACTTGCATCTTTTTTCCAGTCGCCAAATGCTTCTTCCACCGCTTTAGGCACATTTTGCGTGAGCATTCCGCCATGCAAAGATTCCATCGTCACTACTGCAATGCCACGAGAAGCGGCGTACTTAACTCCCTCAATCCCTGCTTGGTTGTATTTATCATAATAATTATACTGAAGCATTACTAAGTCCCATGGATATTTATCCACAAGCATTTTAAGGTGCTCGGTGTCGTCATGCATTGAAAAGCCTATGTATTTCACCTTGCCGTCAGCCTTTAATTTTTGCATAAATTCTATCGCACCATATTTCAGCGCCTTTTCATAGGAGGTTTTAGAGAGATTGTGCAGAAGATATATGTCTATTACATCTGTTTGAAGTCTGTCGCACTGCTCTTTAAAATATCTCTCAAGATCTTCTTTAGCGGTTACATTTTTTATCGGTAGTTTGCTACATAGTACCACCTTTTCTCTGTAACCATTGCTGAGGGCTTTTGATAATAGCACTTCACTGCCTTCGTAGATGTAGGCAGTGTCGATAAAATTTATTCCGCTATCAATTGCTGTGCGGATAATATCAATCATCATCGGTTCATTGATGGACTTTTCACCATTCTCCCCCACTATTTCGGAAAACCTAAGCGCTCCATATCCAAGCCTTGAAAATTTAATGCCATCCTTAAAATCAACATACTGCATAAAAGTCTCCATCCTCCGCTCATCATAAATATTTTTTGGCACCTTGCCCGTCCTCGTGGAAGTCCTTTTAATAAAAGATTAGTGTGATTTTTCACACTAATCTCCAAAATATAAATTTGCCATAATAGTTAAAAATATTCTATCCCTGATTCGCTATATCAACCTGCGACTGCGCCATAAGTATGTATTTTTGCGCTATATTGCAATAGCACAATGCGGAGACTATCTTATATTTTGCCTCGGAAATTTTATTTTTCTCTTTATTTAAAAGCTCTTCTAAAAGCTGACTGTCCATGCCTGCGGTGTTCATTATTTCGAGATAGCTTTTATACACCTGCACCACAGCGTCGGCGAGATAATTGCCATTTTCGTCCATGAGTTCATCGTCCGCCAAAGCGAGCAGACTCTTTATATCGGAGAGTGCCATTGTTGGTTTAAGCCTGTTAATAATGGCTATAATAACCACATGTGCAAAGGGATATTTTCTGCCTTTAATTGGCTTTAACACCTTGGTTTTAGAGTAATTATTTATCATTGTTTTAGTAAGATTTTTTTCGAGTTCACAAGGGTCAGAACTTTTAAAAAGCTCCACCACTTGATCAATGTACAAATCTATATGCGGTATATTTTCGGGCTTTACATCATTAATATTATTTATCATATTCATGATTATTCCTTTCCAAGTGTCAATCTATTAAAAGCTATTACTTATAGTACTCTCCACTGCAAGCTGTGGGAGCTATAAAAAATATTTGGCCGCTAAAATTATTTGCCCTTTCTTTTCCAAAAAGCAGATAGCAGCCATTAATATGCCCATAAATTTATATTTCGGATGTCCCCTTTTGCTACTTAATGCTTAATCAACAGTTTTCCTATACACCACCATACGCTCTTCGCTGCCATCACTTCTTTTTTCAGTATAGCTGTACTGGTGGGAAAATCCACTCCTTATAAGTGCCGCCACCGAGGGAGCATTTGCTTTTGCGGTGTATGCAAACACCTCTGTAAGCCTAAGCTCTTTAAAAGCCATCTCGCTAATATGCTCAAGGGCTTCACTCATAAACCCCATTCCCCGATGTTTTGGAAATATGAGGTATCCAAACTCGGCATTTTGCTCTTTATTTTTAAAATTCCAAAGGGAAATTGTGCCGATTAATTCGTCACTGTCCTTGCGCACCATTGCCCATACAAGCCATTTTTCTTCCTCTATCCCCTCATTAAGCCTCTTAATATATGAAATAGAATCGGATAAATCGCTGTGGTTGGGTAATGTTATATGGGGATAATTTGATTTTTCCCTCATATACTCAAAATAGAGATTTGCATCCGAAGGAAGTAGTTTCCTGAATTTAAGCCTTGAGCTTTCCAGTTTCAACCAACGCATTACACCCCTCTTTTCTCCGCACATTGGCGATATGGGTTTAGTTATTGCCCCGTCTTTGTAATTTTAACATATTTTTTATAAAAGCGCAAGATATATAGTTGACATATCGAATTATATGGGTATAATATAATTATAAATAGTTTTTAAATCTACTTAAGGAGAATTTATTATGAATAAAATAGCTTTGCCAAGGGAGCCATTAAACGCTTTTACTCATATAGCTGGAATAGTTCTTTCGCTTATTGGGACAATTTACATCGCCGTATATAGTGCACTTTCACCCGAGAGCGACATTATTCTAATAATATCCGCATTTGCTTTTTGTGCTTCGCTGATAGCGCTTTACAGTGCAAGCAGTATATATCACTGGTCAAACGGTACGGCGCAAAAGATAAAAATGCTAAGAAAATTAGATCATGCAATGATATATGTGCTAATAGCCGGGACATACACCCCGATGCTACTCGCATTTTTACCAAACAGGAATGCCACTTTATTTGTTACGATAATATGGCTTGTGGCTTTGGTGGGGATTGTGATAAAGCTTAAATGGTTTAATGCGCCGAGAATACTATCTACTGGACTATATGTACTCATGGGATGGTCGATATTATTTCAGCCTGCGGCTATAACTTCGATGGAGCGTGGTGGGTTTTGGCTACTTTTATCGGGTGGCATTTCCTACACCATAGGTGGAATTATATACGCACTAAAAAAGCCCAATATCTCCAAACATTTTGGATTTCATGAGCTTTTTCATATATTCGTAATTTTAGGAAGTGTTTTTCATTACTTTGTGGTGGTGGGGTATGTGATATAAATAATCTTCAGGATTATTTATATCCCTCGCAGGGGCGATTTAAATTGCCGTGGGGCAAGGGTGCCCACATGGCAAATTTATATTAGGCTTCGTCTAATATAAATAAT
>CAYJLI010000055.1:0-12974 GCA_964371155.1 uncultured Oscillospiraceae bacterium | reverse complement strand
TTTAGCACAAAAGCGGTGATATTTCCTGCAGGGTCTGCAATTACTACATCTAAAACTCTTTTTTCCATAATAGAAACCTCCATATTTATATATAATTTTGCTTAGCTAAATTATATAGTAAATTTTTACTAAAAACAAGGCTTTGTTAAAAAAGATTTGTGTTTTTTGTGTGGAATGGGCGGATGTAAAGGGGAATTGCTGGCGGTATTTTCACTTCTCAAAAAAATTCCCCATATTCACCCCAAAACATAGCTGGTGAGAGGCAAGCGAAAAGCAAATTAGCGCCATTATCCACACCCATAAAATTCTTAATATTGACATAGAAGTACTATTTAGCTAAAATTGAATTACGAACCCGAATGATTATAATTTAGATTATAGATAAAGTCCGCTTTTTGTAACTGTTTTCCTCTGATATACGGTGGCAAGAAAGGCGGCAAAATTTAATAAACACAGAGATATTTTAGAGAGCTGTTCTGTGTTTATTCTGCCATCATATGAAAGGGTGTGTGAACTTATGGATTTATCATATTTACACAGCAAAAAATGGGAGAGCATTATTATACAATGCCACGACTTCCCCGATGCCGATGCACTCGCCTCGGGATATGCGGTTTATCGCTATTTGCTCAGGCACAATATGAAGTCACGCTTTGTTTATTCGGGGCGTGCCGAGATAAGCAAGCCCAATTTGCTTTTTATGATTAAAAATCTCGATATTCCCATTGAATATGTTAAAGATGCACAGTGTGATTTGCTAATCACGGTGGACTGCCAGCATGGGGCTGGAAATGTGAGTGAAATAAAGGCAAAGCATGTCTATGTGATAGACCACCATATAGACGAAACCTCACCCGAGCATGGGCATATTTTCCCAGCGTTTGGCAGCTGTGCCACATTAATTTGGCATCTGCTCTGCTGTGAAAATTTCCCGTTCGACGAAGAAAAAAACACTTTCAATGCACTGTATATGGGGCTTTATGCCGATACCAACGGATTTTCCGAGCTTCGCCACCCCCTCGATTTCGATTTGATAGAATACATGCCGATAGACACCGCAAAATACAAGCTCTTTAAAGGCATGGCGATTACTTCAGAGGAGCTATCAGTGGTGACTACCGCCCTTGCTCAGCATAATGCATTTGGGCGCATAGCGCTCTTTGAAGCCCCTTTCTGCGACCCTAATATATTGGGGTTTGTAGGGGATGTGGCAAAGCAGGTGGACAGCTACGATTGCGTGATTACATATATGATATCCGATTTTGGGATGAAGCTCTCTGTGCGCAGTTGTGTTAGGGAGATAATGGCTAATGAAATTGTCGCTTTCTTGACTAAGGGCATAGGCTCGGGCGGCGGTGCAGTGGATAAGTCGGGCGGATTTGTAAGCAGTGCCACTGTAAAAGAGCAAAACATTTCCCTATCGCTTAAAGAGCTGCTTTTTAGCCGTGTAACCGAGTACAATGAGTATTACGACCATGTTTATGCAGATAATCACAATGTAGATTTTGCCTCAAGCCCCGTCTATAAAAAGCTACCCATCTTGGTGGGATATCTGCCGAGTTGTGATGTCTTTGCCTCGGGCACACCCATTCTCATCAGAACCCTTGAGGGCGATATAGAAACTTTTTCTGACGAAAATATATATCTGATGATAGGTGTTTTGGGAGAGGTTTATCCTATTAAAAAGGACAAATTTGAAAGAAATTATATTGTGCAAGACGGTAAATATACAAAGCAGTTCGATTATCCACCGCAGATAAAGCACCGCCTAACAGGTGAGCGAAAATCGCTTTTAGACTATGCGCATTTTTGCAAACCGATAGGGGAGAAATTAGTTAATGCATTGCCACTGTGCCGCCCCACAAAGGTTTTTACCGCATGGGATACCGAAAGGTATTTTGCAGGAGAGCCTGGGGATTATCTTGTGACTTCGGTGGGTGAATATAATGATGTGTATATTGTGGCAAAGGATATATTCGCACAAACATATGAAAAATACACTCCAAACTAAGCTGATACAGGGATAATATCCCCACTGTGGTTACAGAAAATAGTAAAATCATTAATTCGACAGCCATATATTAAAATAAATCATATAATTCCCCTTATGGATATTTTTTCTCCATGCATTTGGAGAATAGTGTATTAGGACTGATAATCAAAACGCATTTTTATATCATCTCCACCGCACTGGGTGGGTTAAATCTAAATTTATAGCACCAATTATCTTTTATATAGGAAGACCGAGGAGGTGAGAGGATTTGGATAATCAAAATTTCGATTATTCGGCTTTTATAAGCTATAAGCATTTGGATAAAAAAGAAGCGAAGTGGATACAGAAAAAATTAGAAAACTATCGCCTGCCTGCAAAGCTTTGCAGGGAGCATGGGCTTCATAAAAGCATGAAAAAATGCTTTCGTGACGAGGATGATTTAGCGGGCACGAAACTAAAAGATGCCATTTTAAGCGAAATGAAAAAATGCAAATACATGATACTCATATGCTCGCCTAATGTGCTTAAAAACAGCGAGTACATCGACTATGAAATAGAGCAGTTCAGGGAGCTTCGAGGGGATGAATATATCATTCCAGTGATAATTGATGGCACGCCCGACGATGCCGACCCCGAAAGAAGATGCTTCCCGAAGAAGCTCATCGAAAGCGGTGTGGAGCATTTGGGGGTTAGCTTTGCGCAAGATGGCAGAAATAAAGCTATTCTTAAAATAATTGCAACCATCTTGGGCATTAGTGCCGACACTCTGATAATGCGTGAAAAGCGACGCAAACAGCGAACACAAATCCTAACCGCCAGCGCCGCCATAGCATTTTTATCACTTGTGGCTACTTCTATAAATTTTTATCTACCAAAGACAAATAGCTATATTGATTATGTGATGCGTGACGGCGTGCCAGTCGGGATAGGGGAGCTCACGGACAGCGAAGCTGGGAGAAAGTCCGATTACTACACTATCACCTATCGCAACGCCTTTAATGGCATGAATTTTCTCTCTACATATCCCATGTACCAGATAAAGTTTCAAGATGGTGATGGCAATCTATTAGACCCCGATAATTTTATTTATCCCTATGAGCGCCCACCCATGACTACCATTACACAAAATAGCGACGGATCCCTTAAATTAGAGCATTTCGATGTAAATGGCAAAGGGGAAGCGGTGTATCAGTTCACTGCGGATAGTACCGCCGCCGACATAATCCACCCCACACAAAATGCGCAACCACTGAGCTTTTCAGCAAACTACGAAGCAGTGTTTAGCGATGATGGCAGGGTGGCAAAGGCAAACACCAATATCACAAGACATCTATACAGCTACACAGATGGCTATATCTCGAAAACAAGCTATATGCGATACAATCGATATTCTCCGATTTCGGACAGCAACGGCGTCTTTGGCACTGAGTATCTGCATGGGGACACTGGGCAGGTGGAAATGCTTTACTACCTCGGGCAGGATGGCGAGAGAATAAGCCTTAAAAATGGTCTTCATTCGATAAGATATAGCTATGACGACAGAGGCATTCTCACAATGGTGGAGAATTTGGACAGCGAGGGGGAGCGGATATTTTTAGGCGACACACCTCCCATTTCAAAGCTTACATATGATGAAAATCTCAATATTTCCTCAGTGCAGTATCTAAATAGCGAAGAAGAGCCAATTATGTCATCGGAGGGGTATGCGGAAATTCGTTTTGGCTATCATGATGAGCGTGTTTCAACTCGTGCCTATTTTGACGCTGAGGGTTTGCCCGCCTATGACAATGAAGAAGCTGTATCGGCTATAAGCTATGAGTACAATGACGAGGGTAAAATTACTCGCATAAGCCATTTTGATAATGGTGGAAATCCTGTCTCCTCACTCAAATCGGGTGCGTCCGTTATCGAAAATAGTTATGACGCTAATGGCAATCTAATCGCCGAAGCATATTATGGCGAAGACGGAGAGCCGATACTGAGCAGTGACTTAGGCTATTTTAAAAGCGAATATGGCTATGACGAGCAGGGGAATTTAATAAATGGCCGTTTCTATGGCATGAGTAGCGAGCCGGTACTCCGCAGTGATTTGGGTGTGCACAGCTTTGTGCAGGAATTTTCTCCATCGGGCAATGTGATCAGCCAGTCCTATTATGATGAAGAAGAAAACCCTGCTACGAGGGCGGATTTATTGGTACATAAGACAGAGTGGGAGTATGATGAGCTTGGAAACGAAACCCTATCCCGCTATTACAATACCGAGGGTGAGCCTGCATTTGTTAAAGGGATTGGCGCCCATGAAATAGAAAGCGAATACGACGATTACGGCAATAAAATATCGGAGTCATTTTTCGGGTTGGACGATGCCCCGATTTTAACAGTGAATAATAAAATTGCAAAGCTAACTTTCGAGTACGACGAGCTCGGACAGCAAATAGGGGAGTACTATTTTGGTTTGCAGGGCGAGAGGGTACTTACTGGGGAAGGCATTTCTGGAATAAGCTATGAATATGACGACGCTGGAAATATTATAAGAACCTCCTTCCATGGCATAAATGGAGAAATTGCCGCCTCCGCTCTGAGCAGTGTTGCAAGCATAGTGAATGAATTTGATGAGAGGGGCAATATTGTTTCCGAGTACTATTATGATAGTGTGGGCAATTTAACAAGTGCTACAAATAGCGTTGCAATGCTCATTACCGAATATGATGGGCTTGGCAATAATATCGCCGAACATTACTACAACGAAGAAGGGCACCCCACATTAAATACCGCAAGTGGTATTCACAGAATTGCACTCTCATTTGACGAGCGTGGCAATATCGTAGAAGAGCGGTATTACGGCACAGAGGGAGAAGCGATATTAAGCGGTGATTTGGGTGCACATCTGCGAAGGACGGTATATGACAGCAGGGGAAATCCCACCGAATTTACATACTATGATACTAAGGAAGAGCCGACTTTAGACCTTAATAATGGAGTGTTTAAAACATTTTACCGCTATGACGATAGGGGAAATATAATAGAAGAGCTCTATTTTGACCAAAACAATGCCCCCACTATTTCAGCTTATAGTGGAGTGACAGGAGTGGGATACAGCTATAATAAGCAGGGCGATTTGGCGGAAGTTTCATATATTGGCATAGATGGCGACTCTGTCTTGCACACTATAAATGGCAGTGCATATACGGTGTTTGAATATGATGATTTGGGGAATATGGTAAAAGAGGCTTATTTTGACGCCTCCAAAGCACCTGTTTTAAACCAAGCAAAGGGATTTTCATTTATTACCTCTAAGTATAATATCCTTGGAGAAATAACCGAATTTTCCTATTTTGGAAGCGATGGAAACCCCATCATAAATGAAATATATGGATATCACTCCACTAAATTTCTCTATGACGAAAACCATCAAAACACCTCCATTTCATTTTATGGAAGTGATGGAAATCTTATTATCTCACCGAATGACGGCTATGCAAAGGTGGACATTGGATACGACGAATTAGGGCAGATGGAAAGTGTAATCTTTTATGACGCAGACGGTGAAGTTTTAGAATAAAGACGATAGCAATTTCAATCATTCCAAATAGAATGAATTAATCGCACACATCCTAAAAAAAGAAAATAAACAATTCACATCAGATATTTTTGATGTGAATTGTTTATTTTTGTATACATTTCAAAATTTTTTTAATAATATGATATAATAAACACAAATAAACTTGCTAAAAGCTATTAGCACAACCCAAGTGTTTATTATATTTCATGCCCACCTTCTCGCCATTTCATGGCAGGTAAAGTGATGGCTGATTATATAAAAGTTGAGAATGTTTTAAAAATACAAATAAAAGGAGAATTATTATGAATACTATGTCTAAAAAATTTTTAGCGATGTTTTTAGCTGTTTCAGCGATTGCTTTTTTTACAGCGTGCAGTGGTGAAGAAACCCCCTCTTCCTCCGAGAGCACAGTAGTGGAGCAAAAATATGAAATGATAGCTGGCGAGTGGTACTATGTACAGCATGAGCTTATCTATGAATTTGATGAAGAGGGAAAATACACCTTCACCGAGACCACGGGCATAACCGAGGGCAATTACAGCTTTGACGGTGAAACACTCATTTTAGATTACGACACCGAAACCCCTAAAACTGCCCAGTACAAGCAGCTCGACGGCAAAGAAGAGTATGTGCTCTACTTCGATGGTATAGAGGGATACTTCTATTTTAACGACAGAGTACCATACGAAGACGATGCTCCAACAGGTGAAAATATCTTCTTAGGCGACTGGGTGAGCTTTGACGGCAATCATATGTATGTGATTTCACTCGATGGCAAATATACCGCTATATCCTCATATCACGGCGATTTTACCTTTGATGGCACAAATATAGAAATAGATTATTATGAAACTGGCACCGAGTCTGGGGTGCTTGTGAATGATAAGGTTATTATTAACGATGTGCAGTATGATATAGAAAATCTTGTTTCAAATAAAGGCGTTGAAAATCCTACTCCGGAAATGAGCATGATATCGGGCGAATGGGTTGAAGAAATAAACACTAATCCCGATCCCTATGGCAGTCGAGTATACTACTTCTTCCCAGATGGCACTTGTACATATGTGCATCTTTACGAGGGCGAATACACATATGATGGGGACGCAATATCCTTATCAGGCTCATTCACGGGCAAATATGATCCAGAGGAAAATGCGATAGTGCTTGATGATATGGGTGGAACATATTATTACAATTAGCGAAGCATAATTTACACGGTTAAGGGCTAAGGGTGAATTACTAATAACTTAGGTGTGGCTTTGCCACAAATTTAAAATTGCTTCTGTGAACGAAGCTCCTAAGTATTTAGTTTTTCACCTTTAGCCCTTGCCCCTTTTTGTGCTTACATCTCATCCTCATTCATGTTTTGAAGTGCATATTCAATGCACTGGTTTACTATTTTATTAAAAGATACACCGGTTTTTAAATTTAGCTCACTTATTTTATCAAAAGTTTCTGCTTTTAATCTTATTGTACGGCTAACACTGCTTAGCTTTTCTTCCTCTTTGTTTACACTAAATGGTTGCATTATAAGCACCTCCTATTTGTGTTTTATTGTAACCAAAATTAATTCATAATATAATGTACATGTTTGCAATTATAAGTTATTCATGATATAATTATAAAATGAAATCATATTTTGTGTACAAAGGAGGTGCAATATGAATTTGTATAAAGAAATCTATTTCAATTTGTTCTCAAGAACATCCGATGCAATAGAGGAAATAGCAAGTGGTAAGTATGAAATTGCCATGAATAGTCTAAAAAATGCACAGATAGAGTGTGAAGAAAAAATAATGGAGTGTGAGAATTGCGAAAAGCAAATCTAAAACAATTGCGCTATCATAGCAAGCCGAAATACTGAGTTTTAACAATTAAATTTAATGCTAATCACCCCATTAACAGCAGGATGATTAGCATTAAAAATGAAAAATCATACCACACTATTGATTAATAAACAGTAGTGTGGTATTCTTGTTTTATAGATACTGATTAATAAACAGTAGATTTCGCATATTAACCCCTTCTATGAATGAAAGGAGCTATTAAAATGAGTGCAAGCAGTTTTATAAAATCACTTAAAAAGCATTTGTGGATGCAGATGTCTTCTAAAGAGATTAAGGAAAATATAGCAAAGTACGGAGAGTTTTTCAGCCAAAGCGAGGATGAAAGCGAAGCAGTGAAGTCCTGCGGTGATGTAAGGCTTATCGCCGAAGAATTAATACATCCCAATCCATTTATAAAGCATATTAGGCTAAAAATTGCACTACTAATTTTAATTCTTCCCTTTGCATACAGCTATGTAAATATGGGGATATATGCAGAAATTAGCCCGATAATTTACAGCCTTGGATTAACACTACAACTAATTATTATTGGAAATACTGCCCTTAGCGGAGTGAAGATAACTACCGCACAGCAAAATAAATTTCAGCGAGTACTAATAACGCTCACACTGCTTTCAGTAGCCTTTATCACTGTAAGGACTATCTACACAGGCAGTTTGCTCGATGAATATATTAGCTCAAAAGCTTTTGAAAACCTAATTATAAGCTCGGATTATTCCCCTCCAAAAGAATCTTTGGCTTTCATATATTCGCTTGTGCATGGGCAGTATATTGCGCTTGTAATGTCGGTTATTCTTGCAGTTTCTGTGCTGAGACTTGGGAAAAAGGTTATACCCTTAATGCTTTTAAATCTTACAGTTTTAAATGTTACTACCTCCATCTTAAAGCATTTGTCATGGCTTGATTTATCCGCTACAAGCGTTGGGGATATATATAGTGGCGCTCTTTATACAATTGCTATCGATATGCTTCTATTAGCAGTAGCAGTCACCCTTTCCTTTCTTTGCTATTTTGCCATTTTGCGACTGTATAGGAGGATGAAAGATGATAGCGCAACTTAAAAAAGGGGTACTCGAATACTGTGTACTTATAATAATTTCCTCAAACGAGCTTTATGGCTATGAAATAATGAAACAGGTAACCGAAATTTTCCCCGATACAAGTGAGCAGACAATATACACCATACTGAGAAGACTGCTCAGCGAGGGGTATACTGATTGCTACTCAAAGGGAATATCCGCAGGGCCTCCGAGGAAATACTATAAGCTTACCGATAAGGGAATAGATTATCATAAGCAGTGTGAAAAAGACTGGAAATATGTCTGCGAATGTGTGGATGCACTAACACCCTTAAATCCCATAGAATTTCGGTAAAATCCTTGCCCCAAAGCCATGCACATCATATATATAAGTTGGATGATAAAATAGCGAATTCTCAACTCACCAAATCCTCTATGGCAATCAAGAGGGTCTGATAATCTTTTATAGGTATGCCCTCCTCGAGCAGATGCCTATCCATTTCGGGGAGATAGTGCACATAAACATCAAACACAATCTCGGGTTTACTGCTCTCAAAGAGAAATACAGCTATTTTACCCTCGTGTGATTTTATCAGATAATCGTATTCTCCGGTGTCGGAAGCAGTTGGTTCGTTTGTCTTGGCAGTGTCGCTTATAGGGTGTTGTGATGAACCCTGAGCGTTTTCTTCGACTGTGTTTTCACTACTTGCAAGTGAAAATGAAAAAGCTGCAACCAATATTACAGCGGTGCAAGTGAAGAAAAACTTGTAGTTAAATATATTTTTCATAATGCATTACTAAATCCTTTCAAAATAGTCATTTCTTTGATGATATTTTTACCAATTTTGTGCCAATATATTCTTATAGCTTGTTTAATTCATAAAATATCTGAGACTAAGTACAATTAAATTTAAAAAAGGTTAACACTTTCATGCAAAGTTGTGGTACAATATATGGTGTTAATTTGCGTTTATTGTTAAAAATAATGGACAACTCAGAGAATAACCTTTCAAAAGGAGTAAAAACATATATGAGCGAAAAATCAATGCCTCCCAAAAGAAAAGCTAAAAAAACAAAGCCCAAGAAGAGAAGTGTGCTATCAATGATAGGGCAATTTATTGCCATGAGCTTTATGATATTAGTTGTTACAGGATGTATAGTTGCGGCGTTCCTCACCTCGTACATAGTGGAAACGATGGAGAACGAGGAGCCTGTAAGCTTAGAAGATGTAAGATATAATTACACAACAATACTCTATGCAACCGATAGCGAAACAGGTGAAGACGTGGAAATAACAAGGCTGCACCAAAGCGAAAACCGCATTTGGGTGGACTATGAAAATATCTCGCCCCACCTTGTAAATGCTGCTGTTGCGATAGAGGACAAGCGATTTATGACACATCAGGGTGTGGACTGGAATAGAACCATCGCCTCTGCAATTAACCAGTTTATACCTATTTTACCGGGTAGCCCAGGGGGGTCCACCATCACTCAACAGCTTATAAAGAATGTCACAGGAGATAATGCTGTAAGGGTGGACAGAAAAGTTAGGGAAATTTTTAGAGCGATCGCCATGGAGCAGGACTACTCAAAAGAGCAGATTATGGAGGCGTATCTAAATACAATTGCGCTTGGAAATAATACAAATGGAGTGGAAGCGGCGGCAAACCTTTACTTTGGTAAATCAGCCTCTGAGGTTAGCATTGCCGAAGCTGCTGCTATCATTTCGATAACACAAAACCCAAGTAAATGGAACCCATTTGTATACCCTGAAAACAATGAAATGCGCCGTGAAACTGTAATGTTTGAAATGCACGATCAGGGGCTCATTACTACGGAGGAATACGAAGCGGCACTCGAAGAAGAGCTTGAATTTAAGAGCCTTGAAAATATTGAGAGAATTGAAACTGTTCAAAACTGGTTTATCGACC
Source organism: uncultured Oscillospiraceae bacterium (assembly GCA_964371155.1). Classification (GTDB taxonomy): domain Bacteria; phylum Bacillota; class Clostridia; order Oscillospirales; family Ruminococcaceae; genus CAYJEQ01. The sequence continues at coordinate 2,622 of CAYJLI010000055.1, read as the reverse complement.
ATGTAATGGAAGAGGTAATTGGCGATTTAATGGAAGAGTATAATTACACCTACGATTATGCCGAAAGCCAGCTTCTCAGCAGTGGATATAGAATATACACCACAATGGATACACAGCTTCAGGATTATCTCGATGAAGCGTTTACAAATATGGAAAATTTCCCTGCAATATACAATGCGGAATATCCCGAGGGTGCATTTGTGCTAATGGAGCCCGATGGCAAAATTGTAGCACTTGCAGGCTCGAATAGGGAAAAGGATGGAGCAAGACAGTTTAACCGTGCCACAATGGCGCTTAGACATCCAGGCTCAACAATAAAACCAATAGCCTCATATGCACCAGCTATTGAAACAAATCTTATAAACTGGTCGAGCGTAATAGAAGACTCACCAATTATACTCGACACAAACGGAGTGGAAACCGAATGGCCGATAAACTACTACCACACATATCTTGGTAGAATTACGGTGGATGAGGCAATACAGCGCTCCACCAATACAATACCGGTAAAACTTGTAAGCATGCTAACTCCCGAGTACAGCTACAATTTCCTAAAATACAAGCTCGGTATGGACAATTTAGTTGAAGAAACTGAAATTGGTAATCAAACTTTCAGCGATATAAATCTATCGGGTATGGCACTTGGAGGACTTACCCACGGGGTAACAGTGCTCGAAATGGCAGGTGCATATCAGATATTTGCAAATGGTGGAACCTATACGGAGCCATATGCCTACACCAGAGTAGAGGACAGCGATGGAAACATTATACTTGAGACGGACACCACCCCTATAAGGGTGATAAGCACCGAAACTGCCACTGTTATGAATGAGCTTTTACAACGAGTAACAGGTGGGCCGCTCGGTACTGGTAGAGCAGCAGCACTTCCTAATATGACAACAGCGGGTAAAACAGGTACATCGAGTGATGACCACGACCAATGGTTTATTGGGATGACACCTTACTATGTGGGCGCAGTTTGGCTTGGATATGATGTGCAACAAACCATAAACTATGCGGCATACCCACCGCCAATTATTTGGAAAAATATAATGGGGCCAATTCACGAAGACCTCGAGTATGCGGATTTTGAAACAAGCGTAAATGCCACACAGGCAACATTCTGCACAATAACAGGTAATCTTGCCACTGATGCATGCGACAGCACATCGGTGGGATGGTATAAAAAGAGCAATATGCCACAGCCATGCGATGGTGACCATACATTCGACGATGAAGAAGACAGTGAATCAGGTGATGCAACCGAAGAGGACGACGATTATGAGCCCGAAGAGCATGACTATGGAGATGATGAGGTAATTACTGAGTAGTAAGCGCTTTTTAAAATCGCCTTAGCGAACGAAGCTCATATACTGCAAGAAGATTTTAGTGGATTTATAAATATGCCATTTGCGCTTGCCACGATAGTGACGGGAGCAGGGGAAATATAATCGCCTCTGCGAGCAAAATAGTGAAAAGTTATGCCAGAAAATCTTTGATTTATAATTTAAAAATAATGTGGCGAAGCCACTCCATCACTTTTCATTATTCACTTTTAAATAATCTGCTTTACAGATTATTTATACAATTCCTCTTTACAGAAAGAGTTTCGTATTGTAAAATAAAAAGGATAAGAATAAATAGGGTGGCTTCCCTAAAACGAACCGTTTTTTATTTACCCAAAAGCCCCATACCTATGTCAGCCCACCTTGTAAGGCGAGAGCATTACTGTGGCGGTCTTCCTTGCTACGGTGCTTTTGGCGGTATAAAAAATTCTGCGAACTATCCATGTGTAATTTTTTTAGATGTACGTATTCTTTAATTGTGTGCAGAAGCTATTGTGTGCGATATGCATAGTGTTTAGCTAAATTTACACATTACAAGTGTGTTCGCTTTAGGGAAGTCACCCTAAGCAAAAATAGCAATTAGGTATAAAGGGGAGGAAAAAGCTTTTATGAGTGCAAAATATGAGAGAATACTCCTAAAACTCAGCGGAGAATCGCTTGCAGGAAATGCAAAGATGGGGCTTGACTACGACACTGTTTTCGAAATATGCAATAGCATTAAAACGCTCACAGAAATGGGAGTGCAGGTTTCGGTAGTTGTAGGCGGAGGTAACTTCTGGAGGGGCAGAACAAGCGGCAAAATGGACAGGACAAGAGCCGACCACATGGGAATGCTTGCAACGGTGATAAATTCACTTGCGCTCGCCGATGCACTTGAGGCACAGGGCGTAGACGTTAGAGTGCAAACAGCTATTGCCATGCAGGCAATGGCGGAGCCATATATAAGAAACAAGGCAGTACGCCATCTTGAAAAAGGCAGAGTGGTTATCTTTGGATGTGGCACGGGAAATCCATTTTTCTCGACCGACACAGCGGCTTCACTCAGAGCGGCGGAGATAGACGCAGATGTAATCCTAAAAGCCACAATGGTTGACGGAGTATATGACAGCGACCCTAAAAAGAACCAAAGTGCAGTAAAATACGATATGCTCACCTTTACTGAGGTGCTAAATAAAGAGCTTGAAGTAATGGATAGCACTGCGGCTTCTATGTGTAAGGACAATCACATACCTGTAATTGTATTTAGCATTGAAGATCCAAACAATATAGTAAGAGT
>CAYJLI010000054.1:0-13746 GCA_964371155.1 uncultured Oscillospiraceae bacterium | reverse complement strand
TGTTTTTTTGCTTCATACTTCGACGAGTAATACGGTATTAATATAGTATAATTAAATTAATTAATTTTCGCCATAGATTGCATCCAACACACTGAGTTAATCTTAAAAAACATATAAGCTCTGCACTAATTGCCATCGAACACACCAGTGATAATATTGTGGGAATAGTAAAAAAATACGAAAATAGTGCATAATTATTATTGAATCTACTAAATGCGGAGTTGTTACAAATTTGTTAATACAATTTACATTTTGATACAAAAAAGCTAAAATTGTAATAGGTTATATATATATTTTATATAGTTTATTTTATTGATTAAAAAAAGTATAGAATGAATTTCTTGGAATTCATAAGGGCTCGCCTAAATTTAAATCATTTTCTTTCATTTTTATACAAATTTTTACATGCCAATTTGTATATTATGCCACTTGCATTAATATGTTTATATGTTGTATACTATACAGCATGATAAGTATACAATTTAGACATAAAATTTAATGTTTTTACATTTGTAAGATAAAAACTTAAAGTCATATTATTGTATATCTATTTGAATTGTGTTCAAAGTATATATTAAGTATATTTTTGAGCAGTGCAACATGAAAGGACAGGTATAAAGATGAGTAAAAAGACACTCAGGGAGTATATGAAGGAAGATAAATTTTATTATGTTCCTGAAATTTACGATTGTATTTCCACAAAAGCAGCAGAGATGAACGGATTTGAAATGGTTATGATTTCAAGCAGTGACTTTGCTTGCTCACAGACAGGTATACCCGACCTAAATCTACTATCTATAGATGAATACTGCCACATGATTGAGCGTATCACCTATATGACGGACATGCCACTGTTTATTGACGCTGACGAAGGATTTGGAAGACCTCTGCAAACATACCATGCGTGCCGCAGAATGGCAAGAGCAGGTGCGGATTGTATTCTAATTACCGACGGTTGTGAGCTCAGTAAGCCGGGCATAGCTTCTATCGAAGATGCTTGTTACAGGCTAAAAGCCGCTAAAGATGGGCTTGAGGGAACTGATTGCCTATTAATGGTTAGCACAAAGCATAAAATGGATGAAGACTTAGATGGATTTATAGCTCGTTGCAAAGCCTACATAGATGTGGGTGTTGATTTAATTTGCCCACTTGAGTTAAACCGTTCTAAAAAATACGGAGGCAAGCTTCAAGGAGCACTAAAAATCGGCGAAATGCTTAATTTCCCAATGTGGTACCCTGATTTAGACCCAGGCGATAAGGCTGAGGATGCACCTGCACTACTTAAAGCGGGATATAGATTTACTGGCATTCACTATTCTTTCCGTGCTGCAATGTATGCGATGCTCGATACAGGACGCCATGTATTTGAAAATAAAAATAATGACTATGTAATGGAACATTACGACTATACAGGATATCATTTCTATTACTCACCTATGACATGCTTCTTAAGTGATGGCAAATGGGCTGAAATAGAACAGCGCTATACTAAAAACCCCGAAGATGCATTTGCATACCGCAAACAATTAGGATTCTGTGGCCCTACAGATAAGCTTGTTCCCGATAATAAACTATCGGAGAAATAAAGAAGAGATTTGAGGTAAAACTCTAATCTACTAAATTTAGAAAGGTTTGTTAATATGAAAAAGATTTTAGCAATAGCACTCGCAATGGCAATGCTAACAGGAACTCTATCAGCTTGTTCATCCGCACCAGCATCCGAACCTGCAGAAGAAAGTGAGAGCACATCCGCTCCCGCTGAAGGCGATTCCTCAGAAGCAGCTCCCGAAGCTGAGGGCACAGTAAAACAGGGCGGTACACTTAAAATTGGTGTTAGCTCAGAGCATATTCACAACATGTCAAACTTTAGCCTAACAGGCGCAGGAGTAGACTATTACTACTCTTGGCCAGTATACGAATCCCTATTTAAACCAAATGAAAACGGTTCCGTAGATCCATGGCTACTTGAGAGCTATGAAATGGATTCAGAAGCAATGACATATACCTTCAACATTCGTCCAGGTATCACATTCTCCGACGGTACTGCTTTTGATGCAGAAGCACTAAAATGGAACTTAGACCATTATCTCGAAGTTGGTCTACGTGTAGAAGCTCTGCTATCTTCTGTTGAATCCACAGAAATCATCGATGAAGATACAGTACAGCTAAACCTACACACATGGAGCTCAATCATACCTTACGCTTACTCCCGTGAGCCAGGTTACATGACTTCACCAACATTCTTTAACGCAAACGATGAAGCAACTATCGAAGCTAATCCTTGCGGAACAGGCCCATTTGTAATGACAAATTGGGAATACGATGTTTCTAAGAGATTCGAAGCAAGAGATGATTACTGGGGTGGCGATGTAAATCTTGATGCAGTTGAATACATCATCTACACAGATAACCTCGTTGCAACTGCAGCGCTTCAATCAGAAGAAATCGATGCACTTTTAGCAGTAAATAGCACAACAGCAGACACACTTGCTGCAAGCGGCGGTGTAAACATTGGTACTTGTGCTGTAAAATCCCATGACTACCTATTAGTATTTAACTCACTAAATACAGCAGGCAATGACCCAACAGGTGATCTACTTGTTCGTCAGGCTATCAGCCACGCTATCAACAGCGAAGAAATGGTTGCAGCTGTTTTCGGTGATTACGCTATCGCTCGTAATCAGTTCGGTGTTGGTGAATACTTCTACTCCGATACAGTACAGGGCTACGAATACAACCCTGAAAGAGCAAAAGAATTACTAACAGAAGCTGGCTATCCAGACGGTTTCGAAGTTAACCTAACAGTTGACTCTGCAGGCGTTATGCCAGAGCTTGCAACAATCATCCAAAGCTACCTTGCAGAAGTTGGCATCACTGTAAACATCAAGATGCTTTCCGGCGCTGACGCTAACCAAGCACAAGCTGGTTGGGGCGATGGTATGTGGCTACACGGCTCAAGCGTTTATGTAAGTGCACCAATGCAGATGGCTTCAATGTTCGTTCAAGGTCTTGACGGAAACGTACTTGGCGTTACAACAATGCTTCGTCCTTCCGATGTAGATGCTGCACTAAGAACTTCTGTTGCTGCTTCTTCACTCGAAGAAGAACTTGCAATGGTTGGTGAAGCTAATCGCCTACTTGTAGACGAACACTGCATATTCTACAACATAGCAGAAGTTGCAACACTATTTGCAGTTAATGATTATGTTATGGATTCTGGTATCGGTGAAGTGTTCTACTCTGTTTCCGATTTAAGCAATGCATGGCTTGATAAATAATTAAATATTTTAGGGAAACCTATAATTCGGGGTGCTTTCCCCGCCTCTGGCGTGGAAAACACCCCGAAAATTAATTGTTTTAACGCAGTAACTATTTACTAAAGTAAAAGTTTGCGCAATTCGGAAGATGGGAGCTAACATATGATAAAGTATATCTTAAAGAAAGTGCTAATTTCACTTTTTTTAATATTCTTAGTGTCATTATTGGTCTTTGTTCTGATGCAAGTGCTTGCAGGCGACCCCGCACGTATCGCCTTAGGAGAATCTGCAACTCAAAGTGCCATTGATGCATATCGAGAAAAACATAATTTAAACGACCCTATTTTAGTCCAGTACTATAACTGGTTTAAAAACATCGTGCTTTACGGTGATTTCGGTGTTTCCATTCTAAATGAGAGAGATGTAACAGCATTTATCTCTGAGCGTTTACCACGAAGCATATCAATAGGCCTGCCAGGTCTTGTGTTTGGTGTTATAATCGGTCTTGGAGTGGGTATTACATCTGCAGTAAAACGTGGAACATGGATTGACCAAGCATTAACATTTCTTGTGAATTTATTTTTAGGAAGCCCCAGATTCTTAGTAGCGATTTTTGGCGTTATTATATTGGGGCTAAATTTGGGACTAATACCCCTACAAGGTTATACCGCCCCAAGTGAGGACTTTGCCGATTACTGTTATAAGGCATTTTGGCCGATAGTGGTAAATGCGATTTATACAGTTGCAATAATAGCCAGACAAACCCGCTCAAACATACTTGAAGTAATCAATCAAGATTACATACGTACAGCAAGGGCGAATGGTCTGCCTGAGTCTAAAATAATTATGGGACATACACTAAAAAATGCCCTTATACCCGTAGTTACAATTATAGGGCTTCAAATGCGAAATATAGTGGCAGGTGCAGTTATTATAGAAAATATTTTCAATATCCCAGGGATAGGGCAGCTCCTTCTCTCAGGTATACAAGGTCGTGACTATTTCATAGTTATGGCATGTGTTTTAGTTATTTCTATTGTAACAGTATTTTGTAACTTGTTTGTCGATATCGCCTATGGATATATCGACCCTCGAGTAAGAAAGTCTATGGGGTGATATGATGGAAAAAACAGTTAATGAAATCCAAAAAGAAACCAAAAGAAAAAATAGGCAACAAATGCTTAGAATTTTCTTTGGTCGTGGAATACTTGTAAAGCTTTGCACAGCTTTCCTGCTTATATTTGTATTTGTATCAATTTTTGCTCCATTTGTAGCACCATATGACCCAAATGAACAGGACTTGCTCAACAAATTTGCCGACTTTAGCACAGAGCATCTTTTAGGAACCGACTTCCTCGGCCGTGATGTGCTCAGCCGTATAATTTATGGTGGGCGTGTATCTGTTTATGTAAGCTTACTTGCAGGAACATTTGCCGCATTTGTTGGAATAGCATTAGGTCTTATTTCGGGATATGTAGGCGGCATGGTGCGCACAGTAATTATGGGTGCCACAGATGTAATACTTAGTATTCCAGGAATGGTATTCACACTAATTATCGCAAGCTTACTCGGAAGCTCAATACTGAGCCTTACACTTGCGATAGGTATAGGTATGGTGCCAACTTATATCCGTATGGTAAATGGGCTTGTAATGTCGCTTAGAGAAAATGATTATATCATTGCGTCACGCCTTGTAGGTCAAAAAGACCGACAAATTCTAACTAAGCATCTACTCCCTAATACATTTCCATCACTGATAGTTTTATACACTATAAATTTAGGTAATGCAATTATGACAGAATCCACCATGAGCTATTTAGGTGTAGGGCTTGCCCCACCAACCGCAACATGGGGAAATATGGTAGATGATGCCTATCCACACCTTTTACAAGCTCCTGAGCTTGCTATCGTGCCCGGTATATGCATTATTCTTTTGATTATTTCATTCAATGTTGTCGGAGACAGCCTCCGTGATGCATTAGACCCAAGATTGAGAGGTAAGCTATAATGAGCGAAAAATTACTTGAAGTTAAAAATCTTAAAACCTCTTTCTTTACGGCTGAAGGCGAAGTAAAATCGGTTGATGATGTATCGTATTATGTAAACAAAGGCGAGGTAATAGCAGTAGTTGGTGAATCCGGTTGTGGGAAATCGGTTACTCAAATGTCCGTAATGCAATTAGTTCAGAGCCCTCCCGGTAAAATTATGGGGGGAGAGGTTATTTTTGATGGAGTTGATATACTAAAATACGGCCCTAAATCTGATGAGATACGCAGTATTAGAGGTGCTCAAATAGCTATGATTTTCCAAGAACCAATGACCTCACTAAACCCTGTTATTACAGTTGGTAAGCAGCTAAGCGAAGTAATTCGCACACATTCAAAAGTCTCTAAAAAAGAGGCGTGGGAGCGTGGAGTCAAGGCACTTGAAAGCGTAGGTATTCCTGAGCCTGCTGCAAGGATGAATAACTACCCCTTTGAAATGAGTGGTGGTATGCGTCAGCGTGTTATGATTGCGACTGCGGCGGCATGTAATTCAAAGCTTATAATTGCAGATGAGCCAACAACCGCACTCGATGTTACTACACAGGCGCAGGTTATGGACTTGTTACAGGATATGGTAGAGGAGAATAACACCTCTCTAATTATCATCACACATAACTTAGGACTTGTTACTCGTTATGCAGAGCGTGTATATGTAATGTACGCAGGAAAGATTGTAGAATCTGGCACAACAGAGCAGATTTTAACAGATCCAAAGCATCCATATACAATAGGACTTTTAAATTCCGTACCTAAGCTTGAATCAAGTACTGATGAAGAGTTAGTGCCTATTATAGGTGCTCCTCCAATTCTTTCAAAACTGCCCGAGACCTGTGCGTTTCTACCAAGATGTAGGCATGCATGTGATATATGCCGAAATAGTCCCGCACCAACTATGCATGACCATGGGAACGATCATTTCTCCGCTTGCCATGTGATGATTGGAGGGCAAAACAATGAATAATAGCGATATACTTTTAAAAGTAGAAAATCTCAAAATGCATTTTGAGGTAACAAAAGGAATTTTCTCCGTGCCAGCAGGTACAGTTAAAGCTGTTGACGGTGTTTCATTTCATGTACCAAAGGGTGAAACATACGGCCTTGTAGGGGAGTCAGGTTGTGGTAAGACAACACTTGGTAAATGTATCTTAAAAATCAACAATCCCACTGCAGGAGAAATCCACTATAAAGGGATGGAGATAGCAAAGATGAGCGATAAGGACTTCTCCGCATACCGCAGAGAAATCCAGCTAATTTTCCAAGATCCATACAGCTCACTCGACCCAAGAAACTCCGTCTTTGCAATACTTGAAGAAGCAGTGCGAAGCGACGGTAAACCACATCTAAAAGAAGATGTGGAAAAGCGTGTAAATGAGCTTCTCTACACTGTTGAGCTTGATCCATCCATGAGCTACCGCTATCCACATGAGATGAGCGGCGGCCAGAGACAGCGCCTTGGAATTGCAAGGGCACTCGCCTGCAATCCTGATTTGATTGTATGTGATGAGCCTGTATCGGCGCTCGATGTTTCAATTCAGGCACAGATTATAAACTTATTTAAAAAAATACAAAAAGAGTTGGGGATTACCTATCTCTTCGTAGCGCATGACTTAGCAGTAGTGCGTCATATAAGCTCTACTATCGGCGTAATGTATCTAGGTAATTTAGTAGAGGAAACAAAAGCCACAGAGCTCTATGATAACCCACTGCATCCATACACCAAAGCACTACTTTCTGCTGTCCCCATAACGGACTACTACAAAGAAAAGCAGAGAGCGCGCATAAACTTACAAGGGGAAATCCCAAGCCCACTCAATGTGCCATCGGGATGCCCGTTCCACCCAAGATGCCCAGAAGCTGTTGAGCGATGCAAGGTGGAAAAACCTACTATGCGCAGTGTAAAAGAAGGCCATATGGTGGCTTGCCATATTGTAGAATAGTAATTAATGAGTCTGCTATAATAGCAAAAGCATAAAATTAGTATAGATAGTATGACGCTGCTGTATTAATCCCTAAAAAAGCAAAAACGAGCAACCCGAAAAAGTGGGGGCTCGTTTTGTTGTTTTATAGTGTAATTAATTTGACGAAAACAGATAAAAAGTGGCGGCTCATCTCTTTCGGGCGGAGAAAAACAGCGGAGCAAGGAAATCACGAAGTATTGCTTATGAACAAGGGGATTTACAGCGAACTTTGGAATAAGCGAATGATATCTAATTCATGGAAGATAGAACAATAATAAAACTTAATCTATATAATAGATTTTTTAAATAAAAATCAAAGCGTATAATATTTATTACTGCTATTTTATGCTACAACGAGGATAACTGTTTTCTCTTCATGCTTCGCCAACTCACAAATCCATAGAGGTCATTTATGAAAAACATTAAAAAACAAATTACCATTGTGTAATATGAGTTGTCTTCAAAGCTTGCAAGCAACCAAAGCAAAATTAAAATAAAATCATTTGCTGCATATGCTACTGCATACCATTCGCTTCTCAGATATGTAAGATATGCGGCTATAAAGCTTGTGGTAATGGATAATGTGCTAAGGAATAAATTTGCAGTGTTTAAAAAAGCAAGCAGTAGGTGAAAAAAAGAAGTAACAAATATTGTACATATGATAATACTTATAATGTTCTTTTTTGTTATTTTTGCCACCGCAACTTCGTTCTTTCCCTTTACAAAAGGATTTTTTAGCCATGATACCATTGCTAAAAACGCCATTGGAGCGGTCATTCCCACATATGTTATAAGCTCGCCATAATAAGCAAAACGCAGTGAGATAAAGCCGTATAACAGGCTGAACACAATCATAAGAGCCTGCCCAAAAACATGGCCTTTTGCCGCAAAAATAAGCGAGCTTACACCAATGACGGATACTATCAGTGTGGGTGGGTAGAAATTATCACTTATAGCGAAAGTGAGTGTAATTACCACTACTGAAATAAGCCAAAGGATTTTATCAAATTTGTTAAGACAGTTTAGGTTTTTGAAGATGTTAGTCATAGTTATTTTCCTTTTATATTAGAGCCATTATCACCCCCTTGCCGCTATTGACGGGCAAGGGGGTGATTTGAATTTATAAGGCAGATGCTCATAGTGGCAATAGTAGAATTTAAATCTTTGCCACTCATAGATAGGACTGAATTATTGCTTTGTAAAAGAAATAAATTAAGTATCAATAGATGAACTAATACTTCGCTATAATTAGAGTATCTCAATTATGCCATTATCAGCATCTATCTTAATTCTATCGCCATCTTTAACGATGTTATAAAATTCAGGGTCAACCTTATCCACCATTGGAATATCCATAATTATTGCACTTGAAACAAGTACTGCCTCAGGGTATTGTATTATCATCCCTTTAGGGGCACTGCCATGCTTATTTAGCTGAAACAGCCCATCCGCTTGCACTACCGAGCTACCTTTTCCACTTGGGAAAACAATAATTTTATTTGCCATTACTTTGCCCTCTAAATCATGTGCAGGCTCAATTACTGTACCTGTTTTAGGATCTATCAAATAGAACATGATATCGTCCTTTGATACTAATACTTCCGCTTCTGCCACGCCCTCGGAAATTTTGTGACAAGAAAAAATCTTCTTTTCCATTTATTTTACCTCCCCTGTTAGTGCCGCTTCAATACAGCTATCTAAATCTCTAATGACAAAGTCAATGCCTCGTCTTTTGGGATAATAAGCGCATTTAGGGGACTCTGTTACACCGATTTTACCTTTTAGATGCCCCCAGCAAGGTTGGTCAGGGCAGGTGTCCGGCACGATGTGTCCACCGGCTTCCTCGATAATATCGTGTATGCCCATGCGCTTAGCAAGCTCTGCTACATGGAAAGAAGTGAGTATCCACATTTCTTTTTTAAGCTTTTTGCCTTCAACTTTTTTGGCAATATGTGCCGCTTGTTCAAGGGTGAAGTGTGGACAGCCAAACATTGCAAAATCTATCTGTCTATTGCCCTCAAGTGAAATTTCAGCTAAAATTTCCTGTAAATCTTCGTCTGTGATTTCTACTACTCTCTCAGGTTTCTTACCACCGAATGCTTGCTCTAAAGTTCTCGCTTCGGGTGTGCATCCAACTATATGATACATTCCATATGCACCCGAGGTATTGAGCTGTGCGCCTAAATTTGTGAGCGCTTCTTTGCCGATTACTGCTGGTAAGCCTGTAAATACGGGTATGCCTTTGCCTATTTTTTTACCCATATATCCGAGCAGATGATACTCAAAGTCGGATTTCATATCAGCTTTTACTTCCACAAGTATATCACCATATCTGTTTTCATCGAGCAGTAGCCCATATTCGGGAACATAGCCTGTGATTGCCGCACATAGAGCACTATTTGCACCCTCTCTATTACTGCGTGCACCCCAAACAGAGTTTACATAAGGAGTAGCACTCGATTCGGAAAACGCACATACTTCGCCGTAATTTGGCACATTTGTAGCCACATAAGGTGTGCAGTTGTATGTAAGTGTAGCACCGAGCGCTTTGTAAGCGTTATGCGTGCGTTGCATTAAATCTGCATATTCATCTTCAACCATTTCTCTTTCTTTAAAATATGAGAGACAAAATCCTGGATTTACCGTGGGGGATATTTTACACTTAGCTCCGCCAGCCAGTAGTTTTTCTGCAAACCATAAATCGGCGTCTTGATTGCTGAGTGCAACATGGGCTCTTGTGATAGGGACAAGCCTTTCAGCGTCAAATGATTCGCCGAGAGCCACTTGGATTTTCATAGCATAGGCAACACCTTCGCCATATTTGCCATTTAGCATATCTTTTTGCTCTTGATTTAAAATCATAAATTAGCAGCCTCCATTAAAAGTATTTTTATGGTCGTAATGTTAAATTTATCATGAATACATCTTGTCTATATAATATCATTCATCATTTTTAATTACAAGTAATATAGTAAACAAAAAATTCTTTGTTTTTTATGTATATTCACGATAAATCGCAAATGTATACATCGTGCACTTGACTTGCGTTCCCAATGAATATATTATATAAATAGGGGAGAGCCCCCTTAAATTATAAAAAAACATCAATTAGGAGTGGATACAATGCGTGTTACAGTAAATCAAAAACAAACAATGACGGATATAGCTTATCAGGCTATAAAAAATTCAATACTTGATGGAAGTATTCCTGAGGGTGTAACAATAAGTGAAAAAGACTTTGCAGCACAGCTTAATATGAGTCGCACGCCTATTAGGGAAGCAATGCGAATTTTAGAAAGTCAGGACTTTGTTGAAATAAGGGATGGGGTGGGTACTTTTGTAAAAAACATTTCCCCCTCACAGGCAAGGGACTTGTTTGAGGCGAGAAAGCATCTTGAAGTTATCGCCGCCACTACTGCAATAAATCATATCAGTGCAAAAGATATTGCTATGCTCGAAGAAGAATTTCACGATTTGCTTGCACGAAAGAAAAATGGTGATGATATTGATTTCTTGGAGTTTATGAAGATAGATTCTAAACTGCATGAGCTGATAGTCGGCAAATGCACAAATGAATATATCAGAAAATTTATGATATCAATACTTGATAACACTAATAAATTCCAATTAATCTCCGCTAAATCACTTGGAAACTTAGAAGAAAGCACAATGCAACATCTCGATATTTTGCAGAAGATAAAGCAAAAAGATGTCGAGACTTTAAAGGAAACTTTAGCTGAGCATATTGCATGGTCATACAACTGCTTGGGCTTTCTAATGTAAAAATTTTTGAGGAGCTAAAAGATATGCCAATACTATTACAAGAGGATTTAAATAAAGAACTGCCTAAAATGTACAAGGTTAAACAAATATTTTCAGCAGAGCGTTTAGAAAATATTTCCGAGAATGTTTTCTCACAGCTTGATAAACCTGAGATTAAGGGAAAGATTAAATCAGGGCAAAAAGTTGCCGTGGCAGTAGGTAGCAGGGGAATAAAAAACCTCTTTGAGATTGTAAAGTGCACAATAGAACGGATAAAGCTAATGGGTGCAGAGCCTTTCATTGTTTCTGCGATGGGAAGCCATGGCGGTGCGACCGAAAAAGGTCAGGCTGAAGTGCTTGCAGGCTATGGAATAACTAAAGAGGCACTCGGAGTAGAGATAATTACAAGCCTTGATACAGTAAACCTTGGGACAACACCCAAAGGCATAGATGTACATTTCGACACTGCTGCGTATAATAGTGATGCGATAGTGATTATAAACCGTGTGAAGCTACATACGGATTTCGTAGGGAAACTTCAGAGTGGGCTATGCAAAATGATGGTTATAGGACTTGGCAATCATAAGGGTTGTTCTGCAATACATGAAGAGGATCCAGAGGATTTTGCTGAGATAATCGAGCAAGCCTCCAATATAATAATGGAAAAAGCGCCGATAGCCTTTGGCGTAGCAATAATGGAAAATGCCTATGATGATACAATGCTAATTGAGGCAATACCTGTAGAAAAAATAAATGAGAGAGAAAAAGAGCTTGTAAAATTAGTAGTGGAGAATATGCCTTTTATCAGACTAAGCGCAGCGGATGTGCTTGTGTGTAGTGAGATAGGCAAAGATATTTCCGGTGCAGGATTTGACCCCAATATTTTGGGAAGAAGTCCACTGCTAAAAGTAGAGCGACTTCACATACCGAAATTTCAAAAAATGGTACTTACGGATATAACAGAAGTCTCCCATGGAAATGGAATAGGGGTGGGCTTATTTGATGTAATTACACAGAAAGTTGCCGACAACTTAAGCCTCGAAGATATGTATGCAAATGCCATCGCTTGTAAATCCATTGACGATGTAAAAATACCCCTCACCGTGCCCGATGAAGAGTATGCTATAAGGGTTGCACTCAAAGTGTGCAAAAATATAAACAAGGATAATCCAAAAATAATTAAAATCCCCAACACGCTACATTTAGAGTACATAGAGGTATCTGAAGCACTTTTAGAGGAAGTTAGATTAAATGAAAACTTGATTTTGGTGTAAATTATAGATGTAATTAATAAAATAATGATGCAATGCTTGCAGTCGTTTCATAAAATCAGAAAGAGAAGTGAACAGTCACTTCTCTTTCTCTTTAACTTATTCTTTAATCTTGTAGTGCTAATTTCACAGCGGCTTCTGCGTGCAGAGTTGTTGTATCAAACAGGGGCACATCGGTATCCTTTTGGCTAATCAGCAAAGGAATCTCTGTACAGCCTAAAATAACCCCCTGGGCACCCTGCGCATGCAAATCATCCACTATTTTTAGAAACCTCTTAGCAGACTCTGGATTGAGTATACTATAATCGAGCTCTTCATATATAACATGGTGGATGAATGCAATATCATCTTCATTAGGAACAAGAATTTTTATATCATATTCATTTTCCATCTTACTTTTATAGAAATCCTGCGTTAGTGTAAACTTTGTCCCGAGTAGACCCACTGTTTTAAAACCTTTTTCCACTATTGCTTCCGCTGTAACATCGGCAATATGCAAAATTGGTTTGGATACTTTGTCCTTGATGGAGGCAACTGTTTTATGCATTGTATTTGAACAGATAACCGTGAAATCTGCACCTGCTGCTTCACAACGACTTACTGCGTCCCTCATCATCTCGGATAGCTCTTCCCAATTATCTTCGTCACGCAAAATGAGAATTGGATCTAAATCCACTGAATACATAACGCATTTACAGGAATGTTGACCACCAATTTTTTGATTAACTAATTCATTGATTATTTTGTAAAACTCATGGGAAGACTGCCATGCCATGCCACCTACAATGCCGATTGTTTTCATAAGTACATTCTCCTTTTATTATCAATTTTATATATGGGTATAAATCGTCAACAATTTTAGCCATTGAATATTTTTTTGTATACCTTTCCCTGTCGCAAGCGGAGAAAGGTACACAGTATTATTTTCTTAATCTGCTGACATTATGTCGGTATAGTTTGCTATTAGTTATTCCATGTCTATTTCTGCAACCATTTCCACTTCAACGCAGATGTTTAGCGGTAGCGCAGGGACGGACACTGCACAGCGAGAGTGTTTGCCTTTTTCCCCAAAGACTTCCACTAACACATCCGATGCTCCATTTATTACAAATGGTTGCTCTGTGAAATCGCCTACACTGTTTACATAGCCATGTACACTCACTATCCTCTTCACTCTATCAAGATCACCGGTGGCACGCTTTAGTAGTGAGATTAGATTGATTGCTGTTATTCGTGCGGCTTCTTTCGCTTCTTCTTTAGTAATTGTATCGCCCACTTTTCCAAGGTAAGATTTATATTCTCCCTTAATCGCCGGCCCCTGCCCCGAAATATACACTAAATTCCCTGTTTGGCAGTATGGCAGATAATTACCTATTGGATTGGCATCTAAATATAGCTCTATACCCATGTCGGCAAGTCTTTTTTCAATAATCAATTTACATCCCTCATATAT
>CAYJLI010000053.1:0-14407 GCA_964371155.1 uncultured Oscillospiraceae bacterium | reverse complement strand
GGACTACCATCGGCGGCGCTGTTTCAATTGATGAAGCTGTGCAGATTGAAGTTTAAGAGATTAGCATTTTAATTTTAAATATTACAAAATATAATCATACACATTATTCAAAAGGTGCTGCGACGATTTTCTCGTCACAGCACCTTTTGGAGTTAATTATAAATATTGATTAAGTTACTGTAAAACAGCAAAATAAGCTTCGGTATATGATATTATACTGCTCCATACTAAATGCAATTCTATTTTTGTAAAGATGGGGTGGACAATCTGCACTAACACAAAAATTCGAGGCAGATATTACATCTACCTCGATTACAGTTGGTGGAAAGAGGGCGTATCGCCAACAGGTTGAGGTAAATAAGGGGGAAAACCATAGTCAAAATAAGGAAAGCCCCACCATCACCGAGCATACATTCACAGCAGAGAATGGCAAAAGCTACACAGTGCCACTGCCTATAAGATATGAGCAGTGTGAGAGGTATAAACCCAACAGAGGTCGAGAGTATACCTATAATAGCAATGTGTTTATGCTCATAACCCCACTGCATTTTTAGTGTGGTTGGGAATGGGTTATGTGGGGGTGATTTGACTAATAAGCGATATTGACAGCTTACTATCTAATAAATCTTAAAATCAATTCTGTAAAAAATATAAAAAAAATTACTGATTGTATTGACAATTACGCTTAAATATCATATTATAATACTAACAGAACCCAACACGCCTCTTAACAATGCGTACCACGTTGGGTCTTTTAATTTAGGAGGGATAATATGTCAATCCTTAAACAGCATCAAAAAGCATATACTATCCATGAGCAGATTATTAATCTTAAAGAAAAAGGATTAATAATACAAGATGAAAACTATGCCGTGCAAATATTAAGTGATATTTCCTACTTTAGGTTAATTAAAGCATTTAGCCTTGGACTGAAAGAGAAGAATGGCAATTATTATGAAAACATTACCTTTGAAAAAATAGTAAACTTATATCTTTTTAATTCAAATTTTAGGCAGATATTATTCCCTCAAATAGAAAAGATAGAGATAAATCTTCGTGCAAGAGTTTCAAATTATTTCTCAGAAAAATATGGTGTGCTGGGATATTTAGACCCAGCTAATTTCACAAATAAAGACTATCATAGTAAATTTATTGAGGATATAAATATAGAAATAAAGCGAAATGCTAAATCACCTTTTGTCAAAAATTTTCGAGGTAATTATGAGAGTGGTAATTTACCTTTATATGCACTTTTAGAGATTGTAAGCTTTGGTAGCCTATCCAAACTTTATAAGAATATGAAAAATGATGATAAGAAAAATATTGCCCTTACATTTAATGTACCATATACATACTTAGAGAGCTGGATGGAGTGTATATCATATCTTAGAAATATTTGTGCGCACTATGGTAGAATATATAATGCGCGCCTTGTAAAAACACCTCAATTATATAAAGAACACACTAAATTAGGGGTGAAGAATAATAAAATTTTTGGTATATTGGTATGTATGAAAGAACTATTATCCAATGATAATAAAAAATGGAAGCAATTTGTTGGAGAAATAGTTATGCTTACTGAAAAATATGAAGAAGTAGAATTAAATACTATGGGGTTTCCGGGAAATTGGCAGGAGATTTTAAATAGTTGATATTAAATAGGACAAGCACTATTCTGTGGTGTTTGTCCTGTTTTTTTCTATATGATAATCAAATAATTACAAAAAAATCGGTTATGAAATCATGGATTAAATATAAAATCCATGATGGTAAAATCAAGATTGATGAGGTTTCAGTTGTTCGGAAATTCCGAACGACTGGGTCGGACGGGAAAACCAGATGAGAAATAGATGGTTTAAAATGTTAAACAGCGTGACCAAAATGTACATAGCTACAATTTGGGTCACGCTGTTATTTTGGGCAGGGTCTTTATTACAGGATTATTCTTCAACAAACTCTGCAATATCCGATAGCTTACACTCAAGGATAATACATAGTTTATTTAGTGTGGCAGTTGTCACATTTCCGTTAGCTCTAAGCTTTGCAATAGTCTTTGTGTTGAAGCCGTGGTCTTCACGCAGACGGTATGTTGACACACCTTTTTGTTTCATCGTTTCCCAAAGTTTATTATATATAATCATGACTTACACCTCTGAATTTGACTATACTTAACTAAAACAACGAAAACAAAGCTTTACATCTGCCCTCAAACTGTTCCATAACAAAAGAAATTCTGTCCTCATCAAGATAGGGATTGCTTTTTAGCACCTCTAAAATTTCTTTAGACGATGACATAATAGCAGATTTATTCACAGAGCCTAATCCACTAATTAGCTTAATCTGCTCTATATGAGTTTTAGCAAAAGGTTTGCTTTCGATATTGTTACTAAGTAGTTTAGGCGTGGACATAAGCATTGATGTGCCACTATCATATATGGGTGCTATGCTGATGGTTTTAAGGGTTGTACTATCCCGTACTATGCCAAAATTATTCATATGCCTATCGGTATTAGCTAATAGATAATCGAGTATTAACATTTTTTCAAGCTGAGTTCGAGCATCACTAATGCCTATATTTTCATAGCAGCTTATAAGATGCTCGTAGGCTGAAATGTGATTTGCCTTTTTAAAATGGCTATAAACACTCCATGCGGATATTAACTCCTTATCAGAGGAAAGAAAGTTCTCACATATGCTATAAGGCATTTTATCAATAAACTGAACACTATATTTTACATATGGAATATCTAACTTCTCACATAATATATTTGCTATTACCTCATTAAAAGGCTCTTGACGATATACTCCACTGCAACCTTTTACAAGATAACGCTTACCCTCTTTGATGATCCACTTCTTTTTTAACCATCCATCCGATGTGTTATCTGGGGACATTAAGCTAAAGCCGTCAAGCTTATTTCCAAACAACAGCTCACCCATATCTTTAGAAAACTCGTTGTCAAAAAAGTTGATTTTATCAAAATTAAGCTCTTTATCCTCAGGACAAATCCAATAGCAATCAGATAGGCTTAGCCCATAGCATTTTGTAATTAGCCCCAGTGAATCACTTTCGCCGATTGCTGATAATACCTCTGCGATGTTCTCACGGCTTGCAGGAATACTGCGTCCTTTTAACCACTGGTTGAGGGATTTTTTATCGATGATATTGTTATTGTAGCCTACACCAATAGGAATGTGGAGAGCATTATTTATATCCCCTACTGATAGTATTATTCCAGTTTCATCATCAAGCTCCATATTTAGTACAATTATATTTTTGTGCATTAGGTTGTATATCATCTAATCACCTGCCTTTTTATAGGTTAAGTTTAGCATATTTTATGGGTTGTGACAAGGGTGGAGATTAACAACAAAACTAATGCGTTCTTTAACAAATAATAAAAACCGTCAAAGATTTATGCCGAAAATGTGTAAGTCTTTGGTATTTTTTTGTGACAACCCCAAACCATGTCCATCTCCCCTGTTATAATAAAGAAAAAACAAAGGAGCAAACTCATGGACACAAACAATAACAAAAACACCACAGAAACACCCGAGGCAAAACTCCCACAGTTAAGCCTCCCACAGTTAAGCCTCATCGGCATAGGCGAAAGCGGTATATGGAGCCTAAATTATTTCCTATTCACGAGGTTTAGGAACATACAGCTACTTGCCATTGACACTCCAGAAGATGACCTACATTTCGGCAGGGCAGATTTGTGCATGAGAATGGACGAGGACTTTAATGCGTATCTAAACAGTGATTTTTCAGCAGTGCAAACGGCGATGAAAAAACATGAAGCGCATATGAGAAGAATTCCCCCTATTACGGACAGTATTTTTTTGATATATGACAATAGCTGTATAAAAAACTTATGCATCGCACCGCTTGTGCTAAAAGTGGCAAAAGCTGAAAATATCACAGTATTTACCTTTGTGCTTAACTGCGAAAACGCTCCTACAAAGGGGCAGATAAGCGAGAAACTCATACATGACACCACCGCCTATGTAAAGGAAATGTCAACCTTCTATATAAATATGACGAATGTAAAAGACGGAGAAAGAGAGATAAACAGCGATGCGATTAATGCAACACTTCACACTTTCACGGAGTGTATGCATGGTATAACTTCGGGGCAATCTGAATTATGTGCAGGGATAAGTGAGAGGCTATTTCTTTCAAAAGATATTGATACTTACCAAAAGCGTGTAGAAGTCAAAATCTCCAATGCTGAGAATATCGGTGATTTTATCGAAAATGCTCTCCTCGCCCATGAAGAAACCCCATTGCGCGAGCGTGTTTACAAACCCAAGACAGCGAGCGAAATCTTCTTAGGCACCGGCTATGCAGAGGGGGAAAACAACTTGAAAGAAGCCTTAGAAAGTGCCCTCGTTCATGAATGCTTTAAAGGTGCATATGGGGAAAATCGGGATTATTTAGTGATTTTCATCGCTAAGGAGAGTGTCAGCTTAAGAGATATTCGCTCTGCAGCTATCACATTTAGAGATACTATCGGAGCGAAGACCGAGGGTGTAGAGCTATCGGACATAGAATGGGGCTTACTATTTGATGAGCGGGACTGCTATGACCATGTTACAAAAGCTATGGTGATGTCGCTTCCTAAATAATTGCAAAAAACCGAGTTTGCCTTATGTGCAAGCTCGGTTTTGTCACAATTTCATGTGATAAATAGTAAGCTGCAGTTAAATTTATAGAGATTTTCTTGCATGTCTTTAGCCATTGACTGCGTTGAAAAATTTATCTAAAAATGATATAATATAAGTGAAATATTAATTATTTTTGGTAAACCCCAATAGATGTCCATCTAAGTTGCTACAATGGTAACATAGAAAGGGAGGATACTATGAATTTAGATTTTAGCGAAAATAAAGGCTTTCGCCTACTTGGAATACACGAAAGGTTAAACCGAGGTGAGCAGATAAGCAAAACAGACCTTGCAAACTTTTACAATGTGAGCGAAAAAACGATACAGCGAGATATTGACGACTTGCGTGCTTACCTTGCCGAAACGCATATGTTTGAGAATGAAGTCGCTATTAAATATGACAAAACGCAAAATTGCTACTATCTCGTACACCTCGAACGAGAGTGGCTGACAAATGAAGAAGTGCTTGCGATGTGCAAAATCTTGCTTGAGAGCAAGGCTTTTTGTAAAGAGGAACTCGATAGAATGATGTCTAAGATTTTAATGCAGGCAACGCCGAAAGACAGAGTGCATGTCGAGGGGCTGATAAAAAACGAGAGTTTTCATTACATACCGCCGAGGCATGGCAAAGAGATACTCAAATCAATATGGGATTTATCGAATTTTATCACAAAAAGTGAGACTATAAGCATTGCTTACACAAGAAAAGACGGCGTGTATCGAGAGCACTTTATAAAGCCTGTTGCTATTATGTTTTCGGAGTATTATTTTTATCTCATCGCATTTATGGCAGATGGTAGCAAGGATTTCCCCACTGTGTTTCGCATAGATAGGATTGAGAGTTTTAAAGGCACGAAAGAGAAGTTTCAAGTGCCGTATAAGGATAAATTCAGCGACGGAGAGTTTCGCAAGCGTGTGCAATTTATGTATGCAGGTGCGCTAAGGACGGTTAAGTTTGAGTATAGTGGGCAGTCTATCGGGGCGGTTTTGGACAGACTTCCCACGGCAGAGGTTTTATCGGAGAGCGAGGGGGCTTTTGTGGTGAAGGTCGAGGTTTACGGAGATGGGATTGATATGTGGTTGAGGAGTCAGGGTGAGAGGGTGAGGGTTTTGTAGGGGGGCGTCTAAAAGTAAATTGTAGACATTCCTTTGTGGACTAATGACAGGCTTTTGACATCAGAAGTAAAGGCGATTGTACAATAAAACATGTGAGAGGGGGTAATGCGAAAAGGTGTAAAAGTTGGTTTGTTTAGCTTAGGATGTTTAGGTTTTTGTGAGAAGAAAGTGGGGGTTAATATGACGGAAAAGCAAGCACTGAAAAAATTAGGTAAACCCAATATAACCCCATTTACCATTATTGCACAAGCAATATATAAAAGGCATATATCCGTCAGCTTTAATGATATTCTCTAAAAGCTAAAATCTTATAACAAACTTAAACCTTGAAGAATGAAACAATATGCTCGGAGTGGTGTATTTATAGTGTTATTCGTGATTATAAAAAATAATAGCTATCTGTAAACCTGCATAAATAAGAAATTTGTGAGTTTTGCACATGGCTAAAACCGTAAATAAGGAGAATTAAAATGAGTTTAAATGAAATTATTACTAAATACAATATTACAGATGAAACTGCAAAAAAGGAGATTATAAAGCGATATGAAGAAGTGCAAAAGCTTGCAAATGTACAACAGAGCACGGATGTTTTATGGGACACTACAATAGCGAAGCATTATCAACAAATGCTTCGGTTTAAGAATGTACTCGAAAATTGTGATTTGAAAGAAAATGTATCGAGCAACATTTACAAGACACTTGATAAGTTTTCGGATATGTGCAAAAATCCGGAATTTCACATTGCGTTTGTTGGGGCAATCAAGGCCGGCAAATCTACTTTAATAAACTCAGTTTTAGGTCAAGATTTAGCATCAACATCTGTTACCCCCGAAACAGCTTCCCTGACTAAAGTAAAAGCATCTAAAACAACTAACTATGTTAAATTAACCTTTTATACATCCAATGAATGGAAAGAACTATGGAATAGTGTTACATCATCTAAAGCAGAAGTTTTTATTGAAGAATACAAAAAGTTGAATGCTGATAATGAAAAATCTGATTGGATTAATAAGCCTGTTCTCACTAATGAATTTACAGATTTCAATGAATTGAAAAAAGAAATTCAAAAATGGACATCTTCAAAATCAGCTGCACATTACTTTGTTAAAGAAGTAGAAGTAGGTTTGGCTAATTCCACAATACCGGAAGGAGTAATATTTGTTGATACACCGGGATTAGATGACCCTGTTAGGTATCGCTCAAATATCACACGAGATTATATAAACAGAGCTAATGCGGTGCTTGTTTGTGTGCGTTGCGATGCATTAACGGGTGCTGAGTTAGCAACGATTTATAGTGTTTTTGCAAACAGTAAATATAATCCCGAAAAAATATACATTGTAGGAACTCAACTTGACACGCTAAATAAACCGACAGATGAATGGAAACAACAAAGGGCAGAATGGTGTAAACATTTAAGTAAAAATGACTGCTACGGAACTACTTCTCTCGCTGAAAATAATTTGATTGGAGTAGCAGGGCATTTATTTAACTTAATAAATAATTATGATAACTTAGACGAAGATACCATGTTTGAAATAGAGTCAATTGCTTTGAAACTAAGAGTAAGAGAGTGTGAAAAAAATCTTCAATTTCTTCGAGATTTCTCTAATGTTGAATTATTGAAATCTAAATTAGGAAATGAAATCTTAAATAAGCATAGAACAATATTAATTAATGATATTGTGTCAGTGTATGGGAACTTAAAAGCTGATTTAATTTCACTTCTAAAGGCAATCAAAGAAGGTCAAGAAGATATACTCAAAGTTGCAGATGCTGACATTGATGAAATAAAGAAACAGTGTGCAGAAAGTGCATTAGTTTTGCAAAATGTACAAAATGATAAAAATGAAATGGAAAAAACACTGAAGCAAATAAAATTACTAACCGAAGACAGGGCTGAAGATTTATTCAAGCAAATTAAGGGATTGGGAGGGAATTTAAAATGATTATACCAAAACTACCAATACCAATGCCACCACTGCCTATATCACTGGAAGATATAATTAAAGCAGCAAGAGTGATATTGGATATTATAACCGGAAAACCCCAAGAAACTGCCGGCAAAGTATCTGAAAAAGATGCAATGAAAGAAGGTAGCGAGAATATTAATGATATTTCTGATATTAATAAAGCTTTCGACGAGTTGATAGTTGACCTAAAGCCTGAAATTCAAAAAATAGAAAGTGGAATAATTGACTCGCTTTCATATTATTTAGGTGATTTTATTTCCTTAATTGAAGAAAAAGAAGCTGTTTTGAAAACGCTAAAGGCTGAAAGGATTTCACGCAAATTCGAAAGATTGCAAAGTAAGTTTAAGGGAACTCTGCAACAAGAATTATATAAAGAAATATCATTAGATAATCAAGAGTGTAGAGATATTTTAGCATTGCCAAAAGGAGAAAAGAAAAGAAACAAGACAGAGCAATTTATTCAAAACTCTATCAATGTATCTTTACAATCCGTTATCTCAAGAATGAAAGAAGATATAATGAATGAAGTAGATGACATAGAAAATGAAATTCGTGATAACTTAGCACTAATAGAAAGTAAGCAGATAGAATTAAAAAATGCGTGTGAAAAACTACAAAATTCTTTAGATGAAAATGGAAAACACTCAATTAAAAATGAGGCTATTAATAAAATTGCCACAATAGAAGCACTTGAGAACTTTTTAGAGGAGGAAATGTAATGGAATTTTTTTCAAGCATCGGAAGTGCACTCAAATCTGTCGGAAGAGCTGCAGGTAAAGTAATTTCAAAAATAGGTGAAGTTACGGGTTCTGAAAAAGTTAAAGAAGTTGGTGATAGGCTTACCGCTATGTGTACAGAAGTAGATAAAACAGCAAAAAGAACAAGCGAAGAAGAAAGCTATGACAGAGGAAGTGCAAAAATTGCTGAAACGCAGAGAATAAACAAGATATTAAGTGATTTTAGCTTGAACTTACAAAAGCAAGCAGATGATATAGAGAATATTGCAATTAAAGAAAGTCAAATCTACTTCGATGAACTGATATCTGTTTTGGCAAAAATCAACATAGATGGTGATATCAAAATAAATATTGATAAAATTAAAAGAGAACTTGCTAAAGTTAATCATAATATTAGAGGTTCATTCAAACGCCATCTTGCTAAGAGGGTTTCGATAGATGATATCGAGTGCTTAGAGATTTTAAAAATGGATGCAGGATCTGCTAAAGAATCTGCAATGAAAAAATTCGGCAATAAAGTGCTAAAGGAAGCAAAAGAAGAATTGTGTCATAATATCAAAGAAGCCCTTTTCGATCAACAAAAATATATTTCGGATGAAGTTAATGAAAAAATTAATGTTGTTATTTTGAATTTAAAAGACCTAAATTCAAAAGTTGCGGAGTTTGAAATGTTAAAACAATCTGATGAAGAAAAAATTGAATTTGAAAAACTTAGTTGCATAAATAAAATTCAATGCACTGAAAGCCTATTGTCAATTTTATCATCCGATTGTTAGGTAGGAGGTACTATGAATTTTTGGAATTTTATTGGATTAGCAAGTAGAACGGAAATATCAGAATTAAAAAATGATATCAAGGTGCTAAATTCAAATTTAGAAAAGCTATCTTTGACATCTGCTACAGATACTGACATAGCTGCTCTCGGACAAAAAATTGAAAATGAAATATTAGAAAGTGAAAAGTTATCTAAAAGGCAGTTTAGTGATTTGTGCGAATGTATGGAATCAATGAAAAGCACTATATTAGAGAATCATAGAGATGTTTTTGAAGACAATAAAGCTACTATTGAAAAATTATCTACTTCAGTACCTACTAAAAAAGCACTTTCGCAATTATCAAACAGCATTAACGATGGCAGAAATGAAAATGGAAATGGGCTTGCAAAAATAGACGCAGAACTTAATGATGTTATCATTTTATTGAAATCATTGATTATACAAGATATCAACAGAGAGTTGCAAGATTTTAATGATGATTTAAAGAAAAAAGGTAAAAATAAATAGTTAGCGATTTAGGACGAAACAGAAATGCTTCGTCCTTATTCTGCAGTTTTGCTATACTCATAAAATATTTAATTGAGGATACTCATGAAAGATATTATATTTGGTGAATGAACATTTTCTGTCGGCTGGAATAAAAGGCAGTATATAGAAGTTTTTGACAAAGAGATAAATATTCGAGTTGATTGCTATGAAAATGAAATGCCAAACCACAAGCAGCAAAGCACAAATAAATACCTCTTAGAAAATCAAAAAGACATAGCTATAATCTTACAAAAGGAACTATACGACTATATTGTTGAAAGTAAACAAAGCGTAGCAAGTAAAGCTGAGGCATTCAAGTTCGTGGAAATAAAAGAAGTGCTATTTTTGGATGATGGCAAATATATGCTAACTTTTACCACCTCGTGGAATACTCACACCTCAGCAATACTATTTGATGGTAGCAAGAAAATTATTGTTGCGATAGAAGATATTGTACCTAATTATTTTTAATTTGATTTTATGCTCCCTCATGGTAAGGCCTAAAATAAAGTCTTACCATAGGGGATCATCTACAAATTTATATTGTAAATTCACTTCAAAATAAAAAAGAGAAAATAAAAGACAATTACTTCTATTTAATGAAACAAAAGTGAAATCTTAAAACAATATAATAAGCGATTGATATATTTAAGATAATGAAATTTTGATTTTACTATTTACAAAGATGAATTCATGTGATAATATAAAAGAACAAACATTCTGTATAAAAAGCCAATAGCATGAACAAATAAAAAAATTTATGAGTATAACATCACCCATAAATTTTCCTTCTGTAATAAACCACACCGCAAACCCAACTCAAAACGAAATATAAAATTTACAGCTAAATTAGGATTTATGTAAATGACAAGTTTCGCCTCCCAGTTACGGCGGGCTTTTGCCCACCGCCACTTCGGCAGTAAGCGGGCTAAGCCCACACCCATATAAGACGAAAAGGAGCTGAGGAATGTCCAACCGAAACCGAATATTAAAGACACGCGTCACCGAAAAAGAATACAGTATCATCATGGAAAACTGCATAAAATCAGGGCGAACACTCAGCGAATTGCTCCGTGAATCTGCCTGCGAAAAAGAAATTGTCGTCCTTGAAGGCATGAATGAACTGATAAAAGAACTGCGCCATCAAGGCAATAATCTCAATCAGCTAACCGTTATGGCGAGGATGGGCAGGATAGATTTTGTAAATCTAAGAGAGTTACAGGAGGTGTATAAAGGCACATGGCAAGCGTTAAATTCATTGCTGTCTCGCGTGGTTTAAAGGATATTTTGGATTATGTGCAGAATAAAGAGAAAACTTTAGACAGCCTAATCAGCGGAATAAATTGCACTCCCATGACGGCACAAGATGAATTTGAAGTGGTAAAAAAGCAGTTTAGAAAAACAGATGGGCGAACTTACTACCATATTGTACAGGCTTTTTCACCGGAAGATGAGCTGAGTTTTGAAACAGCCCATGAGATTGGACTGAAATTTGCTGAGTATTTTACAGGGTTTCAAGCAGTGGTGGTTACCCATATGAACACTGAACACAAGCATAATCACATAGTTTTAAACAGTGTAAATTATCAAACAGGAAAGAAATTTCACCAGTCAGCAAAAGAAATGGCTATGGCAAAAGAGTTTTCAAATCAGCTTTGTATGGCGGAGGGACTGAGCATAACCGAGGCGAAAGCCAGTAGATATGACCAGCCACAATGGAAGAAAAAGCTGAAAGCACAGATTAAAAAAGCCTTAGAATTTAGCTATGATAAGGCAGAGTTTATTAAAATCATGGAGATACATGGATATAAAGTGAAGTGGGAAGATGAGCATAAATATATAACTTTCACCACACCCGAGGGCTATGTGTGCAGGGATAATAAGCTATTTGACAACACACTTCTGAGGAAAAATTTAGAGCTGTATTTTGAAATGGGCGGTATGGAGTATTACCAAAACCGCAAACAATGGAAAGAATATGGTGACCCCACCCCAACAATGGACGATACAATTTGCGGACTTATTTCTATATTTGATGCTCTTGTTAGCGGTGATAATGATAGGTTCCACCTTGAAACAATACACCATAGCGAAGAAGAAATAGAGCTTATGCTCCGCCGTGGTAAGAAGATAGAGCATGGTATACAGTATGTAGTGGATGATGAATTAGAGCAAGAGGAAGAACAGGATTACAGCTACTATCATGGCTTTAGCATGGGAGGGTATTAATGGCGAAAAAAGATAAAAGACTGCAAAATATTAAAATAGAATACGGCGATGAAACTTTATTTTCCGACAAAGATATAAAGTGTCTTGTCAATGCCATAGCTGAAAATATAAACTGTGTCCCTCAGTGGAGCAGGGACAAGAGCAGTAAAAACTCACACAAAATCAACAGAGCAGATAGCATACTGAATCCTAAGCACAACACAACTAAACCGTACTCCTTTGAAAAAGAAACAGGATAAATTCACTTAATTGTTGATATTGGCAATAGCTATAATGCCACAGATGTGGTAATGTGTGTGGTAAATACAGTGAAAGGAGAACGGATATGAGTAAAAAGCAGATTATAAAAGCTGTGAGTTATCTTAGATTTAGCTCAGAAAATCAGCGTGATGAGAGCATTGATGCACAGCAAAGGGCGGTAAATGAGTATGCACTAAAACACGGCTATATCATTATAAATGAATATGTTGATAGGGCAAAATCAGCACGAAGCGATGACCGACCACAGTTTTTGCAGATGGTTGATGATAGTAAAAAAGGCGATTTCTCGGTGGTACTTGTGGATAAGCTTGACCGATTTAGCCGAAACAGATATGACAGCGCCCACTATAAACAGATACTAAAGCACAACGGAGTGACTGTAGTTTCGGTGAAAGAAAACCTTGATGGTAGCCCTGAAAGTGTAATCATGGAGGCAGTCCTTGAGGGTTTTGCCGAATATTACTCACTAAATCTTGCCAGAGAATCTATGAAAGGCCTAAAGGAAAATGCTTACAAAGCAATGGCAACAGGTGGCAAACCTCCCTATGGATTTAAGGTCAACCCTGAAACTAAACTCTACGAAATTAACGAGGACGAAGCCCCAGCTGTAAGGTATATGTTCGAGGGAATAATAGAGGGCAAAGGCTACAGCGTGATAAGTGAGGAGCTATACGCATTAGGATATAAGAGCCGAACAGGCAAGCCAATCTCGCCCAGTACAATGACGGATATGTTGTGTAATCGAAAATATGTAGGAGATTTCATCTATAATAAATCTGCACCTAAGGACAGCAGAGGCAAGCGAAACGGACATGCTTACAAAGACGAAAGCGAATGGATAGTGGTTGAGGGTGGCTGTCCAGCGATAGTCAGCCGTGAAGTGTTTGATGAGGTACAACGAATTAAGGCTGAGAACAAAGGAAAGTTCATAAACCAAAACCACAAAAAGCAGTATCTGCTAAGTGGCAAAATTTACTGTGGGGAGTGTGGCGAGAGATGGCATGGAGAAAGTCGCTATGATAAAAAGCTTCAGTGTGACTACATACTATATGTATGCTCGGCAAAGAAAAAGCGAAAAGATTTACGCTGTCAGTCGAGGTCGATGAGCCGTGATAAATTGGAGCAAGCAATACTGAAAGTCCTTGCCAATGAAATATTCTGTGATGAAATGCTTCAACGGATAATCGGATACTACAATCAGTATTTAGTAGGTATGGAAGATGAGCTGAGCGACTATATAAAGCGACTGAGAAGCAAAATTAAAGGCAATGAAACAGCTCTTGAGGGTGTCCTCGAAGCTATAACCAAAGTGAGAAGCGAAGCCCTGTTCGGCAAACTTGCACGCCTTGAGGAAGAAAAAGCCGAACTGCTAAAACAAATAGCTGATGCAGAAATTAAAGCCACAGCAAAGAAAGTAGATGACACTGACATAAAAGCATGCTTTGATTATGCGAAGGAACTACTGCGAAATGGTAACCTTAAAAGCCAGAAAAAACTAATGGAGCGGTTTATAGAGCGAGTGGAGATTTTCTCAGATGGTGTGTCCGTGAAACTAAGCTTTTCGAGATTTAGAAGTACCCCACCACCCAACCCCTACAAAGACCTACCAATCAAAGACCAAGTAAGGATTGCACAAGGTTTAGCTAAATGTCACGAAAAACCACATGAAAATTTTACATCAAAATTACAGCAAAATAAATCAGCCGAGGCAGAGGACGAAACTGCTTCGGCTGAAAATATGTTAAATTTCTATGAATTCTACAAAAATGAGGGTTCTACCATAGACTTAACCCAAAAAACTGATGAAGCAATTGTCGGTTGGAGTGAGGAAAGTGGACTTAAACAAGAAATTGTCACTCAAAACCCTCAAAATCACAAAAAAATGCCCGAGATTAACGAATTAACCTCGAACACAGTTGGCGGAAAGAGAGTGCCGACAGAATTCGCCTACAGCGAATTCTCCTGCTCGTCGCATAGCTCCTCACATGTCGAAGCTAAAAACATCCCACCGGGATGTTTTGTTAACGCTTCTCCCCCTACGGGTTCGAACCCCTCTCTAATAAAATCTGCGGTAATACGAAAAATCGAGGTAGATATTACATCTACCTCGAACACAGTTG
>CAYJLI010000052.1:0-14734 GCA_964371155.1 uncultured Oscillospiraceae bacterium | reverse complement strand
ACAGCCCTACCCCACCAAAAGGTGGAGTAGGGCTGTAAAATTAAGTTTAAAATACTATCTCGTACCGATAACAAGTAGATACAAAATTGTAAACATAAAGCCTATCCCAAAAAGAAGTAAGCTATATGAAAGCGAATAAGTGATATGGATTTCGGATTTTGTGCTATCCATAATGATTTTCTTGCCTTCAAAGAATGATTTTGGGATTTTTACCGATTTGTAGAAAAGCCTATTTACAACAACTATAATCAAATCAAGGCTAATATCAACAATTCTAAATATCAGTGAAAGAATAAAATAAGTTACGGATATAATCGGCTTATAAATTCTCTCGGTGTTAAATTTAGCAGTGTTGTAGTCCCTGTATCCATCCGTAGCGGTGAGCACCGTTTTTCTTGCTACTACAAAATATAAAATCAAGCCGATCGCTATCGAAATAAGGCTCCCCTGCAAATTCACCCAGCTGAAATAGTGAATTTCCCCAGCAGTATGTGCGTTCATAAATGGGGCTGTGTATTCGCCTATTGCCGCAAATATTAAGTTTGGGGTAGTGCCGAGAAGCAATAATGGAACTGCTACCGAGGTAAGTGCCACTTTGCTGAGCGGTGTTGTATAACTCACCTTTTTCTCCTCGCCCTTTTCTATAAACAGGCAGATAAAAATCTTTAGCATATAAGCAAATGTAAGCCCACCTGCGAGTAAAAACATCCATTCATAGGCTGTTAAAAGCAGGGTGTTTGTTCCCTCTATGTGCATGAGCTCAACCACTGCTTCATGCAAAAGTGTCTTGCTCACATAGCCACTGAAGAGTGGTATACCCATCAGCGAAACACTACCTACACCAAAAACTGTCATAAGCCATGGTTTACCCCTGCCATATCCCTTTAGTTTATTGAGGTCGTATGTGCCGGTATTTTTATATATTACACCTGTGCAGTTAAAGAGCAGTAGTTTTATAAGACTGTGATTTATCATGTGAAAAACTGTCCCATATGCGGCATGGGTATTGTGGTCTCCGAGTAAATTTGTAAGCGCCACACCCCATAGTATAAAACCTATCTGCGAAACGGAGGAATAAGCCACTGCACGCTTTAAATTGCCGCTCATAAAGGCGAGTGCTCCACCCACTATCATATTTAACACACTGAGTGTGAGGAGAAAATATGCCCACGACTGGCTGTACGACATCAGCTTCACAGTAATGATAAGTATACCATACACACCCGTCTTTGAGAGCATACCCGAAAGCAGTGCTGTAAGCGGTGCAGGTGCCGCACGGTATGCCCTTGGCGCCCAGTCGTGCAATGTGAACACACACGCTTTTGCTCCAAAACCGATTAGCATCATAATAGAAGCTATTAATGTAAGCGGATTGTCCTGCTGTGTTTTTATGCTTTCGGCTAAATTTTCTATAACTAAATCACCCGTGAGTGAATAGAGCATGAATAACCCCATTAGTATGAAGAGTCCGCCAGTCACGCCGTATGTGAGATAGTTTTTACCTGCTTCGACGGAGGTTTTATCCCCTATTTGTATCACCCATAGAAAACTTGAGAGCGACATAATTTCGAAGAATATAAATAGTGTAAGCAGGTCTGCGGCGTAGAATATACCAAGTGTAGCCGAAAGCGCTACTATAAGCGAGCCGAAATATCTGTTGCACCCTTTATTTATTGCGGAGGGGTAATCCTGTGAAATCACAGTGCTGACAAGCCATGCGCTACTGCAAAGGCAGGCGTAAAACAGCCCGAATGTATTTTTAGCAAAGCTAATTCCCATCCCACTAAATATAGGTATAGTGATTGTTTCTATACTGCTGTCCCACTCGATGAAGATGTGGAAGGTGCTCCAGAGTACAACTAAAGCAGTAATTATGCTTATCATCCATGCCACTCTTGGTTTTTTAACCATGGATAGAGCAAAGCCAACAATAAGTGGAAGAATTACCGAGAGAGGTATTAAATAATAGCTGTAATTCATTTAAAACCCTCCCATCAATAAATCATGTATAAGACTATAAAGCGGTGCTGAAAAAATCGACATCAAGATCATTGTACCAGTGATGAGCACCATGGGTATTGTCATCTTTTTCGGCGCTTCTTTTGCTTCACTCAGCCTACTATTATCGAAATCGTCATGGGGTACAAATGCAAGCACTGCTATTTGTAGCAGATACATTGCTGTGAGTAGTGCGGATATCATTAGTGCTACCACTGCAAAAAATCCCATATATCCACCCACCGCTACCGCACTTTCGGCTATCGCAAATTTGCTGTAAAAGCCACCGAATGGCGGTATGCCTATAAGCGCTATACTGCTTATCGTAAATGTGATGAATGTGAGCTTCATTTTACTGCCATATCCTTCTATATCGCTTACATATTCTTTATGGTTTGCATAATATGCATTTCCTGCCGAGTAGAAGATTACAATCTTTATTACCGCATGGAAGAGCATATGAAATACTGCCGCCACAAGCCCACCGAAGGACATTGCAGTAATGCCAAGCAGTATATATGAGAGCTGGCTTACGGTGGAGTAGGCAAATCTGCGCTTTAAATGCTTATTCTTCATTGCCATTGACGAGCCAAATAATATTGTTATTATGGCCATTGCCATTGCGGCATAATGTGCCCAACTGCCTATTAAAACGCTATGGTCGAATAGATAATATGTCACTCGCATTACTACAAATGCACCCGATTTAACCACCGCAACAGCGTGGAGCAATGCGGTAACCGGTGTGGGGGCAACCCCTGCTGAAATAAGCCATCCATGCATTGGAAAAAGCCCTGTTTTAACCGAAAATCCGATAAACATTAAGAAATATGCTAAATACATGTCACTGCTCTGTGCAGTGCTCTCCATAACATTGTGGGTAAACTCCCAATCCCCAACCGATAGCATATATATCATCATTCCTGCAAAGGAAATCGACGCCCCTGCCACGGAGTACATGATATATTTACTGCCTGCATAGGTAAAACGAGGCTCATTTTTGTGCACCACAAGCGGTAGGGTGACAAATGTAAGCACTTCGTAGAAGAGGTAAATGCTCAGCATATTACCACTGAATGCAATTCCTATAACAGTGCCAAATGTAATGATGTAGTACTCAAAAAAGCGCTTCATTCCACCCTCATGAGTCATATACTGTGAGGCATATATGCTTGCAGGTATCCATAAAAAACTCACCATCAAGGCAAAAATCGCACCGAGTGCGTCCACTTTAAATGAGAGGTGTAGTGTATCATTAAATCTAAGCACTTCAATTTCTTTACCATAGCATAAAACCACTGCAGCTACTGTTGAAATCGCTATTAATACTGTTGATATTAGCGAATATTTCACACAGCTCTGTGTGTCAATATTTTTTATCAGTATCAGCCTTACTCCAAAAAAGAAGGATAGCAAAATTGGTAATAAAATTATTATATTCATAAAACCACCCCTCCCCTAAAGCATCACTGCAGTAGCTATTGCAGTGATATAGTCAATTAGCGGTTTTGGATATATGCCAAATATCACCACTGCTGCTGCGAGTATGTAAAGCGGTAATGTCATGCTTTTTGCGGGTTTATGAAGGTCATGCAGTGCAACTTCATCCTCAAAAAACGACGATATGCTCACACTGAAGAGATATCCTGCTGTGAGCAGGGCGGATATGAGTATCACAGCCACTGATGATATCGCTACAAATGTATTTCCCATGCTAAAAGCGCCATCTGCAAGGTACCATTTTGAAACAAATCCACCTGTCAACGGCATACCTACAAGGGAAATTCCTGCTATCGTAAAGGGCAGTAAAATTTCGGGTATTCGCTTTGCTATTCCAGAGAGCTCGTCCGTTTTTGTGATACCCATGCTAACAATTATTCCACCTGCTGAGAGGAAGAGCAGTGTTTTTGAAACTGCGTGGAATACCACATGCAAAAGCGCACCTACAAATCCCATCTGTGTGAATGTAAATAGGCCGAGCAGTACATAGGAGAGCTGACTCACCGTAGAATAGGCAAGCCTTTTTTTAAGCACTTTTTCCCTAAGTGCAAGGAGTGATCCCATGAATATTGTGAGTGTGGCAAGTGAGGTTAATGCAAATTGCACCCAACTTCCGTTTATTAGCTCACTGCCAACAGTATAATAGATAATTCTGATAATTGCCACTACACCGCATTTGGTAATCACACCAGATAATAGAGCACTTGCAGGTGCCGGAGCGATGGGATGCGCTGTGGGAAGCCAGCTATGCAAAGGGTAGAGCCCTGCCTTGCAGGCAAATCCTATAATGGTAATGAATACTATCACCAAAAATCCCTCATATGATGGCAGACTATCGGCAGAAAGTGAACCGCCGAGGGTAAAATTTACTGAATCGCTATATGTGTAGAGATATATAATGCCTATAAGCCCCATGCATGCGCCAAAAATTGAATAATACAAAAATTTTCGTCCTGCAAGCAGTGAAGCGGCATTTCTTTCGTGAATGACCATCATAAATGCTGTTAATGTGACAATCTCAAAGAACATATAAAGCGTCACTAAATTCTGTGCATAGCAAACCCCGAGTGTAGCTCCGAGTGAAGCTATCAGATAGGCATAAAAGCGCTTTTGCTCTTTTGAGTGCGTCATATATGAGGGTGTATAAACAGTTACTGCGCACCATATAAGTGCTATGAGGGTGGTGAAAAACACCGCTAAAGCATCAACTTCAAATGATAGCTCCATCCCGAGCATAAGCGGTAAAAACACTATTTTTTCACCATAGAAAAATATATTTGCTATTATAGTGAATGCTACTGTTACATATGTGGATGAGAGCAGATAAAAACGCTCTTTCTTCTCATCGTTTGTATTTGATATAAGCAATAGTCCCCCTGCCAGAATTGGCAAGAAAACAGCTATCAGACTGAGCAATATTTATCCCCCCTTATAAAACTTGTAGGCCAGTGTTTATTATATTAATTATAGGGTCAAACATAAATCCTAATAAAATATTTACAATTAATAATAGTCCCAGCGAAAACTTGTAATTGCCTTTGACTATATATTTTTCATGCTTTTTATTTGGCTTTGCATATATACAGAGAATGTATTTTGTAAAATACAGCGCATTTAGTACTGTACTTATTGCTATTGCGACTATTACAACAGCTATTCTCCAGTCGACAGGTGCGCCGAGTATTAGCAGATATTTGCCCATAAAGCCTGAAAAAAGCGGTATGCCTATCATTGAAAGCCCACCTGCGGTAAAGGCTATCCCTGCTATTTTATTATGATAGCCACTTCCTCTTAAATCCTCGGTGTACTTGCTGTTGTTAGAAACAGTCATAAGCCCTTCGCAGGAGAGAAACATCATCGATTTAACCAAGCTGTGATAGACTATTATATAGCAAGCGGCAAGCATCCCGCCCGAAGTGGCAAAGGCAATACCTGTGTATATATAGCCTATCTGTCCCACTGAGGAGTAGGCAAGCATACGCTTGATATTATCCTCCCTCACGGCATCCACGCTTCCCACTATAATCGCCATAACTCCGAAAATTAGCAGTACATTGTTTATACCGAGGTCGGAAACTGTATCCAGCCCAAAAACACGGTAATAGATTTTGATTAAAAGGATAATATATCCCTTTACCACAAGCCCTGAGGAGATTGCATTTGAGGCATTCATGGCGTTGTTATAGGCGTGGCTCATCCATGCGTGGAAGGGAAACAGAGCGCTTTTAATCGCTATCCCCACCGCAAGCAGCCCTGCAATAATCGTAATGGGCAGCTGATAACTCCCAGACTCTATAAGCGGCATCAGATTTTCATGGACATTTGGCATAAGAAGATGCCCCGTGAGGTCGTAGAGAAGTATTATAGAAACTAAGAAAAGACCCGACCCCAACAAGCTCATAATCAAGTATTTAATCGTGGCTGCAATAGTTTTCCCATTTTCCTTAGCCATAATAAATCCACAGGCGCATAGGGTGTTTATTTCTATAAACACATAGCTTGTGAAAAGGTCGTTTGTATATATGAGTGCATAAAGGCTTGAAAGCATCATATTCATCATTAAATAGAATAGATTTACTTTGTTTGGATTTACATTTTTAATCACACTGTCTTTTTCTGCTATTATTACCATTAACATAACAAAGCTTAATACTGTGGCAATAAGCGCTTCGAGTGGGCCAAATCGTATTTCATTGCCCCAAGGCGCAGGAAAATGCCCCATCAGATATGTAATTTGTTCTGCACTTCCATGCATATAAAGGAGCAGGCTTAGGCTGAGTGCCGTACATAAAGTGGTGATTATGAGATTTAATTTATAGGCACGCTCGCCCTTTAATATACTGCAAATTACACCACCCGCCATAGTAAACAGTATGGTGAAGAATGGAAAATTGGCTACAAAAGGCATTACTGATGCACCTCCTTGCCCACCTTGGTGATTATTTCATCAAGGTCGAGGGTGTGATACTCTTTGTATAGCTTTTGTATTAATGACAATGAAACCGCCGTAATGGACACTGAAACAACAATACCTGTGAGCACAAGTCCACTCGGTATTGGGTTTATATACATATCCATATCGGTTACGCCATCCACTATAATCGGTGCAATTCTCGACTCGATATATCCCTTAGATGCAAGGAAGAGATATACGGCACCATCCATTATATTTAGACCAATTATTTTTTTAATAAGGTTTGGTTGCAAAAATAGGTTTGTAAATCCTATTCCGAAAAGTATCATCGCAACTGTTTCATAATAATTATGAAGTAAATTTGGTCCCATACTACACCTCCCCTTTCGTAAAGAGCGAGTAAAAGCTGTATATGGTGCATGTTACTATTAGTCCCACGCATATATTGAGCGGTAGA
Source organism: uncultured Oscillospiraceae bacterium (assembly GCA_964371155.1). Classification (GTDB taxonomy): domain Bacteria; phylum Bacillota; class Clostridia; order Oscillospirales; family Ruminococcaceae; genus CAYJEQ01. Next base: position 7,865 of record CAYJLI010000052.1, on the reverse strand, counting down.
ATTAGACCTGCTGAGAGTATTGCTCCCGGCTCGCCGAGTGGTATTCCCGTGGGAATATGATTTGCACCCGTAAAGAAGGAATAGCCCTTCGCCACTGCATAGAAAAAGAGTGAGCAGAAGGTTACTCTTTTAATAAGCTTTTCGGTGATTACTTTCCTAATGGCACGATATCCAAACGCTGAGGAGTATAGTATAAGCCCTGCGCCCATTACCGCTCCGCCTGAAAAGCCTCCACCGGGCGAAATGTGACCATTTAAAACCAGATAAATTCCATATATCATTAGGAATGGAATTATCAGCTTTGCAACATTTTTTACAATTGGATCCCTTGGAAGTGGGCGATAGTTGGGGTTTGCAAATTCTTTTTCTTCGCTTTTTTCATTACCGCTTTTTAAAAGCAGCATCACACATCCCGAAGCAACAAAAAGCACTGCACTTTCGCCAAATGTGTCAAACGCGCGATAATCTAAAATCATCCCTGCAACTATATTTACAGCACCTGTTTCCTCAAGGCCTTTTTCTATATACCTCCTACTAACTTCGTTGTTAACAGGGTTATTGGGATTTCCAAATTCGGGCAAAAAGGATACAGTAACAAGCAAAACCAAAATTACAAGCACACATATAATAAGGCTTGCTGTCTTATATACAACCGAAAAGAAATGGCTCGCCTTTGTGTCGTGCCACTGCATATATCTTTCTGTTAGGGTGGATTCATGGTGATTTGAGGGGCGTCTTTCCACCTTTTTCTTTCGCTTGGTAGTTATGGTTATATCACCATCAGCAAAATGCGAGAGTTTTTCTAAAAATTTATTCATCTTCACTCTCCTCCCCCTCTTCTTTTAGTTTATTTATGTTTTGAAGTGTCACGAAAAACAGTGTACTGGTAATACCTGCACCAACTGCTGCTTCGGTTATAGCTAAATCGGGAGAACGTAGAAGTAGCCATAAAATACTCACCACGAGGCTGTATGACATAAATATTATTACACTCGATAAAAGATTTTTAGTAACCGATACCGCAATGGCACACACTAAAAGAAATGTGAGCAGTATTGTTTCAAATATGATCATTGTGCACCACCTCACATTTTTCTCTTATATCTTCATCGGAAATAATCTCTGTTTTAGCTAAGAAGTGGGAAGCCACAGGATTTGCAAACCACAAAAACAGTATTACAAGTATCAGCTTTAATGCGGTGATGTCAAATCCATTTGCAATTATAAGCGCAATAATAATGAGCATTGCGCCGAGTGTATCGGAAATTGAGCCTGCCTGCATTCTGTTTAGCACATAGCCATATCTGTAATTGCCCACCACCGAGGCCGTGAAAAGCGCCATGCCCAAGAACATACAAATTGTAAAAAGTACAAATCTAATCATGAGCATCCTCCTTTAAATTGGAAAAGTCCTGCGCACGCTCTTTTTTGTGGCTCCTTAAATAGCCTTTCGATACAATAACAACTGTAACAAATCCGAGCATCGCATAAATTAGCGCAATGTCAACAATATAACTTTCACCATGTAGTACTGCGATTATACAGCATATCATTATAACTATTGTGCTAATGCTGTTTACCGCTAAAATCCTATCGAAAAATCCAGGCCCTATCACCGAACGATGAAGGTAGAGGAATATTAAAAATGCAAAATATATAAGGGAAGCGGAATATACTATTTCATAAAGGTTGTCCATCATATCAGTGCTCCTCTATCTTCATTAATAACTTTATGAATACCGAGTTTTCAAAATCTTCGAGCATGGTGTAATCAAGGGCGTGTATGCAAAATACATCGTCTTCTACATTTACAGTTATAGTGCCAGGTGTGAGTGTGATGGAATTTGCTAAAACTGTCTTTGTAAATTCCTGTTTTAACGGCACCTTAAAAAAGGCAATTTGCGGCTGAATATCCATCTCTTTAGCAAAGATAAACTTCACCACTGTTAGGCTTGATTTTACAATCTCAACCGATAAAACTCCCAAATAAATTATTGCCCTAAAAATATTTCTTAAAAATCTAAAATCACTTTTGGGGCTATATTCTAAGTATTTACACATAAACCAATAAACTGCCGCTACTATCACCACACCAAATATTGCGATTTCAAGTGTTAGCCTGCCATTTAATGCAATCCACAAAAGAAATAGTAAGATGTACATTTTTTTCCTCCTTGTTTTTGCCCAAAAAATCCGCATAAGCAGATAAATCTACATACACGGATTTGCCGTTGCCGGTAAAAGCTGTATTTACCATTCAGTTTTCAAAATGCCCATAAATTAACGACATTTTTTCGCTCTATTCCTCTCCACCGTGTTAGGGAGGAGTATTAAGAGATTTTGTTTTAGGTAGTTTTTAAAAATTACTTGGGTACATTTTCCCAGTCTTTTAGGAATTTTTCAATGCCTATGTCGGTGAGTGGATGCTTAATCATCTGCTCTATTATTTTGTATGGCACTGTGGCAATGTCTGCACCTGCAAGTGCGGACGCTGTAACATGAATTGGATTTCTTATTGATGCGGAGATTATTTCACATTCTATATTATGCACAGAAAACATCTCACTAATTTCTGCTATAAGGTTTATCCCCTCTTGACCCACATCGTCAAGCCTGCCAACGAATGGGCTTACATATGTGGCTCCGGCTCTTGCTGCAAGCAATGCTTGTGCGGCGGAGAAAATTAATGTTACATTAGTTTTGATATTTTTTGCTTTAAGCTGTTTTGTAGCCTTTAAACCCTCTGCACACATTGGAATTTTTATTACTATATTTTCATGGATTTTCACAAGCTCTAAAGCTTCTTTTACCATTTCATCGCCATTCATTGAAATAACTTCGGCGGATATCGGGCCATCCACTATTGTGGTAATTTCCTTTACCACTTCTTTAAAATCCCTGCCCTCTTTTGCTATTAGTGAGGGATTTGTGGTTACACCGCATACCACACCTAAATCATTGGCTTTTTTTATTTCTTCCACATTGGCTGTATCTATAAATAATTTCATACACTATACCTCCTAAAATACATTTATTCTTTCTTTTAATATAGCATTTAAAGATGGGTTTTACAAGCAGTTATTAATAAATTATTAAAACAATTACCTTTTTAACTACGATGGGGGAAAATTTCATGCATTTTTTAACAAATCAGGCAATTAGTGTGACTAAATACGAGGAGTTAGCATAGCCTAATATTCAGATAATTGCATGAGGCAAATTTAAAGAATTTTCTAAGTTTGAGGTGGAAATTGTGGGAAAGTATTTGAATTTTCTATATCAGTGTATTTGATTCTTCTTTCGCCACAACTGCGCTTATATATATTAAAATGTAAAATATATATCTCCACTTACAATTGCAATTAAAATCCCCATCACAAATCCGCTAAAAATCAATACTTTACTTAGCTTTAAATTTTGTTTTCTTTTGTAGTCCATAAGCGTAAATAGAATGTATAGCATTGCAGCAGATAAAATATAATCGAGTAGCGGTATATTTAACGCCGTGGCTATAATATCCGATATGGGTGAAATTATAAAGGCAATTACAAATGCCATTTCCAGACTGCATATAAATGATTTATTTTTTATCTGTTTTGCATCCATATTATGATTTCTCCTTAAAATTATTTACTTTCCCTTGGTACGGGAAGGTTAATATTTTTATATGCACTTATAAGCCTAAATACTACAATAAATGTAAGCGATAGATACATAGAAAGCGTTATTCCGATAAGTGGGTGAATAAACCACAGCACTGCACTTCCAATAAGTGCCCACATTGCATAAATTTCTTTTCTCAGTATCACAGGTACACGTTGGCAGAGCAAATCCCTCATAACTCCCCCTCCAACCGCTGTAATTGAGGCTACGAAAAGAAATTGAGGAAAATTATACCCTGCATTTATTGCTTTAACTCCTGCATTGACAGCAAATATTCCAAGCCCCAAAGCATCGCATGTAATCATAAACATATGCATGGTTTTGCTCTCGCTTTTAAAGGCAATGGCAATTGTGGTGGAGATAATAACTATTATCATAATTGTATAGCTATTAAAAAATAAAGGCACTCCCTCATCCATTACCACATCACGAATAATACCACCCCCACATGAGGTGATAAACGCAATTACATATACTCCGAATATATCCATACGCTTTTGTATCGCCACATATGCACCCGATATTGCAAAAGCTGCCACTCCGATATATTCAAAAATCTCAATCAAACTAATACCCATTTTGCCTCCGTGAAATTATTATTTATATTAAATTTAATATAAATCTGCCATTTGCTCAGTTATCACTGAGTGACGAAAGTGGGGGAATCTAAATCGCCCCTGCGAGGATATAAAAAATAAAGTTTTACTCGATTTTTTTCAAAAAATCGTGGGGTATGGGGCAAAGCCTCATAAACATAAAGGCAAAGCCAAAAAAATAATGTCGCAATTTTTGCAAGGCAAAAGAGCGGAGATTATGCAGAATTTTAAATTAAGTGGGAAATACTATACTACCACCGTGGGATTATGCACAATCTAAATCGCCCCTGCGAGGATATAAATAATCCTACGGATTATTTATATAATTTAATAAGCTCAAGGACTATCGCCGAGGCATTATTTGCTGAGTCGGTAATTAAGTTGTCGTAGCTTTCTTTTGCGTCATCGTCGGCACTGTCCGACATTGAGCGGATAACCACAAATGGAAGTCCGCACATAAATGCCACCTGCCCTATTGCCGCACCTTCCATCTCGGTGCACATTGGGTCGTGAAGATTTACTATGCGCTCTTTATCCTCTGTTGTGGAGACAAATAAATCTCCAGTCACTATTTTGCCCTTATAGTAGTTAAATCCATTTGTTAAGGCTACTTTTTCGCATGCCTTAAGTGTTGAGTTTATTAGTCTTTCTTCGGCTTCAAATTCATTTGAGTAGGGTGCGTAATTTGCGAAAAAGTCGCCGTGGTCATGATATTTCACTGTTGTAGATACAACTACATCGAGCATTTTCAGATTTTTCGCCATAGCACCTGCAATTCCGGTATTTACAATTACATCCACACCGTACTCCCTTGCAAGGGTAACAGCACAACAGGTGGCGTTTACTTTACCAATACTCGCACAAACAAGCACAAGCTTTACCCCTTCTATACTGCCGCTGTAATATCTCTGTCCCATTATATCTTTTTCATCTTCAATCTGCATTGCAGATTTTATTGCTTCTATTTCTTCTTTAAGTGCTCCTATTATTCCCCATGTCATAAATAATTACCCCTATTCTTTCTCTGTATTATGATTAAATCTATTTACACAAGCATTATTATATAAGAAATCTGTTAACATTTCAATTAGTTTTAACTTAAATGAAAAATTATTTTTCAGCTTTATAAAGAGCGTTCCTGCATCACTATCCCCCCTCCCCCACCGCCTGACAATAATCAAACTCGCACAGGTTTTATTGGAATAGTTTTTGCTAAGAGAGTGAAAATGCAAATATATACATTTTTAGATTTTTATGATACAATACTTCATGATAAATTTTATATAAAAGATAAATTAAAATTAGAATTGGCAGTGTGAAAAATGAGTGGAACAAATGGAGAATACAGCAAAAAACCTTCTTTTAAAAATATGGCTGAATTTACTGCACAGAAGAGTGGGTTTAAGCTATTTACCCCCTCGGACAGGCGCTTTGATAAGCCATTACAAAATATTCTTACCGTAATTCTTGCAGGTGGCAAAGCAAGACGTTTTGGTGGTAAGAATAAAGCGCTTATCAAAATAGGAGCAGAAAGTATAATTGAACGACTTTTAAAAGAAATACCACCTCAAAGCGAGGTGGCAATATCGCTTGCTAAAACTTCTCCAACAGGATATGAAGACTATAAAATCATAAGAGATAATTATGAAGATTGTGGCCCTATTGGCGCCATTGCAACAGCGTTTGAGGAAACGGATGCAGAAGTGATATTATTTCTCCCGTGCGATATGCCCTTTATTAATAAAGAGAGTTGCATTTTGCTTTTTGAAGCTATTAGCAGCGGTGAGTACGACGCAGCATTATCCTCCGACGAAGACGGTAAGATACATCCACTTTTCTGTGCGGTGAAAAGGACGGCGTTTCCGCTCTTTAAAAATGCGATAGAGCAAAAGAGATTTAAGCTCATATCACTGTTCACCGAGATGAATACTTGTTATATACCTCTTACTTCGGCAGAGCTTATAAATATAAATACCGAAGAGGATTTTCATAAGGCTGTGGATTTTTATGGTGAGCAGTATTAATCACCTACAGAGTGAGAAAATAATATTTTATGGCTGATTTAATTAAATACAAAAACATTTAATTATCACTTTTTCATACTTTCTCATACTAAATGTGCTTATTGGCACATTCCAAATAAGGAAATATTTGCTATAATTAAGCTGATGATATTCATTATTTGCAATTTAAGTTGTAGATATTGTAATACCATCAGAAAGTGTTTAACATTGAATTAGTTTGGTAAAATAAGGCTTGGCAAGACAGGTTATTTCTTTGTGTCCGCTATGTTTAGTAGCAATGATAGTATTTGATGATACGAAAGGGTGTAAAAAATGAAAAAATGGTTTATTTTAGCTTTGGCAATTATGATTAGTATTTCTGTGGTATCTTGTGGCGGTGGTGATGCTCCCGCCGAAGGTGATACTTCCTCAAGTGCGGCAGCCACTACTCTTGAGGGTAAATATTTACTCTCATCAATGGAAGTTTTAGGAAGTGAGTTTAATTATGCTGACCTCGTACTTATGGAGATGGCAGAAGGCACTTTTATTGAATTCACTGCGGATGGAACCGGTTCGATGACCATGGAGGGAGAAACTGCACTTGGTTCAGTAGAATACGACCTTGATGCAAAAACTATCGTAGTAGAAGGTGAAGATGCGACATTTGAGTGGGATGGTGATGTATTTGTACTTGTAACCGCCGACCCTGAATTTGGTGAATCACGCATGACTTTCACCAAGGATGGCAGCTCTCTTTGGGATGAAATAATGAGTCAAGAAAGTGAACTTGCGTCATTATTAGATGTTTTTGAATCGCCAACTACCACCCTCGAGCTTGGCTCTGAGTGGTATGGCACCATGACTATTGAAAATTATACAGGGCCATATGATCGTGGTGGGGTTTATGATGTCACCGCATCCATTGGCGGCACAGCTGATGAAACATATTTTGAGGTGTATGACGGTTCAATCTCCGGCGCTATTAGCATGTACATAGAGCTTGGCGACACCTATTTCACACCTATTATCAATGATGAAGCATGGACATTTGATTACTATCTCACAGAGGACGATATTTATGACCTCACACCATTCTTCTTTAATGGCGCTTTGGAATTTGAATATGGCTATGAATATGGGGGTGAATCGTTTGATGTAAATATCTTCTTGCGTGAAACTGGCACACCTTGGGACGAAAGCTATGACCCACTGCCACCAGGCTATGCTGAGTATGCCGCAGAATATGGTTTTGGGGATGGCACAAGTAGTGGTAGTGAAACTGCCGCACCGACGGCTGAAACAGAATCAACCACAGAGCTTGTAGTTGAACATGGGCCTCTTACCAAGGCTAAGCTACTTGAAATTTATGCTGCCCACACAGGCTCGGCAGGTTCTCAAAATGGCTCGTTCTTAGGTATGAGCTATGATGAAGTTACAGCAATTTTCGGAGAAGAGCCTACTTTAAGCACCGGTGGAAATCATGGCGAAAATTCATACCACTATCCAGCTATTGACGACGATGTTGCCAGTGTTGCATTTTTATTTGAGGAAAAAGATGGCGTACTTGAATGCATATCTGTTTCTAAGAATTTTAGCTAATTAG
>CAYJLI010000051.1:7262-15599 GCA_964371155.1 uncultured Oscillospiraceae bacterium | reverse complement strand
AGTTGGCGGAAAGAGAGGGATTCGAACCCTCGGTACGCTATAAACGTACACACGATTTCCAGTCGTGCGCCTTAGACCAGCTCAGCCATCTTTCCAAATACCTAAAAAACAGGCGCTCAATAATTATACATTAAAAATTATTTAATGTCAATAGTTTTGCCATCATTTTAAGCAATATACTCGATAAAATACAGAAGTCTTTACATCCGCATAATATACCACCATAATTTGTTTTGTATGATGGCACTATATTTTTTATCAGTCCACAAAGTAATTTTTGCAGCGATGAAGCAGTTTTATATCAATTAGAGCATCTACCAATATTCCGTCTTCTCGATATTCTTCTAAAAAAATTGACCCAAGTGACCTGATTTCACTTATTAAACCTACATCCGTATATGGAACTATTATTGATGTGCGTTTATGCGTTGGTTGGAGTGCGTTTTCTATGGAAGTGAGCAACTTTTCAAAGCCTTCTCCTGTTTTTGCTGAAATCGGTACAACATCACCGCTTATTCCAATGGGCAATTCAGTTAGCATATCACATTTATTTAAAACAGTAATCACAGGAGTGTCAGCGGCACCCATTTCCTGTAAAATTTCAAGTGTCACAGATATTTGCTCCTGCATTTCCTCACTTGTTGCATCACAAACATTGAGGAGGACATCGGAATATGCCGCCTCTTCAAGCGTTGAGCGAAATGCTGCAACCAAATGGTGGGGGAGGCGTCTTACAAGCCCAACAGTGTCTACAAGCATAATACTCCTGCCACTTGGCAAAAGCAGTGCCCTCGCAGTTGGGTCAAGTGTGGCGAAAAGCTTATCTTCTGCAAGTACTCCCGCATCCGTCAGGGCGTTGAGCAAGGTGGATTTGCCAACATTAGTATATCCCACAATAGCTACCGTAGTCACAGAATCTTTTTTACGACGCTTACGCATTTGTAGGCGTCTTTGTGCTATCTCTTCAATTTGTTCTTCAAGACTCTTTATTCTTCGTCTGATATGGCGCCTATCGCTTTCAAGTTTTGTTTCACCGGGACCCCTTGTACCAATACCACCACCAAGCCTTGAAAGTCCACTGCTCATTCCTGAGAGTCTTGGGAGTAAATATTTTTGCTGTGCAAGCTCTACTTGAAGCCTACCTTCGGCAGTGTGGGCTCTTTGTGCAAATATGTCGAGTATCAGCATTGTTCTGTCCACTACCTTGCACTCGCAAAGTTTCTCTATATTCCTAATCTGTGAAGCCGTGAGCTCATGATCGAATATGATTAAATCTATTTCATATTCCTTGCAAAACTGCGCCGCTTCCTCCATTCTACCACTTCCTAAGCAGGTGGCGGTATCAAGAGAATCACGCTTTTGTGTGATCTGCCCCAGCACAATAGCACCAGCAGTTGTAGCAAGCTCCTCAAGCTCGTTTAATGAAACTTCTATATCATATTCGCCTAAGTCGGCTGCGGCAAGAAGCGCTTTTTGCGGCTGTAGTTCGTTTATATGCATTTTATTTTCCATCATTACTCCATTATCTCGGGATATATTTGTTTATGATTTCCTCTGCGGACGCCATATCTTCTATCATAAGCATTACGAGATATTCACCCTGGGTGTATATTGCAGCATTTGTGGCTATTTCAAATGAACCAAGTATATTATAATCTTCAAATTCATTTATTTTAAGCTGTTTTATCTGCTCTAATTTTGCCTTTACCTCGGCTTCGAAATCTTTCGTTGGTTTTATTATGTATACATCGGCAACACCGTATGCACCATCAGTTATACGAATATATACCTCTTCATAATATGAAGGCTCTATGCCTAAAACTTCTGAGATATACTCTTCGTCCGGTGTGAATATACCTAAAATATCCACTTGCTCATATATTTCGGCTATTGCGTCTTCGGGAGTCGCATATTCGGGAGCTTCACTGACCGCCTCACTTTCGGCGAGTAGATAAACTTCTTGTGTGGGGGCTTGTGAGGGTTCGTCCCCCATGGTACAACCGTTAATGAACAGTGTAACAAATATAAATAGCATTAAAACTATTCTTTTCATTTTTTAAAAAACACTCCTTTGGATTATAGGTAAGACCTTAAATGGATGGAGAAAATCAAAAAATCTCCGAATTTGCGTTGCTTTATCCTCTAATTATTAGCCATCATTTTATGCTGCCCAACATAAATTATCACTTGTTAGGGCTTGTACAATACAAGTTTCCTTTGAGAGAAATTCTTGCACCACATCAATTAAAACCATATATCCCGCTCCATATTACCACTCCCTCATCACTTCGTGACAACCAATCGAATGGCAAATTTATATTAGTCTTCACCTAATACAAATAAATCAAAACACTATTTTATATTCTACCTTAAAAATGTGCACAAATATTGATGCATGTGTAAACTAAAATCAAAAGCAGGTAATGGGCAAAATTTAAGCCCCCACCACCTCGGGGTGGCAGAGGCTATCTTGTAAAAAATGAATATCGGTGGATTTAAATCTATTTTTTCTCTTCTAAATATTTCTTTATTGCATGAAAGGTTTCATCGGATATTATATGCTCGATTTTACAAGCATCTTTAGCGGCATTTTCCTCACCGACACCTAAATAAATTAGCATCTCAGTTAAAAGCACATGGCGTTCGTACATATCCTGTGCAATTTTTAGTCCACTTGGCAGAAGTTTAATCAAATTATCTTCGCTCACTACAATATATCCGTTTTCTCGGAGTTGCTTCATTGCAACACTCACACTTGCCTTTGTAAATCCCAGCTCGTGCGCTATATCGACAGCTCTAACATTGCCATTCTTCTTTTCGAGTATGTATATGGTTTCAAGATAGTTTTGTGAGGATTCCAATACTTTCATTGCTTTGTACTCCCTTTTCCATCAATATTATTTAATAAGTATACTATATTTTTTTCATGGCGTCAATTATTGTATGATAAAATACCGCTTCCGTCCGTAGGAAGGGGAAAAGTATAAAATTAGCGCAGTTAGTTTTGCTCTCATTGCCCTTAAAATCATACAAATTTATTTACATATAGGGGAGGGTTGAGCACAAGCTTAATGATTTTTACTACTATCACTTTTTTAGACAACAGCCACTGTGACAATAATTTTACACAGTGGCTGCCGCATTACCCATGAAAATCTACAAATGCAATAGAGTATATCTCATATCCTCGGTACAGCAGCCTGATTGCCTTTATTTTGAGACAAACTCCATGCCACTCCAACTAATCGCTCATTACATCATATGCCCATCCACATCATTTTTAGCCTCTTCCACCTTAATTTCTTGACAGAGTGACTTTGATGACTTAGCCTTTCTGCTGATTTCAGTTATAACATTTGTGGCATAAATGGGATGGTATTCTTTCCATTTTGGAGGGATTGTTTTATTGCCCTCGAGATGCAGCTCTTTTTCTTTCATATAACTCTCCTAATCCTTTATAATTTTAAGGTAAAAAAATGTGCAATAATATTTTTTGCAATAATTTTCAATAAATACAAGGTAATAATATGCTTGTCAATACAAAAAGTTAAAAAAGTCCATCGTCAAAACAGAGATTTTATTTTTATCACTATTTGTTGAAAACTTTAGTGTGCTAAATTGCAGACAAAATTTAAATTTCTGTAAAATTTGAATTAACTCAGGGCAAAAAAGCATTTAAAACAGCAAGTTTCTCACACTTTCCACATAGTTTTCCACAGGTATAGCGGAAAAACGCAATTTAGCCTGTGGAAAACTATTGATTACTAATTGTATATTTTTTATTGTGACTACAAAAAACAGACCCATTGTCAATAGATTATTTCACTATTTTTATTGTAAAGTTGTACAAAAAATAAAAATAGAAAAATTGCACAAGAAAGTATATATTGCATTAAAAAGTATAGACTAAATTTTGTAAAGAAAAATAATAAAGAAAGGAAAAAAAGTATGATTAAGGGAGTAAATAAAAATATTATTGAGGTGCTAAATCCTGAAAATCAGTATTTTGAGAAAATTATATTCTTTGTTAAACCCTCGCACAAAGAAAAAGAAGAAGAATTTCTAAATGAAAAGGCAAAAGAATATATGACTTCAGTGCCCAATAAGTCGCCTACCAAAACCAGCGTGAAAACAAAATCATTCAAAAGCGTAAATTTTGCAAAAATTGGTGGTATGTTAGCGGCGGGTGCTGCACTGACAGCATTCTTAGCGGCAGCGTTTTAAGGGCGAGCCCTATAATCCAAGCATCCCTATTGCACTCGAAAGAATAACCCAAGTTTGGATAAAACCATCTTGGGTTATTCTTTTTAGAGTCAAGATAAAACCGCCACTGCAAAAATCTGCTTAATTTCCGCTTGCAGTGGCAGGGGATACATAAACTGCGTTCATATACCCCCGTATTACTCGCTTGTTTGCATCTTTTTGCATAAGTCTGGGAGATTGCAGCCTGTGTATGCAGTCGTAAAAGAATATTAAATTGGAATTTGTGTTTTTTCTTGTCTGAAAATGGTATTTGTGATACAATAAACACAAAAGAAATTCTCATATATTCCTACCACCCGAGGATGTAGGGATATGCAAGAAATATACATACTTCCTGCACCGCCCGCCTAATATAAGCCAAACACATAAAGAAGTACGGATTATATCAACTAAGGCATAATTAAAAGGGTGCAGTATCGCAGTGAAAATATTTGAAACTTTTTAAGCTCGTGGTATTAAATATGAAAATAATTCCAATAATACCATTGACATCGAGCTTGCTAATATGAACGGAGCTAAAGTTATGAACAATAATGACAACACCAATGAAAGAATAAGAGAAGATGTTATAGCGGGACGAAATCCCGTTATTGAACTGCTAAAAAGCGAAAAAGAAGTTGAGGGAATCTACATAGAAAAAGGCGAAATGAAGGGGAGCATAGTGAGAATAATTGCTATGGCTAAAGAGCGCAAAATACCTATTAAAGAGGTAAATGGCTTAAAATTAGATTCTCTTACCTCCCATGCAAATCATCAAGGGGTAGCGGCTATAACGGCGGCATACTCATATTCAAGCGTTGAAGAAATAATTTCGTCGGCAGGTGAGGAAGCTCCCTTTATAATCATAGCGGACGAAATAGAAGATCCACATAATTTAGGTGCCATAATCAGGACGGCGGAAGCTGCTGGTGCACATGGTATTATTATACCGAAGCGCAGAGGTGTAGGGCTTACTGCGATAGTTGCAAAGACCTCGGCAGGAGCGGCGCAGTATCTGCCAGTTGCAAGAGTTTCAAACCTTGCCTCCACTATCGATGATCTGAAAAAGAAAGGCCTCTGGGTATATGCCGCAGACATGGACGGAGAACCTTGGTGCAGTGTGGATTACAGCGGAGGAGTTGCACTTGTGGTGGGCTCGGAGGGGAGTGGAGTCAGCAGGCTTATAAAAGAAAAATGCGACTTCATCGTATCACTGCCCATGAAGGGGAAAATCAACTCTTTAAATGCTTCGGTAGCGGCAGGAATAGTTATGTATGAAATTTCAAGGCAGCGATTAAAAATTAAATCAAAATAAATTTGTGATTGAGGAATGATAAAATGGATAAAAAATATACTGTGGATGACATTTTAGAAGAGATAAAGCGTAAAAAACAAAATAATGCTTCATCTTCACTTCAAACTTCAAATTATAATAGGCAGGAAAAAAAAGCTACGAGTGATATCTTTGAGCAGAAGACGGTTAAACCTATTCAAAATAAACCCATCCCAAATAGTCCCGTTCAAAACATCCCCATTCAAAATAACCCCATGCCAAGTAAAGGCTTAGAGATAAAAGAGCCAAAAGCTGTCAAAGAAGAATTTGTACAGGGGAAGACTTCGGAGAACTCACTCTTTGGGGGACGGCTTAACTTAGAGAGCATGGGCAGTAAATCATCTGATAATAAAACCAATCAAGTGATAAAAAATATTGTGTCAAGCTCTACTGTTACCGAAACCCCTCAGACTAATAGCAGCCTGCAAACAAAAATCCGAACAAGTATGCAACAGGATATAGCAGAAGAAATTAGCCCACATAAAATAGAAGAGAAAAGCCAAAAGAGCTCTCGGCTTCAAAAAGCTGGAGTGCTTGAGGGCTTTGGGGACAATGCATTTAAACCGTATGAAGCGAAACCAAAGCAAAGCAAAAATACAGTGCATGAAAAACCCACATATACAAATCCGGCAAACAGAGCTTCACAGTTTAAACTAAATATTGTAGGTAGTTTTTTTGATGAAGAAGTTAAATCGGAAACAAAATTAGATATTCCAATCACAAATCTTGATACTGAAAAGGCGGCACTCGGCTTTACCCGCACAATACCTGCACTAAAAAGCAAACAGGCGGATACAAAACAAACTACCGAAGAGCAACAAATAGAAAACAGTAGAATAAAAGATGATTACGAGCGCCCCGAGGAAGCGGAAGATATTGCACACGAATTAAAGCGCACACTAACTATGACAACAATCAGGCTTATAGCCCTTGCGGCACTTTTTGGGGTGTCGATATACAGTAGTTATGCACTAAATAACCCTGTTGGGCTTCCGAGGTTCATGTTCCCTGAAGAGTCACCGTTTAATTATCTTTCAGTTAACATTGGATTTGCAGTTTTTGCAATACTCCTCTGCTACGATGCAATAGGCACAGGACTGGTGGCACTCTTCACGCTCAAACCGGATGCGGATACACCAATAGCACTCGCCGCACTCGCAACAGTGGCACAGGGAGTAGCGCTTTTAACCTCACCTGAGGAAATATATTCGCAAGGGGTTAATATGTATTTCTCCGTTGTGATATTTGGGCTTTTGATAAACACTCTCGGGAAATATTATATGGCTAAAAGAATTCGCCAAAACTTTGAAGTAGTGAAGTTCGATGGCGAAAAATATGCCGCAGGACTTATCACGGACGAAAAAATTGCCTCCGAGCTCACAAAAGGGCAGAATCTTGCTCGAACTGCAGTGGCGTACAGCTGCAAAGCAGATTTTTTAACAGGATTTATGTATTATTCATATTCTGAAGATTACAGCGAAAATATCAGCAGGATAACATCACCGCTATTTTTGGTATTTAATACAATAATTGCTATTGCTTCATATATTTTATTTGGAAGCCTGCATGTTACACTTTCAATATTTGCGGCACTTATGTGCATATGTGCACCAATTACCGCTACGCTAATAGGAAGCATGCCACTTTGGAGACTTGCAAAAAGACTCTCGAAAAAAGGAGCGGCAGTTGCAGGTTATCAGTCACTCGACGATTTTGATGAAATAACTACCATAGCGGTGGATGCAAATGAACTATTCTCGGGTGGTTTTGTAGAGCTACATGGGATAAAACCATTTGCCGAGGATAGAATTGATGAGGCTATTATAGATGCGGCAAGCGTTATAGTCCAAGCAAACGGACTACTTACCGACACTTTCATGGAGATGATAGGGAGGCGTGAAGGTCTACTTAAAGAGGTGGACAGCCTAATGTATGAAGACTCCATGGGACTTTCTGCATGGGTGGATGGCAAAAGGGTGCTTATAGGAAATCGGCGTCTACTTGAAAACCATGGCATAGAAGTGCCTGCTACCGATTACGAGCGCAAATTTGCCCAAAAGGGCAGGGATGTGGTTTATATATCAAATTCAGGGGAACTTACAGCGATGTTTGTCCTCTCATATCACGGCACCGATGCAATGTCGGACAATCTTGAAATGCTTGCCGATAAGGGTATTGGAATTAGTGTATATACCACCGATCCAAACATAACCGCAGTAAAAATTGAGGAAATCTTTGGATTCCCATCAGAAATGATAACGATAATGTCCTCTAAAATGCACACAGCATACAATCAAGTGGCGTGTGACCGTGCTAAAGCTCCTGCAAAGGTTGCACTACCCGTTGACTTTTCCGTAATGGTAATGTCGATTTGCTCAATGCTTTCGGCTAAGGGTGCGGTGGTATTTGGGACAATGATTCAAATACTCGGCATGATTATGGGATATGCACTCACGGTATTCTTTGCGTTTACCGGTGAGATAGCTATGGTTAACTACTTCTATATGATTGTATTCCAACTTGCATGGGCACTGCTTACTATGGCGGCGTCCAATCTTAGAAGGATATAGCAAAATATCTCTGATTTATAAGCTTTAGCTTCTAAGGATTTTTGATGCAGAAAAAAGCACTGTGGCAAGGAAGCTTGTCACAGTGCTTTCAAGTTATAGGGTGAGCCGACACATCCACGGCGATTTTGCTAAATCAAAATATGTAGGGTTAGGGAATGGAAGAGACACGCAATGATGCTAACTGCCTTACAA
>CAYJLI010000051.1:0-7162 GCA_964371155.1 uncultured Oscillospiraceae bacterium | reverse complement strand
CACTACTCTAAGGAGGAAAGATATGAATATTATTGTTGCAGTTGATGAAAACTTTGGGATAGGCTTTGAAAACGGCATGCTCTATGACTTAAAAGGTGACATGAAGTTTTTTAAGGAAAAAACAAGCGAGTCAGTAGTAATAATGGGCAGGAATACACTTCTATCACTGCCAAATTCATCGCCACTAAAAGGCAGGGTGAATATTGTAATGACCTCGAAAGAGCATATAGAGGGGTGTATTTGTTGCAATAGTGTGGAGCATTTATTCGTACTATTAAAGGATTATGCCGACAAAAAAATCTTTGTAATCGGCGGTGAAGCCATATATAAAACACTATTGCCATACTGTGAAAAAGCCTATATCACGAAAATATTTGCAAAAACTGACGCAGATAGATTTTTCCCAAATATAGACGAGCTATCCAATTGGCAAATAGCCGAGCAGAGCGAAGAATTTTGTGAAAATGGAATTCAGTATCAATTTTTGATATATGTAAATATTAATCCCATAAAAAATAACGAGGGGATTTCTTTTACCTACTAAATTCTCTTAATCAGCTAAAATCCACTTCACCAAAGCCACGAATATACTCAGCCAAACAGCTAAAACGCCGACATCGAATCGGCGAGTACATTTTTAATCCGCAAGTATTATTGTTAACTTTTATCATTTTAACAGTTGACAATATTTGGAATGTAGTGTATTATACTATCGAGGGGAGTGGTTAACATAAATAGCAAAAGGTTAACAATTAGAGATATATGCCAAATAGCAATATTTACAGCATTAATAGTGGTTATGGCACAGATAATTATTCCAATGCCCTTCGGAGTGCCGATGACAATGCAGACATTTGCAATAACTCTCGCCGCAGTAGTGCTTGGAGCTAAAAAAAGCGCCTATGCAATTTTAGTATATGTTTTAATGGGTGCAGTGGGCATGCCAGTATTTGCGGGATTTAATGGTGGGCTCGGTGCACTGATAGGGCCGACCGGTGGATTTTTGTTGTCTTTTCCAATAATGGCGTATTTAATTGGACTCGGAGCCGAAAAGCTTCCAAATAGATTTTACTTCATACTATTTTTAATACTCGGCATAGCATCAAATTATACAGTGGGTGTAATAATGTTTTGCATGATAATGCCAGCAGATATAATTACAGCTATCGCCGCATGCGTATTGCCATTTATACCGACTGAAATAATCAAGGCTACACTTGCAAGTGTGGCAGGAATAAAGATTAAAAAAAAGCTTGGCAAAACCTTGCAATCAGCACTCAACTAAAACTAAAACTAAAAAGGTAAATAAAATTGGGCATTGCATATAACTAAGTTAGTGCAATGCCCAATTTTATTTAATGTAAAGCCTGATAATGATTAAGCGTTTTCCTCAGAAAAAAGTGTTTCGTCTATAATATTACATGCCTCAGCGATACAGACTTTACATATTTGTTTGCCATTTTCAAGCAGTACTCCACAGCGAAGAGAGCCCATTTTGCTTTCGAATTTGTCAGCCATCTGTTTTGCTGCAGCATATGTATCGAGCTTTGTCACTCCGTTTGCAGGTGAGCCTTTGCTTATTATTGCACCTGCAACTACACCCATTGCCGCCGCTGCACCACATAGCTCCTGCTTTGTGCCCATTCCAGCACCAAGACCCTCGGAAAGCTTATACACTGTTTGCTCATCCATTCCGATTTTGTCGGAGTACGTACAGACAACCGACTGTGCACAATTGTATTGACTATCATATTTTGCAACTGCTATTTCTGAATTCTTACTCATTTTACACCTCATATTTTTTATTTTTATTTATTTGCCATTCGCTCATTTACCACAGAGTGAGGAGAGGAAGGCAATACAAATCACCCGTAGGATTATTTATATTATACAGTATAAAATGTGGTTTTTCAACAGGATGGGGAGCTTTATAAAAGCTCCCCATTAAAAATTAATATTGTTTTTTAAGGTAGATAATTCATAGGGTTTACAAACGTTCCGTTTATCCTCACTTCAAAGTGACAGTGTGGCCCCGAGGAATTACCCGAACTTCCCATATAGGCGATTATCTGACCTTGATGTACATATTCACCCGGTGATACAATTATGCTGTTATTATGCGCATATAATGTTTGTGCACCACCACCGTGATCTATCATCAGATATCGTCCATATCCGGTATATCCGTTTACAACTTTAGATACAGTTCCCGAGGAAGCCGCATATATCGGCGTTCCATAGCCTGAGGCTATGTCAATAGCTGTATGACCGGGGTATCCATACCATCCCACTGTTATAGTACCGCTTGTAGGCCATACGAACACTGAGCCGGTACTGCTTATGCTATTTAAAGTGTTTGTGCCCACTTTTACTACCTGTGTAACAGGTTCGCTTAGCACAACTGTGGATATGATATTTGTTTCAATCGGATTACCATTTAAATAGGTGACTTCAGCTACTATCTCTTGTTCACCCGGTATGCCGCTGGTTGAGATAGAAGTTTGCCCCCTTATCATTGAGCTGTCGTTGACATTAGTAGTTTCATATGGTATTTGCTCTACATATGTTTCGACAGTGGCAACTTTAATATCTAAATATGGTTGTGCCGCTTCTACAACTATTTCGTCCCCAGGTATCAGTCTTGTTTCTATTGTGGGGTTTAAACTTAGTAGTTGTGATAGTGGCGTGCTTGTTTTGCTTGCAATTGCCCATGGAGAATCTCCGCTTACTACTACATATGTGCTCTCGCCCATTGCTTCGGAAGTAATAACATCTGCAACCTGAGTATAATCCACGATACTGGACACGGGATATAGTCCCTCTATGAGCTCAATATTATTAGCAAATCCTATTTTTGCATCTGGGTGCATTTCTTCGTAAGGTTCTAACATCTCATCCATGGTTTTAAGGAGCATATTATGGTCTGTTACCGCTCCTAAAAATTTATTATCGACATACAGCCCACTTGCCTCGGCAATGTCATTTTCTGAAGCTCTGATAATTTGGTCGGATAACTCAAATGAATCCGATATTGTTTCAGTTTTTATTGACTGCATTGTAAATGTTACATTAGCTGAATCAGGCTCTTTGTATTCTTCATTTATAATGCGCTCTGTAACAAGCTTTTTCGCTTCATAATAATCTGACTCGGTTTCAACATAGCCGATAATTTGCCCGGCGTATTCCACCGATAGTGCCCAGGTGCGGTCTGTATAGTAGTTGACAGAATAAAAAAGCATGGCAACCGCCATTATAGGTGCTAAGTGATTGAATATACTAAGCTTTTTGCTCCACAATATACCGAGTACATGCCATGGCATTCTCCACGGCGAAACTTGCTTTAAAAGAGAAAACTCTCTCTTTATTAATGTGAGATTTAATTTATACTTAAATAAAATCGGTTTTACGGTGTGGTTTACATTTTGCTTCTTGATAGCGAGCCATTTGGATATTGCACTAATTGCTGAACTCGTTATCTTTCTTACACGGCGCTTGACTCGGTTCGCTGAAATTATAAGCCTTGCTCCCATGTAATAGTTGCTTCTGTATATTCTGTCAACTATCTTTACTTGTTGTTCGTTATCCATTGGACTCACATCCTTTCCTTCCGACATTTTATATAAACCTTGGAATAAACGAGTAATTGTTTGTGTGTATATATAATACCATATGCAGGGGGAAAAATCAATGCAATATCTTATGAAAAAAACATGAAATAATATACTTATTGCACAAATGTTTTAAACATTTTAAGATTAAATAGTATAAAAAGTCAGAAAAAGGGAATTGCATGACATTTCATAAATCAATATTAGCATATAAATATGTATTTTTTTTGATGAAAATATAAGAAGTTTTAAAGAAAATTATGTAAATTATATTATCACAAAATTGTATTTGAGCGAAATAAAGCTAAATTCTTTTGTTAATTTTATAAAAACACTTGAAATTAAATGGATTTAGTTATAAAATCTCATAGTAATATATAGAATTTGGGAGTATCAAATGAGTATTTTAAATGTAGAAAATTTAAGCCATGGATTTGGTGACAGAGCAATTTTCAGCAATGTATCATTCCGCCTACTAAAAGGCGAACATGTGGGATTTATCGGGGCTAATGGAGAGGGTAAATCAACATTTATGAATATAATCACGGGCACACTTATGCCCGATGAAGGGAAAATACAATGGAGCAACGGCGTTAAGGTGGGATATCTTGACCAGCACACCATACTATCAAAAGGGCAGAGTGTAAGAGAAGTGTTAAAATCGGCATTCCGTCCGCTTTTAGAGCTTGAGGAGCGCATGAATGCCCTATGCGATGATATGGGAAATGCATATGGGGATGAGCTTGATAATATGCTTGTGGAGCTTGGAGAAATACAAGATACACTTGCCATGAAAGATTTTTATATACTTGACTCCAAGGTGGAGGAAGTAGGCAGAGCCTTAGGGCTTGAGGATATAGGACTGGATAAAGATGTAACCGAGCTCAGTGGTGGGCAGAGGACAAAAGTACTCCTTGGAAAGCTACTGCTTGAAAAACCCGACATACTTTTGCTTGATGAGCCTACAAACTATCTGGACGAACAGCATATAGAATGGCTTAAAAGATATCTGATAGAGTATGAAAACGCTTTTATACTTATATCGCATGACATACCATTTTTAAACAGCGTAATAAATCTCATTTACCATGTGGAAAACACCGAGCTAAATAGATATGTGGGCGATTACAATAAATTTAAAGAAGTTTACGAGATGAAGAAGTCCCAACTTGAGGCGGCATATAAGCGCCAACAGCAGGAAATAGACGATTTAAAGGACTTTGTAGCCAGAAATAAAGCGAGGGTATCCACAAGGAATATGGCGATGTCAAGGCAGAAAAAGCTTGATAAAATGGAAGTGATAGAGCTTGCAAAAGAAAAGCCGAAGCCAGAGTTTAAATTTAAAGAAGCAAGGGCGGCGGGCAAATACATTTTCCAAACAAAAGACCTTGTAATAGGGTACGACACACCTCTTTCAAAACCGTTAACCCTCGAAATGGAGAGGGGGCAGAAAATTGTACTTACAGGTGCGAACGGCATAGGTAAAACCACCCTACTCAAAAGCATAATGGGACAAATAGAGCCAATCAGCGGCAAAACCGAGCTTGGCGACTATCTGCATATAGGCTATTTTGAGCAGGAGAGCAAATATAATGACGACACCACCTGCATAGAGGAAATCTGGAGGGAATTCCCCTCATATACACAGTTTGAGGTTAGAGCGGCGCTTGCAAAGTGTGGGCTTACCACTAAGCATATAGAAAGCATGCTAAAAGTTCTCAGTGGTGGGGAGCAGGCAAAGGTAAAGCTGTGCAAACTCATAAATGAAAACAGCAATCTACTCCTACTCGACGAGCCTACAAACCATCTTGATGTAGACGCAAAAGAAGAGCTAAAGCGAGCACTTAAAGCATATAAGGGCAGCATTATTTTAATCTGCCATGAGCCACATTTCTATAATGACATTGCCACATCAGTCTGGAACTGCGAAGAGTGGACAACTAAGCAGATATAGCAAAACATATTAATCGCTTTTATATTTAAACCTTTCACATGGGATAGATATGGCACCCGAGGGTGCCATCAGACCGAAGACAAAAGCGAAAACGCAAAAAATCTTTTAATTTTTTGCTTACTGTGTCGCTTAACACTTTCAAATTACGCTCATATACCCTTGTATTACTCGCTTATTTGCAAGTGTTGCTCCTTGTCTTTCATCTTTTTTCTTTAGTCTGTTCAGATTGCACCCGAGGGTGCCGTATTTAATATAAAGATTAGATTTAGGCTACTTCTAATATAATGATTTGGGGTGATGTCCATGCGTATAATAATTTCCCCAGCAAAAAAGATGAATGTGGATAACGACTCATTTATGCATGAAAGCATACCGCATTTTATCACTGAAACGGAGCATATACTCGCAGAGCTCGAAAAATTAACCGATAGCGAGCTTAAACTGCTTTGGAAATGCAATGACGAGATAGCTTCACTTAATATGGACAGGCTAAAAAATATGAATTTGCAGGAAAACCTAACCCCAGCGGTGCTTTCATACGACGGAATACAGTATAAATATATGGCACCCAGTGTGCTCGAGCAAAGTGGGCTTGACTATATAAAAGAGCGTTTAATAATACTTTCTGGATTTTATGGAGTGCTAAGAGCATTTGATGGTGTAGTGCCTTACCGCCTCGAAATGCAGGCAAAGCTAAAAATGGGGGAGTATAAAAATCTATATCAGTTCTGGGGTGAAAGAGTGGGAAAGCTCATCTCAAAAGAAACCGATGTAGTATTAAATTTAGCGTCAAAAGAATATAGCGAGATGCTTCGCCCAAATTTGGATAAGTCGGTTAGGTTTATTGATTGTGTGTTTGGCGAGATGATAAATGGCAAGATAATAGAAAAAGGCACTATCTGCAAGATGGCAAGGGGCAGAATGGTGAGGTATCTTGCCGAAAACAATATAAGTGAAATAAGTGATATAAAAAGCTTTGACGAGCTTGGGTATCAGTTTTCAGCCGAGTATTCGGGCGAAAATAAGCTTGTATTTATAAAAGAAAAAATAAAGGAGGAAGCACAGTGGTAGAAGTAGGAATGAAAGCCCCAAGTTTTACTTTGTACGACAAGGGCGGAAAAGAGGTATCTCTTTCAGATTTTTTAGGCAAAAAAGTGGTGCTATATTTTTATCCAAAGGACAACACCCCAGGATGCATTAAGCAGGCGTGTGCATTTGCTGCAAGCTATGAGGAGTTTAAGACGCTAAATGTGGCTGTAGTAGGCGTTAGCAAGGACAGCACGGCATCACACGAAAAATTTGCACAAAAGCACAATTTGCCATTTGTATTGCTTTCAGACCCAGAACTAAATGCGATAAAAGCCTATGATGTATGGCAGGAGAAAAAGCTATATGGCAAGGTGAATATGGGTGTGGTACGAAGCACATTTATAATAGACGAAGAGGGTAATATAGAAAAAATCATGCCAAAAGTTAAGCCCGATACAAATGCGGCAGAGATTTTAGAGTATTTGAGATAAGGGAATAAGATAATAATTGGAGTGGAAAATAAAGTTTTACTTAATTTTTTTCAAAAAATTATGGGGTATGGGGTAAAACC
>CAYJLI010000050.1:0-15933 GCA_964371155.1 uncultured Oscillospiraceae bacterium | reverse complement strand
CGATAAAAAATCAATATTTTATTTTTCGGATAACTGTGAGCAAAGTGTGAGCAGTAGTTCATTTTTTCTCTTTGCCGAGAGCTCAAAAGCCCTGTAACCATGCGGTTTTACGGCTTTTTAGTAGAGACAGCACCCCCAATATTTCGAGTTGTGTACCTTGCTATTATCACGCAGGCGCATCCCAATATAAATAAAATGTGACCGGGCATATAAGCCGAGTTCTGTATTTGACAACAATCTATCTTGGCTGCATGTCGCCATACAGCTCCAGCCACCTTGCGAGAACGCGACGGGCCGCCGCACTAATGCCCTCTAAGTGTTGCTTCGGATAGGGTTTGCAGGGCAACGGGGTTCCCCCCGTTCCGGTGAGCTCTTACCTCGCCTTTCCACCCTTACCTGTAAAAAAACAGGCGGTATATCTCTGTTGCACTTTCCCTAAAGTCGCCTTCGGCTGCCGTTAGCAGCTATCCTGCCCTGCGAAGCTCGGACTTTCCTCACCTTTTAAAGGGTGCTGTTGTCTTGCCCGCTCACTTTAGATAGGATACATTATTTAGCGTAAAAAGTCAAGTGGAAAACTAACAAATATCATCATTATCAAATGTGATATATCTGCCAACAGTTTTGTCAAACACATAATTTACCGCTTTGTCAAATAATAGTACTCCTGTCATAATTATAAGAGCTATCGGTACCAATTTACTAAAAATTTTCATTTTTTTCTCCTACATTTCTGTTGTTTTAAAAATCCCTGATTTTTCATCAAGAGTAAAAAAAGAGCCAAAATGCTTTTTTTCTCCCTCAGAGAAATATTTACTTACATTGCCTTTAAATAAAGGAAGTTCTAATTTATCATTTTCGAAATCGATTTTTGGGGCTGAGATTATCACTCCCCAGTATATGCCTTGTAAATCATCGCCTTGTAGATACTGAATTTTGCAGTTTGAGGTTATGTCATTGTTCATATAGCTAACGGAAACTTCCTTAGAAGCAAATGCTTTAATATTTAAGCAAAAAGGCTCTGTGATATCAATTTCCATACAACTTTTATTATCAGGTGTCGCCTCAAATGCTATTAAACTACATAAAAATTCTTTTTTCGACATTGCCATTTTAAACTGTGTATACGGCTTATAATAATTGCCACAATCTTCATAATAAGTAATCAGACCAGTGGGAAGTGTATCAAGATTTAAGTCATCATTGGACATTGTTATATAGTAATTGATGTATTGCACCCCCATTATTAAATTTAATACCTCTTTTATTATAATAAAAAAACATTGTTTTCGTCAATGCAAATTTTAGAAAAATATAAATAAAATTTTAAATTATAGCATTATCTTCCATTTAGAGATTTATTTTAACTTTTTCTTGACAACTGTATATATTCAGTATATACTGTTTATATAACATATATACAGTTTGAGGGGATATGCAATGAATATAATAATAAGCAATGCAAATAATGAACCTATTTATGAGCAAATATATTCACAAATTAAAAATCTCATAATTACAAATGCAATATCACAGGGGGATTTACTCCCATCCATACGTGGATTGGCGAAGGATTTGCGTATAAGCGTAATTACTACTAAACGCGCCTATGATGAGCTTGAAAAGGATGGTTATATAAATTCAGTTGCTGGTAAAGGTTTTTATGTGTCGGAGCAAAATAGTGAATTGATTAAAGAAATTCACTTAAGGGAAATTGAAAGTCACATGAAAAAAATCTCATCACTATCTGCCTTATGCAATCTATCTTATGAAGAAATTATAGAAATGTTTCAACTGATTTTTGAGGAGGATTAGTATATGAATGCTATTAAAGTAAAGAATTTATCTAAAAAATATGATCAATTTGCACTTAACTCTATAAATTTTGCACTCCCATATGGCACGATTATGGGGCTGATAGGTGAAAATGGGGCAGGGAAGAGCACAACTATAAAACTAATTATGAATGCCATTTCTGCCGATAGCGGTGATGTTGTAGTATTAGGATGTGAAAACACTTCATCTAAATTTATTGATATCAAAGAGCAAATTGGCGTTGTACTGGATGAAACACATTTTTGTGAAATATTTAGTATTAAAAAGATAGAAAAAATAATGCAAAGTACTTATCATAACTGGGATAGCGACTTATTTTTTTCCTATATAGAGAGATTTTCATTGCCATTAGAAAAAAAGCTTAAACATTTCTCTCGTGGGATGAAAATGAAACTAAGCATCGCAGTAGCACTTTCGCACCACCCAAAACTTCTAATTTTAGACGAACCCACCTCCGGACTTGACCCAATGGTAAGGGAAGAAATTCTCGATATTTTTAACGAATTTACAAGGGATGAAAATAATTCAATTTTGATATCATCGCATATAATCAGTGATTTAGAGAAAATATGTGATTATCTCACCTTCATACACGATGGCAGTATTGTGCTTTCCGATGAGAAGGATTTAATTTTAAATCAATATGCAATAATAAAGCTCTCCGAAGAGAATTTTTCAGACATCCCACACAGTGCGATAGTCAGCAAAAAGAAGACTGCTTATGGATACCATGCGTTAGTTTTTAAGGATTTAATATCCGATGGATTTAAACTTGAAAAAACTACGCTGGAGGATATAATTTTATTCCTATCAAAAAAGACGGATGGAAAGGATGATATTTATGAAAGCTCTACTTATTAAAGACTTATATATTATGTCTAATAGAATAATAGCCGTTTTACTGCTTATAGTTTTCTACACTTTTGCAAATCCGACCTTCTCAATAACATTTTCAGGATTATTAGGAGCGTATTTGCCTATGACAGCTTTTTTCTATGATGAGCAGTCCCATTGGAATAAATATGCCTTAATGCTACCATATTCAAAATTTGATTTAGTATTTGAAAAATATTTACTTGGATATATTTGCTTATCCATCTCAGTGATAACTTCCTTTTGCGCTAATTCTATCTTCACTCTTTTTAGTAGTACTGCGCAGGGCATAAATATTTCAGTACTTTTATTTGCTATATTAACAGGAATCTATTTCGTAGCAATCAACACAGCTATTTTAATTATATTCGGTGTTGATAAAGGGCGACTATTCTCAATTGCAATGATTGTATTAATTGCAGGACTCGGTGATTTGCCTGCAGAATTTTATGAAGGAATATTCACGTTACTTGGAAGTTTTTCACATATAGCATTTTTGGCTTTAGGAATATTATTAAATATATTTTCTGTTTCACTCACGCAAAAATACAGCTTTAGCAAAGGATAGTCAATTAAAAATTAGTTTGTTCACTAAATTTTAATTGACACTATTATCAAAAAAAGTTAAAATTAAGTTTAGATTACTTTTTGGAGGTATCAATGAAGAAAAACTTCTTTAATAAATGCAGAATTTCAGCCCTACTGCTTTCATGCTCACTGCTTTTCATACTCGGCGGATGCTCGGCGTTGCAGGGTGGGGAAGAAGCAGAGGAAAACTTAGAATATCCCGTTGTCATAGGTGATGTAGAAATAATGGAAAAACCACTTAGAGTAGCCACTCTTTCCCCAGCGCTTACAGATATGCTTGTTTCGCTTGGGCTTGAGGGGAGAATAGTTGCCGTGTCAGAGGGTTCAAAGCAATATCTTACACAGACTGACCGCTATGATTATGAATTTATTGGAACATCGCTCATTCCCAATACAAACCGAATTGCCGAAGTTTCTCCACAAGTCCTATTTACCTCGACTACACTAACCGATGATGTGATGGACAAGCTCCATCAAAATAATATTCAGGTGGTACATATTGAATATGGGGATGATTTTGAGTCGGTCTATCAAAACTACCGCACTATTTTAACAGTGATGAATGGTAATGTCAGCGGAAACGAAATGGCGGATGAGATTATAAACAACTACGAGGAAAAGCTAAATAGCATTTCAACAACGAATTCCACTTTATCGGAGGCTCAGTCTGCAATATATATGAGAGCACCACTGCTCACAGTAGCCACAGGGGACACATTTGAGCAACAGTTTTTTGATATTTGGTCTATTTCAAACTGGGGGGAAGCCTACCTTAATTGGAGCTATCCCGAGGATATGGCTATCGAGCTTGAACCTGATATAATCCTTTATGCGGACGAAATAGATGTTTCGGTTATCTCTGAGGCAAGCATTTATAAAACAACTGCAAGTGTGGTAAACTCAGAGCTTTATTCGGTTGATTATACATCTTTTGATAATCAGTCGGCGAGAATGTTTACCGAAATCGAAAGAGTGTCAAAACATTTATATCCTGAGGGCTATATAGTGGAAATACCGGAGTATTAAGATGCTTTTTAATAAAAAATAATGCCTTAAAACACGGTTTTAAGGGCTATATTAAGAATAATATAAAAATGGGGTATCTTTCCACGATAAGTGGAAAAATACCCCATTTAATTATTAAATTTTTAATTAACTAAATCTATCATATGGCTTATAGCAATCAGGGCAAAGCTTTTTAGCATTGCATAGTCTAATAGCAAATTCAGCCGTCATTTCACTGCAACCATCACATTTAACATTATCAAAATTCCTTGCAAATTCAGGGAGCTTTTCGGTGACCGGTGTAATTGTAAAGAGCTCATCAGCGGGTAAATTAAACATATACACTCTTGCGGCTTCTCTCGATTGGTCACTGCCATCGGTTTTAGGCTTTACATCATTGAGGATGAGTCGCACACTTTTTCCATTTTTTCGATTGAAGAAAGAATAGGCATTTTTGCCTTTGATTTTTATAATCAAATTGCCCTTTCCAGCACTGCAACCGAGAATAACTTGTATGGCATCAACCCCACAGGCATCATTTTCCGATATACATACTGTTTCTTCATCCTCGGAAAAATTAAGCTCGAGTAGCTCAGCTGCATAAAGAGCGGCACGATATCCAATAGTAAGTCCTCCACAAATATGCCCATGAAATTTTGCTGCTTCATTCCATAATTTTAAGTCCTTATCCATAATATTACCCCTTTCTTTAATTTGCCATCACTTTCGGATTACCATAAAGTGGTGAGAAAGTTGGCATGAAATATAATGAACACTCCCATATTAATAGCTTTTAGTACTTATGATTGTGTTTATTATCTTTTCATTACTCTGTATCTGAAGAAGCATCCTCTTCGGTGTTTTCTTCATTATCTTCGCTATTTTCGGAGCTTTCATCTTCTTCTAATTCAGAAGAGCTCTCTTCATCAGCATTTTCTCCATCCTCGGATGAGCTGTCAGAGCTTTCGTCATCTTCGGACTGTGAGGAGCTATCCTCCACTTCATCTTCGAGTGGGATTTGATCGGAAGAATCTTCAGTTGTTGGAGGGGTGATGCCCTCTGCACGAAGCTCGGAAGCTAAAACTTCCTTGGCTTTAGCTATCTGTGGATCATCGGAGAAATCATTGAATATTAGCGCCGCCTGCTGTTCGGTAGTTAATTTTACCTCATAGTCGGGCTTTACTCCAATTAGATCGAAATTCTCAGAATAGGGAGGATTGAAAGCTGCTATTGTAAGCTCGAAAGCAGAGCCGTCCGTGAGCTTAACAATCGACTGCATAACACCTTTTCCATATGTGGTAGTGCCCACTGAAGTAGCCTTATTATAGTCTTTTAAAGCTTGTACAAATAATTCTGCGGCAGAGGCGGTATTGTTATTTGTAAGTACCACCATCGGCATATCAATTTCGCTTGCGTCGCTTGAGCTTATTAGCTCGGTAGTGCCGTCGCTATATGTTGCAGAAGCGATTGGACCCTCGGGAAGCAGCCTGTCGAGTATTTCACAGGTTGAGTCGAGCGTGCCACCAGGATTGTCCCTGACATCGAATATCAAACCACTCACACCCTCGGAAATAACTGCTGAGATGGCATTGTCAAAATGCAAAGTGGAGTTATTTGCAAAAGAGTTAATATTTATATAGCCATATCCATCAATGACCGAATAGGTAACTGTAGGAACTTCCACGGCACGACGGGTAATATCAAGCTCTATATCATCTGCCTGACGCCTAACAACAATTTTAACCTTGGTGCCAGTTTCTCCATCCATCATAGCTATTGCCTGTTCATATGTATCCGCACTAATGTCTAAATCCTCAACCTTAACAATCATATCCCCTCTTTGAATACCTGCATTTTGTGCAGGGGAGTCGGGGTAGACATCGGTGATGTAAATATAGCCCGAGCTGTCCATTACCGATTCAATTCCTATTGTAACAATTCTACCATTTAAATCCTGAGAAATTTTTGCATATTCCTCGGCAGTGAAATACTGGCTATACAAATCCCCCATACCAAGTGCATATCCCCTTGATATTGAATCCATAAGCAGTTCATCATCTAAATCGCCATAATAATTACTTCTAACTAAATTATCAATCTCTTGAAGCTTGCTATACATTGCTTCACGCTCGGTTATGCTCTTCATACGCTCGCTGAATGTATTTGAAGAATAAACCATTGTTATTGAAAAAGTTGCGGCAATCATAATAAGTGAAAGTGCAATTGCCGTGCCCAGTGATATTTTTTTGTTCATTTAAGCCTCCTGTGTACTAAAAATAAATTATTATATTAGTTATCTATTGTTGATTTTTATTTGCGCTAAACTTAATTGTATAATAAAAACAAAGATTTTGCCAGTCTTTATTGTAAAAAAAATGTTACAAAAAATTTCTTATGAGAATTTTAGGGCGATTTATACAAATAATATTCTTAAATCACTCGAATGGAGGAAAGAAAATGCCACAGTTAACATCAAAAGAATTGACATTAATTGGAGAGCAATTATCTGCTGAAGAGCTGTTAATCACAAAATTTTGCCAATATGCCAAAGAAGCTGACGACCCTCAGATAAAATCAAAATTTGAGCAAATAGCGGCAAAGCATCAGAGCCATTATAATAAGCTATTAAGCTTTCTTTCATAATATAATTAGGAGAAATACTATATGAAAAATTTTGTGGATAAAGATCGCCTGGGCGATACGCTCAGCAGTCAGAAGAATATCACAGCGCTTTACAATACCTCGGCAAATGAATGTGCAAGCAAGGCGCTAAAAAGTGAGCTGCTCAATATTTTATCCGAAGAGCATCAAATACAGCATGAAGTATTTACAGAAATGCAAAGCAGGGGATGGTATATGGTGCAAGCGGCAAAACAAGAAGAAATTATTCAAGCAAAGCAAAAATTTGAAAATTCAAATCCTGCTAAAAAATAATTTGGGCGCTGTTTATATCATCTATGAGATGCCATAGTAGGGTAGAGAGATTAAAATTTAAATTGATCCAATATTGTAAGGGTATCCTCATACCATAGTTGTGAGGATACCCTTATAACTGATATATAATACATTTAGTGATGAATAATATCATCGCTTGCTTTAATGCGCTCTATTACTTTTTTACCATCTTCGCTCATTAAGAAATCATAGGTGGTTTTCGGAATGAGCGATTTTAATTCTTCATTTTTGCCATCATGTATCAAAAGCCTTACCTGCGAAGCGCTTATAGCTACTCCATCAACTTCTTTTCGTGGTACAACACAAAGTGATATATCGTTTTTAGAGAGCACATTAAGCATAACCTTATTATAAATCTCGGTTACATTGCTAAATGGCTCTTCACCCACAAATCGCTTTGTAATACCAAGGCTTTTAGCTATCTTTACAAATACCCCCACATCAAGCTCGGCTTGTGCAAGCATAATATCATTTGTGTCTTTAATAAAATAGGAGGGGAATGTGGCAGAAGATATCATATAGCTTTCAGTATTGTGTAGCACTATATTTGGTATATCGGCTACACCGTCTGCAATTAATTTATATCGTACAGAATAGGGTACCAGTGAAACATCCTCGCTCACTACAAATAGATGAAGTACATCGCAGTTAGCGGCGGCTGTTTCCACTAAATAACGATGCCCATATGTGAAAGGATTTGCATTCATGATTATTGCGGCATGAACTGCTGATAAAGAGGCTGAAGAAGAGGCTTTAAGCCTATTTGTATAGGAAGAAAAGCCATCTTTTTTGTTTTCCATGAAAACAGCAAGTCCATCCGAAGTTGCTATTTCATAAAATCCCAAATCCTTAAATATATCTTTTTTATCACATTTGGTGTATAAAAACAGATGATAATTGCCCCGTTCGGCTTGAAGGCTGATTAAATGCGAAACAACTTTGTTTAAAAGCCCTTCACCTTGATATGCAGAGTTGACCGCCAAACAACGCAGTGTGTTTTTAAAAATAGAGCCGGTAGCCACCAGTTCTTCACCGCGGTAAACACCTACGGTATATTCTAAATTTGCATCCCTCGATATTCCCTCGGCTGAAAGCAGAGTATCGAGTGCGGCATTTGCAGTTTTATCGGAGGGGTAAATTCGGTGTTCCTCATATTCATACATAGGAGTAAACCCTTTCTGAATTAGTGATTACAAATTGGATGATGATCCATATTTGGCATAGAAATCTTTAATAGGCATGGGTTTATCAAAATAATATCCCTGCACCTTATTACAACCAAGCTCTTTTAAAAGCTCATATTGTTCTTTGGTCTCAACACCCTCTGCAACAGAAATGATATAATCAAATTTGCTACAAAATGCGATTGCAAGCTCGGTAAGTGACCTTGATTTTTGGTTTTCGATAATATCATTTATAAGTAGCATATCAATTTTAAGCTCATCATAATCGCTAACAACGAGGGAAGTGAGATTTGAGTATCCACAACCAAAGTCGTCTAAAGAAACTAAAAATCCGGCATTGCTAAAGCTTTCGATAACCTGTGGTAGGGCATTTTCATTAAATCCACTTATTGTTTCGGTTATTTCAATAACTATCTTCGAAGTTTCTACGCCGTATTTATCACATACTTCTTTAAATTTATCAACTATGCCATTTTTAGAGATAGTCATTCTTGAGCAGTTTACTGCAACCGATTTTATCTGTGTGTTTCCTGATAATTCACATGCTTTAAGGAATTTACACACTTCTTCAAGCACAAAAATATCAATTTTAGAGATAATGCCTTCTTTTTCATAGAATGGGATAAAGGAAATAGGCGGTTGCAAAACATTTTTAGCGCCAAGTCTTCTCACTAATGCTTCTGCACTCCTTACAGTGCCGGTAGAGAGGTCAACTTGAGGTTGCAGATAGACAATATACTTATCATTTAAAATCTCCATGTCTAAATTATCGGAGAGTATGCGATTGTATTTTCCACCTACATGTGAACTGCCAATCTTATTATTAGAATTTGTTAAATTTCTGTTCCAGGTGTAGCCTATTGATACTGAAAAGTCTTCTTCTTCGGACAATCTTTGTTTTAGCAGCTGTATATTGTTTTCAAAGTCGGTTTCTTCGCTATTTTCGCTGAGTACAAGGAATTCATCCCCGCCTACACGGAAAACACAATCCCCAAAAACATCTTTTAAATGGTTTGCAACGCATATCAAAATATTGTCGCCATATGCAATACCGTTTTCATAATTTATTGCACTGAGCTTTAATATATCTACATAAGCAATACCTAAGCTGTCTATATGATTTGTATTAATATTATCTAATGCATTGCTATAACTATGCCTATTCTTTATGCCGGTGAGAGTATCGTAATAACTGAGATTATTTAGCTTTGCGACTAACTCAGTTTCGTCCATAAAGCTTGCAATGAACTTAGCCACGGAACGAATAATGGATAACTTATTAATATTGGTGGTAGGATTATCCACACCGACAAATCCAGTCAACTTCTTTTTGTCCGCCATGATTGAGCCAACTAAAATATTATTTAAATTTTGCAATTTCATCAAATCATATTCAAGTGAATCAACCGATATATCGGGATCATCTATTGCCATACTAAAAACATCATCTTTCTCGCATTTGTCTAATAAAACGCCAAGCTCTGATTTTTCAAGATTTTGGAGTTTATCTTTGTATGGAATAGTCTTTTCATCACAATGTTCATAAGTATTGCTTATATACTGCCCACAATCGGACATTTCAAATATATAACTTCTTTCAGCATTATAGTAATTTGAAACCGATTCCAAAAGTCGATAAATAACTATGTTTGGATCCTGACCTGTATGAAGCATTTCAACACAACTTAATAAGAATTTTTCATCCGTTAGGCGGTCGTTTAGCTCATCTTCAAGTTCTTTTAATTTCGTAATGTCAGTTGCAATTTCAAGTCGTGCAAGCTTTCCATTAAATGGCACAAGCCTGTCCTTTAATAAGAAAGTCTTATTAAGCAGAGGATTGTAGTATGACCATTCATAGTTACTCTCTACACTCAAAAGAGAATTTGTGCAGAATTCGCAAGGTTCTATTTTACCTTGTAAAATCTCATAGCACTTCTTTTTAAACCAAGATTCACGAGGAAGATTACCTAATGCCTGTATTGTAGTTCTATTGAGATAGAGTAATTCATAATTTTCGATATCTGATATATATATTAGATCATCGGAATTATCCAAAATATGTGCAGAACTTTTATTTTGTTCAATCAGCAGTTTCATCTCTTCTCTGAGATGCGTGCCTTGAAGTATTATGGATATCATCTTGCCTATATATTGCAGGCTGTTTATCTCACGCTCGCTCCATACCCTTGTTTTAGTGCAATCATCGAGTCCGATAAAGAATGTCATTTTGTCATCACTTTTTATCTGCGCATGGACAAATGATAATATCCCCTGATTAGCCATAGTTTCAAAAGCGTCTTCACGCTGAAGTGTTTCGCGCAAATCGTTTGAATAAATAATGTCGTTATACGCTTTTCCTATAAATTCTTCAAACATTTCGGCGGGCAATTCCTGCAAATTGTCTATTTCAGCACTGATGCCTTCTTTGCACCATTCGAAAGTATTGGAAAATGATTTTCCATCGTCCAAAGTTTCAAAAATATAGCTTCTGTCAGCACCATATTTTTGACATAAAAATTTTAATACTGCATTAATAGAGGCATTGCTTCCATTATCATCATATAGGATATTAAAAGCAGAAGATATTAGATCGTAATCAAAGAATGAGCTTGCCATTCTATTTGCATTTTCAATTTTAGTAATACTTCTCGTTGTGCCTATATCTAAGTCGTCGGAATATATTACATAGCGATTTTTACCGAGCATTTTAGCTTGATTTAATGCTTTATCCGCATTTTGGTACAATTCATCATATGTGATACCATCATGGGGATAAACAGCTATCCCGATGCTACCGGATATAGAATAATTTTTATATTCCCCAGAATATGTTTTGGCATAGACTTCAAGTATTTTCTCTGCTTTTTGCTTTACAATTTCTAAGTCGTACATATTTTCTACAAAAACAATGAACTCATCTCCGCCAATCCTTGCAACAACATCAATTTCTCTAAATGCCGCCTTAAGACCCGCAGATATTTCTCTGAGAACTTGGTCACCAAAATAGTGACCGAGATTATCATTTATGCTCTTAAAATTATCTATATCAACTATGAAATATACATGTGTGCCATCCCTAAATGAAGCTAATTTGTCGGATATAATATTTTCCGCACTGATTTTATTATAACAGTCAGTCAATAAGTCTTTTTGTGAGCGCTCTTCAAATACTTTTTGTTCATGTATGTCCATACCTTTTCCCACTGCAAAAATAGGGGAGCCCTCATTATCGTATATTATCTTACTAATAATTCTATAATAACGATAAAGACCATCCACCGATATGAATCTAATATCTTCAGTTGCATTACTTCCTTTTTTAAAGCTGTCAACCATTTCCATATAACTTGGGATATCGTCCTCGTGTATGAACTTTTCCTCAAACATCTTATCCGTAGTAAGTGAAGAAGCATTATCAAAATTATCAGTCCACATTTTGCCATAATAGTGGAAATTACCAGTTCTTATATCCATTGAAAAGAACCATTCCTCGGAAAGGAGGGACATTTCGTTAAGAAGCACTTTTGTTGGGATTTTGTCGTTAAAATAATAATCGTATTTAAAATTATCTAAATCATAAAAGTCGGGCCTTAAATCTCTGATAAAGCCGGCTAAATAATTTTGCACGCCTGGGATTTCTAATTTTATTAAGGTGATTTCCGCAGGGATTAGATCTCCATCTAAAGTTTGGTGCATCCAGCTAAATACACACTTTCCCTCACGATTGGCTTTTTCAAAATTGATTGCCGACATTTCTGAAGAAGATTTTCCATTTGGCTGAAATTCAGGAGAAAATTTATAAAAATTTTCGAGATACTCTTCGCCGTCATCAATATTAAAAATGTTTAGTATATGACGGTTACACATGATATTAACCATACTGCTATTCCAAACATTCAAAGCCATAGGTGTGGAACTAAGTATTGATTTAAGAATTGGAGAGGAAGATAGTTCGTTTTGAATGTCTTCGCTTGCGTCTCCTGCAAGAAATAAATCATTTGTTTTACTCATATGTATACCCCCACTAATTATTATTATAATCGAATATTAAATCATTTGGAAGTGCTTAGAAATAGGAAAAAACACTAAATTAATTATAGCAAAAACACTTACAAAAGTAAATTGCAATTTAAAATAAAATGCTTATTTGTAAATGTTTGGGTAAATTATTTACTGCAAACGCAGATTAAGCTTGCTGTATAAGAGGTACTCAAAGTGAAATTGATTATCATCCACGAATAAAAAACAGCAAATTAAGCATAGTTGCACTCACGATTTAAAAGGCTTTCGCCATGCTCTAAACGATGTAGTTAACTTTTCATAATATACTTT
Source organism: uncultured Oscillospiraceae bacterium (assembly GCA_964371155.1). Taxonomy (GTDB): domain Bacteria; phylum Bacillota; class Clostridia; order Oscillospirales; family Ruminococcaceae; genus CAYJEQ01. The sequence goes on along the minus strand of CAYJLI010000050.1, from coordinate 3,163 downwards.
TTACAGCCTTTCTATATGCTAATACTGCCCAAAAAATAATTCTATAAGCGTAAATTTGGTTTCGAAATTGAAACTATATTGACTGCCACATATTTTCGTGATATACTTTCAATATTGAAACTATATTAAAAGGAGTATATTATGAGAAAAGCATATTTTAAATTTATGAGCGCAGTCGATATTGACTGCTATAAAAGCATTCGTGAGAGTGAAATCGGCAGTACTTTACCATATTCCGATGTTTTGCAGTTGTTTATTATAAATCACAAACAGAATATGACAATAAGCGAGCTTGCCGAGAGGCTAAATCTTTCTCGCCCAGCTACAACTCAAAAAGTAAATGAGCTTGCGAATAAAGGCTTGGTTATAAAAACGGGGTCTACTGAAGACAAAAGAGTAACATATCTATCAATTAACGAGAGCTTAATTCAAAGTAGCAGTGATACAAAGTCCGCTTCACTGATGGACGCAGTTGAGGAAAATTTTACGGACGATAAAAAAGCTGTGTTTGCAGAAATACTAAACTTTATGGCAGATTATCTGTTGGAGGAATAATGAAAAACGAATTTATAACAATATCGGGTGCAAGAGAAAATAACCTTAAAAACATCTCTATAAAAATACCAAAATATAAACTTATAGCCTTAACAGGGGTGTCAGGCAGTGGAAAAAGCAGTTTTGCTATGGATATTTTACAAAAAGAATGTCAGCGTCAATATTTAGAGTCAATGGGAATGGTTACGGATGGTCTTAACAAACCACAGGTGGATAGTATCATTGGACTTTCGCCATCTATTTCCGTTGGTCAAAGGGTGCTTTCAAAAAACCCTCGCTCAACTGTTGGCACATACACAGAAATACTCACCTATCTTCGCATACTATATGCAAAACTTAGTGTGAGAATTTGCCCAAACTGTAATGGCGAAATCCCTCCAAGTTTTGATGAAGAGGAGGAAATTGACTTTACCGATACTGCCTGTCCTCACTGCAAAGAAAAGCTTTCCTATCTGAGCATGGCAAATTTCTCTTTTAATAAAGCAGAGGGAGCGTGTCCAAAATGCAGTGGCATAGGGGTTGTTAAAGGCATAGATTTTACCAAGCTTATAGATGAAAATCTCACTATAAAAGAGGGAGCTATTAAAATTTGGGAAAATGAAGTTTTTGCAGAACACTATTCAAATACCTTTATAGCTTGTGGGAAGCATTATGGCTTTAATTTCGATGTTTCAAAGCCTGTAAAGGATTATAACGAGCTTGAGATGTTGGTGCTTCTTGACGGTGTGGATTGCGAGGAGTTTAAAAAGCGTTTTCCAAATAAGAAAAAGCCAAAAAGAGTTATGGATGGCTATGTGGAGGGGCTTCGTACTTTTGTAGCTAAAAAAGTCAGGGAGTCCGCTACAAAAAAAGTCGCTAACCCCGTCATTGCCAATGCAATCAGAAGTACGCACTGTGATGAATGCAATGGTACAAGGCTGGGTTTTGATGGCAGGACTGCAAAAGTAGATGGAAAAACTATAATAGAGGTTAGCACTTTCACAATGTCGGCACTTGCTTCGTTTTTGGAAGACATTAAAGCAAAATTATCCCCATCGGCAAAAGAAATTGCCACTGTGGTTATAGGTGATATTTTAAAGCGTGTAAAAGGCATTGAAAAAATAGGACTGGAGTATCTTTCTATCGATCGACCAGTTAGCACTCTTTCAGGGGGAGAAAGCCAAAGAATACGTCTTGCAAGCATTTTAGAAAGTGGGCTCACAGGGGTATTATATATCTTAGACGAGCCGACCACTGGGCTTCACGCAAGGGATACTTCACAGCTACTAAAAGCAATAAAAAAACTGCGTGATTTAGGCAACACAGTTATTGTGATTGAGCATGATATGGAGTTTGTAAAAGAATGTGATTATGTCATTGATTTCGGTGTTGGTGCGGGCTCACTCGGGGGTGACATTGTAGCAAATGGCACGGTATTAGAGGTTTCGCAAAACAGTATCTCAAAAACTGCAAAGTATTTGCGAGAGGAAAAAAGCAAACCTAAAGACAAAAAAATAAATGCGAATAGATTTATTGAGGTTAAAAATGCCACTGCCCATAACCTTAAAAATATTTCAGTAAATATTCCACTCGGTCAGCTTGTTTCTTTTGCAGGGGTTTCGGGTAGTGGTAAAAGCAGCCTTGTGTTTGATGTTATTGAAGAGAGAAAAAATGCAGAAAGCATTAATGGATATGAGAATATTTCAGAAGTCATTAAAATCGACCAAAGCCCTACCCATAGACAAAGCCGAAGCAATATCGCAACATATACAGAAGTTTTTACACTGATAAGAGAGTTGTTTTCTTCCCAAACTGAAGCGAAAAAATTAAAACTCAAACCTTCTGATTTTTCATTCAATGTCAAAGGTGGGCGATGCGAAAAATGCGAGGGCCTTGGGGTGATTGCTCTTGATATGCAGTTTTTAGATGATGTTGAGGTCATATGTCCTGTTTGCAAAGGGCATAGGTTTAAAAAGAAAGTGCTATCAGTAACATACAAAGGCAAAAGCATTTCAGATATTTTAAATATGACTGTACTTGAAAATTTAGAATTCTTTGAGGAGAACAAAGATATTCACAAAAAACTAAAGGTAATAAACGAAGTGGGTCTTGCATATCTAAAACTTGGACAATCCACAAAGACTCTATCAGGCGGTGAGTGCCAAAGGCTTAAGCTCTCAAAAGAACTTGCGAAAGGAAATAATGGTCACACATTATATCTTTTAGATGAGCCAACAACGGGACTCCACCCAGCGGATAGCGAAAAACTTTTAGCCCTCCTTCAAAAATTAGTCTTGCAAAATAATTCTGTGTTTGTAATTGAACATAATACTGAAATTTTAGCAAAAAGCGATTACATCATAGAGCTTGGGCCATTCGGTGGTGATAAAGGTGGGGAGATTATATCCTATGGCACCCCATTTGAGATTGCGGTTAATGATAGCAGTATTACCGGTAAATATTTAAAATAGAAAAATCCTTACAGTTACACTACAAGGATTTGTTTGATATAGATGGAGTTTGCTCCCCAAGAAGTAAAGCTTGAAAAAGCGAAACTGATTGGCTCTGCCAAATAAAAAAAACGGTTCTTTCGAACCTTGAAAATAGAACGAGCGGAGATGGAGTGGAG
>CAYJLI010000049.1:0-16143 GCA_964371155.1 uncultured Oscillospiraceae bacterium | reverse complement strand
GTATTTTAAACTTAATTTTACAGCCCTACTCCACCTTTTGGTGGGGTAGGGCTGTAAATGATTTCTGTATATTAGTTATACTCTTCACACATTACGCTAATTGATTGTAATAGAATCCATAAGCAAGGGTTACATCTATAAAATTATGCAGATAAGCCCCGAGCAGCCATCGTTAATTATGCGCTCAATGGTTTCTTGCATCTTCATCCTTGCATCCGCCGGCATACGATAGAGCTTATTGTGAAGCCCTTCGTTAACTAAATCATGCAAACTTTTGCCAAATAAATTGCTCTCCCATATCTTTTTAGGATTTTCTTCAAACTCATTGAGCAGATATTTAACCAAATCTTCACTCTGCTTTTCACTGCCGACAATTGGCGCAATCTCGGTGTCAATATTTGCTTTCATCAAATGTATCGACGGAGCACTTGCTTTTAATCTCACCCCATACTTGCCACCTTGTTTTACTATTTCAGGTTCCTCGAGACTGAGCTCTTCAATTCCAGGTAGTACAATACCATATCCAGTGGCTTCAACTTCTTCGAGCGCACCTTTAAACTTATCATATTCTTTTTTGCTTTCAGAAAGGTTTATGAGAAGCTCCATAAGCACGCCCTCATCGGCTATTTCCATGCCGGTAGACTCCTCAATAATCTTGTAAAATAGAGAGGGGTCAAGCTCAATATTTAGCCTGCCTGTGCCGTCGCCCAGTGATATTTCCTCAAGCTCAGCATGGCGAATATTTGGTTTTTCAGACAAACTACTGCTCACACCATTTATTTCTCCAGTGCAGGTGATGTCCTTAACGCAGTTTCTAATAGAGTCAAGTATACTGCATCTCAGCCAATGGTCATTTGGAAGTGCGCAAAGCCAAGCAGGGAGTTTTGTTTCGAGCGAAGAAATTGGGAAGCGATAAAGCACTTCTTTTAGCATATCCTTTATGTCGTCCTCTGAAAGTTCGATACAATTTACAGCTATTACAGGCGCAGAGTATTTCTCCTCTAATTCAGTGCGAAGCTGCTGTGCCATGGGGGAATTTGGATAAACACAGTTTAGCAGTACCACAAAAGGTTTATTAAGCGCAGTTAATTCCCTTATAACCCTTTCCTCGGCTTCTGCGTATTCCTCACGGGGAATATCACTAATACTGCCATCAGTAGTGACAACAAGCCCTATGGTGGAATGCTCATTTATAACCTTTTGTGTACCTATCTCAGCCGCCATATTAAACGGGATTGCTTCATCAAACCAAGGTGTTTGCACCATTCTTGGCATTTGGTTTTCAATATAACCAAGGGAGCTTGGCACAATGTAACCAACGCAGTCTATCATTCTTATATCAAATGAAGCAGTGGGATCTATATTTATTCTTACAGCTTCCTCGGGTATGAATTTTGGCTCGGTTGTCATAATGGTGCGCCCTGCCGCAGATTGTGGCATTTCGTCCATTGCACGCTCCCTGCGAAAATCCTCTTCTATATTTGGGAGCACCATGGTTTCCATGAATTTTTTTATAAGTGTTGATTTACCCGACCTCACAGGGCCGACCACTCCTATATATATACCGCCGTCGGTGCGTTTAGCTATGTCTTTATAAATATTTGAGCTCTCCATCAGTATTGCCCCTTTCAAAAATCTTCTTTAGTTTAAGCACGCTTTTTAGGTGTAATAATCAGTACATCACCTTTATTTACATAATTCGATTTTAAATTATTATCCGCTTGAATTTGTGCCACGGTGGTACCGAATTTTTTAGCAACTACCCATAGTGATTCATTTGTGTATGGATAGTAAATATACACACTATTCCTGCTCATGATGGGAACAGCTAAATCTTCAATAGTTACAGACTCTATAAGCGAAATATCATTGCTATTTAATGCATAGCCATTTATTATGCAGTCCAAATGGAATTGGCAACTATTTTGCGAATTGAGGTTAACACTGCATTTTTTCACCCCCACGCAAAGGCACTCCCGAGGAATACCGTCTTCACAACTGACATTTAACGGTATCTGCGCCATAACAACTCTCTCAAGATGTTGCATGTCATTTGCAATAACAGTCATTCCGATAACTATCTTACAATGTGCTACCAAATCACCCTCACAATAGGGGGCGTAGGTAATGGATTTAATCCAGTAATCGCAAATTTCAGTGGTGTCTTCAGGGAGCTCGATTGTTTCAGATATATGTACATCTTCATCCACTAAAGTAGCTGTATCACAAACACTTAGCTCCTTAAATGTAGGAATAACATTATATTCACTAGAATAGCAGTCCTCTAAAACACTGATGTTTTCACTTTTAATAACTGTTAAGTCACAGCAACAAGTTATCTCCGTAAGCAGTGATTTTATAGTTACTTCATCGTCGGTAACGGCTTCTACTGAGGATGAAATAATCCTAAAATTAATACTACAAAGTGAGTTTTCATCCACAAATCTGCAATCAGCAATCTGGCTAAATGGCAAAGTGTAATGCATATTCTCTATTATATCCGTCTCCTCATTTGTATATAATAGAGTGAGGTACATTTCACCTTTGATAACCGCCTTGCCAGAAATTAGCTTTACATCGGTAGCAACTGCTGAGCAGTGTTTACGCAGTATGCGGCTAATAGCTGGTTTTCCAGAGATAGGGGAAAGCTCTTCTTTGATAGTGAACTGCTTCATGCACTGCCCACTTAAATAAACATTCTCAAGTTCACTTATTTTTGTTTCAATATACTGCTCTTCAATATCGGAAACAACTAAGCATTCCTTTGGAATATCAACTTTTACAGGTATGTTAATCGCACCCCTTACATCAAGTCGTCTACCTGATACTGCTCTACAGTTGACATAACTAACATTTGCATCCACACAAACTATCGGGTCGCTTACAGCAGTTTTTAGTTCTACCACCTTTTCAAAAGGTACATTGCCCTCATAGGCATATAGCTCATCCTCGGCATCGGTGTATACAACACACACCAAAGCCCCGCCCTCTAATACAATTCTGTCGCCACTGTTTCTCACCATTCCGATTGCAGGGGTAATCACACAGCTCACGATTTTCATGATGTCTGGGTAGTAGTCGGGCAGGGTTGCATCAAGCTCTATCGACTGTTCAAGCGTAGAACTCAGCAGATTCTCATTAATTATCACAGGTTGCTTCTTTAAAGTTAGCTCCATTCTCCACATCTCCTTCAAAATATATACTGATAAACTATATTCATTGGTTGTCTTAAATATTCTATAACTGCAAAATAAAATAATCTTTCATTTCTCCTACGGTAATATTAGAATTTATTGTATTTTCTCCATAAGATAAAGTTGCTTGATTAGTAAAAGTCGCTATATTATTTCTTCTGAATTTAAGTCTTCTTATTCTTATCTGCACATAATATGAAGTGGATGATAATTTGATACTTGCACAATAGAAACGCTTGCAATACAAAGAAAAATTATGATATAATAAACACATTAAATACTCATGGAAATCATTCATAGCTATGTGTTTATTATATTTTATGCCCACTTTCTCGCCACTCTATGGTCGGAAACCGAAAGTGATGGCAAACGATATCAAAAATCTCGTAATTTTTGATATCATAAACACATTAAATACAAGCAAAAAGTTTTATCACATTCCTAATTTAATTAAAGCACATGGAGGCAAACATGGATAAAAACACAATCGAAGCCAACCGAATATATGACACAATTTCTACCTTGCTTGATGAGTGGGGATGTGAATTTAGGACGGATGCCAATCAATTAACAATCATAGCAGAAGATTTAGGCACAAATTCAAAGAGCATGCTGAAATTTCTAATAAATGATGATAAATACACCTTAAATATTTTCTCTCCGACTAAAATTAGCCTACCAGAAAGCTTATTTGACGATGTCATAGTGCTATTATGCGATATAAACAGCTCGCTTAAATACGGCAACTTTACTATTGAACTTACAACGGGGGATATAAATTATAGCTATAATTTAGTGTATAAAGAGAGTGTAATTTCAAAAGAGTCAATCGAAAAAATGCTAAATTATATCATTGCCACATTGGAGGAATATAAGCCTAAGCTGAGCATATTACTCAAATAAACAAACTAAGTAATTAAAATGAAATGAGGATTTATCCGTGTTAAATAAAGAAATAATGCTTAGTGAACACTATCTAAATGAGCTTTCTAAGACTGCGGTGGGCAGGAAAGAGCTTATGGAGAAATATAAACTTTCATTGCTAACAGGGGATTGGGAAGTATTTTTGCTCTCGGGAATGAGTGGGAGTGGAAAGAGCAGTGTGCTCGCAGTACTTGCAGAGTTTTTAAATGAAAGTGGATATAATACACTGCCGTTTGTGGCAGGAAGCAGTATGTATAAGAGCAGGGTGGAAGACTTTGTAATGCAGGCAGTATTTTATCTTGAAAACTGCCTATGCAAGCCGATAAATTCCAAAGCCCTTTTATACGCGGGCATAACTGAGGATGAGGACAGTAATATACATCCCATGGAGTGGTGTGATTACCTCTATTCGTTGTGCACCGAATATATAAATAACAAGGACATGCCACCGCTTGTATTCATACTTGATGGGGCAGAAAAATTATGCAAAACCGAACCGCTATTAGAGCTATCCTTCATACCGCACACTTTGGGAGGTAAAATTAAATTTATTATTTCCTATGATAATTTCTTTGAGATGCCACAGCTCAGCACACAATACAAAATGGTAAAATATTATCTGCCTCAGCTTGAAAATGAAGAGCAAATCAGAGATTTTACCAAGAATGTATTTACCTTTAATAATTCTACCCTATCCGAAGAAACCGCTATTTATGCAGCTGAAAAATGCACAGAAAAATCGGTGTTTGACACTTTCGTAATTACCCACACTCTAATGATGATGTCAAAATATGATTGTACGGACGAGCTACTAAAAGACACTTCAGCCACACACCCGACGCAATCTCTTATTAAACTCGCCCAAAACATAATAGGAGAAGAGCTTATAGATGCATTTCTATCTCTTATTTCACTTACAAACCATGGGATTTACACAGAGGATTTACTACCGCTGATTAATAATATGGCTATTAATTGCACAGTGGAAAGTATATCGGAAATCCTAAATATACTCGCTCCATTAATCATACAAAAGCCCGATGGTAAAATAGATACTACCCAAAATGTCAAAACGATATATGCAGAGAAAAACAAAGAAAAGAATATATATCTATCATCACTCTTAGAATATGCAAAAACACTCGATGCAAAATGCGAATTTATAGCCTCCGAGGGAGTTTCTCTTGCATATCAAAGCGATGATAAAGAATTTTTCCTATCAATAGCAAATGCGGATGTAGGTGGTAATACAGCAATAATACGTAGCATAAGCGATATTTGCGAAAAATATGGGGTGGATTGGCTTTTGGATGTTTGCAGTGAACAGCTACATCCAGTTGATTATCGTGTAGTGAGTAATCTAATAGGAAAAAGTATGCTCAAAGAAGTGATATTTTCACAGCCCACTACCGCACTTCTTTTAAATGAACAGCTCGGACTAAGAGCCGAGAATGTATTTTCCGAGGTTAGTTTTCAGCATAGAATGTGGCTATCCGAAGAATACAGGCGTGCAGGTGTGATATTTAAAGAAAATCATAAAGTGAGCGAGGCAAAATACTACTTAGACAGGGCCGCCGAAATATTTTACAATCTATATTTAATATCGGGGACACCGCATATAGTAGAGCGTTATTTAAGTGCAGTATATCATTATGCAGACCTTTGCAAGGAAAATGGGGACATAATGGATGTTTGGCAGATAACTACCGATGTTATAGAGCTTGCAAACACAGAAATGCACTCCGAAAGAGAATTAGCGGCAACTTTATTTAATTTTAACACCCTCGGAAAAATAGTACTCTACCGAGCCCATGCGGCAATGGCATTCAGGCGCTTGGCACAGGCGGAGATTTATGCTAATTTTGCAATCAATGTATTTGGCTCGAATCACGATAGTACTATTTCATATAAAAAGGACACAGCTTCAATAGGGATTGCCGGTGCAAAGCGTGTAATAGCTGAGATAAACCGCAGAAACAATGATCTCTCAAGCGCTGTGTTAGCTCTTAAAGAAGCGGTGGAAAGATATAATGAAATTTATATGGAAACCAAGAGTCTAAAATATGCATTTGCACTTATGAGCACCAATGCAGAGCTTATTGTGATAAATTCACACCGAAACGAAGTGCAGGGAGTTGTTCAAGCGGCGAGAGCTTGGTGCAATCTATATGAAAGAATTCGCTATGAAAATGATTTTGCGCAATATCTGCGAAGTGCAGTTTCAGAAATGCTTGGGGCAGTAATTGATTATCTGAATAATCGCTTCTGCGATATAAATGATGGAATTATCAGTGCAAGTTACAAAAATGAGCAGATGGAAAGTGCTGAGCTACTTTACAAATTATGCATGATAGCTCAAAAGGACACACAAGCTAATTTCTATAATGAATATATGCGTAAAAAAGGTGAAGAGGAATTTGAAAACAGCAAAGAAACTACCGATAGTCTAAACAAAAAGCTTCAAAAGGTAGTTTCGGAAAACGATTGGAAAAGCCTTCAAATTGAGAATACCCATAATATCCATGTGTCGCTAAATGGGATTGACGAGCCAGTTTGTGTAACTGCAAGTGTGGACAAGGATGAGTTTTCACTTTCATTTATATCCATGGGGGACTTTTTAGTTCCATCCGAGTATAGGGCAGAAATTGCAAGAGCGGTATGCTATATCAATTGCTATGCAGAAATAGGTAGCGTAGATTTTGATATTCCCTCAGCAAAGATAAAATATCGCTACACTTTTAATTATAAAGACTGTGCAATTTCTGAAAGCTTACTGAGTAAAATAATTAGCAATGCGGCATATTTTGCTGATGCATTTATAATGAAATTAAAGCTCATTACCGAGGGAGAATACAGCAGTGATAAGTTTGAAAAATTTGTGTTTGAAAGCTATATGCACAGAAAATCAATAAATCAGTAGGCAAGTTTTAGAGTAGCCATCTTATAAAAAAGTAAAACATAAATCTTTACATGCGATAAATTATATTAAGTGTTAGAATATAGAGGAGTGTAGAAAAAATGAGCGAAATGAAAATAATTAATAAATGTGTAGAAGTAATTAAAGAAAGAACAAATATAGTTCCCGAAATAGGAATGGTGCTTGGAAGCGGACTTGGCGACTATGCCGACAAAATCGAAAACAAGGTGATTATCCCTTATACCGACCTTCCCAATTTTCCTGTGTCAACAGTGCAGGGGCACGAAGGGCAATTTGTAATAGGAAGCCTATTCGGTAAAAACATTATAGCAATGCAGGGAAGAGTGCATTTTTACGAAGGATACACACAACGCCAAATAACCATGCCGATAAGAATCATGAAATTACTTGGTGTGAAAAATATGATTATTACAAATGCGGCAGGCGGAGTTAATCGCACATTTAAGCCTGGCACACTCATGGTGATAAACGATCATATTAATTTTTCAGGTGCGCATCCATTAATAGGTGAAAACTTAGAAGAATTCGGCACAAGATTTCCCGATATGACAACTGTATATAATAAAGAGTATAATGAAAAGATAATGCAGTTGGCGGCAGAAGAAAATATCGAGCTTCGCCAGGGAGTTTACATGATGTTTTCAGGGCCATCCTATGAAACACCTGCTGAGGTAAAATTTGCTTCAATTTGCGGTGCGGATGCCGTGGGTATGTCCACAGTGCCCGAAGCAATTGTGTGTGCACATTCGGGGATATCCGTGCTTGGGATTTCCTGCATAACAAATCCAGCGGCAGGCATACTTGATCAACCACTCAATCATAAAGAAGTTGTAGAAACTGCGGCAATGGTTAAAAAAGAATTTATCAAAACTCTGGATTTAGTTATTGAAAAAGTAATGTAGAATATTTTTATGGGTAGTTTTTCGTTTAAAACGAAAAACTACCCATATTTTAATTTATAAAGCTATTTTGAGTATTAAAGAGAACTCATTATTAAAACTCATTGCAAAAAAAATTATATCTTTGAAAATTCCATGCAATCAATATAATTATCCATGAAAATTTTACTTGAGGAGAGATTTATATTCTGAGCAGCTGCTATTTTCTCGCTAATACTATCATAAATGCCGTCATTGCACAAGATTTTAACAGCGCCATCCAAAGCGGCATTGCCCACAACTTTCGCACAGCTAATAAGAGAAGAGGGGATTAGCCCTATATTTACCGCACTATTAAGATTTATAAAGCTTCCAAAACCTCCAGCTATAAAAAAATCTTCTATTTCACTCACTTCTATTTTAGAAACGCTTAATAATGTAAGTACCCCTGCGGCTATTGAGGCTTTAGCGAGCTGTACTTTGCGCACATCGGCTTGAGAAAATACTATCCCACCAAGGGTTACTGAATTAGAGTTATCAGCAATGTCTAAAATGCCATATGATTTTAGCACATCTTCATCGAGATATCCGCTTTCATCCATTGCGGAGATATCAAGCAGTACACTGAGCAAATCAATCACACCGCTTCCACAAATGCCGAGTGGTGCTATATCGCCGATAACACTAAAGCAGACTTTATTGTCATGCAAATAAACTTTGTCAATTGCGCCGTCTGTGCCGGACATACCACTGGAAAGCTCGGCACCCTCAAAAGCAGGACCGGCAGCAGTGGAGCAGTTTATGAGCTGATTATCAGAGAAGAGTGCAATTTCGCCATTTGTGCCTATATCGAGAATTAAACTCTTTCCCTCCCTCAAAAGCATATCGGCCGCAAGGATTGCAGTGGTAATATCTGCGCCGACAAATGCTTCCATGCAGCTTGGCAGATATATCTCTGTATTAGGTGTAAGGCAGAGGCCAAGCTCGTCCGAAATTGCCGTGTAGCCAAAAAGGCAGTCCGCTTCAAAAGGTGCGGTGGCAATGCTTTGCGGAGTTTTATTAGTTAAAAGATAGAACATGGCAGTATTTCCTGTGAAAACAGCGCCGTCTATCTCGTTTTGGCTTATATAGCAGTCATCGCAGAGCACTTTAATCATAGCATTGATTTCGTCGATGATTAATCTGTGAAGTTCACCGAGCTTGCCATTTATTGCCGCATCTATTCTGCTTATTACATCGGCTCCAAAAAGGCGTTGTGGATTTTTAGCAGTGGTAAATGCAAGCATTTTTTCTTTGTCAAAAAGCTTCATTACCATTGTGGTAGTGCCTATATCGAGCGCAATTCCATAGTTTTTATATATCGGATTATTTATCTTTACTATATCACTGCCCGAGTTTACAACAAGCTTTGAAGTGTGGATATTCGATAATGTATTAATAACCATTCCATCCGATATAGTGTTTGCACAGGCAAGACGGTAACCATCGCTCATTTCTTCGCCAGAGAGCATCTCACGGTCAAATTCTGAGGGGGTGGGGGCGTGCCCAGAAATTTTAATAAGGCATTTACCGCATTTTTTTTTGCCCGAACATGGCATATCAATATGTATATCATTGCTTCCGAGCATTTCGCTTATTAGCGGTGGGTAAATACCATCATAACTGCAAATAACAGCACTCCCATCAACAACTATATTAATATTTTTCATAAATTAGTCCATCAAAAGCAACATCCCGAAATATGTAACCGTATCCTTCCCATTTATATAATTCATCCCAGAAGCTTCGGCAAGAGCAGTAACATTCACACAATATGTATCTATCGAGGGGATTATCCTTTCGGGGAATAGACATGGTTCATTTGTGATTGCTTTGCAGGTGGCGCATATTTTGCAGCTGCCAGCGGTGAGGCTTAAAATATTATTAATCCCATTATCATTGCAGTAATCAAGCATCTTCTGAGCTATTTTATTATGCCTATTGCCCGCCTCGATCATACCCTCATAATCATATGAGTCTTCAAGTGCGCTTATAGTTTGATAAACGATGGCTTTTTTATAGGTCTTTGCCTCGGCAATTAGCACTTCTGGCTCGCCTGCAAAAGGTGGACAGGCATAGCTTCTGCCATACTGTCCGCAAGCATTTTGAATACAAAAATTTCTAAAAGATGGCTCATATTGTACGGCTTCTGCTGATATAATAGCTACTTTATCAGCACCGAATTCATATAAAAGATTTTTAAGCTCCATAATAAAACTACCTTTCAAAAAACTAAAATTAACATGAAAGAGAATTCTGCACATGGCAAACTTCCATTAATATAATTATCCACCCCACAAAAGAAAATGTCAATACTAATTACTGCAAAATAATATTTCTAAAGCTTAAATCAAAAAAAATTGATTTAAGTATTGACATTTCTCTTTCTTTTATATATTATATAAATAGAACAAAAATAATTGATTTGATAATTGTTTGAAAATAAATTCAAATAAGATACAAAAGGAGTTGCTAAAAATGACTATGGATAAAGTATTTGTTGCTAAAATATTTAAAGCACTCTGCGATGAAAATAGAATCTCAATTATAGAGTACTTGCAAAGCGGTGAAAAATGCGCCTGTAATATTGGTGAAGCACTCGGGCTTGCACAGTCGAAACTTTCCTATCATATGAAAATTCTCTGTGATAGCAAAATAGTGGAGAGCTGGAATGTGGGTAAATGGACGCATTATAAAATCAGCGAAGAGGGCAGTAAATTTGCCGCCTCCGTACTGCGTGAGCTGACTAAAGTGGATACGAATGCAGAAAACTGTATAAGCTGTAAAGAAGCAGGTTGATTAATATTTTTAAGCCATCTAAGGATGGTTTAAAAAATAAATAATACATCAAAAAAAATTGTTTTAAGGAAAGGCTGGATATAATATGGAAGCGTTATCAAATGTTTGGGATTTTATCCAAACACAGATTTTAGGAATGAAATGGCTAAACGATGGAGTTGGAAATCTGCTAAGCGATGTTGGGGTTGATATCACATCGCAAATGGGCGGAAGCTTACAATTTTTCATCTATGACGTAATAAAAATCACTATCTTACTTTGTAGCTTAATATTTATGATTTCATATATACAGAGCTTTTTCCCGCCTGAGAGGAGCAAGAAAATCCTCAGTAATTTCAAAGGCATCTGGGCAAATATTGTCTCGGCACTCCTTGGTACTGTTACACCGTTTTGCTCCTGCTCATCAATACCTCTCTTCATGGGATTTACCAGTGCAGGCCTACCGGTTGGCGTTACATTTAGTTTCTTAATTTCCTCCCCAATGGTTGACCTTGGAAGCTTAGTGTTACTTATGAGTATCTTCGGTGCAAAAGTTGCGGTGGTTTATGTAATAGTTGGTCTTATAATCGCTGTTATAGGTGGTACACTGCTTGATAAAATGGGCATGAGCAAGCATGTGGAAGACTTTATTTTAAACGCAGGAAGCGTGGATATAGAATCTCCCGAGCTCACAAAGAGGGACAGAGTTATTTTTGCAAAAGAGCAGGTAGAATCCACTTTTAAAAAGGTGTTCCCATATATACTTGTCGGTGTTGGTATAGGCGCAGTTATCCACAACTGGATTCCACAGGATATCATAGAAAGCGTGCTTGGAAGCGATAATCCCTTCGGTGTAATACTTGCCACACTCGTGGGTGTACCAATGTATGCGGATATTTTTGGAACAATCCCTGTAGCGGAAGCACTGCTTTCCAAAGGTGCACAGCTTGGCACTATCTTAGCATTTATGATGGCTGTTACAACACTGAGCCTACCTTCAATGATTATGCTTAAAAAAGCTGTAAAACCAAAGCTTTTAACCGCCTTTATAGCAATATGTACAATAGGCATTGTTACAGTTGGATATTTATTTAATATTTTTCAGTATTTATTAGTATAGGGAGGATTTAAAGATGGCGGAACAATGGTATCCAGTAATCGATTACACACTTTGCACCCAAGGGTAATCCCTATAATCCGAACACGCCTAAAACTTATGAATTAGCAGATATAATGTCGTCTTCGTCCTAAGCAGACGCTGAGTATGCTGTCGTCCTTATCCTAATTCTATCTACTAATTCATGGGTTTTAGGTCGAAGATTTTATGAAAGCTCAGTGGGGATTAGAGAAAGGAAAAGCCTTGCAGTAATGCTCTACGCCTTACAAAAGGCTTTGACACAGCTATAAGCTCCACTGAGCTTTCATAAAACGCGTTCGGATTACAGGGATTACCCAATGCACTGCTTGTATACAAAAATGCACACACGGCGTTTACGATACATCAAAATCCTCCACACCCGTGGTGATAAATCCAGTCGAGTGTATCGACAGATGCCATGGCTGTGGAAATCTATGTCCCTCTGGTGCAATCTCCTATGTTGGAGAAAGCGCTGAGGGAAATAATGAAAATTGTGAATGTTGTGGAGGTTAAATGAAATGAAGAATAGTAAACTTGTCAAAATAATGGTGCCGCTCCTAATGGTAGTGGTGGTTGCCGGAATATGGTTTATGCAAAATGGTCAGGAAGAAGAAATCGTAGTTGATACAGACTTCCCCCTCAATGTAACTGAGATTAATTTAGACATCCTCACAGAGCACAATATGCCGATAATAGTTGATTTCGGTGCGGATGAATGTGTGCCTTGTAAAGAGATGGCACCTGTTCTTGTGAGCTTAAATGCGGAAATGCAGGGGAAAGCGATTGTGCAGTTTGTTGATGTATGGAAGAGCCCCGAAGCAGCTAACGGATTTCCAGTGCAGGTAATACCCACACAGATTTTTGTAAATGCCGACGGCACCCCATATACACCGAGCGAAGGCATTGGCATTGAATTTACAATGTATGCCGATAGAGAAACAGAGGAGCACCTCTTTACCACACATCAGGGTGGGCTTACCGAAGAACAGATGAAATTAATTTTATCCGATATGGGAGTGAGCTAATGGACGAAATACTAAATAGCTTATCGGATATGATTATAAATAGCAGCTGGATAGCTCCGATTTTAGCCCTGCTTGCAGGAGTACTTACTTCCTTTACCCCTTGTGCACTTTCGAGTGTGCCTCTAATTGTGGGCTATGTGGGTGGAACAGGTGAAAAGACTACAAAAAAAGCTTTTTTACTTTCACTGACCTTTGCATTTGGTTCTGCAATTACATTTACAGCGCTTGGCGTATTTGCCACAATGGCAGGAAGTCTAATAGGGACACAAGCTACATGGTGGTATTTAATCTTAGGTGTACTTATGATGCTGATGGCACTTCAAACATGGGAAATATACGAAATTATCCCCTCAAGCTATTTGATTTCTAAAAACACAAAAAAAGGATATTTAGGAGCTCTAATAGCGGGGATTTTGGGTGGAATTTTTTCCTCCCCTTGCTCAACTCCTGTTTTAATTGCACTGCTTGCAGTGGTGGCAGGTAGGGGAAGCCTTATGTGGGGCATACTGCTACTGCTTTTATACTCCATAGGACATGGGATACTTGCAGTTGTGTGCGGTACTTCGATAGGATTTGTGCAAAAGCTTTCGCAGAGCCAAAGATATGGCAAACTAAGCAAGGTGCTTAAAATGCTTATGGGCACAGCGATTTGCCTAATAGGATTTTACATGTTTTATTTAGCGTTTTAAATAATGCTATTTGATATAATTATTAACTAAATTTTAGGAGGATTTTTTATTATGGGACTATTTGGATTTGGAAAGAAAAAAGAAGAAGCTTGCGGATGTGCACCTGCACCTGTTAAAGAAGAAATGGCAATGTGTGATTGTGGCAATATGTGTAAAGTTTCTGATATAGAGGCTAAAAAAGCGGCAGAAGCTAAAGCAGGCGAAGAGGGTGCTTCTGTTAAAGTACTTGGCTCTGGATGCAAAAAATGCAACGATCTCGAAGCATCAACAAAAGAAGCCCTTGCAAACCTTGGCATGGATACAAATATAGACCATGTCACCGATTTTGCAGAGATAGCAAGCTATGGCGTAATGAACACACCTGCACTTGTAGTGGATGGCAAAGTAGTATCTTTTGGAAAAGTGCTAAAAGTAAAAGAAGTGGAAGATATTCTTACTAAAGTGCGCGCATAAGGAGCATAAAATGGAAAAAGAAAAAGTAGGGGGTATTAGCTTTTTTGAGCGATACCTAACTGTTTGGGTTGCCCTTTGTATGGTAGCTGGGGTGCTAATAGGCAAGTTTTTACCACAGATACCAGAGTTTTTGGGGAATTTTGAATATGCAAATGTGAGTATTCCAATTGCAATATTAATTTGGCTTATGATTTACCCCATGATGATGAAAGTGGATTTTCAAAGCATTAAAAATGTCGGCAAAAATCCAAAAGGACTATTTGTCACATGGATTACCAACTGGCTGATAAAGCCTTTTACAATGTTTTTAATAGCATGGGTATTCTTCTTTGTAGTGTTTAGTGGACTGATAGAGCCAGAGCTTGCAACAGACTATTTAGCAGGTGCAGTACTACTTGGAGCGGCACCGTGTACGGCGATGGTTTTTGTATGGAGCCACTTAACAAAGGGAAACCCAGCATATACCGTAGTACAGGTAGCTACCAATGACTTAATAATCCTCATCGCATTTACCCCGATAGTAGCATTTTTACTTGGCGTGAGCGGTGTGGCTGTGCCATGGGATACACTGATATTATCGGTAGTGCTTTTTGTGGTTATCCCCCTTGCAGGTGGAGTAATTACCAGAAGCGTAATAAGCAAAAACAAAGGCGTGGAGTATTTTGAAAAGCAGTTCATACCTAAGTTTAATAATGTTACAATAATAGGACTTCTTTTAACACTGACTTTAATATTCTCTTTCCAAGGGAATGTTATTTTAGAAAATCCACTCCATATTGTCTTAATATCAATACCACTGATTATTCAGACATTTTTGATATTCTTTATCGCATATTTAGCATCAAAAGTACTGAAATTACCGCATGATGTAGCGGCACCTGCTGGTATGATTGGAGCATCTAATTTCTTTGAACTTGCAGTAGCGGTGGCAATAGCACTATTTGGGGCGGACAGTCCAGTGGCACTTGCCACAATAGTGGGCGTGCTGGTGGAAGTGCCCGTTATGTTGATACTTGTAAAGATAGCAAATAACACAAAACATTGGTTTGTAAATACACGGGAGAGCTAAAACTCTTGAAAATTTTAAATATACTTCCCACCGCCGTTGGCGGTGGGAAGTATATAGGAAGAATTTTTTAGGAAAAGAAAATGATATAAATCACAGATTTGTAAACACAAAGGAGAATAAAAGTAATGAGCAATAATTTAGTAACTGAGTTAAAAATAGAGGGTAAGCCTAAAGTTGCATTTGTCTGCAACCACAATTCTTGCAGAAGCCAGATGGCGGAAGCGTTGGGCAAGATGCTCGCAAGCGATGTATTCGAGAGCTCTTCTGCCGGGACTGAAATAAAAAGTCAGATAAATCAAGACGCAGTAAGACTTATAAAAGAGATTTACGAGATAGACATGGAAAAAACACAGTTTAATAAAACAATATTCGATATACCAAAACCTGATATCGTTATTTTCATGGGATGCAATGTGAGTTGCCCAAGCTTGTCTTCTAAATATTCTGAAAACTGGGGACTCGATGACCCAAGCGGCAAGAGCGATGAAGAGTTTAAGCTGATAATAAAAGAAATCCATGAGAATGTGATTAAATTAAAAGAAAAGCTAAAGTAAAAGCGAAATTATGTAATATAAACTCCCCCCCCTAATCATGTAAGATGTGTGATATGTTTGTAGTAGTTTAAACCTATGTTTACTAAAGAAGCAAGACAGCTTCATCTCAAAAATTAAACAATTACCACAACAAGTATAGCACGCTATTGACAGAAGGTTAATAGCGTGCTATACTTGCTTGTGTTGGAGGTAATAATAATGAATGAAGTAAAAATAGGTAAGGTTATAAAATATGTTAGTGCAAGTTTGGAAAAATGGGTAAATAATCTCTTGAAAAAAGAAGATTTAAGTCTTTCTCAAGGGTTACTTTTAGTATGGCTTGATGATGCAAAAGCAAAGGAATTACCAATTAAAGATATAGAAAAAAAATATGGTACAGCACAATCTACGACCTTTGGAATTGTTAGCAGGCTTGAAAGTAAAGGATATATTGAAACTTATTCTATTAATAGCAAAACAAAGAT
>CAYJLI010000048.1:4579-16476 GCA_964371155.1 uncultured Oscillospiraceae bacterium | reverse complement strand
CTGGGCAATTCTCGGTATATTATATAAGGAGGTTTTCTTATGGCAAAAGCTATTTATTAATGATAAGCATTTAAATATTGCAGTATTTTTTTGCTGAACTGGTAATAACTTGCCTTAATGCATTTGATGTAAGGCTTAGTATAATTAGGTAAAATCTGCAAAAACTTTTCAGTGTAGCAACTTGCTAATATTACCCCCCCTACACTCCCCCCTCCTATGACTTTTGAGTGCTGAAAAAATATTAAGTCGCTAAAATTATGGCAATGTAAAAAAACTGTAAAGACTTAGTTAAAAAAATATCATTGACATGGTATATTAGATATGATATATTATATATAATTTCATAAAAATGAGATTATAAGCCAAAAAATTAAATTGAATGTGAGGAAAAAACATGAAAAGATTATTAGTTGCATGCCTTGCTTGCGCAATGTTATTCACAGCATGCTCATCCCCTGCATCATCCGAAGAACCATCCGAAGCACCAGTAGAAGGCAGCGAAAGCCAAGCTGCGGAATCTGAAGAAGGCGCAGAACTAAACATTGAAGAACAGTACTTAACCATAGGTACAGCGAGTGCCGGTGGCGCATTCTACCCAATAGGCACAGGTATTGCCGAAGTAATCACACAGTATGTAGAACCACTTAATGTTACAGCTGAAATCACAGGCGGTAGTGTTGAAAACCCAAGACTTGTTGCAACAGGCGAAGCAGACATGGGTGTAGCCAATGCTGACCATGCTACATTTGCAATAGAAGGTAGCGACCCATTTGATCAGGTATATGATGTAAGTTCAGTATTCTCACTACATGCTTCCGTGCTTCATATTGTTACTACTGCTGATAGCGGTATCACAAGCATTGAAGACCTTGCAGGCGAAAGAGTTGCTGTTGGCCCTGCTGGCGGCGGTTCAATCCCAGGACTTGAAGCTGTTTTAGGCGCATACGACATGACAATGGAAGACATTGAGCCAAGCTACCTAAGCTATGACGATGGTATGGCACAGCTTAAAGATGGACAGGTAAAAGTTGCACTTGCAATGTCCGGATATCCAGCGGCATCTGTAATGTCACTTGGTGCTACTGAAGAAGTGGTACTTATATCCATCCCAGACGACAAAATGGCAGCTATTGCTGAAGCAAATCCTTACTACTCCCCAGTAACAATCGCTACCGATGTATACGACACAGCAGCAGAAGCTACTCTACTCGGTGTTCGCAATATCATCTTCTGTAGCACAGAGCTATCTGATGACACAGTTTACGCTATGACAAAAGCAGTTTATGAAAACCTTGACGAACTAAAAACTTACCACAGTGCTCTTGAGTCAGTTACACAAGAGAGCATGGTGGATACTTCAGGCATCAAAATGCACCCAGGTGCAGAGCGCTACTACACAGAAATAGGCGCTAAATAAATATTGATTCGTTATTATACTATTTCCCCCGCCACTTGGCGAGGGAAATAGTATAAATATAGTATGTTCCCATTCATAGAATTGTAAATATGGGACTTACACCAGTTAGGAGGAAGCTCGTTTGTTATTTAAAAAGCAAAAAAACACCCCAAAAGAAGCGGACGAAATGGATGACAATAAAAAGGTAAGAACGCTTAGTAAAAACTTTAATCTATTTGTCACTGTCATGCTCACAGGTTTGGGGCTTTATCATATTTATGTTGGATTTTTCGGTGCGAGAAGCGCCATGGAACTTAGAGCTGTCCATTGGCTGATAATCTCAGTAGTGGCATTCTTTTTATACCCAGCTTCCAAGAAGAGCATTAAAGGTGTTACTATAATCGATGCAGCTTGGATTTCAGGCGCCGCCATCAGTGGAGGGTACATACTTTTAAACTGGGAGAGAATTGCGCTCAGTGCAGGCATAGTTAACTCTATGGATATTTTCTTTGGAGTTGTGTCCATAATTGTTGTTCTCGAAGCGGCGAGGCGTTCAATAGGGCCGGTACTCACAGTTTTAGCGGTAATCTTCCTGCTATACACATTTTTCGGGCATCACCTCAGCGGTGTATGGGGACATAGGGAATACAGCCTTACCAGAATAGTTTCCTTCCTTTACACAGGTACTGAGGGTATTTACGGCACAGCGATGGATGTTTCTGCGAAATATGTTGCGCTCTTTGTGCTATTTGGTTCACTGCTTGAATTCTTTGGCGGCGGACAATTATTCGTTGACATTGCATACTCACTCACAGGTAAGCTCAGAGGCGGCCCTGCTAAAGCGGCGGTTGTAAGTAGCGCACTTATGGGTACAATGTCCGGCTCTGCGGTTGCAAATGTTGTTACCACGGGTGCATTCACAATACCACTTATGAAAAAGAACGGCTATAAAGCTACCGTTGCGGCGGCAGTTGAGGCAGTTGCTTCCACGGGTGGTCAGATTATGCCCCCTGTAATGGGTGCGGCGGCATTCCTCATGGCTGAGATGACGGGCATACATTATAGCGATATAATGGTGGCGGCACTCATCCCTGCATTCTTCTATTTCTTTGCTGTATTCATGATGGTTGACTTAGAAGCGGCAAAAGAAAACATATCCACCGACCAAGCGGCGATAAAGCCACTCGGCAAGATACTTAGAGCAGGTGGATATCTAATACTCCCCCTCGCACTTTTGATATTCATGATATTTAGAGGTTACAGCGCAATTTTAGCGGCTTCCTACTCAATTGCACTTATACTGATAACCGATTTCATATTTAACAAAAATCGTAAAGACATACCTAAAAAATTCCTGCAAGCAGTTGCAAAAGGTATGCGCAGCGTGGTAAGTGTTGCTTGCGCTTGCGCTTGCTCGGGTATTATCGTAGGTGTTATTTCACTCACAGGTATCGGCACAAAATTCTCCAGTGCAATGCTCGATATCGCAGGAAGCAATGTTTTAATTGCACTGATTATGACAATGCTCGCTTCACTCATACTCGGCTGTGGTCTTCCCACAACTGCTGCATATATGGTTCTTGCCACATTGGCGGTTCCAGCTCTTATCAAGCTTGAAGTTCCACTTCTTGCGGCACATCTATTTGTGCTCTACTTTGGCTCTGTTTCCACCATTACCCCACCTGTTGCGCTTTCTGCATATGCTGGGGCGGCACTGGCGGATGCTCCGCCCAATGCCGTGGGATACAAGGCATTTAAATTCGGTATACTCGCATTTTTAGTGCCATTTATGTTTATTTATCAGCCAGCACTGCTTATGTCCGGCAATATGGTTCAGATTATAACTGCCTTTGCTGTGGGTTGTGTCGGCGTAGTGATGATTGCTTGCTCCATGCAGGGATATGGATTTGTTAAAGTTTCCATGCCTATAAGAGCGGTATTATTAGTGGTTGGTGTAATTATGGTTTATCCAAATCTTATGGTAAATATTGCAGGCTTAGCGGTGGCGGTACTGTTTTTTGCACAGCAGTATATGGCACGCAAAAAGCTTAAAGCGGCTATGTAATTTATATCACAAAACAGCATCGCACGAAAAAAGCTATTTAGAAAGGGAAAATGTTATGAAACTCTTTAATGATAATGTATTAAAAGATGCTATTGACATCCACATACATGTAGGCCCAGACTATATACCTCGCTATTCCGATGCAATCACTCTTGCCGAAGAAGCAAGGGATGCCGGAATGAAAGCGATTGTAATAAAAGGTCACCTTTCAAACACCTGTGCAGGCGCTCAGGCGGCGGAACTTCTCGTTCCAGAGGTGAAAGTGTTTAGTAGTATTTCACTAAACGGCACAGTGGGTGGGCTTTCTCCACGCTCCGTTATCGTTGCGGCAAAATCAGGCGCAAAGGTAGTATGGCTACCCACTACTGATGCTAAATACGCAATGGACAAGGCACAGGAAGGTCACTGGATTAAACACTATGTAAACAGCTCCACTTTCGCATATGAAGTGGAAAGACTTACTGTTACGGACGAATCAGGCGAACTTAAGCCCGAAGCACGTGATATCATAAGAATTTGTAAAGAACACGATATGGTGCTTTGTAGTGGCCATATTTCTCCCGATGAGTGCATAGCAGTACTTAAATTCGCAAAAGAAATAGGCTTCACTCGTCTTGAAATTACTCATCCAAATGACTGGATGGAAGATTTCACTATTGAGAAGATGAAGGAAATGGTTTCCTATGGCGCATACCTAAGCTTAGCTTACGGCGCTTGCTCACCTCACAACGGTAGGCAGGATCCAGAGGAAATACTTCAGATAATCAAAGAAGTAGGTGCAGAGCACTGCATTATGATGACCGACTACGGTCAGGTAAACAGCCCCGCCCCTGCGGATGGTCTTAGAGTTTTCTACTATCTAATGAAAAAGCTCGGTTGTACAACTGAAGAGCTCGACATGATGATAAAAACAAACCCTGCAAAACTCTTAGGCATAGAAGAACAAACTACTAACCTCGCATAGAAATTTCTGTTTTCTCCCCGCAGCTTAGGGTAACTTCCCTAAGTGGGGAGAGGGCAGAAAATAGAGAAATGAGTACATTTAATATTAGAAATTACAAAAACAGGAGGTAAAGCTATGTATTTTAATGAAGATAAATGGTGGGTTAGCCCATATAATGATGTTCCAGAAGTTAAAAGCACTTTAAGCAAAGGGCAAAATGTAACAATACACGACGCTACACTTAGGGATGGCGAACAAACACCTGGAGTTACCTTTTCGGTGGACGATAAAATCAAAATCGCCGAGGGCTTAATCGAAGTGGGTGTTACCAGAATTGAAGCTGGTATGCCTGCGGTTTCAAAAGATGATTTTAAGGCGATTGGTGAAATAGCAAAGCGTTTCCCAGAAGCTGAAATATATTCCTTTGCAAGGGCTACAAAAGGCGATATCGACATGGCTCTTGACTGCGGTGTTAAAGGCGTTGTTATAGAGATACCAATTGGCTATCCAAAACTTCGTGACCAATTTGGTTGGACTTGGGAAAATGTACTTGAGAAGAGTATTGACTGCATTAACTATGCAAAAGAGAAAAATCTAAAGGCTGTTTACTTCCCATACGACACTACCCGTGCAAGACCTGACGACCTTGAAAATCTGCTTAAAGGCATTATGAAATACAGCCCACCAACTTCCGTGGGACTTGTGGACACAATGGGTTGTGCAATGCCTCAAACAATTGCATACATGGTTAGATGGATGAAAGAGCTTACAAACAATCTTCCAATAGAAGTACATACCCACAACGATTTTGGTATGGCAGTAGCATGTGAACTTGCAGGGGTTGCTGCAGGTGCTGAAGTAATTCACTCCTGTGTTAACGGTCTTGGCGAAAGAACAGGTAATGCCGCACTTGAAGAACTAATTTTAGGCCTACAAATCCTAATGGGACAGGAAACCCCATATAACCTTGAGAAACTATTAGACCTCTGCCATATGGTAAGCAGAATTTCCGGTGTTGATGTGGCGAAAAACAAACCCATCGTGGGCGACCGCAACTACACAAGGGAATCTGGAATAGGCGTTGACTTAGTTGTTAATAAACCACTTGCAATGTTTGCTACAGCTCCATCACTATTTGGACGCACAGCGGACATCGCACTCGGTAAAAAGAGCGGTAAACTTTCAGTGGAATACTACCTAAATGAGATGGGTGTAAAGGGCACTGATGAGCAAGTAGCAAGCATACTTGCAGATGTTAAGCAGCTTGGTATCGACAAAAAAGGCCTTGTAACTTTAGAAGAATTTAAAAATATAGCAAAAAAATATTTGTAATTAAAACCGGATAAAAATGGCAGTGAAAGCCCCTAAAATAAGCATCTCTCTATATCTTCCCTCGCTCAAAGCTTGGGAAGATATAGGAGGCTTATATACTGTTTGCTCCATGAAATTAAGAATATTGCAAAAAGGGATTAAACACTATATAATATATTATATTAGATAATACCTTTTTTATCTGGGGGGATTTTACGTGAATGGATATAAGACAAAAGCGGATTTAGTATATGATCTGCTGATTGAAAAAATAGTAAAGGGCGAGCTAAAGGCTGGGGAGAAATTGGTAATAAGCCGAATTTCTAAAGAAAATCATGTGAGTGATATACCAGTACGTGAAGCCTTAAAGCGCTTAAACAGTGAGGGTTATATTGATATTTTTGTAAACCAAGGCGCAGTTGTGAAAGATCTAAGCACCGAGAGCATTAGGGAGATAACACAGATAAAAGCTGTGCTTGAGGGCTATGCCACTAAATTGTGCGTAGATTATATCACTGCAGAGGACATAAGCATTTTAAAAAAGATGAATGACGATATGCGTCAGATAATACTTAGAGGTGAAACACAGGGATATTCACAGCTGAATATGGAGTTTCACCAGTATATGTATCGTGCGATTTCACACACTCAACTATACGAAATGATTATGGATCTTTGGAAGAAGCACACCATAACTAAAACTGTCTTTTCAGTAGTGCCCATACGAATGCAGGATAGCATTGATGAGCATGAAGAACTTTTAAATCTCATTACCGAAAAGAAGTATGATGAGGTGGAAATGTGTGTGCGTACCCACAAGATGGAAGCGGGTGAAACTCTTGCCCACAGTATGCAAAAAATCAAAGATAATTAAAACCCTAAGCCGCCAAGCGATAATTTATCTATTATTGTTTGACGGTTTTTTGTATTAGGCGATGCGAGCAAAATGGTGAAAATAAACTTTTACTCGATTTTTTGAAAAAAATCGTGGGGTATGGGGCAA
Organism: uncultured Oscillospiraceae bacterium; assembly: GCA_964371155.1. Taxonomy (GTDB): domain Bacteria; phylum Bacillota; class Clostridia; order Oscillospirales; family Ruminococcaceae; genus CAYJEQ01. The sequence continues at coordinate 9,758 of CAYJLI010000048.1, read as the reverse complement.
AGCCCCATAAATAGGTAGGCGAAGCCTATAAAAAGAATGTAGCAAATTTTTAGGAGCAAAAGAGCGGAGATTTATAGTAGGGGCGACCTGTGGTCGTCCGTATATTACCCACAACCCAAAAACAAAACGAAAACCCAATTGTAGGGGCACGGCTCAAATGCCCGAGGGTTATATTGCCACAAAGCAATATGCCAAGAGCAATTTAATTCACACCACACTTCATTAACAAAACTAAATGTGCAACCACAAATTTTACCCATACATTAACGAGGTGATTTTATGCAAACTGAAAAAAGAAGAAAATTTGCCGCCTCCCTTTTGAGGAATAGCTATGATAAAGACTACCGCAAAGAGGTAATAGCAAAGGTGCTCTCGGGTGAGAAGAGGGAAAACACCGATGTAATGCCAGTGGACAATGGAATAAATGCGGCGAGGGAAAATGAAAATTGCACTCCTTCGGTGTGTTTTGCCTGCCATTCCACCTGCGAAGTATTAGTCTATACGGATAAAGAAAGCGGAAAAGTACTAAGGGTTGAGGGCGACCCCTCCTCACCTCAGACAAGGGGAGTGCTCTGCTCTAAAGGACTTGCCTCCCCCGATTTGTGCTACAATCCCAAAAGGCTACTCACTCCACTAAAGAGAGTGGGCGAGCGTGGAGAGGGCAAATTCGAGCCTATTTCATGGGAAGAAGCGCTGGACACCACCGCCAAAATGCTCACTAAATTCAAAAATGAGCAGGGAGCGCAGAGTGTAGCTCTTTTAGAGGGCACTCGCAGAGGTTGGAGCCGTGTTTACAGTAGATTTGCAAATGTATTTGGCACCCCTAATAATGGTGCGGCTGGCTGGGCACAGTGCCTATGGCCAAGGCTTACCGAGTGCAATATCACCTTCGGCGGTGGAGCTCAGTACACCGAAACACAGGACTACCCTAATGCGGATTGCATTGTATGTTGGGGGATAAATCCTGCCACATGTTGGGGTGTGCGTGCGTCCGACATAATGAGGGCTAAGGAAAGCGGTGCCGCACTGATAGTGGTTGACCCATATCTCTCGGAAACAGCCGCTAAAGCCGATATATGGCTCAATATTAGGCCCGATACCGACATGGCTCTTGCACTCGCAATGATTAATATAATAATTGAGGAAAATTTAATCGATGCACAGTTTGTTGCTGAGTACACTTTTGGCTTTGAGGAGCTTGCAGAGCATATAAAAGAATATACCCCTAAGTGGGCGGAGAAAATCACAGGGGTGTCGGCAGAAAAAATTATAAAAGCTACACGTCTCTATGCAAAATCTGCGGCGGCAAGCTTAGTGCGTTGCTTGGCAGTTGACCAGCTGCACGACAGCATACAAGTGTGCCGAGCTATATCGATTTTGATTTCGATAACCGGCAATATAGGAAAACCCGGAAGCAATAATTTAACCCCCTCCACAGGAGTTATAAGCCAGAATACACATGATTTTGTAATGGCGAATGCACTTCCTAAAGAGATGGAAAAGCTTAGAAGTGGTTATGATGAGTTTCCACTGCTTACACAGAAATTCTCCCCCGTTCCCACAGGGCATATGCCTACCATGTGGGAGCAGGTAATAAGCAAAGACCCCTATCCGATATCCGCCGCAATGATTTTTGGCAGTAATGCGGTGGTGAGCTATACAAATTCGGACAAGGTTGAGGAAGCTATTAAAAGCCTTGACTTCTTAGCTGTTGCCGATATGTATATGACGCCCACAGCCGAGCTTGCGGATATAATCTTCCCTGTTTCCACATGGCTTGAGAGGACTAATATAATAAGCTCATTCCAAACCGATAATTGCAACACATTGATAGAGCAACCTGTCACACAGATAGGGGACACTAAAAACGATGTGGATATAATAATAGAGCTTGCAAATAGGCTTGGGTTATCCGAGTATTTCTGGGAAAACTCTAAGGCTATGTATGATTATCTTTTAAGCCCTCTTGGGATTGATTTTGATGAAGCGGTAAAAAGACGCCGACTCTATGCACCTATGAAATACTACCGCTATAAAGACACACCATTTAAAACTCCGAGCGGTAAAATAGAGCTCTACTCGACATATGCTAAAGAGATGGGAAGCGACCCATTGCCAAGGTATACACCGTCCTTCCAAAGCAAGGAGTCCACTCCTGAGCTGTATAAGGAATACCCGATTACAATGACAACGGGGCGCCATGAAACAGCGTTTAGAATTTCCGAAAACAGGCTAAACCCACATCTTTTAGAGCTTTCACACAAGCCGTGGATTGAAATACATCCCGACACCGCCAAAGAATATGGCATACCCGAGGGCGGCAGAGTAAAGGTAGAAACCAAAGCGGGCACCGCCTATGCCTATGCGAGATACACCTTGGGGATAGAAAAGGATGTAGTGCAAACCATTTCGGGATGGTGGGGAGAGTATAACATAAATAAAACCGTGCCTTGGGGCGAGTATTCACAGGGTGTGGGTTCAGTTTGTGCGAGAGGATACCTGTGCAAAATAAGTGCGGATTCATAAAGTAATAGCGGCATTATTTTGCAGGTGAATAGCGAAGAATTTTTGGAGTTTTGCCGATAGTGAAGCAATTTAAGGCGGCTACACCATAATTTATTTGCTATTAGCTGTATTTTACAAAGAGGAGGACTTGTATGAAAAAAACATATATGATAGTCGATATAGACCGCTGTTACGGCTGCAAATCCTGCCAAGTGGCTTGTAAGAGAGAGCATGGTATTGATGGCGGTGATGGTAATTCTATTGAGGTGATAAGGGTGGAGCGCCTCTCCGACACAGGCGAAGTGCTATGTGATTTTTTACCCTCTGCCTGCCTGCACTGCGACGATGCTTTATGCATTGACGCCTGTCCAACAAATGCGATTTTCAGGGATGAAGAGGGCTTAGTGCAGATAGATAAAAAGCTCTGTGTGGGTTGTAGCAAATGCGTAAAAGTTTGCGATTATGGTGCGGTTTATATGATAAAGGGCGAAAATAAGAAATATGCAAACAAATGCGATTTATGCAAGAGGCGCAGGGGCATGGGGCTAAAAACTGCCTGCGAACAGCACTGCATAGGTGCGGTTTTTGCCGTGACCGACGATTTAAACAAGGTTTTAAACACTAAAAAATACCACCATAAAGCAGGCAGTACAATCTATATTTCGGATAAAATAGATTTTGCGGTTAATTAAATTTGCTGTAAAAATATAAAATATTTTTCTACTAATAATTTGGCTAACAGTAAAAAACAAGCCGATACTTCTCATTTAAATGCTGAAGTGTCGGCTTGCTTCTTATAAGTATTGTAGCCTTTGACTGAAATATTAAAGACGGATAGCTTATCGCTATCCGTCTTTATTTGTTTAAACTATATTATTTATTGTCCACTGTATTCATATGGGTTATTAAATCGAGAAGTTTGTTTGAGTAGCCCCATTCATTGTCATACCAGCTAACAAGTTTCACAAAACCGTCATTTAGCATGATACCTGCTTTTGCATCGAAGATAGAAGTTCTTGGATCCGTCATAAAATCGGAGGAAACCACGGAATCTTCTGTATAGCCGAGTATTCCCTTCATGCTTCCCTCAGAAGCTTCTTTAATCTTTTCGCAAATTGCTTCATATGTGGTTGGTTTTTCAAGTTTTACTGTGAGGTCAACTACCGATACATTTAAAGTTGGTACCCTAAATGCCATGCCTGTAAGTTTTCCTTTTAGCTCTGGGATTACAAGTGCGCAAGCCTTTGCAGCGCCTGTTGAGGAAGGAATTATATTGCCCGCTGCCGCACGGCCACCCCTCCAGTCCTTCTTAGAAGGGCCGTCAACGGTTTTCTGTGTAGCTGTTGTAGCATGAACAGTAGTCATAAGGCCTTCTGCAATGCCGAAATTATCGTTTATAACCTTAGCTAAAGGTGCAAGGCAGTTTGTTGTGCAGGAAGCGTTTGAAACTACTACCATGTCGCTTGTATAAGCATCATTATTTACACCCATAACGAAAGTTGGTGTTTCTTTATCTTTAGCAGGTGCCGAAATCACAACTTTTTTTGCGCCTGATTTAACATGAGCCATCGCTGTTTCTGTGGTTGTAAATACACCTGTTGATTCAACTATATAATCTGCACCACACTCAGACCAAGGGATTTCCTGAGGGTTCATTTTGTCGTACACAGCTATTTTTTTGCCGTTTACTACAAGACTATTTCCCTCATGGGTAACACCGTCAAATCTGCCGTGAACAGTGTCATATGTTGCCATATAAGCCATGTAGTCGGGGTCTACGAATGGGTCGTTAATGCCCACTACCTCATACTTTTCAGGCTCAGCTACTGCCGCTCTGAAAACTAATCTCCCAATGCGTCCAAAACCGTTGATACCAATTTTAATTGCCATTTCAAACCTCTCCTTTAATTGTTTTTTTGACTCTGCTAAGTTAAAATACATTCTTTTATAGCCCTTTAAATCATGCAGAGCCTTGTTGTTTAGAAGATTTATATTTACATATTTATTATAGCAAATATGTAAATATAATGCAATGTATTATTTTAGATTACAGACTTTGCCCATAATATAAAAAATCATCAGTGTTGCTTCCTTAAAAGCCCCATTTCCCAGTGAATCATGAAGGAAAGCAGTGCACGGAGCACTATAATCGCACCGAGTATAGCGATTTCCTGCAAATCGTGAATGAGCACTGTTTTAAGTATTTCCGCCGCCATTTTAAACTCAAGACCCGTGGCTAAGCTTTCTGCAAGTTCAAGCTTTACCTCATGCTCGTCGGGTATGAAAAAATTCCTCACATAGTGATAGAAAGCTATCGCACTTCCCCACACCACTACGAATATTCCTATAAGCTCAATTATCGAGATTATGCTCGGCAGTACTTTTGCAGTTAATTCCGCTACCATAAACACTCCGTTCCACCGCACTTTGCACGGTATTTTTAATTTATAGTGCAGGGATATTATGAAGATGGCTTGTCCCTGCAATATTTGCTATATTTAAAATTCTTAGGCAGATTCTTACTTCGTGGCAAGCAAAAGAATATTGGAGAAAATAAATAACAATCCCCCATCATTTTGCCACTCAACAACATTCATAATACCATGAATTTAATTATTTTTGATATAATAAATACTTTATTTAAAATTCTACTGTATATCTTCCCACGCCGTAG
>CAYJLI010000048.1:0-4479 GCA_964371155.1 uncultured Oscillospiraceae bacterium | reverse complement strand
TTTGCCACTCAACAACATTCATAATACCATGAATTTAATTATTTTTCCACTATCTACGGACAAAATGTTGAATTTTTTCACAAAAAATGTATAATAGAAGTATATGCGCCAAATTTTCGAGATATTTTTTGCATTATAGCAAAGATGGAGGACGCCTTGCCTATTAAACATTGGGAAATTGCAGATAAAAACACAAATGATATAAATAACACCTCGCTACTTCAGAAAGTTATAAAAGCGAGGGGGGGAGAAGCTGAAACTGCCTTAACGGAAAACACTCTATCCGACTTCCCACAGCTTATCGACATGGATAAAGCGGTAGTTAGGGTGCGCCGTGCCATAGAGCATGACGAGCCGATAGCCGTTTATGGCGACTACGATTGCGACGGCATTACCTCCACTGCGCTTTTATATAGCTACCTTGAATCCGAGGGCGCAGATGTGAGCTATTACATACCCGATAGGCACACCGAGGGTTACGGCATGAATAAAACCGCTATAAAAAGTTTGCATGAAAATGGGATAAAGCTCATAATCACGGTGGACAATGGCATCTCTGCGGTGGAAGAGGTGGAATATGCAAGCTCCCTTGGGATGGACATTGTAATAACCGACCATCACCGCCCGGGTAAAACTATACCGAATGCGGTGGCGGTGGTAAATCCTCATAGGGCTGACTGCCCCTCCACTCTTACGAATCTTTGTGGTGTCGGTGTGGCGTTTGCGCTCATTGTGGCACTCGAGGAAGGGGACGAAGAGCTCATACTCGACCAATATGCCGACATTGTGGCAATAGGCACTGTTGCCGATGTGGTGGCGCTCTCGGGAGTCAACCGCACATTTGTAAAAAGAGGGCAACAGCTAATGGCTGAGCACCCCCGTGCAGGAATTAGTGCACTTATCGAGGTGAGCGGTGCGGATGCAGAAAATATCACAGCCGAAACAATAGCATACAGCCTTGTTCCAAGAATTAACGCCGCAGGTAGAATAGGCGATGTAGAAGCGGCACTACTACTGCTCTTGACCAGCTTTTCCGAACAGGCAGAGGCGTCGGCAAATGAGCTTAATAATTACAATAATAAGCGCCGTGAAATAGAGGCGAAAATTATAGAAGATATTGCGACTAAAATAAAAGAAAACCCAGACCTTATAAAACCGAGAATAATGGTGATTAGCGGTGATGACTGGCATCATGGCGTTGTGGGGATTGTGGCGGCTAAGCTGAGCGAGAAATACTCAAAACCCTGCATACTGCTCTGCGCCGATGGAGACTGTTACAGGGGCTCGGGCAGAAGCGTAGAAGGCTTTTCGCTAATCGAGGCGATATTTGACGCTAAGGAAATGCTATCACGCTACGGCGGACACAATATGGCAGCAGGGCTTACAATAAAGGCGGAAGAAGTGAAAAAATTCACTGCCCATATAAACGCATATGCCGCAGAAAAATATCCGATTATGCCAGCTGGCAAGATAAATATAGATGCCGAAATCTCACCCGAAATGCTCTCGATAGCACGGATAAAAGAGCTTGACACCCTTGCACCATATGGCGAGGGCAACCCCACACCGATTTTTTGCATTAAAAATGCAAAAATAATGGAGATTAAGCCGCTTTCGGGTGGTAAGCATATAAAGCTTAAGCTAAAAGCAGGTGGTTTTGAATTTTTCTCCCTCTATTTTGGGATGAGCGATGAAAAATTCCCCTATCACATAGGCGCCGAGGCCGATATTGTATTCACTGTAAGCATAAATAAATATGCTGGGAATGAATCGGTTTCACTAAAAACAGTCGATATCAGAAAATCAGGGATAAACCAAGGCGAAATCCTAAAGCAAAAAGGGCTTTACTCACGCTACTGCATGGAGGAAGATATAAGCGATTATCACAGCGAAATTACCCCCTCAAGAGAGGATGCAGCGGTAATCTATCGCAAGATAAAGGAGCTCAGTTCATATAATTTAAGCCGTGAGGATATGTATTTATCAGAAAATGTGAATGTAAGCTATTGCAAATATCTAATCGCAATAGATGCGCTCAGTGAGCTTGGGCTGATAGAAATTTCACCTCAGATAAAGATAGCTACCACAAGCGAAAAGAAGGACTTTAACTCAGCTAAATGCATATTAAAGCTCGCAAACACAAGAAGATAATTAGAGCCTAAAATATATTGAAATCAATCGGACACTATTTTTACCACACACAATAAATTTACTTTGCCTCGAACTGTCTGTAATAATGGATGCAATCGAGGGGAATGGAGCGATGTTATGGCAGGATATAAAGCTACAACAATCGAGGAGCTACTACTGAGCATAGATAAAAGCGGTAGGAGCTATGATAAGGACATCATAATAAAAGCCTATGAAATCGCAGATAAGGCACACGGCGGGCAATGTCGTATGTCGGGCGAGCCATATATAAGCCATCCGCTTTCTGTTGCAGTAATACTTGTAGACCTTGGCATGGATTTAGAAACTGTAACTGCGGCAATTCTCCACGATGTGGTGGAGGATACAGATGTCTCCATAGATGAGATTAAAAAGCTCTTTGGTGGTGATGTGGCAAACATAGTTGAGGGTGTAACAAAGATTGGTAAAATCCCATTCTCCACAAAAGAAGAACAACAAGCGGAAAATGTGAGAAAGATGCTTTTAGCCATGGCGGAGGATGTGAGGGTTATTATCACAAAGCTCGCCGACCGTCTTCACAATATGCGCACCCTTGCTGCCATGCCCGAGCAAAAGCAGAGGGACAAAGCAAGGGAAACAATGGAGGTTTACGCACCCATTGCCCACCGCTTGGGGATAAGTGCAATTAAGGACGAATTAGAGGACACCTCACTAAAATATCTCGACAATATTGCATACGGCGAAATAGAGGCAAGACTCAGCCGTTCAAGGGAAGAGCAACACGAATTTTTAGAGCATATAACCGAAAAAATTAAGGATAGAACAGATCACGACGGCTTAAAAAGCTCTATTACAAATAGAATAAAAAGCATATATGGCATATATCGCAAAGTGTATATGCAGGGGCGTGATTTCGAGGAAATATTTGATATATACGCCGTGAGAATAATTGTTGAGAGCATTGCCGACTGCTATAATGCACTCGGTGTAATCCACGATATTTTCACCCCCATTCCAAATAGATTTAAAGACTATATCTCCACCCCTAAAAACAATATGTATCAATCACTGCATACCACTCTTTTAGACAAAGAGGGTATCCCCTTTGAAGTGCAGATACGCACATGGGATATGCACTATACAGCAGAATACGGTATCGCTGCCCACTGGAAGTACAAGGCTGGAGTGTCTGGCAAGGATAAGCTTGAAGAGCGTCTTGCATGGGTTAGGCAGCTGCTTGAAAGCCAAAAAGAGAGCGAAGATGTGCAGGACATCATGCTTTCTATAAAGACTGATATCGCCCCTGAAGAGGTGTTTGTCTTCACACCTAAGGGCAAACTGATAAGCCTGCCCGTGGGTGCTACGGTAATCGATTTTGCCTACGCAATCCACACCGCCATAGGCCACCGCATGACGGGTGCTAAGGTGGATGGTAGAATTGTTTCACTCGATTTTGAAGTGAAGACGGGGATGGTGGTGGAGATACTCACCTCCAATTCGCCAAACCACGGCCCAAGCAGGGACTGGATTAATATTGTCTGCACTACGAGTACGAGAAATAAAATCCGCAACTGGTTTAAAAAAGAGCGCAGGGACGAAAATATCCTCGAGGGCAAGATAGAGCTTGAGCGTGAAATGAAGCGAAATGCGGTGGCAATACCCGAAGCGGATTACGCCAAATTCATGGATGACATATCCGCAAAGCATCATTACAACACCCTTGAAGACATGTATGCCGCCATTGGATACGGTGGGATAACTGTGTCCAAGGTATTCCCAAAAATCAGGGACGAATATATAAAACTCTATAAAACCACCGAGCAGGATATAATAGATAGTGCTATGAAAGCGCCTAAAAAGCCTAAGAAGGCTTCAAGCGGTGTAATAGTTGAGGGGCTCGATAGCTGTTTAGTTAAATTTGCAAAATGTTGTAACCCACTGCCTGGGGATGAGATTATAGGATTTATAACAAGGGGATATGGTGTGTCCATCCACAAGCAGGACTGCATCAATGTGACCTCGGTTATAAACAATGAAGACCAAAAAGGCAGATGGCTAAATTCGCATTGGTCGCAGGTTGCCACTAAGGAAACCTTTAAATCCACCATAGAAATTATAGCGGACGACCGCCCGGGACTGCTTGCAGATGTGAGCATTATTATAGGGAATTTGCATATCCCAATTCATTCACTTATTGCAAGGGAAGCAAAGGACGGGCTTGTTAGCATAACTGTCACACTTGGAATTAGCAGTATACCTCAGCTAAACCAGATTATGTCGAGCATAAGAAAGGTTGAGAGGGTAAATTCTGTTGAGAGAAGCACGCAGTAGCGCAGAGACATTTTTAGT
>CAYJLI010000047.1:13693-17371 GCA_964371155.1 uncultured Oscillospiraceae bacterium | reverse complement strand
GGACTACCATCGGCGGCGCTGTTTCAATTGATGAAGCTGTGCAGATTGAAGTTTAGATAGGTTGTAGTCGGTCATTTATCTAAAATAAAATTAATCAATATTAAAACCGGATATAAACACGCTAATATGCACCATTATCCCCCCTGTTAAGCTTGGGGGATAATAGTGCAATTTTAATTTTTAATTATCTTTTCTCAGTGCGACATTTCCACATTTAAGGCACTCAGCCAGCTGAGAATATCACTATATACCTCGGCACGATTTACTTCATTTAGCATTTCGTGCCTGCCATTTGGATATAATACACAGCTTAGATTTAGCACATCCGCTTTGCGGTATTTCTCTTCAACTTTCCTCACGCCCTTACCGCAATTGCCCACGGGGTCTTTATCTCCTGCAAAGAGATATATCGGTAGATTTTGTGGGGTATGCAGAAAAGTGTCGCTCGAATTTGATATGTATATAAGCGAAAACAAATCCCTAAAAGCCGAGGCAGTAAAAATAAAGTTATTACTTGCATCCTCCGATTTTGCTTTGGCTATATTTGCATCCGAGGAGAGCCATTCCTTGCCCGTATTGCCATCAAAATCTTTATTATAGCTTCCAAACACAAGCTTATTAAGCCTTTTAGAGCGGTGGCGCTCGCCTTTGGTGCGGGAGATTATCTCCGCCAATTTTATAGCAGGATATATGTCCCTTTTAGCTGTTCCTGTACCGCTTATTAAAAGACCTTTTATTGCTTCACCATGCTTTGAAGCGTATATTCTTGCCACAAATGATCCCATGCTGTGGCCGAGAAGATATATGGGCAGTGAAAAAAACATATCGTCAAGTATTCGTGTAAATCTATATGTATCTTCCACAAGGTATTTCCAACCACATCTGGGCGCAAAATAACCCTTTTCCTCTTTTGTTGGTGCAGTGGCGCCATGCCCTAAATGGTCGTGCCCAGCGGCTATATATCCATTTTCGGCAAGGTATATCATAAAATCCCTGTACCTGCTTATATCCTCGCACATGCCATGGGTTATCTGCACAACGCCCTTTGGCTCGGTGTGTGTTGGTATATAGGCAATCGCCTTTATTACATGCGCCGCATCGATGCTGTTAAATTCTATCTGCTTTAGCTGGTAGGACAATTTAGCACACCTCCCAATTCGCATACTGTGAACGCTGTGCCGAATTTAATCCTCTCGCCACACTGAGTGTGCCTGTGGCATCAACGGTGAAAAACTTAATATGGGTAAACTTGCTCCAGAGCTTATATATAATTGACTCTTTGCCCGCTGGAAGTCCAGTGAGCACATTTGACACTTTATGCTTCTTTATATGTTCGATTAAAGCTTTGTATGGGGAGTCTGTATATTCAACATTCATCTGTCCGCCATGTAGTTTTGAAACAGTGAAAAGGTATTCAAGCGCCTCTGGGTTGGTGGGGTATTCAGAGCTTATTATGCTAACAATTTGCAGTTTGGTAGAGGTTAGGTCAGCCACTGTTTTTCCGCTTTTGATTATTCTTTCACAGCTAAACTGATCTGTTACACAGACAAGTGTAATACGTTCTTTTTTTGTATCTAAATTTAAAGAGCTTGGTTTTTCCTGCATTATAGCACCTCACTTTAATAATTGTGGTTTGAACCTAATCGCCAGTATTCTTTGCTTTTGCACACTCCGCATCATAGGGTGCACTACAAGAATGAATTTTGCGTATCTTTCTTATTTATATTCATTCTCAATATAATTGTACTATAAATTTGTGAATAAACCGTTACCTTTTGGTGAAATTGACTGTAAAATAAATACAGCGTTTTTTATTTAAAACGACGATTGGCAGGATTACTTACAAAAAATGTGAAAAATGGCACATTTATTTATTGATGCAATTGTGTTAGTATTGTTTTAGCAGCATACAAATTTTAATACCAATATCGTTTTTAGGAGGAAGAAAAATGAGAAAACTGATAACCGCTTTTTTAGCTGTTTGGATTGTTTTAACTTTATCAGCTTGCACCGCTTCACAGGAGAGTGGGGCAGAAGTAAGTACAGGCGATAATCAAAGTGCAAGCTCTTCTGAGGCAAGCACTGAAAGCCCTTCGCAGGTAAGTGTCGACGATAGCTCATCTAAGGAAAGTGCTCCAGTCGAAATTGAAATAGACTACACCCCCTACTCTGCACTATTAAATGCATATGAGCTCGACTATAATATCCAGAATGTGAATGGCACCGACTATGAAGTGACGGGCATGACAATTCTGCCGACAAACCCTGAGGATGCAGAAAATGGTCTTGTTGATGCAAGTGGGTTTTGCTATGCGAATTTAGTGGATTTTGACAATAACGGCGTTTTAGAGCTTGTAATCATTGCTTATGATGAGCAGGAGCGAGTTTATGATGAAGATTTTGGTTATGGGGATAAAATCCACATTGATGAGCTAAAGTATCCTTATATAATGAAAGTCTATACAATTATGCAGGAGGAAGGGCTAACATTTCTCGGCAGTTTGCCACTCTCCCAGTTAGAGCTACCAGTATCACAACATTATGGCATAGAGTACATAGTTTCAGAGGATAAAACATATATCAGGCAAAGCAGTGTGTCGAATTCAGACGAAGTAGAAATAAGATACTATGGGCTTGCTGATGGATATTTTGGGGTGCAACTATTCTTCGCACAATACAGCGATGGGACAGCTTTAAGCAGGGGAGAAATCTATACTTCCGAAGAATATGAGGCACTCACAGCAAGCTATGGAGAAAGCGAAGTTCATCTTATACAAAATTTAGATGAGGATAATTTGAGGAGGCTCGAAGAGCTAAATGATAAGACATTTAGCTTTTTAGAAGAATATCCTACCGACAATTTTACAGATTACAGCGGTGCATATAATGATGGTCAATTTTATTATTTTGAGCATTATTCTGAGGAGCGTTTTCCTCCAGAGCTCGTTGTTAAAGAGTATTACGAGGCTTTAACCACAAGAGATTATGACACTCTTTATGAAATTATGGCAAATGATGAAATGATTGAGAATTACAAATTATGGCACAGCTCAGATGTTCACACCTATGTGCCGGGGTATGTTATAACTCAGCTTAGATATATCGAGCTTGAGAATATTGTAAGGGATGACATGGAAACATATATTGGCGATTTAATAAATGGGCTGAGTGGCAAAGATGTGACTATAATGTATGCCGCTGTCAATGAAATACTCGACCCACACACTGCTCAGCTCGGCCTTCAAGTTGCTGGTGATATTTATGACACCTATTATATTCTCTCAAGCGAAGACGATAGCGGAGAAAACTGGCAGATTGAAGAGATTGTGGATAATAAATTCTTTTGGGGTTAAGGGCGTATTTTTTATTAAAATGCTTATTTAATGCTAAAACTTTATGCATAGAATAGTTTCTTTAATTTATTTACAAACTTAAAAGGACGCTCACACCGCTTATGGCAGTGTGAGCGTCCTTTTTTTAAACTTAATGTGGAAAAAGTGCCTGCCACATGTGATGCTCACCCATATCGGAGTGCCCCCACAGATACGCCTAAATCGGGTAACAGGATTTTTCCACTAAAACAAGTATATTACATATCATGGTGTGGATAATATTGCCTAATTATTTTTCAGTATCTCCCCATGCCGTAGGCGGAGAGGATATGCACGGATAGTTTTA
>CAYJLI010000047.1:0-13593 GCA_964371155.1 uncultured Oscillospiraceae bacterium | reverse complement strand
TTTTCGGCAAACCTAAAAGCTCTTATAAGCCTTCACTATCGCCTCAGCTGTCAGGCCAAATTTTTCAGCAAGAGGGCCTTGTGTGCCCGATTCACCAAAAATATCCTTAACACCCACACGACGAAGCTTTGCGCCACCATCTTCAGAGATAACCTCAGCAACTGCGGAGCCAAGTCCACCTATGATGTTGTGGTCTTCCGCTGTGATGATTTTGCCCGTCTTTTCGGCGTATTTTTTTATTAGCTCTGCATCAATCGGTTTTATGCTCGCCATGTCTATAACTGCGGCATTCACTCCCATTCCGGATAGCTCTTCAGCCGCCTGCATTGCACGGGAAACCATATCACCTATTGCAATAATAGTTACATCCTCTCCATCACGCAGAACATTTCCCTTGCCAAACTCAAAGCTTGCGGTTTCTTTTGTGTAAATCGCAGGTGTAGCCTTTCTGCCAAATCTGAGGTATACGGGGCCGTTATAGTCAAGTGCCGCCTTTACCGCATGGTAAACACTCTCTTCATCGCATGGCACAACAACCCTCATTTCAGGCACTGTGCGCATGAGGGAAATATCCTCGATGCACTGATGTGAAGCGCCATCTTCACCGATTAAAATCCCCCCGTGGGTAGCACCTATTTTAACATTTAATTTTGGATATGCAATGGAGTTTCTTATCTGCTCATATGCCCTACCTGCTGAAAACATTGCAAATGTGCTTGCAAAAACTGTTTTCCCAGTGGTTGCCATACCTGCCGCCGTGCCCATCATATCGCACTCGGCAATACCTATATTAAAAAATCTCTCAGGATATTTTTTAGAAAATCTCGCCGTTTGAGTGGTTTTTGAAAGGTCGGCGTCGAGCACTAAAAAGTCATATTCTTCTGCATACATAGCCAAAGCTTCACCGTATGCTTCCCTTGTTGCTAAATTAGCCATTATTTACCCTCCTTTATTTCTGCAACTGCCTGTGCGTATTGCTCGTCATTTGGTGCAACACCGTGCCAGCTTGGATTGTTTTCCATAAAGGAAACGCCCTTGCCTTTTACAGTGGTTGCAATAATTGCAGTTGGTTTTCCTTTAAAGCTTTTCGCCTGCTCTATTGCATTATCAATTTCTTCGAGATTGTGTCCATCTATCTTAATTACATTCCAACCAAAAGCGGCAAATTTTTCAGATGGGCAGGAAACATCCATAACCTCTTTAACTGCACCGTCTATTTGAAGACCGTTGTAGTCTAAAAACATTGTGAGATTATCAAGCTTGTAATGAGCCGCAGTCATTGCCGCTTCCCAGATTTGCCCTTCTTGAATTTCTCCATCACCGCATATGCAGTAAACTCTGTAATCGGCTTTATCGTACTTTGCCGCCATCGCCATTCCATTAGCTGCCGATAAGCCCTGCCCAAGTGAGCCGGTGGACATATCTACGCCCGGAGTTTTAATAAGCGAGGGGTGCCCTTGCAGATGGCTTCCTGATTTTCTGAATGTTTTTATATCCTCTTTTGGGAAATAGCCTTTAACAGCAAGTGCCGCATAATATGCTGGGGAAGCATGCCCTTTAGAGAGGACAAATCTATCCCTGTTTGGGTCTTTTTCATTTTCGGGGGAAATTCTCATATGCCCGAAAAACAGCATCGCCATTATATCGCATATCGAGAGCGAGCCTCCTGGATGTCCACTATTTGCCGCATGAACCCCCTCAAGGGAGAGCAGGCGGAGTTCTTTTGCTATTTCTTTATATTTTGCGTAATCGGTCATAATAATCTCCTTTCATATTCACCGAGTTTTACTACCCTATCTCACTTTAGCGGCATAATCAGCCACTAAAGTAACAATATTTTTTACATCGTCACGGTTTACATTATTGCTTGTTACAAAACGGTATTCCCCTGCCATTTCTCCATAAATCTTCACGCCGTTTTCATGCATAAATTTTACAAAGTCCGCTTCTTTAAATCCATCTATATCAACTTTAAAGAATACCATATTGATTTTCACCTTGCTAAGGTCGCTTGTGATGCCATCTATTTCTGATAGCATTTCACCGAGCAGACGAGCGTTTTCATGGTCTTCGTGAAGCCTTTCCACCATAGTGGTGAGCGAAATTAATCCACAAGCCGCAAGAACTCCTGCCTGACGCATACCGCCGCCGAGGATTTTTCTATTATAGCGTGCTTTGTCTATAAACTCCTTACTGCCGCAGAGCAGAGAGCCAACGGGCGAGCAAAGCCCTTTTGAAATGCAGAACATCACACTGTCCGCACAGTCCGCAATCTCTTTTGCGCTTACACCGAGTGCGAGTGCGGCATTAAATATTCTCGCCCCATCCAAATGCACTAAAAGCCCTAAGTCTTTTGCGGTTTGGTAGGAGTTTTTCATTATCTCCATCGGCATTACATCACCGTTACAAAGAGCGTTTTCAAGGCATAGCAGTGAAGTTTTAGGATAGTGGAGATTTCCACTTGGACGCACTTTGCGTTTTATATCTTCTGGGTATATATAAGTGTCGGCATTTTCTACAAGGCTTAAATTAACCCCAGATAAAATTGCAGGCGCACCGCCCTCAAATCTCACAATATGGCTATCGGTTCCTGCTATGATTTCTTCCCCCCTGCTTGTGTGGGTCATAATAGCAAGCTGATTGCCCATCGTGCCCGACGGCACAAATAATGCCGCTTCCTTGCCCATGATTTCGCCAGCAAGTGCTTCAAGGCGATTTATCGTAGGGTCGTCACCATACACATCGTCGTCCACCTCTGCGTTTGCCATGGCTTTGCGCATCTCTTCGGTGGGTTTTGTGGTGGTGTCGCTCCTTAGGTCTAAAAAATTCAATTTTAGTGCCTCCCAATGATTATTTTTTATAGGTATAAGAACATATTATATTGTTATTAAAAAATAGTCAATAGTAGTGTTTTGTAAGTTTGGACAAAATCGCCTATTTCTTTTTAAACATGTCCATAAAAATCCCTGTGCACTAAAACGGACATAGCATAGTCCATAAGCGTGCTCCAGCTCAGTACAGGAATATCCACCTCTCGCTGTATTGCCCTGCCAAAGACGGGAAATCCTGTGCATTCAAGCACTAATGCGCCCATATCTGGGTTTTTATCCACATAGTCCTTGCATGCAGCGACAAATTGCTCTTCGGCTTTTTGGTAATTGCAATGCCCCACATCACGAACCCTATGATCCCATAGATTGCTAAACTCCTGCACTTGATAATCGTCCTGCGCTCCTGCAATTAGCAGTCTCTCTCTATCTTCCACCCCTACTGCGGTAAGCACTTCGTCGGACATGGCTGATTTATGCGCACACATTATGCCCACTTTTTTCTTTGGGCCGAGTGTTCTCTGCATCCATGCCACCTGTAAAAGTGAAGACATAAAGACGGGAATATCTAAAGCTTCCGCCATTTCCTTTTGCAAAAGCCCAAAATATCCGCACTCGCCGATAACAGCCTTGCATCCTAAGTCCTCGAGATATTTCCCCGCTTCTATCGCCGCATTTAGGCAAAAGTCTTTATCGGGGTTAAGTATTAGTGTTTCATTGTCCACGCCCTTTGCCACACGATACTGCAAATTATAGGGAAATGCACTTGCGTTTCTAACATCTCCCGGAAAAGCTGGGAAAACTGCGTCGAATAAAATAACTCCAAGTCCCATTCCATAGCATCTGTGAGCCTTACGTGAAGTTATGTTTTTTATACTTGGGTCGTGCATCATAAAAACCCTCTCCTCTAAATATTGTTTTACTCAATTATAACTTAAAGTCTGCAAAAAGACAAACCAAAACATCGCAAAAAATCGCATCTTTTTCATTTTCGCTTTCAGCTTTTAAAAAGATAAAACAGGGGCATCTCCACCGCCAAAAGCGGAGAAACACCCCATATACTCTTATTTATCTATTTAATAGTTTTTGCTCTTATTAATTTAAATATATAGAGCAGTACCTGAAATGCAAAACAGAATACTCCTAAGTATACCGAAAGTCCGATTTTCATAAGCATGTATATTATAAAGGCTGGGCCACTCATGAAAAACGCAGGCAGCCACTGCTCTATATAGGTGATAAGTGCCCAACCAAACGGCACGAAAAAGAAAAATATGTAAAACGGCATTGTTTGAGAAAATCCATCATAATCGCCTGCTGCCACCACCTGAGTGTAGAATGTACCCAATATGGCGGAGCAGATAATGCCTTTTAAAATCGCTGTTAAAAATTCTTTATTTGTGTCGATAAGTGCCTCGGCTTTTCGGTTTTTAGACATCTCTACTTCATGCATTTCAGCCATAGCCACACATTCGTCGCAGGCACAGGGGGTGTATTTAGCGGCACATTCTTTGCAAAGTGATTTGCCACAGACTTGGCAAGTAGCAACCGCATTTAATTCTTCGTGAAAATAACATCTCATTAAAATGTGTACTCCTTTTTTGTTTTTTACCGTCAAAAATACTATCACAAAGTGGTAAGGGTGTCAAGCTAAGGCAAGCGCTCTCCCTCCTTCTCCCAGTGGAGAAATTTAAGCCATTGTAGTATTGACAATTAAATATAGTTAACTTATAATAATTATACTACAATAATTAGCTTATAATAACTTTATTTAACAGGGGGCGAAATTTTGATTAAAGAAGTGTCAAAAGCAGTCAACAAATTTTATCACGACTTAGCAATCTCCGAATTACAGCTGCAAAACGCCTTGAGAAGCGGGGATAAGCTCACCTATAACGATATACTCTATCTCGATATAATTTCCGCACATTCGGGAGAATACACCTCCACCGCAATAGCGGATATGCTCCATGTTTCAAGACCATCTGTTACAAAAAAAGTAAACGAGCTCGCAGAAAAAGGCTACATCACTCGAAAGCAAAGCGAAAGCGATAAAAGGGTTTATTACTTATTTATTAATGAAGATGCTTATTTTGATTTTTGCGAAAATTCACTCGAGAGCATCATTTCTAAAAAACTTACAGAGCAATTCTCAGAGCAAGAGCTCGAAATACTATGCAAAGCGCTTTCTGCAATAGGGGATTATATGCTTGCGCATCATAAAAATTAGCATAATTTTAGGAGGATAATATCCATTTGGTGATGATGTGATTTGTCTGCATCTCGCAAAATCTTTGGATTAGAACTCGCACTAACCATCCCACCAAATTTAAGGAGAATTTAAAATGACTAAGAGTGAAAATCAATTTTTACAAGGCCCTATTCTTTTACCACTCATGAAATTTGTAGCACCAATATTTTTTGCATTGATGTTGCAGGCGGCATACAGTTCTGTCGACATGTGGGTGGTGGGCAGATTTTGCGGCCCTGCAGATATTTCAGCCGTTTCAAGCGGTTCACAGGTTATACTGATAATAACGGGGCTTATAACAGGTCTATCCACGGGAAGCACAATAGTGATAGCGAAGTATTTTGCTCAAAAAAAGCAGAAGGAAACCGCTAATGCCATCGGTACAACCATCCGCATATTCTTTATTTTAGCGATTGTTATAACCGCTATTACTCTTCCACTCTCGGATATAATTACGCATTTTGTAAATGCGCCCGAGGGAGCTTTTGAGAAGACAAAAAACTATATTGCAATCTGTGCTTCAGGAATAGTATTCATCACGGGATATAATTTGATAAGCGGTATATTTAGAGGGTTTGGAAATTCTAAAACCCCTCTTTTCTTCGTGGCGATAGCGTGTACCGCTAATATTCTGCTCGACTTATTGTTTGTTGCACTGCTTGGAATGGATTCCTCCGGCACTGCCATTGCCACAATAATGGCACAGGCACTTAGTTTATTTTGCTCATACATATATATGAAGAAAAAAGGCCTCCCCGTGCCATTTAGTAAAGAAAATCTTAAAAGAGACAAAATGATGGAAAAAGAGATACTCAAAATCGGCTCACCCCTTGCCGCCCAGAGCTTTTTTAATGGATTTTCATTTTTAATTATTACCGCACTTGTAAACTCACTTGGATTAATTGAGTCCGCCAGTGTAGGTGTGGCTGAAAAGATATTCTATTATATGTTTTTAATCCCCCTATCCATGACGAGCGCTGTTTCAACCTTTGTTGCGCAAAACACCGCCGTAAATCAGTACGACAGGGCTAAGAAAAGCGTTTGGATTTGTTTTGGCATCTCGCTTGTGCTTGCAAGCATCTTGTTCTATGCAGGGTTTTTCCATGGAGATATACTGGCAAGCATATTTACAAGTGATACGGCTGTAATCACAGGTGCGGCAATGTTTTTGATGGCTACTTCCATAGAAAGTGCCAGCAAGGCGTTTGAGAGCCCCTTCTCAGGCTATTTGAGCGGCGCAGGACACA
Organism: uncultured Oscillospiraceae bacterium; assembly: GCA_964371155.1. Lineage (GTDB taxonomy): Bacteria > Bacillota > Clostridia > Oscillospirales > Ruminococcaceae > CAYJEQ01. The sequence goes on along the minus strand of CAYJLI010000047.1, from coordinate 7,267 downwards.
CCACATTTGTTATGTGGTTGGGGCTTATTTCAACATTTTTGGTGCGTATACCGATAGCATATTTTGTGGTTAACAGCGCTAATCCAACACTTTTTAAGCTTGGAATGTCGGCGGCAAGTGCAGCTATCTTCTCCTTAATAGGATTTGTGGGATATTATTTTATACTCAATAGGAAAAAGGTTGTAAGTTTTATATAGGATAAAATCTCAGTTTTTTATTTTAGTTTTTAAATATTTTTTACTCTAATTTAACAGTTCTGCAAAGGAAAATTTCTTCCACAATTGGCAGATGAAAATTAATTTAAAAAATCCCTTCATAACCTCTTGACAAAAGGGGTTGCGTATATTAATATAATTAATGGATGGGGATGTTTTTATTTTAGAAAATCCCGTTTCACAGTTATTCAGTGAGAATTTACTCAGCCGATAAAATTTTATTGGCTTTGGGGTGATTTTATATTCACCCTCCGCTTAAAAAAGAGCATTATTGATTGCGCTAAAAGCGAAAATTTTATAAGCTGGCAACTTAATTGCCTGTTGGGTTCATTCGCCCTAAGTGTACTCGGGTACACACTTGTAAAAAGGTCAATAAGAGTAGTAAAAGTAAGTTCTTGCTATATAGACTCTGAAATATATTATGCCCAGTGGGCAAAAGACTATTTTATAAGGTGTGCCGTTTATGCGGTATACCTTTTCTTTTTTGGAGGATTTTAAAGATGTCGGACAAGCTAAAACTATATGGATTTAATAATTTAACAAAGGCACTCAGCTTTAATATCTACGATATTTGCTATGCTAAAACAGCGAGGGAACAGCAGGATTATATCAAGTATATCAACGAGCAGTACAATTCTGATAGGCTAACAGATATCCTCACAAAGCTCACAGAGATGATAGGGGCAACAGTGCTAAACATCTCAAAGCAGGATTATGAGCCACAGGGAGCATCCGTTACCCTTTTAATTGCGGAGGAGAGCATGGCTAAAAACCGCTCTGGGGAAACAGTCGTTGCACATCTTGATAAAAGCCATGTAACGGTGCACACCTATCCCGAATACCACCCCGAAAACTCAATAGCGACATTCAGAGTGGATATAGATGTAGCCACATGTGGCGAAATCCCACCTCTTTCAACGCTGGATTTTCTAATCAGCAGTTTTGACTCCGATATAATCACAATGGACTACCGTGTGAGAGGTTTCACAAGGGATATAAGCGGCAGAAAGCTGTTTTTAGACCACAAAATGACCTCTATACAGGACTTTATCGATACTAAAACACTCGAAAAATACGACGCTATTGATGTGAATGTATATCAGTCGAATATTTTCCACACAAGGATGCTGATAAAAGACATTGTACTGCAAAACTACCTCTTCAATGCCGATGTATATGAAATAGCGCCTAAAACAAGGCTTAATATCACAAATGCACTGCGAAAAGAGATGATAGAAATTTTTAGCGGTACTAATGTGTACTAAACAACGAAATTAACATTTTACTCACAACACTAAAATACAATGGGGGAATAAATCTTGGGAAATCAAAAAAGAGCACCGATTGCAGATGCACTCGAAGAGATGAAAAATAATAAATTAGTGCCCTTTGATGTTCCAGGGCATAAGAGAGGCAGGGGAAACCCTGAGCTCACCGAATTTTTGGGTGAGGACTGCATGAGTGTGGATGTAAACTCAATGAAACCTCTTGATAATCTCTGCCACCCCACTTCGGTAATAAAAGAAGCTGAGGGGCTTGCGGCTGAGGCGTTCGGTGCAGCACATTCTTTCTTTATGGTGGGAGGCACTACCTCCTCGGTGCAGGCGATGATATTTGCAACAGTCAAGGCTGGGGATAAGCTAATTCTGCCAAGGAATGTTCATCAAAGTGTTATAAATGCCCTTGTAATTTGTGGGGGAATACCTGTGTATGTAAATCCACAAACCAATATGAGGCTTGGCATTGCGCTTGGAATGTCCGTTTCCGATGTAAAAGATGCAATAGAAAGAAACCCCGACGCTAAGGCGATACTTGTAAACAATCCCACCTATTATGGTATCTGCTCCGACTTAAAGACGATAGTGGATATTTCCCACGAAAAAGGGATAAAAGTACTTGTGGACGAAGCCCACGGCACGCATTTTTATTTTGGCAAGGACATGCCGATAACAGCAATGGCGGCAGGTGCGGACATGGCAAGCGTGAGCATGCATAAATCGGGCGGCTCACTCACCCAAAGCTCCATACTGCTATGCGGTAAAAATGTAAATCCACATTATGTGCGCCAGATAATTAATTTAACCCAGACTACAAGCGGCTCATACCTGCTACTTTCAAGCCTTGATATTTCGAGGAGGAAGCTCGCACTTGAGGGGGAGAAAATCTTTGAAAAGGTGAAGAAATTTGCCGACTACTCAAGGGAAGAGATAAACGAAATAGGCGACTATTACGCATACAGCAAAGAGATTATAAATGGCGATAGCATATTTGATTTCGACACCACTAAACTCTCGGTAAACACCATAGACATAGGCCTTGCAGGCAAGGAAGTATATGACCTGCTCCGTGATGAATACGACATTCAGATAGAATTTGGCGATTTGGGCAATATACTTGCATATATCTCAGTGGGGGATAAAAATAAAAATATCGAAAGACTTATAACCGCACTTTCCGAGATAAGAAGAAAGTATAAAAAGGATAAAGCAGGAATGCTTGAGAGTGAATATATCTCGCCCGTGGTGGCAATGTCCCCACAAAAGGCGTTTTTTGGCGACAAGGTAAGTTTGCCTATAAACGAGTGCAATGGACATATTTGCGGTGAATTTGTAATGTGCTACCCACCTGGGATACCAATTCTTGCACCGGGTGAAATGATAACTGATGAGATTATAAACTATATAAACTACGCAAAGGAAAAGGGATGCTTAATCACAGGCCCTGAAACTATGGATGCAAGCCGAATTAATGTGCTTGAAAACCCGATAGAGCATCAAATCGAGCTGCACTAATGGATGCTTTTGCAGTCTTTGGCATTATAGGGTTAATGGCATAATAGAAAGGAAGATGACTATGGATGATTTATGGTTTACAGAATACCACACTTCGGGTGTGAGATTTTCTATAAAAGTAGAAAGCCAACTCCACAGCGAGCAGAGCGACTTCCAAAAGATAGCCGTTTATGAAAGCCGTGAATTCGGAAAATTCTTGACTCTCGACGGCGTGATGATGCTCACCGAAAAGGATGAGTTTATATACCACGAAATGATGACACATATACCAATGTCGGTAAATCCGAATATAAAAAAGGTGCTTATAATAGGTGCTGGGGACGGCGGAGTGCTCAGGGAGCTTGAGAAGTACCCACAAATAGAGCTCATAGACCTTGTTGAGATAGACGAGAGGGTAATAGATATCTGCAAGCAGTATCTGCCTAAAACTGCATGCGGATTTAATAATCCCGTGGCGAATATCCATATAGCCGATGGGCTTAAATTCATCCGCCACACAAAGGAAAAATACGACCTCATTATAGTAGACTCAACAGACCCCTCAGGCCCTGGGGAAGTGCTTTTTACAAAAGAATTCTACGGCAACTGCTTTAATGCACTTTCGGACGATGGCATCATGGTAAATCAACATGAAAGCCCATTTTACAGGCAGGATGCGGCGGCGATGAACAGAGCTCACAAGAGGATACTTGGTAATTTCCCGATAGCAAAAGTCTATCAGGCACATATACCAACATATCCCTCGGGGCATTGGTTATTTGGTTTTGCCTCTAAGAAATACCACCCCACAAAGGATTTAAAGGAAGAAAATTTTAAATCGGCGGAGATTGACACAAAGTATTACAGCACCACACTTCACAAAGGTTCATTCTGCCTGCCGAAATATGTAGAGGAGATGCTTAAAGAGAATGAATAAGAATATAAGCACTTTCATAGCTTGCGAAAGCGAATACGATGAAGCAAAAATCGTGCTTTTTGGAGCGCCATTTGATGGCACTACCTCCTTTCGCCCTGGCACAAGGTTTGGCCCTGCCGCAATAAGAAATGAAAGCTTCGGAATTGAAACCTACTCCCCCTACTGTGATAGGGATTTAACCGAAATAAAAGTGTTTGACGGTGGGGATTTAGACTTCCCATTTGGCAACACTTATAAAGTGCTCGACGAAATTTATGATTATACAAAAAAAATTCTCACCGACGAAAAAATCCCAGTGATGCTCGGCGGTGAACATCTAATCACACTCGGTGCAGTGAGGGCGGCATATGAAAAATATCCTGATTTGCATATAATCCATTTAGATGCCCACACCGATTTAAGGGACGAATACTTAGGCGAGGCTCTCACCCACTCGGGTGTAATGAAGCAGATATGGAACTTCTTAGGTGATGGTAGAATATATCAGCTCGGCATACGCAGTGGTGAGAAACATGAGTTTGAGTTTGCAAAAAATCACACCAGACTCTATAAATTTGATTTAGATGAGTTTAGGAGAGTTGTAGAAGAGCTAAAGGGAAAACCAGTTTACTTCACACTTGATTTAGATGTACTCGACCCCTCCTGTTTTTGGGGCACTGGCACACCTGAGGCAGGTGGCGTGACATTTAAAGAGCTTTTAAATGCAGTGCTAAAACTCGGCGATTTAAATATAGTGGGCTGTGACATCAACGAGCTTTCACCCCATTACGATCAAAGTGGAGCTTCAACAGCACTTGCTTGCAAGATAACAAGGGAGTTATTATTGCAACTTTAATAATTAAAAAGATATACGAAAAAATATCCCACGCATGACTAACAACAACTAAAAAGGAGATATGACTTATGGGTAAATGTTTAATAATAGGTGCAGGTGGCGTTGCAGGTGTTGCAGTGCACAAATGCTGCCAAAACAGCGAAGTTTTTGAGGAAATTATGATTGCTAGCCGCACAAAGTCCAAATGCGATGCACTTAAAGAAAAATTAGAGGGCAAAACTAAAACAAAAATCCAAACCGCTAAGGTGGATGCCGATAATGTTGATGAGCTTGTGGCACTGATAAATGAGTTTAAACCAGATGTGGTGCTAAACCTTGCACTGCCATATCAGGATTTAACTATAATGGATGCCTGCTTGGCTACAAAAACCCACTATGTGGACACAGCTAACTACGAGCCAGTGGACACCGCTAAATTTGAATACAAATGGCAGTGGGCATACAGAGAAAAATTCAAAGAAGCTGGTATTTGTGCGCTTTTGGGAAGTGGATTTGACCCAGGTGTAACAGGGGTTTTCTCGGCATATGCACTAAAGCATTATTTTGATGAGATTAACTATATTGATATACTCGACTGCAATGGCGGCGACCATGGCTACCCATTCGCAACAAACTTTAACCCTGAGATTAATCTAAGGGAAGTATCGGCAAATGGCAGATACTGGGAAGATGGCAAATGGATAGAAACAAAGCCTCTTGAAATCAAAAGAGAGTATGATTTTAAAGAAGTTGGCATGAAGGATATGTACCTACTATACCATGAAGAGCTTGAAAGCCTTGTGGAAAACATGCCAGGACTTAAAAGAATTAGATTTTTCATGACATTTGGTCAAAGCTACATCACCCATATGAAATGCCTTGAAAATGTGGGTATGCTTGGCATAGAGCCTATAAATTTCGGTGGTACACAGATAGTGCCAATTCAGTTCTTAAAAGAGCTACTGCCAGACCCTGCTTCGCTCGGCCCTCGCACAGTGGGCAAAACACATATTGCCTGCATGTTCAGAGGTAAAAAAGACGGTGTTGAGAAAAACTACTATGTCTACAATGTGTGCGACCATCAAGAGTGCTATAAAGAAGTGGAATCACAGGCAATTTCCTACACAACGGGTGTGCCTGCAATGATTGGTGCAATGATGGTTATGAATGGCACTTGGAATAAGCCGGGTGTATGGAACATTGAAGAATTTGACCCAGATCCATTCATGGAAGCGCTCAATAAGTGGGGCCTCCCATGGCATGAAGACTTCAACCCAACTTTGGTGGACTAATGAACAAAGAGCTATATAATGTTAAAACACCTGCCTATGTGGTGGACGAGGGCAAAATAGTAAAGAATTTAGAGATGCTCGCCGAGGTAGCAGAAAAATCGGGGGCAAAGATACTGCTTGCGCAGAAAGCGTTTTCGATGTTTAGCATTTATCCACTCATAGGAAAATATCTCTCTGGCACTACTGCAAGCGGACTCTATGAAGCAAAGCTTGGCTTTGAGGAAATGGGCAAGGAAAACCATGTCTTCAGCGGTGCATATAACGAAGAGGAAATAGACGAAATTCTCTCGATTTGCGACCATGTGATATTTAATTCCTTTAACGAGTGGAATAAATACAAAGCCAAGGCAAAGGCATCGGGCAAAAGCTGTGGTATTCGCATAAATCCCCTTTGCTCCACACAGGGTGGCGGAATATACGACCCCTGCTCCGTCGGCTCAAGGCTTGGCGTAATCAGGGAAGAATTTCGCCCCGACGAGCTTGATGGCATAGAGGGTTTGCACTTTCATACACTCTGCGAGCAGAACAGTGACGCACTGATAGAAACACTCTCTGCGGTAGAGGAGCAGTTTGGTGAGTTCATCTGGGCGATGAAATGGATAAACTTTGGTGGTGGTCACCACATCACACGCCCCGATTACGACAGAGAAGCTCTGATAGAATGTGTGAAATCATTTAAGGCAAAGTATGGTGTAGAGGTCTACCTCGAGCCGGGCGAAGCCATTGCCTACCACGCAGGATATATGGTGACAAAAGTGCTCGACATTGTAAAAAACGGCATGAATATAGGCATTTTGGATGCTTCAGCCGCCTGCCATATGCCGGATGTTATCGAAATGCCCTACCGCCCACCGCTATATCAGAGCGGTCAGCCGGATGAAAAGGCGTTTACCTATCGTTTCGGCGGTGCAACCTGCTTAGCAGGGGACATAATCGGTGACTACTCCTTCGACCATGAGCTTAAAATAGGCGATAAACTCATTTTTGAGGACATGGCTATTTACTCAATGGTAAAAAACAATACATTTAACGGCATGGCACTCCCCTCTATAATGCTTTTAAAAGAGGATGGCAGTATAATTAATGTGAAAAGCTTTGGTTATAGCGATTTTAAGGAAAGACTTTCTTAGAAAATAATTTTAATGCCACTATGTGCCTATATACGGCTACTTTAAAGAAATAAACTACCATTATCAAAAACTGATAATGGTAGTTTTATTTTTGGGGATTATGCTTAT
>CAYJLI010000046.1:0-17513 GCA_964371155.1 uncultured Oscillospiraceae bacterium | reverse complement strand
ATTCCTGTGGATTCTATGATGGTTGTCGCTGTCTTTTGACCTATACCGAAAATATAGGTAAGACCAATCTCAACTCGCTTTTCTCTTGGCAAGTCAACACCAGCAATACGAGCCATTTTGTTGCACCTCCATTATATCGGTTATCGGTTTTTAGCCCTGACGCTGCTTATGCTTAGGGTTTTGGCATATAACCATTATGCGACCCTTGCGTCTTATGATTTTGCACTTTTCGCAAATGGGCTTCACGGAAGGTCTTACTTTCATGTGAATTACCTCCTTGTAATACCCTTAAAGTATCGTTATTTTGATCTCCATGTGATGCGACCCTTTGTTAAATCATAGGGTGACATCTCCACTGTTACCTTATCGCCCGGTAGTATACGGATGAAATTCATCCTAAGCTTTCCGGAAATATGCGCTAATATTTTATGCCCATTGGGCAGCTCCACTTGGAACTGGGCGTTTGGCAGTGCTTCGAGCACTACACCCTCTATTTCTATAACATCGTCTTTAGACAAGCAGATTACCTCCTCAGGTTGTTTAAATGTTAGTTAATGGGCTCGTCTCCATAATTAAATGGGTGGAGCGCCTTTCTTATCTGTTTGTCGGTTTGAAGCATTTCACCATCAAGCACAGTATTTGTTTTTTGCAGATGTTTAAGCCTTTTCTTTTTGGGGTTTTGCAATTTGCGATATTTACCATCGCAGATATATGCAAAGTCACCCTCGAGTGATAGCACTGTAAAAAACCTGTCTTTATCGTGTCCTGCGGCCGACCTCACCACACTACCTTTTATCATACAATATACCCCGACTAAGCTCTGGTGAGTATCACCGGGCCCTGCTCGGTAATGGCAACCGTGTGCTCAAAATGTGCGGAAAGTTTGCCGTCGATTGTGACTACTGTCCAATCGTCCTTCAAAACCCTTACATCCCCTTTACCCTGATTAATCATGGGCTCTATGGCTATTACCATGCCGGGGGTAAGTCTTATCCCGCGTCCCTCTATGCCATAATTTGGTACTTCGGGGGATTCATGCAGGTTTTGCCCTATGCCATGACCCACATATTCTCTCACAATGCCGTATCCATTGGCACAAACATGGCTTTGTATCGCAGCACCTACATCCCCTAAGCGACTTCCGCTTTTGATAGCTTCAATCCCTTTATAAAGACTTTCCTCTGTGATGCGAAGCAGCATTTTTGCTTCTTCGCTAATTTCGCCTGCGGCAAATGTTGAGGCATTGTCGCCGTGGTAGCCATTTTTATATGCTCCCACATCTATGCTTACAATGTCGCCCTCTTTAATTACCGTCTTTTTGTTTGGTATGCCATGAATTACGCAGTCGTTAATAGATATGCATGCACTGGCAGGAAAACCGCCGTATCCTAAAAACGAGGGGGTGGCGCCTTGTGAGATAATAAAATCGTGGATAATTTTGTTTATCTCGGCGGTTGTAACACCTGGGCGTACAGCCTCGCCGCCAAGCTTGAGTGCCTGTGCTGCTATTTTGCACGATTCGCTCATTATTTTGAGCTCGGCACTATTTTTAAGCACAATCATCTCAAGCCTCCAGTATTTTAAGAGTGTTTGCGGTTATATCCGCTACATCCCCTTCACCCTCAACAACTGAGAGCATATTCTTCTTAGAATAGTAATCCGTTAGTGGTGCTGTCTGTTCGTGGTATACTCTCAGACGCTCTTTAACGGTTTCGGGAGCATCGTCCTTGCGGATGATTAATTTGCCCTCGCATTTTTCACAAATTTCGCCTTTTTCGGAAGGTTTGTTAACTACATGGTAGGAAGCCGAGCAACCCTCGCATACACGTCTGCCGCTCATTCTGCCTGCAATAGCTTCATCCGAAACTTCGATATTTATTACTTTGTCAATTGCAACTCCCATTCTTTCGAGTGCCTCAGCCTGTGGCAGGGTTCTTGGGAAACCGTCTAAGATAAAACCATTAGCGCAGTCATTTTCTTTTAAACGATCCTTTATTATACCAATTACCACTTCGTCCGGCACGAGTGCGCCATCGTCCATGTAGGACTTAGCTTTTTTGCCCATTTCGGTGGCGGATTTAACCGCTTCCCTTATGATGCTACCCGTGCTAATCTGAGGGATACTCAGATGTTCACTTATTATTTCCGCCTGTGTTCCTTTGCCAGCTCCTGGCGCACCAAGTAAAATAATTTTCATAAGTTACCCCGCTTTATTATTCAAGGAAACCCTTGTAGTGACGCATCATCATTTGTGATTCAAGTTGTCTTACAGTATCGAGCGCAACACCTACTAAAATGATAACTGTTGTACCACCGAGTGCGATGTTTATTCCTGTGATGCCTGTCACAGCTATCGGTAGGATAGCGATGAAAGCAAGGAATAGACCGCCGATAAGTGTAATTTTGGATACAATCTTTTGTAGGAATTCAGAAGTTGGTTCACCAGCTCTGATACCTGGGATTGTACCGCTATTCTTTCTAAGATTGTTTGCAATTTCTATTGGATTGTATTGTACAGAAACATAGAAAATGTTAAACATTAATATTAGGAAGAAGTAAAGTATCGCATATGGAGCACCGTTGTAGTTTAAGAAATTCATTAAACCGTATACCCAGCTATCGGGGTCTGGATTTACAAATCCAGCGATAATTCCAGGGATACCAAGCAAGGAACTTGCAAAGATTACTGGAAGTACGCCCGACATATTCACCTTAATAGGGATGAATGTGCTCTGGCCGCCGTATGTTTTTCTACCTACAATGCGCTTTGCGTATTGTACTGGAACTCTTCTCTCTGCATTTGTCATTAGAACGATAAATCCTATTAAAATTACAAAGAGTATCGCTATTGCGGGTACAATGAATAGATACATTGTAAACTCGCCACCCTGAAGGCCTAACATAAATGTGCTAACAAGGCTCATTACTGCTGAGGGGCCACCTGCAACGATACCTGCAAAGAGTATCATTGAGATGCCGTTTCCGATACCTTTTTTGTCTATCTGCTCACCAAGCCACATTATTAATAATGCGCCCGCTGTGAAGGATAGAACAATTGCAGTACCTGCAAGTATGCCGGAAACGCCTTCTACATAGTTTACAGCACCAAGCTGATATCTAAGTAGTGCATAGTAGCCATATGCCTGTAAAAGAGCAAGTGCTACTGTGGTATAGCGTGTGATTTTGTTAATCTTCTTTCTGCCCTCTTCGCCTTCCTTTGAAAGGTTTTCAAGATATGGAATAGCGATGGTTAGAAGCTGAATAACGATGGATGATGTGATATAGGGGGATATACTTAGTGCAAACAGTGTTGATTGTGCAAAAGCACCACCTGAAAGCATGTTGATAAATCCGAGTAGATTGCCGTTGGCTGATTGAGCCGCAATCATTGCCCCTATCGCATTTGGGTCGAGAAATGGAACTGGGATTGCTGAACCTATTCTGAAAATCAGAACTATCATTATGGTGTAAAGAATCTTCGCTCTTAGCTCAGGTAATTTCCACGCATTTCTGAATGTAGCAAACATCCTTATTTCACCTCTGCTTTCCCGCCTGCTCCTTCAATTTTTTCCTTTGCGGATGCCGAGAAAGCTGCAAGGTTAACTGTGAGTTTCTTATTTAACTCACCGTTGCCTAAAACTTTTACGCCATCTAAAGTTTTCTTTAGTAGACCAGCATCTATTACAGACTGTGTGTCTATAACTGCGCCGTCTTCAAACTTATTTAGATCGGAAACATTGATGGTTGCATATTTGGTTGCAAAGTTGTTGTTAAATCCTCTTTTAGGGAGTCTTCTGTGTAGCGGCATCTGTCCGCCTTCAAAGCCCGGTCTTACACCACCGCCCGAACGAGCGTTTTGACCTTTATGACCTTTGCCCGCTGTTTTACCGTTACCAGAACCTGCGCCTCTACCTTTTCTGAAGGCTTTTTTCGCAGAGCCCGGAGCCGGTGAAAGTTCGTGCAATTTCATTTTATCTGCACCTCCTTGCTTTATGCCTCTGTTACCTCAATAAGGTAGGATATTGTTGCTATTTTGCCTTTTGTTGCTGCGTTATCGGGCTGTGTAACCACTGCGCCGATTTTATTTAGTCCGAGAGATTTAGCGGTAGCAATGTGGCTATCTTTTCTGCCTGCTAAACTTTTTACGAGTTTAATTTTATATGCCATTTCCCTAAACCTCCTAACCTAAAATTTCTTTTACGCTCTTGCCTCTGATTGCCGCAACCTGTGCAGCATCTCTAACTGAAGCAAGACCTTGGATTGTAGCCGAAACTACATTGCAGGGATTGTTGGATCTAATACACTTAGTTCTTATATCCTTAATACCCGCTACTTCAAGCACTGCACGAACAGGCCCACCAGCGATAACACCGGTACCCTGTGGAGCTGGCTTTAGTAAAACTCTTGCAGCACCGTAAGCCCCAACGATTTCGTGTGGGATTGTTGTGCCTTTAAGAGAAACCTTAGTTAGGTTTTTCTTTGCATCCTCGATTCCTTTGCGTATTGCATCGGGAACCTCTGATGCTTTTCCAAGTCCGTAGCCTACTGTACCATTGCCGTCACCGACAACAACAAGTGCCGCAAACTTGAAAATGCGTCCGCCCTTAACCGTTTTAGATACACGGTTAATAGCTACTACTCTTTCTTTTATATCAAGTGTAGATGCGTCTATACGAGCCAAAAGTATTCCCTCCTTATTAGAATTTTAGACCGCCTTCGCGTGCGCCTGCTGCAAGCTCTTGCACACGACCGTGGTAAATGTAGCCGCTGCGGTCAAATACAACATCGGAAATACCTTTTTCTGTTGCTCTTGCCGCTAAGGTAGCGCCAATCTTCTTAGCCGCTTCCTTATTACCGCCAAAACCTTCAAAACCTTTATCCATTGTAGATGCACTTACAAGTGTTGTACCTGTTGCATCATCAATTAGCTGGGCATAGATGTGTTTTGCGGAGCGGAATACATTAAGGCGTGGACGCTGTGCTGTTCCTGCTATTTTAGCACGAACTCTAACGTGTCTTTTTAGCCTTGCTTTATTGCTGTTAGGCTTTTTCACCATGTTAATTCACTCCTTTACTTCTTGCCTTTACCTGCTTTACCTTCCTTGCGGATGATAACTTCGTTAGCATATTTAATACCCTTGCCCTTGTATGGCTCAGGAGGACGCTTTTCTCTAACTTCAGCGGCGAATTGGCCTACTTTTTGTTTGTCAGCGCCTAAAATTATGATCTTGTTTGGAGCAGGTACTTCGATTTTGATTTCATCGGTTTCACTCACTACTACTTGATGGGAATAACCCAGTGTGAGCATTAAGTCCTTACCTTGCTTTGCAGCACGATAACCTACGCCGTTTATTTCCAGTTCCTTGGTGAAACCCTTGGATACACCTTCTACCATATTGGCAACAAGTGTTCTGGTAAGACCGTGCAGGCTCCTGTGTTCCTTCGCATCGGAAGGACGGGTAACTATAATTTCACTTCCCTCTAAAGCTATGCTTATTTCAGGTCTGAAGGTGTAACTTAGAGTGCCTTTTGGGCCTTTAGCGGTAACTGCGTTACCCTCTGCGATAGTCACTTCAACTCCTGCGGGAACTGTTATTGGTTTTCTACCTATACGAGACATTACTTTTACACCTCCTTACCAAATAAATGCTAATATTTCTCCGCCGACATTCTCTTTACGAGCTTGTTTGTCGGTCATTACACCCTTAGATGTAGAGAGAATTGCTATACCAAGACCCTTCATTACTCTTGGGATGTCTTCACAACCTGAGTACATGCGCAGACCCGGTTTGGATACTCTGCGAAGTCCTGTGATAACCTGTGATTTTGCGGGGCCGTATTTAAGAGTAATGCGTACGACGCCCTGCTTTCCGTCTTCTATAACGGTGAAAGCTCTAATATATCCTTCATCCAAAAGTATTTGAGCGATTGCTTTTTTAATATTGGATGCGGGAATATCTACCGTATCGTGTTTCGCTGCATTTGCATTTCTTATGCGTGTTAACATGTCAGCGATTGCATCGGTAATATGCATGCCGTCAACCTCCTTTACTCGTACTACCAGCTTGCTTTTCTAACGCCTGGAATTTGTCCTTTATATGCAAGTTCTCTAAAGCATATACGACAAACTGCATATTTGCGAAGGTAAGCATGTGGTCTACCACAAATTTTGCATCTGTTGTATGCACGAGTCGAAAATTTGGGTTCTCTTTGTTGTTTTGCTATCATTGATTTCTTAGCCACAAATATTCTCCTCCTTACTTCGCGAACGGTGCGCCCATAAGTGTGAGTAACTCACGAGCTTCTTCGTCTGTGTTTGCGCTTGTTACAAAGCATATGTCCATGCCGCGTACTTTATCTATTTTATCGTAATCAATTTCAGGGAAAATTAGCTGTTCTTTTAGGCCGAATGCATAGTTGCCCCTACCATCAAAGCCATTTGCGTTTATTCCTCTAAAGTCTCTTACACGAGGGAGAGCTACATTGAAGAGTCTGTCTACAAACTCATACATTCTCTCGCCTCTAAGTGTTACTTTAACACCAATTATCATACCTTCACGGAGTTTAAAGTTAGCAACAGATTTCTTTGCCTTACAAGGTAAAGGTTTTTGACCTGTTATCTTACCAATATCTCCCATGATTGCTTCAATCACTTTTTGATTGTCACGAGCTTCTCCACAACCTACGTTGATAACAACTTTCTCAAGTTTGGGGATCTGCATGACACTCTTGTAGCCGAACTTTTTGTGCATAGCCGGTGCTACATCGCTTTTGAATGTTTCGTGTAATCTTGCCATGTGCTTAATCCTCCTTACTTAGAATGTTGCGTCGCATTTTTTGCAGAAACGCTGTTTTTTACCGTCAGAACTAACTTTGGAGCCTGTTCTTGTAGCTTTGCCGCACTTTGTGCAAACAACCTGAACTTTACAAGCGTAGATAGCGCCTTCAGCCTCTACCTTACCGCCTATTTCGCCGGCTTTTCTTGCTTTAACGTGTTTTGTAACAACATTAAGGCCTTCTACAATAACTTTTTGCTCCTTAGGGCTAACCTCAAGCACCTTGCCCTGCTTGCCCTTGTCCTTGCCTGACAGAATCTGAACTTTATCTCCAGACTTTATGTGAAGTTTATTCACTTGTCATGCACCTCCATTAAAGAACCTCTGGGGCGAGGCTTAGAATTTTCATGTACTCTTTCTCACGAAGCTCTCTGGCTACTGGGCCAAAGATACGAGTACCCTTCGGATTTTTATCTTCTTTGATAATAACTGCTGCATTTTCGTCGAAGCGGATGTATGTGCCATCGTCTCTTCTAACGCCTTTTGCAGAGCGTACTATAACTGCCTTTACTACTTCACCTTTTTTTACAACACCGCCGGGAGCAGCTTTTTTTACTGAAGCTACAACCACGTCGCCGATGTTTGCGTATCTCCTTCTGGTACCACCCAGAACTCTGATACACATAAGCTCCTTAGCTCCGGTGTTATCAGCAACTTTTAGATAGGTTTGCATCTGAATCACAGCGCAATTCCTCCTTTCGGTTTAAACTAATTTACCAGTACCTTACGGTAACTGCCTGTAACCATTTATACAGGCGCTTAAATTAGCGTTTTTAGTATGCCTAATAACGATAATTACTTAGCCTTTTCAATGATTTCCACAACTCTCCATCTTTTATCCTTGGAAAGCGGGCGGGTTTCCATTACTTGAACTTTATCGCCTATACCACAAGCATTAGCTTCGTCATGAGCTTTTAGCTTAACTGTACGCTTGATAATCTTCTTGTAAAGGGGATGTTTCACATTGTCGCGGATGGCAATAACAACTGTTTTGTCCATTTTATCGCTTACTACTGTGCCAACCCTTGTTTTTCTTAGGTTTCTTTCGCTCACAGCTTAGTCCTCCCTTCCCGTATTATTGTGCGCTTTTTAGTTCATTCTCTCTAATAACGGTTTTAATGCGTGCGATGTCTTTTTTCACAACATTTAGGCGCATTGGGTTATCGAGCTGATTGATTGCGTGTTGGAAGCGTAGATTGAAAAGCTCAGCTTTAAGTTCGGAAAGCTTTTCATTCAGTTGTGTGTTAGAGAGGTTTCTTATCTCTGTTGCTTTCATTACTCTTCACTCTCCTTCTCTTCTTCCTTAACGATGAATTTGCATTTGATCGGTAGTTTGTGCATTGCAAGACGCATAGCCTCTCTGGCAAGCTCCTCACTAACGCCGCCGATTTCAAACATAACTCTACCCGGCTTAACAACTGCTACCCAGTACTCTGGGCTACCTTTACCTGAACCCATTCGAGTTTCAGCAGGCTTTTCAGTTATTGGCTTATCGGGGAAAATCTTTATCCATACCTGACCACCACGTTTAATGTATCTGGTCATAGCGATACGGGCAGCTTCGATTTGGTTGGAAGTAATCCAAGCAGGCTCGAGCGCCTGTAAACCGAATTTACCGTATGAAATCGTGTTACCTCTTGTTGCTTTACCTGTCAGACGTCCTCTGTGAACTCTGCGGTATTTTACTCTTTTTGGTAGAAGCATTATTTGTTGCCCCCTTCCCTAAGAGCTTTCTTATCGGAGAGAACTTCACCTACATAAATCCAAACTTTAACGCCGATTTTACCATAGGTTGTGTCAGCTTCAGCGAAACCGTAGTCGATGTCCGCTCTGATAGTTTGTAGTGGGATAGTTCCCTCGTGGTAGCGCTCAGTTCTTGCGATTTCAGCGCCGCCAACTCTTCCGCTCACAGAAACTTTAATACCCTTAGCGCCAAGCTTCATAGCTCTGCCGATGGATTGTTTCATAGCTCTGCGGAAAGAAACTCTGTTTACAAGCTGTGCAGCGATATTTTCAGCTACAAGCTGTGCGTTTTTATCGGGCTGTTTAACTTCAACAACATTGATGAAAACATTAACTTTTTCTTCTTTGCCCTTGTTGATGAATGCATCCATTTCATTCTTTAGCGCTTCAATAGCAGAGCCACCCTTACCGATTACGATACCGGGTTTTGAACAATGGATGTGTAGTCTTACCTTTGTGGCATCACGCTCGATTTCGATGCGTGGGATACCTGCTTCAAACAACTTCTTCTTGAGATATTTACGGATTTTGTAATCCTCAACCAAGATATCGCCGAAAGCATCATCCCTAGCAAACCAGCGAGAATCCCAATCCTTAATTACACCGACACGAAGTCCGTGCGGATTTACCTTCTGGCCCATTAGATTACCTCCTCTTTCAGCTTATTCTTTTTCCTTGAGCACCATTGTGATGTGGGATGTTCTTTTTAATATTCTGAACGCCCTACCCTGTGCTCTCGGTCTAATTCTCTTTAATGTGGGGCCGGGGCTAACAAAACACTCGGCAACATAAAGCTCACTTCTGCTCATGTTGTGATTGTTTTCTGCGTTAGCTATGGCCGATTTAAGAAGCTTTCCAAGTGGTTCACTTGCTGCTTTTGGTGTGTGCTTAAGAATAGCTATTGCATAGTCAACCGGCTTGTTTCTGATAAGATCAAGTACGATTTGCACCTTTCTTGGCGCAATACGAATATGTCTTAGATACGCTTTTGCTTCCATTTATTATCCTCCTTTCGGCCCTATTTTGTTTTCTTAGAGCCTGCATGACCCTTGTAAGTTCTCGTAGGCGCAAATTCACCTAATTTATGACCAACCATATCTTCTGTAACATATACAGGTACATGCTTGCGGCCATCGTGAACAGCGAAGGTGTGCCCAACGAAATCAGGGAATATTGTGGATGATCTACTCCATGTTTTAAGAACCCTTGTTTCGCCTTTTTCGTTCATTTCGATAACTCTTTTGAGTAAAATAGGTTGCACGAAAGGTCCCTTTTTAATACTTCTACCCATTGTTTAGTTGCCTCCTTTCAGCTCACCTTACTTAGCATTTCTACGCTTAACAATATACTTGTCGGAGCGGTTGTGCTTTTTCCTTGTTTTGTAACCGAGAGCCGGTTTACCCCAAGGAGTAACAGGACCAGATCTACCGATTGGGCTTCTGCCCTCACCACCACCGTGTGGATGGTCGCATGGGTTCATTACAGAACCTCTAACAGTAGGTCTAATACCCATGTGGCGCTTACGGCCCGCTTTACCGATGGATACATTTTCGTGGTCGATATTTCCTACCTGACCCACAGTAGCCATACAGTTAATCGGTACATTCCTTAGCTCGCCCGATGGAAGTCTAATAAGTGCGTATACGCCCTCTTTAGCCATTAGCTGAGCCTGAATGCCGGCAGCTCTTGCAAGCTGTGCACCCTTGCCAGGGTAGAGTTCTACATTGTGGATGAATGTACCAACTGGGATGTTTTCAAGTGCAAGTGCATTACCTGGCTTGATATCCGCTGTTGGGCCGCTCATTACCTTATCGCCAACCTTTAGGCCGTTTGGAGCGATGATGTAGCGTTTTTCGCCGTCTTCATACTGCACAAGTGCGATATGGGAAGAACGGTTTGGATCGTATTCGAGTGTTAGAACATTCGCAGCCATGCCGTGTTTGTTTCTTTTAAAGTCGATTATACGATATTTGTTTCTATTGCCGCCCCCTCTGTGGCGAACTGTAATTCTACCGGTGTTGTTTCTACCTGCGCTCTTTTTAAGAGGTGCGAGTAGGCTTTTTTCCGGTGCTACCTTTGAAAGCCCTGAATAGTCCGTAACAGTCATCTGTCTACGAGCAGGGGTGGTAGGCTTAAAGCTTCTTATAGCCATTTAAGTTTCACTCTCCTCATAAGTTGTTGCGGGATTATGAGTTATCCCATACACTGTGCGTATGCACATAATCCGCAGTTACTCTCTTTTCAGACGATTATTACATCATGCTTTCAAAGAATTCGATTCCCTTGGAATCAGCTTTTAGAGTAACTATCGCTTTCTTCCAAGCAGGCTTAAAGCCTTGCTTCATTCCCATTCTTTTAGCTCTGCCAAGGCAATTCATTGTGTTTACCTTGGAAACTTTTGTGCCTGGGAAAAGCGCTTCTACGGCTTTGCCGATTTCAATCTTGTTGGCGTCTTTAGCTACTTTGAAGGTGTATTTCTTCATAGCGATACCAGCCATAGATGCCTCTGTGATAATTGGTCTTATGATAATGTCCTGGGGTGCTTTCATTATGCGTACACCTCCTCGATTTTCTCTACCGCTGCTTTAGCGATAATCAGCTTGTCGCAATTAAGCATGTCGTATACATTGATTGTATTAACTAAAGCTGTTTTTACACCTGGGATGTTGCTTGCGCTTTTTACAATTTTCTTATCCACTTCAGGCATAACGATGAGTGCTTTCTTATCTGCACCTACTGCATTTAGCATAGCAATCATTGCCTTTGTTTTAAACTCTTCCATAGAGATTGTGTCAATAACTATGATTTCGTTTTCTTTCGCCTTAGCGGAGAAAGCGGATTTAAGAGCAAGTCTTTTAACTTTTTTGTTTAGCGAGTAGCTGTAATCTCTTGGCTTAGGACCGAGAGCGATACCACCGTGTCTCCACTGGGGAGCTCTGATGGAACCCTGTCTTGCATGGCCTGTACCTTTTTGTCTCCAAGGCTTTCTACCGCCGCCTCTAACCTCTGTTCTGGTAAGAGTGGACTGTGTGCCCTGTCTTTGGTTAGCTAAGTAGTTTACTACTGCTGCATGCATTACAGATACATTGGGCTCTATACCGAAAATGGCTTCGGAAAGGCTTATTTCGCCAACGCTTTTACCTGTCATATCAAGTACTTTAACCTGTGGCATTGTAACTCCTCCTTCCCTTACGCCTTAACACTGTCGCTGATGTATACTATACCGTTCTTAGGACCGGGAATAGCACCCTTCAGTGCGATGAGATTGTTCTCAGTGTCGATTTTTACTACTTCTAAATTTTGAACGGTAACTCTCTCAGCACCTAAGTGACCGGGAAGTTTCTTACCTTTCATAACCCTTGATGGGTCGGAACAAGCACCCATTGAACCAGCGTGCCTATGCACAGGGCCTGTACCGTGGGTTTCTTTAAGGGAGCGGTTGTTCCATCTTTTGATGGTACCTGCATAACCCTTACCCTTACTGGTGCCGCATACATCGACTTTATCGCCGATTTCGAATGCGTCGGGTTTGATGATGTCGCCTACATTAAGTGTAGAGCAGTCATCAAGTCTGAATTCGCGTAGCTCTCTTTTTACAGCTACATCTGCTTTTGCGAAGTGGCCTTTCATAGGCTTGTTCACATTCTTTTCACTGATGGCGCCAAAACCGATCTGCACGGATTCATATCCGTCGTTTTCGATTGTCTTCTTCTGGACAACCACGCAGGGTCCCGCTTCGATTACTGTTACGGGGATGAATTTTCCTGTTTCGTCAAAAAGTTGGGTCATACCAATCTTTTTGCCAATAATGCATTTTTGCATCCTTTCCTACCTCCTAAGGTTATTGGTTGGTTTTGCACCAACATGACCCGCCGTAAAAATTAAAGTTTAATTTCGATTTCTACGCCGGCAGGGAGCTCAAGACTTGTTAGAGCTTCAACAGTTTTGTTGGAAGGTCTTAGAATGTCTATGAGTCTCTTGTGGGTTCTCATTTCGAACTGCTCTCTGCTGTCCTTATACTTGTGAACCGCTCTCAGAATAGTAACGATTTCTTTTTCTGTGGGTAGCGGAATAGGGCCAGATACTCTTGCGCCTGTTCTCTTTGCTGTTTCCACGATTTTCTCAGCGGACTTATCCACTAATTGATGATCGTAACCTTTAATTCTGATTCTGATTTTTTCTTTGACTGCCACTTTCATCGCCTCCTTAAAATTTACCGTAATTGGAGCGACATCTTTAACACTTAAGTTCTGAACACTGTGCCGTGTGTTTTCTTTTGCTACATAATAAAAACCGATAACCCTACACTTAAAAATAAGCATAGTTTACCGGAGCTTCCACTAAAAAAGTGGGATACATAGCTGAGAAACACATCCTCAGTGACCAAAGGTCAGTATTTAAAGCCGCCCGGTTTTAAAATCGGACATACTCAGCGAAAATTCCCTGCAAACAGCAGCCACCTCTCGCGTCAACGCATATCTTGTGCAGTCGTGCCCTAATATATTACTATATTTAATAATATAATGCAAGAGTTTTTTTGAAATTAATCAATTTTTTTTAGATTTTTGTATTTTCGTTAGATTTAGAGAAATCGGGATGGGGTTTTTGTATAGGTTGTACATGGGTTTGCAGTTTATTTTTGATTGTGGGTAATTTTTCGATGATTGTTGTAGGGGCATGGCCCCACATGCCCGCATGTGTCGGTATATTTTAAAATTGTTTGTAACCTCGGGCAAGGCAAGCCTTGCCCCTACGATGGATTTTCGTTTTACTGTAAATTGTGCAGAAATCCCATTCTACCTCCTACAAAAAGAGAATATCATGTATCTCGTTTATGAAACTGTTTCTTGACTCATGAAGATATGTTCTGTATAACAAGATAATAATTACTCATTAAGTATACTTATGTGTTTTAGAGATTAGAAAATAGAGGTTAGAGAAAATTTGTCTTACCTTTGGCGAAACTGCATAATTCCTAATTCCTCATTCTCCATTCCTAATTAAAAAATCCTCAGATATGCACAGTTTTATTGTGAAAAGCTCACAATATTTATTACGCATTTTAAGAACATATATTTTAAATTTAATGTTGTAATTAATACTAAAAAATAGTAAAATAAAGGAGAAGAACTATGAATTACACAAAGCAGAATAAAAAACTATTTGAAGAGGAAGAAAGCAGCGGTTTAAAGGATGTCGCTACAAAGTTTATGCAGGGAGTAGCTACAAGCAGTTTGTCAGGCATGGCAGGGAAAGCGGTGGCTTCGCAGATTGGCAGTGCGAGCAAAGAGCTGTATTCGCCCAAGGCGAGTAGCTCTACAAAAGCGGCATCGTCCGCAGACAAAGCGAGCAGTGGAATGTCCACGCCCCTCTCCCCGACTAAGACAAATAGCAGTGTGGGCAGTGCATCCCAGAGCAGTGCCTCGGGCAGTTTGGGAAGTCTTTACAAAAACAGCGTCACTGCTTCTAAGAGCAAACAAACCTCGAGCGAGCGTTTAAAGGAGGCTTTTTCCTCCACTAAACCAAACCCCTACACCCCACAGAGCAGTGAAAAGTATAAATCCTCTTCCGAGATAGTAAAGAAAACCAAAAACAAATTTGACATAGACCCCACCCTTAATCAAATCAAGGCAAGTTATGACAAGGCAAAGAAAGCTTCGGGCTATGAGCAGAAGAGCCGTATACAATCACTGCAAAATAGTCTAAACAAATACGGCGTGCGTGACAGTGAAGAGAACACCCTCAAAGAAGATGGCATATACGGCGAAAAGACACGCTCCGCCTTTGAGTCCCTCTATGAAAAACCCACCGCCGCCAAAAATGCTAAATATGACATGAAGCTCAAAGAGCTAAGGCGACAGGGGGAAAAAGTTTCCTCAGAGCATAAGCCATATAAAGCATCACATCAGCAGGGGCTTGATTTTGTTTACGATGTGGTAAACCTACAAAAAAACCTAAACAAAGCAGGCATTTATGACGACGAAGCGAATACCCTTGAAGTGGACGGCATTTTTGGTGATAGGACTAAATCTGCACTTACAAGGCTTTCTACCACAAAAGCAGAAGACCTCTACCCCATAAATAGGATTACAAACCACAATCGTGAGCTAATAAGCCGTGCTTTGGATATTAGCAGTAGGATAACGGGTACCCTGTATCCCTCCATTCCGCTTGGCTTGGTGCAGAGGCAACTAAACGAGGCAGGATTTCGTGATGTGAATGGCGAGCTTCTTGTGGAAGATGGGATTTTTGGCGAGCAGATGGAAGGGGCTTTGAGGTGGTATGGGGAAGAAATTGGGGATGGTTCTGATTTTTCTGCCGTAGAGACAGTTTCCAGTCTGGTAGAAAAAGCTACTACTCAAAACCAAACCACCGAGAGCAAAGCTTCTCAGGCTTTGGAGAAGATTAAGGGGAATGAAAATATAAGTTTATCTCAAGACTACATTCTCAATTTTTTCGACGATAATCTGTTAAGTGAGATTGATAATATGCTTATACTAAATAATTATGTAAGCAATCTATATAATAAAGATAGCCTCTCTCCCTATGCTATTAACATGAGGAATGTTGCAAAAGCACATGCTTCAGAGATTTATGAAAAGATAGAGGGTGAATATCAAAAGCTTTCAAACACCACTGCTGACAGTATTAAAGATAGCATATCGCAAAGGTATATTGCTCCATCTGAAGCCACCGAGGCAAGACAGAAAGAGCTTAATACTTTAAGTGAATTATCTACGCAGGCTCTTGCTTTAGATGAAATATCGGATTTCAGACAACTTAAACTAATGCAAGATATACTTTCCGATGGTGCTAATATTAATACTATTAGAGAAAATATAAATAGTGGTGGATATGAAAAATTAAACTCATCCCCCGAAGAGCTTAATAAATTATTAGATGACAACCTTTCTCGTATAACTGATATTCCACATGCCAATCCTGTTGAGAATATGAGCACATTGGGGGATTGGGGGTATTTAAATCCACAATATGCACAAACATTTGGTTATCAACATACAGGTGTTGATTTTGCAATAAATAATGAAGTTTATGCCGTCGTTGGTGGTGTTGTTGTGGCACCCATAAACAATATAGCAGCAGGGAAAAATGTTGTGGTGATAGATGCTAATGGGTTGTATCATTCCTATGCACATTTAAGAGAAAATCATGTTAATCCTGGGGATATAATTTTGCCTGGAGAAGAATTAGGAATTGCGGGAAATACAGGCAATAGTAAGGGTATCCACTTGCATTATGAAGTGCAATCCGCACATCAAGAATGGGGTAATCCTGCAACAAGCCTACCGCCCACCGATTTTTTCAGATAAGAATTTTTATAAACAAAATATGTTAAATCAAAGGAGATATATAATATGAATGGGCTATTGATAATATTAATTTTATCTCTCTCATTGTCAGTGGCAAGCACCGCTCCAATTGCAGAGAAAAACCCTTCCCTATTTGACCCATCTATTTCTTTTTCACAAAGCGAATCACAATCTTCAGATGTTGTCACAGTCGAAAACATATCCACACCCCAAAGCTCAGAAATAGACCCATCCCTGCCCATACTCTTTGAAGAGAATGGGCTTATGGGGCTTAAAAACAGCGATGGTGAGATAATTGCAGAGGCTATATACGAGCTTATTGGCATATATGATAATGGTTATAGCTTAGTTCAAAACAAGAGTGAGCATGAGTTTCTAAAGAATTTAGGTCTTTTAGACAATGAGGGAAATACAATTGTTGTGCCGATATACCAGTATTTTAATCATCTACCCAATCATGGTTTAGCAATAGTTGCACTCTTGGAGAGTGCGGATGAAGAATCTGGAGGCCCTTCTGAGTTTAATTTTGGCGTGTTTGATTATAGCGGAGAGAATATAATTGCATTTGATAATAATTATAATTATATAAATATTTTGCATGATTATTTATATCGTTCGTCCGACCTATCCACGGGGCAGGAACAGTTAGATTTAAATATCCCTAAGAGTAATTTTGGGGATGATTTGATTTTTCTTGCCAGATTAGGTGATAAATTTGGATGTATAAATTTAAAAGGCGAAGTGATAATAGACTTTAACTATGAACACATCACCTATTTAGGGGATAACTATTTCCTTGCATATCCACTATATAAAGAGTTCAGAGATAAAGAAACGCTTAGTTTTGTAGCGGACTTTGCAGTCTATAATTATCAAATTATAAATGATAAATCTGAAATCATATATTCCCATCCCGATTTAATTTTAGAGCGAAACACGGACTGGAGCACTCCGGTCTCTGGCAAAGAGCACACGCCTGAGTTAAGCTACTATATTTATGATTTTTCAGATAGTGAAACAACTCGAGTAGATTTAGAAAGCTATCGTGTCAGCTATGCAACTCCCGAGATGATACCACTTAATCTGTTTGAGGGCGAAGAAATTACCTACTACGACGCCTATGAAATAGATGTAAACACACCCTACACCTTAATACCCCTACCATAACATAAACAAAAAGAGGTGAAACCCAAATGAAACCACCCAAAACCCTAACCTGCCCACATTGTGGCTGTGAAAGAGCTATTAAGCCCTATTTAAAAAGCGTATTTTCTTCGCTTCAAAATAAATCTTACTGCCTTTCCTGCGGTGGGCTGATATCAAATCCAAGGTGGTTCGACATTCTGCGATGGTTTGGGCTTTTTCTAAGCTTATATATAATTTCGGTACTCTCCTCCGCTACTAACCCCGACTTTATGCTTGGTTACACCGAGATATTCTTATCCGTAGTTATATACTGGCATATACTTGCCCCGATAGCCCTCTTTTTTATACCGCTTAAAGCTGATATTGATAGCTTTAGAAAATGGGATAAGCGCCTTGGGCGCATGCCAAAACTAAGCTGTCCTAAATGTGGCTGTGCAGAAGCTATATCTGCCGAGAA
>CAYJLI010000045.1:0-17586 GCA_964371155.1 uncultured Oscillospiraceae bacterium | reverse complement strand
GGCTTGAAAGTAAAGGATATATTGAAACTTATTCTATTAATAGCAAAACAAAGATAGTAAAACTTTGCGATGCAGGAGCTAATAAAATTGACTTCATAAAAGAATGTGTTTTATTAAGTGAAGAAGAAATGTTTAAAGGGTTTACAAATGGTGAAAAAACTATATTTACCGAACTTTTGATTAGAGCGGAAAACAACTTGAATAATAGCGTGATATAAAAAGGAGAATTCTAATGAACAATAATTTAGAAAAACTTGACTCGCTTCCAGTAAAAAAAGCAGTGATTTCAAATGCAATACCGGCAATGATTGCAATGATAATGGTACTCGTTTACAATATGGCAGATTTGTTCTTTGTGGGACAAACAGGTGACCCATTACAAGTTGCAGCTGTATCAATGGCAACTCCTGTATTTTTGATTTTTATGTCTTTAGGAAACATATTTGGTATAGGTGGTACATCTTTTTTATCAAGAAGCTTAGGTGGTGGCAATAAGGAACTTGCAAAAAAGATTTCTTCATTCTGCTTTTGGTCTTGTGTTACGGTTGGTATTATAATATCTGCTATAATGTATTTGGCTATGGATAGTATACTCGGTTTACTTGGCACAAGTGAGGATATCTGGTCTATGGTTAAAAACTACTTGCAAATTCTTTGTATAAGCGGACCGTTCATATTAATTTCAAGTTGTTTTTCAAACTTACTTCGTGGTGAGGGTCAGGCTGGGAAAGCAATGGTCGGTATGCTTATCGGTAATTTAGTCAATATTGTACTTGACCCTGTTTTTATCTTAGGTTTTGGCTTAGGTGTTGAGGGGGCAGCTATTGCTACTGTGATCGGTAATATTTGCGGTGGACTTTATTATATCTTTTATATACTAAAAGGAAATACAATTTTAAGCACAAAATTTAAAGACTTTTCGGTTTCAAATGGTATTCCATCAAATATCTTAGCGATAGGTGTCCCAGCGTCGCTGGCAACAATACTGATGAGTGTTTCTCAAATGATTTTAAATGGACAGATGTCAGAGTATGGTGATTTAGCGTTAGCAGGTATTGGTGTTGCTATGAAAGTTACTATGATTACAAGTATGCTTTGCATAGGTTTAGGACAAGGAGTTCAGCCGTTATTAGGGTATGCTGTTGGTGCAGGAAACAAAAAAAGATACAGTGATATTATGAAATTTTCACTCACCTTTGCATTTGTGTTAAGTGGCGTTTTAACGGCTGCTTGTTATATAGGATTAGAGCAAATAGTCGGTGGATTTTTAAGTGACCCAGCAGCTTTTGATTATGCCTTCTCCTTCTCGCAAATTCTTTTATCAACAAGCATACTATTTGGAATACTTTTCGTAATTTCAAATGCAATACAAGCAGCGGGAGCTGCAACAGCTTCACTTATTGTGAATATTAGCCGTCAAGGACTTGTGTATATTCCAATGGTTTTTATTCTAAATGCAACATTTGGCGTAGATGGATTGGTTTTCGCTCAACCAGTAGCAGATATTTCAGCATTAGTATTAGCTCTTATCTTCTATTTTAGTACAACGAAGAAAGTTTTTAGTAATAACAAAGATTTAGGTAAAGAGGCTTTTAATAGAAAAACTCTTGCGAGTGAACCTGCTTAAATATAAACAGATATGTAATAATTTAAAAGACGAATCGGTTGATTCGTCTTTTAAATTATCTTAATGCAAGTATTAACTGAGGTATGATTAGGGGTAGTTTAATCTTTTAATATTTTGAAATGACCTTCATTTATAAATAAAAGGTCATTTCATATGCAAAGTAATATTATATGAATGTTCCTGTGACTTTCATAATTACAGCCCCAGGATTTGTTTTATATTCACCAGTTACAGTGTCTTGAACAAATGTGGCAGCAGGAATAGTGATTAATCCTGGTGTAGTGGTTAGAGTCCCTTCTGAGGATGAAGATAAATCATAAATATAATCAGTACCATCGGATAATAGAGTTCCATCAAGTGTTACGGTAATAAAATCGAATGGAGGTATAAAGTTATCTGTTAATTGGAAATCATCCGATGCTTCAACAGCGATATTACCTTTGTTGGTGATGACAAATGTGTATGTCATTTCATTGGGTGTGCTGGCACATGAAATATCCTGTGATTTCGCAAAAGAAAGGTCTGTGTACTCTAAAACATTAAATAGACTGTTAACCGTTGTAGGAGTTCCGAGATTGCCACCTGAAATCACTACTTCGTTTGTTATTGTGGAGCCAACATCCAAAGGTGCAAAGGTATTTACAATAGTTGAAAATAAAATCATTGTATTTCCGTTTGCAGGGATATTAATTCCGGTTATTTCCAAATCTCCATTAGGCAAAATGCTGTACGCAGGTTCAGGTTGGAAAACACCGTTTATATAGTAACCGAGAGGTTCTCCTGAAAAATTCAGTGGGATCAAAGTTCCATAAGGACTTGAATAAGCCCCCAAATTAATTGTTACATCAAGATTAGTAAAAACTGTAGGTGTGGAATTTGTCATTACAAGCACCGATACGAGATCATCTTCTGCTTTATATGTCCTGATAGGAGCTGCAGCAAATACGCTTACAGGATCTATTAGCTCGCCTATAGCAGGATTTGAAATTACGGTATTTCCACCATAAGAAAGTGTTGCTTGATTTATTATTGTTGCCATAATTGTCCTCCTTTTTAATTTTAACGTGTTTTAGTTTATGATATACCGCCGATAATTCCCGTTACTTCTAAAACAGCTGTGCCAGATGTTGTCACCCAAGCACCAGTAATGGGATCTTGTGAATAAGTTGCTGAGGGGACAGTTATTTGACCGGCAACTGTGCTAAATACTCCAGTTGCAGAATTGTAACTATAATTTGTGGGAGTAGCCCATGCTGTTCCATCAAAAGTCACACTAACACTACTTAGTAAAGGATTGAAGGTGTCTGTAATTACTACATTATCCCCTGCTGTTGCAGCCTGATTCCCCATATTTTCGATAGTAAAGGTATAAGTTACTTCGCCGCCTGCGCTTACAGTAGTTGGGCACATGCCTTTTGAAATTGTTAGAATAGGTTCACTTTGTACTGATATAGTTTCAGTTACAGTAATCAGCACAGATTTAAGTGTGTTTTCTATTATTGCAGTATTTGTTATAGTGCTGTTTAAAGCAATAGGTGCAAATTCTGTAACTTCAGTTTCATAGATTAATGTGATATTTCCATTTGCTGGTACATTCAGACCGCTTATAACTAATCCGGCAGTAGTGGAAACTGTAGGTGCGGCTTGTAGTACACCATTACTGTAATACTTAATTGAACCACTTATATATTCAAGTGGATATAAAGTAGAGGTGCTAAATGTGTAAGCGCCTAAATCATCTGTTATTGTTAAATCAGTGTATGGTATTAAGCTGGTATTAACAATAGAGATAGTATAAGTTACAGTTGATCCCTCATCGTAAGTGCTACAAACAGCTGTTTTTGTTGCAGACAAAGCAGATAGTAATTCCCCAGTAGTTATATTAGAGTTTATCGTTGTTCCATTATAGGAAAGTGTTGCTTGGTTCATTATAATTGCCATAATAATCCTCCTAAAGTTTTGTATGGTTTGATGTTGTTATATGGTATATATTTATGCACTACGATTATGCTTTGACACAATTTGGAGAATTTAAGCACTATTTTAATTCTATTATTCCTATATACTGAATATTACAACTGAGTATTATCTCTTAAATAATGTCTTTGTAACAGTGGAAAAATTTGTTCTATATTATTAAAATACCAAAATATAGAAAAGCCAACGATTACATTACTGCAATCGTTGGCTTAATAATTTTCTTTATGCTTTTAAAATATTTTTAATAATAGCAACTTAAAACAAATAATAATTTAGTTCAGTATATCCATTACTCTTTCACAGTAATGGAATTAATTAGAACATCTTCGGCTGGCATATCGCTTCCGTCAACTTCCACTTCTGAAATAGCCTCAACCACATCCATGCCCTCGATTACATATCCAAATACGGGATGAAGTGTGTCGAGATGGGGAGTGCCACCATATTCACGGTACATATCAAGAACGGATTCGGGGAAGCCACCTGCAGCAAGATACTCAAGTGTAGCCTCATCAGCAGTTTTTGAGTCAACTATAAAGAACTGGCTCCCATTGCTGCTTGGCTGTCCTGTATTAGCCATGGATAGAGCACCGTAATAGTGGAAGAGCATACCTGAAAATTCAGTTTCAAAACCGCCACCCCAAATGCTTTCACCACCTGTGCCATTGCCAAGAGGGTCGCCACCTTGGATCATAAATTCATTGATTACACGGTGGAATTTCACGCCGTCGTAATATCCGTTGCTTGCGTGAGTGAGGAAATTTTCTACTGCTTGCGGAGCATATGAGGGGAATAATCTTATAGTGATATCACCCATAGTAGTACTCATCACAACATCAACTGCATCATCGGGGATGATAGTGCCATCATAAATACCGTTGATATCCGCTTCATACTGTGCAAGCTCCTCTTCGGTCGGTGCAGTAGGCTCTACACTTTCAGCCGCCTCGGAAGAGGATGAAGCCTCGGAAGAACTTTCTGTACTACTACTGCTCTCCTCAGCTTCGCTACTGCTTTCAGCAGTGCTTGTACAAGCTGTGAATAGGAGCATTGAAGCAAGGGAGAAAACTATTAATTTTTTACTAATTTTCATATTGATTACCTTTCTTTTATATAAATTATTCTACTAAAAGCTGTGTGAGTTCGAGTATTGCCACCCTTATTACTAACGACTATAATTTGCAAGTGTAACTTAAAAAACAAATTCACTCTTAGCGACAGTCAGAAGCCCTTAGCTATTAGCCACTATCAATCAATTTAGAGCTGGACGGTTAGCGACTTTTAAGAGTATACACCAAAAATATTATTTTTACAACCGAAAAGTTATTAAATTTATAAAAATAATGCAAATATAGAGTAAAGAAAAATAGTGCTTGCATTTAATATTATAATATGGTAAAATAAATTCCGCTAAGTCTGAAAATGCTTGTTTCTGGGTATGGCGCAGATTGGTAGCGCGCTACCTTGGGGTGGTAGAGGCCGTGGGTTCAAATCCCGCTACTCAGACCAAAAAACCAATCGGTTTACCGATTGGTTTTTTATTTTAATATAAGAAAATCTATTTAAGCAATTTATAGCTTATAAAACTTAACATTTATAATTATAGGAGATTTTATGATAAAAAAATCAGGTTATCCATTTATATTTTTGGCAGGTGTTTCATGGGGTTCACTCGGCATATTTGTTACTCAGCTCTCTTCACTCGGTATACCCACAGCCACAATAGCTGTTTTGCGCTTGTTTTACAGTGCAGTTATTTTATTTCTTATCCTCTTTATACGCAATGGGAAAAACTATTTTAAAATAGACAGAGTGGGTTTAATGGCTTGCATAGCACTTGGTGTATTTGCCCAAGGTCTTTTTAATTTTTGCTATAATATAGCTATAAGTAATCTTGGGGTGGCAGTTGCTGCCGTGCTTTTATACACTGCTCCAGTATTTGTTTGCATTGCCTCCATATTCTTATTTAGAGAGAAAATGAGTGCCAAAAAATATGTAGCATTAATAATAAATTTATTTGGTTGCTTTTTTACAGTTACTGGAGGAGTGCTCGGGGAAATTACCTTCTCGATTATCGGAGTAATATTTGGAATTTTGAGTGGTTTTTTATATAGCTTAATAACAATTATAGGGAAAATGTATACAAATAAGTATGATCCATTTCTAATAGTGTTTTACAGCTTTGTTTTTGGATTTATAACAATGCTTTTCATAGCAAAACCATGGGAGCAGATAGAGCTAATAATCATGCCACAAAGCATTTTTTGGGCAATGGCATTTAGCGCTTTAGCTACTATTTTGCCATACTCTCTTTATATGTATGGTATGTCAAAGAATGTGGAAGCGTCAAAAGCACCAATTATTGCATCGGTAGAGGTTGTGATGTCTGCATTGCTTGGCTTTTTTGTGCTCGGTGAAAATCTTTCTTCCGGGAAGTTTTTAGGAATAGCACTCGTTTTATTATCAATCTTTATAATGAATACAAAATTTAAAATGGAAACTACCCATTTAAAAAATCAGCAATAATAAAAAGTTACATCAAGTAACCAAATTATAAACCGTATCAGACTAATTTAAAATATCTTCGTATTATCTGTGGGAGGCAATGAAGCGATTATGAAAAAATATCATATCTTAATATTATCAAACCTTGTTGGCAGTGGTCTAAAGGATGATAATATTCTAAAAGAATCATTTGAAAAAGACGGCCATTATGTCAGTATGGACAGTGTTTCTTATGACGAGCAAAAAGATGGGGATTACGATGTAATTATAAGGCGAAATACATGGGTGAGCAAAGAGGAAGATACCTCTAAGCTCGCAGAAAAAAATAAAGCATTGGTTAGTAGGCTTAATAAAAAAGGCATAAAAACTGTAAATTTAGAAGGTCTTGACTATGCTGGAAAAGGCTATTTATCCGAGCTTTATAAGAAAAAGGAAAATGTTATACCCACTATCAAAACACTCGATGATTTTCATTTAATTAAAGGAGCTAAAAAATATGTTTTAAAAGACATTAAATCCTTTGGAAATGGTCTTTATCAGAGATTTGTAATGCCTGAGGAAGTTTTAAGCTCCTATAAAGAAGGGGACATTATCCAGCCTTTCATGGAATTTAAATCCGAACTTCAATGCTATTATGTGGCGGATAAGCTCATGTATGCTTATCAGTACACACCGTCCAAATATCCAAATTACCCAGAGCCGAAATTAGTTTCTCTAACAGAAAAGGAAAAAGAATTAGCAGATAAATTTGCAAAATATTCGGGTCTAAAATACGGATTTTTAAGGATCGATTTTCTAAGGCTTAGTGACGATAGCTTAATGCTTATGGAAATTGAAGACCATGCGGCATTTATGAATTTACAAAGATTGCCAGAAGAACTGCTCAGTAGCGTTTTAGATGAGTTTAAGACTAATATATACACTCTATTAACATCAGAATAATTCTAATTTATCCATTGTCGATTTATTGACATTCATGCGAAAATATAGTATCATAATAGCCATAAACAACACATATTGTAGAACTTAGTTTTTATTATCTTAGAGCTATATTCTGTGGAGGAATTAATTTTTTATCAATATGTTTTGCCTTTAAATCGGCTTTGAAATGAGCCGATTAATTATATGTAAAAAACAAGAATGATAAAGCGTTTAGGAGGGGTTAATATGCGTCATCTACTTAATTCGGTGGATTTAACTACCGAGGAAATTGACCAACTGATTGAAAAAGCTGTTAAAGTTATGAAAAACCCAATCGTCTATGCCAACAAAGCAAGCGGTAGGATTTTAGCAACATTATTCTATGAGCCAAGCACACGCACAAGGCTTAGTTTTGAAACAGCTATGTACAGACTTGGGGGTAATGTAATCGGATTTGCCAACGGCAGTATCAGCTCTGCGGCAAAAGGAGAAAGCCCAGAGGATACACTTAGAATGGTGAGCTGTTATGCTGACATATGTGCAATGCGCCATCCAGAGGAAGGTGTGCCACACAAAGCTTCACTTAATTCGAGCATACCACTGATAAACGCAGGTGACGGCGGACATCAGCACCCAACACAAACGCTCACAGACTTATTTGCTATAAAAAGCTTAAAAGGCGAATTAAATAATCTTAAAATTGCTTTTTGCGGAGATTTAAAATATGGTAGAACAGTGCATTCTCTTGTAGAAGCTATGAGCCGTTACAGCAATATAGAATTTGTATTTATTTCCCCAGATGCGTTAAGACTTCAAGATGATATATTGGAAGAATATGTTATTAAAAACAATATTCCATATACCATTGTGTCCACACTTGAAGAGGGTATAGCAGATGCTGATATTCTCTACATGACCCGCATACAAAAAGAGCGCATCAAAGATGAAAGTGAATATGAAGCATTAAAGGATACATATGTGCTCGACATGGACAAGATGAATCTTGCGAAAAAAGATATGATAGTTCTGCATCCACTGCCAAGAGTGAATGAAATTGCGTTAGAGGTTGATGACGACCCAAGAGCAAAATACTTCTATCAAGCAAATTGTGGTGTGTATATCAGAATGGCTTTGATAATAAAGCTTTTAGAGATAGACTAAATATATCATAGGCAAAAGAAATAAAATAATAAACATAGGGGCTTTTCCTATGTGAACGCCCGAAATCGGTGGGAAATCCCAAGATTTCGGACAGTCACACAGGCAAAGCCCCTTTAGTCATTTATAAAAATAATTTTAGCGTGATTATCTATATTGCGAGAGGAATAATCAAAAAGAACAAGCTGCTTTTTAATACTTTTACAATCGGAAATGATATCTAAATCAAATATTTCAAGAGAAATATTTTTTATTATCTCATTTTGAGATAGTAGCTCAAAATGAGGTAGATGTTTTTTGATAATAGAGTCCGACTTAATTAAGGACAAAAATTCTTCACGACTCATAGGGTTGCTACTTGCCGCCCATTCGGGAAATTTTTTGGGTTTTGTATGGCACATCATATCAAATCTGCACAACTGTGGAAGTGTGTTTTTTAATTTAGGATGTAAATCACAAGCGAAGTGATAAAGAAAATCGTACCACCCAATTTGAGACAGTGGTGAAAGATGGTGCCCCTCATTAAAAAACTTTATTCCAATCTGCAAATAAAAATCAAACGGGCTGCTAAAATAAGGCAATATAGCGCCAAGCATTTTCTGATACCTACCACTGTTGTAATAATGATCGAGCATAGTTTCAGCTTTTTTAAGGTTTGAAATATCATCATACGATAACGAATTGGTTGAAAGTACCTCATATGGTGGATAGTTGCGAATATTTATCCCAAATTCTGAGGCTCTATCTATGAGGGAAGTGCCTTTGAGCAATTTCAAGAAGCCGAGTTGCAGCTGATTGGGGTTATGTGCATAAACATCATCAAATGATTTTTTAAAGCTGCTTAGATCCTCATGTGGCAGGCCAGCTATAAGGTCGAGGTGAAGATGGGTATTCTCAAATGATTGCAGCTCATCCACCACGGCGAAAAGCTTCTGGGTATCGGGGCTTCGGTTTATTGCTTTTAGAGTGCTTTCATTGGTGCTCTGCACCCCTATTTCAAGCTGGATAAGGCCACTCCTTAATGTGGATATAATAGCTAAAGCTTCATCCGATATAAGCGAAGCCGCAACTTCAAAGTGGAAATTTGTAATCCCATTATCATTTTCTTTTAAAAACTTTAAAATCTCTATAAAAAAATTGTTATCCGCATTGAAAGTCCTATCGACAAATTTAACTTGCATAACCTTAATATCCATAAATATTTTAAGCTCTTCTTTAACCTTTTTAACGGATTTTATCCTCACTCCTTTTGTAGCCGAAGAAAGGCAATATGAGCAGTTAAAAGGGCATCCACGAGAAGTTTCGTAATAGACTATTCTATGGGCTAAATCTTCCTTTTGAAAGTCATAGGGGAAAGGAAGGGTGTCTAAATCGTCCACAGCTTTTCCGATGATTATTTTTTCTGCAGGAAATACTCCCTCGGAAAGTGATTTTAAGAGCGCTGGGATTTCAGTTTCACCCTCTCCACAAACTATGAAATCATATGGGAATTCAGGAAATGGAGCATGTGAAACCTCAGGGCCACCTAAGATGATTTTAATATTTGGAAGAATTTTTTTAATATTACAGCAAAGCTTTTCCACATATGAAGTGTTCCATATATAGCATGAAAATAAAAGTGTGTCCGGCTTTAGCATTAGCAGTTCGTCAAGAATAATCTCGGGGCTCTGATTTATAGTAAATTCTACAAATCGGGTATTACAAACAGAAGCAGAAACGGCATTTAAATACCGCACTGCAATGTTTGTATGGATATATTTAGCGTTAATCGCACAAAAAACAGTATTCATTAAAAACTTCCTTAAATAAATTTCATAATCATTTTATCATAAAGCAGAAAAATTATAAAGTGTGATTGTATAAAAAGAATAAATATGATAAACTATTCTCAGAAAAAGCTAAGCAAGCGTAGCAAAAACATAGGAGAAGCAAAAAATGTACATAACTAAAAGTAATAGAAGATCACATAATATAAGGATGCTCATTTTGATTTTTTTGATATCACTTTGGGTTTTGGCGGCTATATATGCACTGATGGAGAAAAATAGTGAAAATGTGGGCGGTAGTATGCAGACACAACGTGATGATACATCCCAATCAGATGCTAAATTTATATATAATTATAATGATATCACTGAGCTTAAAGAGGGGAAAATTGATATTTTTTTAGAAAATCCCAGCGATAACATCTATGATATGCAGATTGAAATTATTGATGAAAGCGATGAAATTATATATAAATCGAGCGTAATAGAAAATGGATTTCAGCTTCAGTATTGCACACTTCAAAGAGATTTTTCAAGTGGTGAGCATGAAGTTAAAATGAAAGTGTATGTTTTAGATAATGATGATATTATTGGAAGTAATGAGCATCCGATAATAATTAATGTAGAATAAGGGAGCTTACAGTATGAATACTTTTATAAATAAACATAGAAATTTATCAATGTTAGTGGACTTTTATGAGCTAACAATGTCCAATGCATATCTTGCACACGGCCTTGGGGATAGAGAAGTTGTATTCGATATGTTTTTCAGAAGTGTGCCGGACAGGGGTGGCTTTGCAATATTTGCTGGACTTGAGCAATTAATAGAATATTTAAACAGCTTAAAATTTGATGATGAAGACATTGAATTTCTCAAAAACAAGTATGAATTTTCGCCAGAATTTTTAGAATATTTAAGAAATTTCAAATTTTCCTGTGATGTATGGGCGATGAAAGAGGGGACGCCAATATTCCCCAATGAGCCAATTGTCACAGTAAAAGGACCAGCAATACAAGCGCAACTCATAGAAACAATGATACTGCTCAGCATAAATTATCAGTCGATGATTGCCACCAAAGCCAATCGCATATCAAGAGCGGCGCAGGGCAGGGCAATCAGTGAATTTGGTTCAAGAAGAGCTCAGGCATATGACGCCGCAATACTTGGTGCAAGAGCCGCATATATCGGTGGAGTTGCAGGCACTTCTTGCACAATTGCAGATGAAATTTTTGGAGTACCTGCAACTGGTACAATGGCACATAGCTGGGTTCAACTCTTTGATAGTGAATATGAGGCATTTAAGTCATATGCCATGGTGTATCCGTCGGATTGCGTATTATTGGTGGATACATACAACACCATATCTTCTGGAGTTCCAAATGCGATTAAAGTGTTTAACGAAGTGGTAGTTCCAAGTGGCAACAGGCCTAAAGCAATAAGAATTGACAGTGGCGACTTAGCATATCTTTCAAAGAAATCCCGTAAACTACTGGATGATGCGGGATTTGAGGATGTGAAAATAATAGCTTCAAATGCCCTCGATGAATATATAATAAGGGACTTACTCATACAAAATGCAAAAATAGATATTTTCGGCGTTGGTGAAAGCCTTATCACAAGTAAATCGGAGCCTGTTTTCGGTGGGGTATATAAATTAGTAGCGGTTGAAAATGATGGGGAGCTAATCCCTAAAATAAAACTGAGTGAAACAGAAGAAAAAGTGACAAATCCACATTTTAAAACTGTCTACCGCATATATGATAAAAGCAATAACATGGCGGTTGCCGATTATGTAACTTTGCATGACGAAACCGTGGATGAAAATGCCCCCCTCGAGCTTTTTGACCCTAAAGCACCATGGAAGCGAAAAACGGTTGAAAACTTTAAGGCAGTAAAAATTATCGAAAAAATATTTGAAAATGGCAAATTAATATATAACCCACCTACTACCGAAGAAATAAAAGCCTATGCAAATGCACAGCTCGACACACTTTGGGAAGAAGTAAAAAGGTTTGAGTACCCACATAAATACTATGTGGATTTATCACTCAATCTTTATAATATTAAGCAGGATATGTTAAATAGCTATATAGAAAATAGTAAATAGGTTTACAATACCACCCACATATAGAGTAAAGTATAAACGGCGAGCATAAACGTAAGGACTAAAACATAAAAGTATAATAATAAAAGTATATTTCTTTTATTATTTATGCGTTTGGAGGTTTTAGGATGAAGGCGTTTGTTGTGAAAAAGAAGGGCCTTGCAGTAATACTTGCGGCATATGTGGGTATGGTTTTTTTAGCAGGGACACTTGGCGCAATGACAATAAGGGAAGTTGTGTCATATGAAAGCAGACTACTCCCCATATACAGTGTCCACAGGGAGGATGCAGTGGTATCACTCGGCATTAATTGTGCATGGGGCAATGAAGATGTGGGCGAAATAATTGATGTACTGAAAGAAGCGGATGTGAAAGCAACTTTTTTTCTCGTTGGAGAATGGGCGGAGAAATACCCAGAAAGTGTGCTTGAAATATATAGGGCAGGACACGAGATAGGAACACATTCCCACACTCACCCAGATATGAGCAGTATATCGGTGGAAGAAATAAGAGAAGAGCTTTTGGATTCTGCGGAAGCGGTGAGAAATATCACGGGGATTTCTCCCGAACTTTTCAGGGCACCATCGGGCGCATATAATGATATCCTCATCAAAACAGCAACCGAAGAAGGTTATTATACAATCCAGTGGAATAGGGATAGCTTGGATTGGCAGGACAAAAGTGCTGAAGAGATAATCTCACGCACAACCGATGAAATGGAAAATGGGGATATAATGCTTCTCCATGCAGGCGCTAAAAACACCGCAAAAGCATTGCCGGATTTGCTAAATGCTATCAAGGAAAAGGGATACGGAGCAGTAACTGTGGGAGAGCTAATATATAGGGAAAATTTTAAAATGGATCATGAAGGAAAACAATGGCTCGCTGATTGATGGAGCACTACTAATGTCGAACAAATTTATAATTTTTTAGGGGTACTTCCCCGCAGTCAGCGGAGAAATACCCCTAAAATAAAGATGTTATTTATAAAGAATATAAGCTAAAATTTTATAAGGCCATCAGCCTCAGTATCTCTAAAAAATACACTTTCAACTTTTACGCCATGTTTTAGAAGGGCTTCCCTTATAACATGTGAAGTAGAAACTTTCATTTCATCACTTCTTTTTAGCCACCAACAATGCACCATAGCAACATCATCAATTGGAGTATCAGCACGGTGAACAGCGGCTTCTGTCGTAGCGATGAAAATATGTTCAGGCTTAAGTCCGATAGCGGCAGAAACATTTTCGCTTATTTCCTTATAAGCAGGTATAACTTTTTTGGGTTGTTTAGTATAGATTAATATTTGTGGCAATGTAAAAGCCCTCCTTAGTTTTGTAATATAATTATATATATTTTAGATAAAAAAGCAAGTGTATACAAGAAAAGATTTAAGTAAATTTGATACTGGATTTTTTAGCATGAAGTGTGGTAGAATAATAAACATACTAAAGTATACTAAGTAAGTAGACAATAAGGAGGTTTATATTATGAATGAAATACTAAAAGGCAGATTTAAAGAACTTGAGAGCTTGGTGGGAAATACACCAATGCTTGAAATTCACTACGAATATAAGGGTGTTAAGGATATTATATATGCAAAGGCGGAGCACTACAACCTTACAGGGAGCATCAAAGACCGACCTGCACTATATATGATGAAAAAAGCCTATGAAAGAGGAGAAATCTCTCAAGGGCAAGTTATTACAGAAGCTACTTCGGGTAATGCTGGAATTTCATTTTGCGCCATGGGTGCAAATCTCGGAAATCCATGTGTAATATATATGCCCGACTGGATGAGCAAGGAGCGCATCTATCTAATGCAGAGCTTTGGTGCCGAGGTAAGGCTTGTAAGCAAAGAAGA
This sequence comes from uncultured Oscillospiraceae bacterium, assembly GCA_964371155.1. Lineage (GTDB taxonomy): Bacteria > Bacillota > Clostridia > Oscillospirales > Ruminococcaceae > CAYJEQ01. Next base: position 3,660 of record CAYJLI010000045.1, on the reverse strand, counting down.
AGGTGGTTTCTTAGGCTCAATTGAAATGACAAAAGCTTTAAATAAAGAAACAGGAGCTTTCCTACCAAGACAGTTTGAAAATGAAGATAATTCAGCCGCACATTACCATGGCACTGGCTATGAAATCGCTACAGTTTTAGAGCGTTTAGGGCTTAAAGCTGATGGATTTGTTGCAGGAGTGGGCACTGGGGGGACAACTGTCGGCGTGGGTCGCAGGCTAAAAGAAGTAAACCCAAATGCATTAATTATGCCATTAGAGCCTAAAAGCTCCCCAACCTTATCGGTGGGTCATAAGGTGGGAAGTCATAGAATTGCAGGGATTTCTGATGAATTTATTCCTCAGATTATACAAGATGCACCTAAAATGGATAAAATAATCCAAGTAGATGATGGCGATTCGATTAACATGGCAAGAAAATTAGCGAGAGAGCTTGGAGTTGCAGTGGGTATATCTTCGGGCGCCAATATGATAGGTGCAATTATGGCAAAAATTGAAATGGGCAGGGACGCAGTTGTTGCGACTGTCTTCTCCGATGATAATAAAAAATATCTAAGCACGGATTATGCGCATGAACAACCGATAAAAGAAGGATTTATTACACCCGATATAAAATTAATCGGCATAATAACGCATAAGATGTAAAAAATAAGTTTGTCCAAAGATAAATCCTTTGGACAGTCACCACAGTGAGTGAAAATTTCGCTTATGATAAATCGTCCATCTTCACCATAATGTGGGAGGAACATATAAATTAAATTGCCCTATGTTAAGGATTATTTGTATTTGGCTTTGCTAAGTACAAATAATCCTATCATTTTATCAAAAGATATGGTAAAATGACTATTATATTTAGAATGTATTAACTATCGGAGGGCTTAACATTGGCATTTGACGCATTGTTTATCAGCAGACTTGTCGCTGAAATAAACGCTTCTGCATTGGAGGGGCGTATAGATAAAATTCATCAACCATCGAGGGAAGAGCTAATAATATCACTGCGTACACGAAGCGGTGGGAAAAAACTGCTTCTCTCGGCAGGTGCAGGTTCACCAAGATTTCATTTTATTGGCATGGCACGGGAAAATCCAAAATCTCCTCCAATGTTTTGCATGCTCATGAGAAAACATCTCACGGGTGGCAAATTTTTAGGAGCAGAACAAATTGGGCTTGACAGGGTGGTGCATTTTAAATTTGAAGCTACAAATGAGCTTGGGGATAAGGTTAATATAACCGTTGCCACCGAAATAATGGGCAGGCACAGCAATATAATTGTATTTGACCAAAATGGCAAGATAATAGACAGTATTAAAAGAGTGGATGAAGAAATGTCGGGAGTGCGCCAAGTGCTTCCTGGGATGAGCTATACTCTGCCGCCCTCAAAGACGGGTATTAATATGCTTGAGGCAACCACTGAAGCGATGACCGAGGCAATATACTCCACAGGTGGTGAGACACAGCTTCACAAAGCAATAATGTCACAGCTTATAGGGCTTTCCCCTTTAATAGCAAGGGAGATAGCACATTTTGCCACAAGGGGTACATTTAGAAATGTGGCACAGCTTACAAAGGACAATAAAGAGCGGCTGAGTTTTTACCTAAGCGGTCTTGTGAGAAATCTTAAAAATAATGATTGCACTCCCATCATGCTACTTGAAAACGGAGTGAAGCCAAAAGAATTTAGCTTTACAGACATTTCCCAGTATGAAAATTTGTACTCAAAGAGAGTGTATGAAACATACAGCGAACTGCTTGAGAGCTTTTACGGCGAGCGTGATACAATCGACAGGATGAAACAGCGCTCAAACGACCTTTTAAAACTGCTCAGCACCCTCTCGGAGAGGACAATGCGCCGAGTAAACACCCAAAAAGAGGAGCTAAAAGAAAGTGCCGACAGAGAAAAGCTAAGGTGTTATGGGGATATTTTAGCGGCAAATCTTCATATGATTAAAAAAGGGGACAGCTCTGCTACGCTTGATAATTTTTACAGCGAAGAAAATGAAAAGATAGAAATAGAGCTTGACACTATGCTAACCCCAATCCAAAACAGCCAAAAATACTACAACGAATATAAAAAAGCGGCAAATGCCGAGAAAAAGCTGATAGAGCTTATAAAAAAAGGCGAAGAAGAAACTGAGTATATCGACACAGTGTTCGACTCACTTGTAAGGGCGAGAAGCGAAAGTGAACTCGATGCTATAAGGGTGGAACTTGCAGGGCAGGGTTATATTAAAAATTATTCTTCTAAATACAAAAAGCAGGAAAAATTACCACCACTTAAATATATATCAAGTGACGGTTTTGAAATTTTGGTGGGAAGAAATAATATTCAAAATGATACATTAACACTGAAAACTGCAAGAAATTACGATATGTGGTTTCACACCCAAAAAATCGCCGGTTCACATGTTGTTGTAGTGGCAGAGGGCAGGGATATACCAAATAAAACACTCGAAGAGGCAGCCATAATAGCCGCATATAATAGCAAGGCGAGGGAGTCGAGCAAAGTGGCAGTGGATTATACAATAATTAAAAATGTTAAAAAACCTACGGGTGCAAAGCCTGGAATGGTCATATACGAAACATATCAAACAGCTATTGTTAACCCAGATAAAGAACTTGTAGACAGTCTTTTAGATAAATAATTATTTGATTAAGGGGACTTTTATCCGCTACGGGCGGATAAAAGTCCCCTTAAAAAATCATCTTACACAAATTGTAGCCTATATATAGTTATGTAAGATATTCGCTATTTGCTGGTAAATCATCAAGTCCAAAGCTTACAAAAAGCCCCTTGTCAATCCTATTCATCAAATCGTCGTCGAGCTTACCCATCCGCTCTTTAAGCCTTTTTTTGTCTATCGTGCGAATTTGCTCGAGCAGTACGACTGAATCCTTAGAAAGTCCGCAATCGTCGGAGTCCAGCTGTATATGGGTGGGCAGTTTGGTTTTTTCTTTTTGGCTTGTAATGGCGGCGGCAATTACTGTTGGGCTAAATTTATTGCCAACATTATTTTGCACAATAAGTACCGGTCTAATACCTCCTTGCTCAGAGCCTATAACCGGGCTTAAATCCGCATAATATATTTCACCTCTTCTTACTGTCACATTTATCACGCTCCGCTAATGTTTTATGGACTTTTGTCCATATCTTCTGTTAGTATTGTGACACATGTTAGGTTGTTTTAAACATCCGTCTATATATTTTATTACAAAAAAATTTTTTTGACAGTATAAAATATTAAACTAAAAAATATAAATTAAAAAACACAACATTTTTGTAAAACAAAATACCTTTTTCACTGCTTAAAAATGTTTTTGTTTATGCAAAATTAAAATACTATATTGTAAAAAAAATGTCGACAACAGTCAAAAAATCAATAGTAATTACAGCGAACGAAAAGCCCACAAATCACTCCCAATCTTAAATGGAGAATGATATGTGGGCTTTTTACTATTTTGTGTAGCAGAGAAAATATAAATAATCTCCACTCCACTCCGATTATTTATATCCCTCGCAGGGGCGATTTAGAATGCCGTGGGCAAGGATGCCCACATGGCAAATTTATATTATATTCGTATCTCATATAATATAAATAATCTCCACTTCATTCCGATTATTTATATCCTCGCAGGGGCGATTTAGAATGCCGTGGGCAAGG
>CAYJLI010000044.1:0-17817 GCA_964371155.1 uncultured Oscillospiraceae bacterium | reverse complement strand
TAATAAAAACCAGCATAGAGTGAACATATAGGGTTCAAATCCATGCTGGTTTTAAATTTTTCCTGTTGTAGTAATTGTTGTTTATTAATTTGCGTTTAATTATTATTCGGCTAAATCAAATTCTTGCTTAATTTTCTTGTATAATTCTTCATCATTTGCAATTTTCACACCCATAAGTGCCAACACTTGAGATGCAAATAGCATGCCTTTATGTGCAGCGGGTTTCCTCGATTGTGCTGTTACTGCCCAGCTGTGGTTCGGGGTATATCTACCATAGCAAGTTGTATTAATGTTAACTGTTGGAACAACTTGGCTAACATCGGCGATGTCGCTCGATCCGTTGTCTTTTTTAATTGTTCCGTCTGTTTGCATGATGCTTTCATCTAAATCGCCTACCACACCTTCAATTCCAATGTTTTTAGCAACTTCTTTTGCATACGCTTTGTCTTCTTCGGTGAAATTCGGTGTTCCAACATCTTTCATACTCTCGCATGCAAGGCTTGCTAATGTAAAGTTTAGCTTGTTGTCGTGGTTATCTCCCAAAACTTCGAATTCTACTGATGTATCAGTCATCATGCAAGCGCCTTTTGCAACATTCTCAACTCGTCTTTGCAAATCCTTTGCATCTTTGTGTGTATAAGCTCTTACCACATACCAAAGTTTTGCATCTTCAGGCACTATATTTGGGCGGTCGCCTGCGTTAATATAGCTGTAATGCATATAGCAATCCCTGTTGACATGCTCTCTTAGATAGTTAACACCAACATTTGTAAGCTCCGCCGCATCTAAGGCACTTCTACCGTTTTCTGGGCAGTTGCATGCGTGTGCAGCTTTGCCTTTAAATGTCATGGTGAAGCTTATTGCAGCCTTAAATTTCACCTCACCAGGGTTATTATGGTCAAGTGGGTGCCAACCAAGGCAAACATCTATATCTTTAAAATAACCATTTTTAAGCATAATGGTTTTGCCTTGAAGTGTTTCTTCTGCAGGTGTCCCATAAACAACAACCTTTGCGTCAATAAGGCCTTTATCAATCATATCTTTTATTATAATACCAGCACCTGCACTACCAGCACCAAGCAAGTTGTGACCACAACCATGCCCAGGGTTGCCGTTGCCAGATTGATATGGCAGATCGTCTTGTTGTAATGTTGCAAGTGCATCGTATTCGCAAAGGTAGCCAATGCTAAGCTTACCCTCGCCATAAGTAGCCCTAAATGCGGTTGGAGATTCTTTAAGCCCAACCTCTACATCAAAGCCTTTTTGCTTTAATAAATTGGCTAAATCTTCACAGCTTTTGTATTCCTCGCTGCTTAACTCAGCATAGCTATGTATGCGGTCTGCACAATCTATAATGTCTTTCTCGTGCGGTGATAAAATATCATTTATTAATTTTGTGTTATCCATAGTTTAAATTACACCTTTCTTTGTTCATTTAAAATTTAGTATAGCATAAAAGCGGTTAATACAAAATTGCCCAAACAAAATTTTCATTTAGTATTGGGCAATTATATTAATTTTTCGACTTATTTCTTTGCAATACGAAAATTAACCACCCAAATAAGCTTTGCGGATGCTGTCATCACTCTGCAATTCTCTGCTGGGACCATGCTTTACAATTTCGCCGTTTTCAAGCAAGTATGCCCTGTTGCTTATCTGCAGTGCCATATTTGCATTTTGCTCAATTAGCAAAACTGTTTGGCCGTTTTGTTGAATTTTAAGTATCAGATCAAAAATTTCTTCTACAATTATGGGGGCAAGACCCAAAGAAGGCTCATCAAGCATTATCATAGTAGGATTATTCATAAGGCCTCTGGCAATGGCAAGCATTTGCTGTTCACCGCCTGAAAGTGTACCGGCGGCTTGATGTGTACGCTCTTTTAAGCGTGGAAATAGAGTGTACATCTCCTCAAGCTTTAATTTTAAATCTACCTTAGAAATCTTTTTCAGTGCCATTGTTCCAAGTATTAAATTCTCCAGAACTGTCATTTTCGGGAAAACATGGCGTCCTTCTGGAACATGGCTAATACCTACTTTAACAATTTCTGCGGCAGGCATGTTAGTAACATCCGTCCCTTTAAATGTTATAATGCCAGATTGCTTTTCTGTAATATTGCTTATTGCATGTAAAGTAGATGTTTTGCCCGCACCATTAGAGCCAATTAAGCATACAATTTCGTTTTCATCAACATGCATACTTATATCTCTAATAGCGTGCACATGTCCATAGTCAACAACGAGGTTTTCTATATTAAGTATTTTTTCCATTTTTATGAGCATTCCTTTCTACTAAGGGCACAAAACAACCATAAAAATGGTCATAAATATGCCATGTTTTTCGCTTGTCAGGCTTGCCTGACGAGAAAAACGGCTTTTAAATAGTTGAAGTTTGAAATTTTTTCAAACTTATTCCTCCGTTGTAATCTCGTTAGATTTTTGTATTGTACCACGCCCAAAGTAAGCCTCTTGTACTTGTTTGTTGTTTTTAATTTCTTCAGGTAGGCCTTCGGCAATTTTTTGACCAAAGTTTAAAACCATGATGTAATCACAAAGATTCATTACAAACTTCATGTCATGCTCGATAACGATAATTGTTTGGCCATTTTCTCTTATTTTCTTAATAAATTCAAGCAAACTCCATGTTTCAGCAGGATTCATTCCAGCTGCAGGTTCGTCCAGCAAAAGTAATTTTGGATTTGCAGCAAGTGCTCGTGCAATTTCCACCTTGCGCTGTAAACCATATGGCAAGTTACCTGCTTTCCAGTCTTTATATTCAAGCATATCTACTTGTTCTAAAACTTTAAGCGCCTGATTTGTAGCATATTCTTCATCTTGTTTATACCTTTTTGTGTGAAAAATAGCGTCGAAATAATTTGTTTTGGTGTGAATGTGGCAGCCTGCCTTTACATTATCAAGAACAGAAAGATATTTAAACAATTTAATGTTTTGAAAAGTTCTCACAATACCTTTTGTTGCAATTTCCTCGGGTGTTTTATTTGTAATGCTCTCACCTTCGAAAAATACTTCACCATGTGTTACATTGTATGTGCCTGAGCACAAATTGAAAAATGTTGTTTTACCTGCACCGTTAGGGCCTATAATCCCAAATATAGAACCTTGTTGCACTTCCATATCAACTGTTTCAACAGCTTTTAGGCCGCTAAAATATTTGCATACGCCTTTTGTTTCAAGCATAATCGCCATTTATATTTGCCCCTTTCCATTACCTTTTGCCGTTTTGCCTTTTTTTCTAAATATGGCAAACAGATCAATAGATGATTGCCCTGCAATAACGCTATCTTTAGCACCAAATAGGCCTTGTGGGCGAAACCACATCATAAAAATAATAAGCACAGCGTACATTACAAGGCGCCAGTCCGAGGCAAAACGCAATCCCTCTGTAAAGGCGTTTATAACAAATGCGCCAACGATAGGCCCAATAAGTGTTCCACTGCCACCGATAATAACCATGGATAAAACGCTAAATCCCTCATCCAAAATAAACATATCAGGGTGCAAGTATCTATAATAGTGTGCAATAAATACGCCCATTGCACCACAAATGGTTGCACCTGTAACAAAGTTTATACAACGATATTTTGCAACACCTATACCGAGAGAACGAGCAGCGTCTTGGTCTTCTCTTATAGATATCCATGCACGGCCGATTCTTGAATCCAAAAGCCTATGTAAGATAAACACCACAAGTAGCAATATTACAAGTGACATATAGTAGTAAGGTGCACCTGGTTGTATTGTCAGTCCAAAAATTTCGATGTTTGGTATGCTGTTGATACCTATTGGCCCATTTGTAAGACTTTGCCAGTTTAGGGCAAGTAATCGCATCATTTCTGAAAACCCAAGTGTAATAATTGATAAAAACATACCATTGAGTTTTAAAATTGGTAAAGAAACAATGAATCCCATTATTATACAAAATATAATTGTGAGCAAAAAGCTAAGCCAAAATGGCATACCTACCGTAGTGGCTAAAATAGCACTGCAATACGCACCTATACAAGTAAATCCAACGATTCCAAGACAACTTTGCCCAGAGTAACCATTAATGATATTTAGTCCGCTTGCAATTGTTGCATAAATTATAATTCGGGATAAAACACCCCTTATATAGCTGTCATCTGTGAGTAGGGGCAAAATTATCAACACCATCACACCTATTGCTATAGATAACTTTTTATGTGTATCTATAAAATTTTTAATTTTCGCCATAACTATTTCCTCCTGTTTTTCTTCGCATTTTTAAAGTTAAATACAAACATTCCTTCTGGTTTAAATGTTAAAGCTATAAGTACAAATGCAAATGCGAAAATATCACGGTAACTTGAGGAGAAAAATGTTATTCCAAAATTTTCAAGTATGCCCATTAAAAGAGCGCCAAATGCCGCACCGGGGATATTGGTCATACCACCCAAAACACAAGCTGAAATAGCCTTTAAGCCAACAACTGTCCCAAATATTGTGCTTACATTTGAAAGATAAGTTCCATATAGTAAGCCAGCTATACCGCCAAGACCTGTGCCGATGATATTACCGATAAGTGTAACTTTTTTTACATTGATTGCAACAAGACTTGCCGCCATTTTATCTTGGCTAACCGCCCTAAGCATAAGTCCAACACGAGTTTTATAAAGCACAAAAGTAAGACCTACTGAGAGCACAATAACCATAGCGATAACGGTTATGTGAATAGTTGTTATATATAGTCCTGTATCACCAATCATAAAAGGGGTTACTTCTATTGTTTCTGGCATGGCATTTGCCTGCGAGCCAAAAAATATTTGTGCAAGGTTTTTAATTAAAATAGAACACCCAACAGTACAAAGCAAAGATATGTGTTTTGGTGCATCTAAAAATTTTTCGTAAGCAAGTTTATGGATAATGATACCTGCTATGCCTGATGATATAAATGCTACCACCATTCCGAGAAAAAAGTTTGGTGTAACATATGTGTAAAATAGATAAGCAGACATCGCACCTATCATTATCATTTCGCCGTGTGCGAAAGTCACAAGGCCGACAACGCCTACAATAAGAGTATACCCAATTGCCATCAAGGCGTATATGCTACCTTGGGATATTCCGTTAATAAGTTGTTGCAATAAATACATTATATTCTCCTTAATATTAGATGTTAGGTTGTAAGTTTACCAGTCACATCGTTGGTAAGTGTTGTTATGCAATGAAGATTTATGCAGATGGTGTAAAATTAAAGGGTGTCTCACTGTATTACAAAGCAGGTACTAAACCATTTCATACACAGTAAGAACACCCAAAAATTTTTGTACAGTTTTATTTAATCAAACTGATTTTAAATTATTTTGCCATTGATGCTGTTTCGTAATCGGTAACAGCTTGCCATGCACCGTCTACAACTTCAAGAACACGATAAGCTCTGATGATATCGCCGTCTTCTGTGAACTCATAAGAACCTGCAAGACCTTCAACACCGCTTATTTCTGTAAGAGCTACACGGATTGCATCACGCTCTGTTGAGCCTGCGTGCTCGATAGCTGCTGCAAGAACAAGTGCAGTGTCATATGTTAGAGGACCATGGATTGTTGGTGAGAAACCTGCACCCTCAGTAAAGCGCTGTGCATAATCCCAAGCTTCTGCATCTTCTTCACTTAAGAAGAATGCTGAAGGAGCAACAAGACCTTCTGCCATCTCGCCCGCTAATTCAATAACTTGGTCGGAATAAAGTGCACCAACACCTACTACTGGAACATCCCAACCCATTGCTTTAATTTGGTTAAGGATTAATGAACCTTCAGCCGCTTGTGTAGCTAAAACTAAAACTTCAGGATTTGTTTGGCGGATTTTTGTTAAAACTGCGTTAAAGTCTTTTTCACCTGAGTTAAAGCTTTCAGATGCAGCAACTTCAATACCTAATTCGTCACAAGCTTCTTGCATAGACTCTATTGAAGAAACTCCCCAGTCATCATTAATCCAAATAACACCGATTGACTGAGCTTCTACATGATCTGCAAGAACTTTTTCTACAAAGTATGGCATTTCAGCTGATTGACGACCAGCTAATGTAAAGCTGAATTCACTCATCGTTGCATATTCGTTGTTACTAGCAACTGGTGCAAGCTCTACTAAACCATATTCATCAAAAATTGGTGCACATGCAATAGCTTCAGCACTTGTCATTGGACCAATAACAGCTACAATAGAATCATCTTCAGCTAATTTTTTTGTTAGCTCAACAGCTTCTTTAGGGTCACCTTTACTATCTTCTAAAACTAATTCTATTTGCTTGCCCATAACGCCACCATCAGCGTTAATGTCTTCAAATGCGATTTCAAGTGTTCTCCACATGCTTTCGCCCATTTCGGCTTTATCGCCTGTAATTGGTGCGATTGCACCGATGCGAATAACTTCGCCTGCTGGTGTAGATTCTGATGCTGGATCTGCTTCCCCATCGCTTGCACTGCTACATCCTGCAAGTGATGATACTGCCATAACCATGACAACTGCCCAAGTCAATAATTTTTTCATGTTTTGTCTCTCTTTCTACAATTGTGATAAAGTTTTTACAATCGTAATAATTTTTTGGCAATATTAATATTTTATTAACCAAATAAAGTATATCAATACATAGATTTAAAAGCAATGTAACATTTCTAAGAAAAAGTGGACAAAAGTCAGATAATGCATATTTTATAACTAAACACAATTTATTGTCTTTTAAATATACAAGTTGCACAAAAAGCCGATTTTTATTGCAAATAAAATAATTTTGTGCTACATTTTAAAAAAGAAAGTAGGTTGCGTAATTGAGGAAAAGAATAATTTTAAATCATATTATTGTGCTACTGCTGTTTGTAGCATTAATATTTACATTTGTCTTTAGTGCTGTGTACAGCATGATAAGTTCAAATATTATTGCAGTATCCGGACAGGCAATGACAACTCAAGGCGATAGTTTAGAATCAATATTAAACTTTGCAAACTCCTATATGCTACAAATTAGCACTGCAGATGTAGTGCAAGAAGAGCTTAGAACTTTAGTAGATAAAAACCAAGATGCTCAAGCAGAAACTGATGTACAGGGCGATTTAGAGAATCATGATATGTTTTTGGAGTATATGCACAATAATACAGTTACCTTAGACAATATACCTTTTTTGCTAGAACTAACATATAAAGATAAGGATGAAAATTTTGTGCCTGCATACTACTCGTTTAGGCAAAACCAACAACCACCCAGTTACTATTTGGCAGATAGCAACTGGGCACAAGAACTTTTAGAGCGTGATGGTAAATTTTTATGGTCTACTTATGTGGATAATTCAAATACTTATATAAGGCTTTCAAAAACAATTTATAATACCGAAGATTATAGCAAAATATTAGGTACAATATCATTAGACTTTAGCTACGACCACCTTGCACTAAATGTTATAAATAATTTGTATGATCAAACTGGCATAAATGCCGCCATTATAAATAATATAACAGGTGAACAAATAGGATATCGCACATTGAATGTAGCATTTGATGTAGATACACTTCAAAGTGATTTTGATTATATGCTACCCTCAAACAAAGATTACTTGTATATTAGACCATTAGCGGGTACAAGCTTTAGTTTAGTGGGGGTAAAACCTTTGCAGGAGGCACAAGAAGTATTTTTTAATAGTGTGCTGGTTCTATTAATAGTTGTGTGTGTGGTTATAGGACTTGCAATTATACTTGCATTTATACTTGGAGATAAAATTTCAAAGCCAATAGTAGAGCTTTCTAATACAATGAAGCAGGTTGAAAATGGCAATTTGCAATTATCGGTTGCCACAGATCAAAAAGACGAAGTGGGGGAATTGTATCACAGCTTTAACTACATGATAGATACAATTAATACGTTGATAGATGAAAAATATATTTCTGTAATTAATCAGAAGCAATTTGAACTAAGTGCACTGCAAAACCAAATTAACACACACTTTTTATACAACACATTAGAAACAATTAACTGGCTTGCTAAAAACTATAAAGCGGACGATATATCCTATATTGTAAATAACTTATCAACACTTTTGCGTACTTCACTAAATAACGGAAATCCAGAACTTACTATAGCAAAAGAGTTGCAACATGCAAGAAGTTACATCAATATACAAAATGTTAGATTTAAGGACAGTTTTACGCTTGAAGAAAATTATGACGAAAGCATTATGGAGAATATGGTTATTAAGATGCTATTGCAACCACTTGTTGAAAATGCAATTTTGCACGCTTTTAATAACACCGATAACGAAAAAGAAGATAATAGACTAATAATTACAACTAAAAAACTTGATGATAACATTATGCTGCAAGTTTCCAATAATGCAAATCCTGAAGATTTAGATACAATAATGTATATCTTGTCACAGACTGTATATGACAAGCCAACCGATAATTATGGAATAAATAGCATTATGCGTCGACTAAAAATTGCTTATGATGACAAAGCGACCTATACATACAGCTTAGACCACTGTGGTCTGCTACATGCGACCATTCTAATTCCACACGAATATACAACTGTTGACCGAAGTATTGCACCAAAAACAGTACCGCTTTAAGGCAGGAGATTTCCCCACATTAAAAGGAGTGAAAAAATGCATTTACATAAAGTTATAATAGTCGATGACGAGCCGATTATTAGAGAGGGCCTAAAAAAGCATGTGAACTGGAATGAGCTTGGATTAGAGGTAATATATGTAGCAAAAAGTGCGGAGGAAGCATTTCTTTTTGCAATAGAAAATCCACCCGACATATTAATAACTGATATATGCATGGGTGGCAAAGATGGGCTTACATTAATTTCTGATTTGCTTGATAAAGGAATTGCTCCACAAGTAATATTAATATCAAGTTACAGCGATTTCACATATGCTCAAAGAGCCATAAAATTTTCGGTAGTAAAAGCGTATGTCCTAAAACCAGTAGATTTAGATAATTTAAACGATATTTTAAAAAGCACCAAACAATTGCTTGAAGAAAATGATTTAGATCAGAGAAACAATAGTATTTCAATGGTTAAATATAAAGAATTTTTGCAATTGCTTACACATAATAACTACGATAGAAACGAATTTATGCACCATTTAATGAGTGGAAGGCAAAGTGAAGCTGAAGCAATTTTAAATATTATTCAAAATACATCCGATGAGGCAGATGTAGATTTTTCCACTTTAAAGTTCTTTTTTACAAGCATTACAATATCACTTGTAGCAAATACATTTATAAGTGAAAAAACAATAGAAGAATCAGATCCTGTAAAAATTATAGAAAACTGCGCAAATAAAAAGACTGTTTTTGATAGTATGAATGAAATAATCTCTTTTGTTTGCACAGTTGTAAACAATAATAAAAGCAGTGTAAAAAGTGCATTGATAGTAAATAGTTTAAGAATTATTGACTGTGAATATTGTAATGCAAACTTTAATTTAACAACTTTAGCTACAACTTTAAACGTTGCTCCAAACTATTTATCTACACTTTTTAAAGAAGAAGTTGGTATAGGTTTTATGAAGTATCGACTTGACAAGCAAATGGAAAAAGCACTTGTGCTTCTTCGTGACAGTACAAATAAAATATACACAATATCAAGCAGTGTAGGATTTCAAGATGAAAAGTATTTTAGCAAACAATTTAAGCGATATTATGGTGCAACACCCAAAGATTACAGAAATAAAAATATTGTTTTATCAGAGTAAGAGAATTACTAAAAAACATTTTTTTATATATGCAAAGCAGTGATTAAGCAAAAGTCATCTGCTATTTTATGTAAATTTATTTTAAGGGGCAATAATTATGTATTATTCATCCATCCACGCAGTAGCAACACCCAGGGTATACCCTAAAGCAATTGAAAGGGCAATAGACTATATTAAAAACACCAATTTAAATGACATTGAGTGTGGAGTTTATGAAATTGAAGGCAAGAAAATGATTGTACAAGTGTTTGAAGACACTACACTGCCAGCAACACAAAGAAGGCCTGAATCTCATAAAGAACATATTGATTTGCAATACCTTGCTTATGGAAACGAACAAATTGGGGTTACTCACAACACCAATTGTTATGAAATTGATGAATACATAGAGGCACGAGACTTGATTTTTTACAAAGAAGTGCAAAATGAAACGATGATTAAAATGAAACCGGGCAATTTTGCAGTGTTTTTTCCTGAAGATATTCACAGGCCTGCTTGTATGGCTGAACAAAGTGAAAAAGTGCGGAAAGTAGTTATTAAAATACATTTAGATTTACTTAAATAGTTGTATTTTAAAATATAAATATAGCTTTTAAATTTATACTTTCAAGTCCATAAAACTCTAAATACAATAGAAAAAACGAGGTAATCTTCCACAAAAAAGATTATCTCGTTTTTTTGTACTGCTATTACACCCAGATGAAAATGCGATATCACGCTCATCCATCTGCCTCAAAATACTCCACAGGACTGTTTCTCTATCGCTCGTTACTCGCTTCCCAGCCCTTTTAGCAAAATTAAAAAAGTGAACGGAAAAATCCGTTCACTTTAATCTGCTGAAATTATTGAGCTATTAATGGTTTTGATTTATATATAATCTATTCCTATTCTCGGCGAGCTTTTTCTATCCGTCTATAATCAACAGTAGAACTCCGAATGTGATACTATCGGTTATATGTGATTTAGTAGTATTATCCACCCTGCGCCTCATTCATATACTCCCTTGATAGATTAATATAATTAATAGCGGACTGGGCATTATGGGCAATCTGTGCCTCAGTTAGTGGCTTAACCGCCTTAGCTGGAGAACCTAAAACCAACATTCCGTCAGGTATAATAGTATTAGATGTAACAAGAGCACCAGCACCTACTATACAGCTTTTGCCGATGACTGCACCGTCTAAAATAATACTACCCATACCAATAAGGGTGTTATCACCAATAGTACAAGCGTGAACAATAGCCCCATGCCCAATAGTTACATCTTTGCCGATTATTGCAGGCAGTCCATTGTGTTGATGCACTACGGCATTATCCTGAATATTAGTCCCATCACCAACTACTATTCCGTCTACATCTGCTCTTAGCACAGCGTTGTGCCAGATGCTACAGTTTTTACCTACAATAATATCGCCTATTAGTTTAGCGCCTGGGGCGATGTAGGTACAGGGGTGTGTTTTTGGGGATTTGCCTCTGAAACTATCCATATTTATGATCGCACCTTTCCTATATGATTATCTATTAAAGTATTTTGGATTATAAATTGAGCCGAAAATCTATACTATCTAATGCCACAACTATGACAATTAGTAGGGAGTGCTCTCATGTTTTTATCCTTAATTACCACCGCCAGCTACAAAAAACAAAATTCCCTTAAACGACTTTAGTTCGTCTAAGAGAAACTTGACACCCAAAACAGGACTCCTATCCACACAGCTCGAAACAGTCCACTGGGGTATTTCTCTGTCGCTCGTTACTCGCTCTGTTGCCCTTTCGAGACCTTTGACTATAATTAAAAGATAGTGAACGGAAAAATCCGTCCACTAATTTTTGGCACCCTGCACCGACCTTAATACGAACTATTATATTTTACCTTATGGGTTTATGATAAGAATATATCTCTAACAAAACTTTTGCCATGTAACCACTACGGTCACAGGGCGGTTTTTTAATCCTCAGATTTAACTTTGTTTTCTAAATTCTTCGCTTTCCACTCTGAGAATTCTTTTTGTACTTCCTCGTTTGCAAAATACTTTTTGATTTCGGGAAGTAATCTTCGGGCAAAGATTTCAATCTCTTTGTCCGAGAATTCCAGATAGGATTTCATAAACGCTCCTTTCCAAAAAGGTGCGTTATTTGCTTCAATCCTCGTTTTCCTTGAAGCACCTGTTTATGATGTTTTGTCGCTTGACATGATAATCATAGCGCAAAAGATGTTTGGCGTCAAGGCCTTAAATTTTATTTGTAATCTTCAAATTTAATCGTGTAAGTTTCTCCAGGGATTAATTCATAAAATACAATATCTTCTCTAAACTTATCGTCTTTTGCCAAATCGTTCAGAAAAACACTTCCCGAATCAACCATAAAATTTTCGCTATCATATAGCTTGTAGTTTAATACATCCATACTCAAGTCGTAACCCATATAATCTTTTTCGTAAGTTTTAATCCCCTCGATTGTAACGATAACTGATGATGCTAAAAATCCGTCTGTTTCAAAGTGCATATTTTCAATTCTAAAGGTTGAACTAACAGAACTGTCGTATGATAGCGAATTTACTTCAACAGGAAGTTCCTCAGCTCTTATATCAAAATCTTTTATGGGTAAGTCCATTAGAACTGCAACATTACATTCGTCAAATATGGCATATTCATTTTGAAATATTGTGAAGTAGACTATCCCATTAGCAGCTTGTCCTTTGTCAATTTCAGATGAAGGGATGCGCACATTTGCAAGGAATCTTTCATCAGATACTTGACTGGAGTAATAGTTGAAATCATCTACATTCACATTTTTAGTATCTTCAAAAACAATCTCGTCTGCCCAGTTTACAATGCGAATATCTACATCAACTTCAGCAGAAATATTTTGACCTCGCTCATTGCATAATGCGAAAAACAAGCTATAATCATCTGTCCCTGAGTTGTATTGAAATGACCAATCCTCTAAAGTGCTAATTGTATTTGATGTTCCGCAGCCAACAAGACTAAGAATTAAAAGTACAATTATTAAAAGTAAACTTTTCTTCATTCTACACCTCTTTCATTCACTAATCAAAAAAGCCACAATGATCATTCACTTCACGCATGATTGAACTCATATAGGTCGATTGTATTTCTTCATCTGTTGGTAATTCATAAGGTTCAATTTTTTTAATTCCCTCTGGATTGCGTAAAGAGTAGTCTATGATTTTGCCATTACTTGTTTTTAGATAGCGATAAACCTCTGCGCTAAACGACACACAGTCGCCTACAACATATTTCTCAAAACCTTTTTTGCTCATCCAAATATGGTCTTCTTTTTCATCAAACATATAACCATCACTAAACATACCCTCTATAAAAATTCTTTTAAAACAGATATTGTTTTTGGTTATTCTTTCGATTTCGCCCTTATAGCCTAATCCATAGTTGAAAATGCTCATAGTAAATGTGTCTTTTACTTTTCCGATAGAAGCAAACTGAACATCGAGATATTCATCATATGTAAGTTTCTCGCCTCCCACGACCTCTTTTAAACTATCGGGATCAAACCATATGACACCTCCAACTGATGTGCAAACATGCTTAGTGCGATAATGAGCCTTTCTAATTTCTTCAAATTCTTTCATCTTAAAAACCTCCATTTAATAAGTGTTGCTAAGAAGCAACCTGACATATTAAGTTGGGTTTATTAAATTAGTCAAAAATATAGTCAACTATTCTCTGTGCTGCCTTTTGAGTAGATTTATCAATATCATCTTTTTCCCACTTGTCTTTTGGGTATTCAGTTAGGCTTTTAGCAATGGGAAAAACAGAGTCTTTATAGCCGCGTTTATCACGAACTGATTTTTGTTTCTTTACTTTAAACCAATCATTTGAGATAGCTCCATTGATAGCCTGTTCAAGTAGTATCTTATTTCCAAGCTTATTAACATATAGATTAAACTCATCTTCGCTCATATCTGCATCTTCTCTAATCGCAGAAAGATTTCTGCCACTTGCAGGCATAATGTGCTCAATTTCGATTTTAGGTGCATCAAAACTTATAGTGCCTTCATTCTCTCTTGCAAATAAATACTCATTAAGATACACAATAGCATTGCTTGGATATGAATCTAAAATAGTTTCATAAATATTATCTTTGTCAAATTCTTTGCGAATATGATCAATAATTTTCTCTACTATTATGTCCGTAGAAAGCTCTGCACCTATATCCATGTTAAGGGCAATAAGAAAAATTTTAAATTGGGCCGAAGAATAGCTATGCTCTTTAATGGCTAAAATTGCAAACAGTTTTAGCAAAGCCTCAACAAATTTTTGTTTCTTATCATTCGTTTCTTTACTGTTAAAATAGAAATAGGTTGCATAGAAAAATTTAAAGTTATTGTTATGTTTAAATAGAATTTGTTTGAGTTTTATCAATTCTGCTGTACTTTCTTCATCTTGCCAAATACCGATAATTTTTTCAATGTCTGAAATAAAAGTCGTGGGAGTTTTAAGTGAATCACTATTGATATTTGTAAAATATCTACGCACTCCCGGCAAAGTAGTATCTTTTTCATTGTTTTTAGCTCTAATTATGTACATATATTGGTTTAATATATCATCAATAGTGGATATTTTTTGTGCTCCCAGACTGTTTGTGTTTTTGACTATCTCTCGCCATCTCGCATTGAATTCATTTTTATCACCCTCATAATTCGTGTACAATTTTGCTGAAAGGATATCTGCATCAGCAAGTGGCATACCTGTAGAGTTTAGCGAATTAAATATCTCTATGGCTTCTTCTGTTTGGTATGATATAACAACAATAACTTGGCATTCCTTTAACAGCGCCTTTGCAAACCTATTTAATTCCGTTGAATCAAAATGGTCTAATTTTTCTTTGAAAAATTTAAAATTTCTAAAGAAATTAGTATATTTGTTGTCTTTTTGCTTGTATTTAATTATTGCAATACTTCTCTCAATCTCATCGTATGTTTCACCACGAAGAATGACTGCAATTTCATTTGGATATTCTTCGTTAATTGATATATTTTTGTATTTTATATTTAATTCTGCAAGCGGTTTACTGCCTTTTATCACTAAAGACACATCATCTTCATCAATGAAATACAGGCAGTTTATAATTTCACGCCTGCGGTTCTCCAGAGCATCCTTAATACTTTCAGAATCCTCGTCTGCGGAAATAGCTTTTAAAACAGTATTTATTTTAATAAGCATTGCCTTTAGTAACAGCATAAAAGTGGTCATTCTTTGTTGACCGTCAATGACATATAACTGCTCATTATCATTGTTAATTATAATTGAGCCAAAAAAGTAAGATTCATTTTTCTCATTTTCAATAAATGCTTCAACATCTTGCCAAAGTTTATCACATTGGTCATCAAATCGCCAATTATAAGCCCTTTGGTAGTCCGGAATAATAAAAATACCATCTCTGCTTAATATTGAATCGGATGAATTAGAAAAGACCCCTTGAATATTTTTTAATTTTGCATCAATATTTTTTGCCATAAGAAAACCTCCTGCTATTTAAAATTATTTCGGCTTACTTTTACCCTTAGTAACGATAACCAATGCAATGGAAACGAGTGTAGCACATATACCGCCACCAGACTTAATTTTTGCCCATTTTTTATCATTACAATTTACACACAACTTCTTTTTGCTTGTACTTGTCAACTCGCAACCGCAATTTTTGCAATATCTGATTACAGTTTCGGATTTATCTTTATTTTTTAGTTTCATCGCTCTGATTGCCTCCCTCCAATTCATCAAGTAGGTAGCTCTCTAATTTTTCTGTCTTTTGAAAATTTGAAATCTTGTTAGCGACGATTGAAAATTCGTCAACAATTTGAATTTGCTTCGTTTTTGTACTTTCGTTAATAAGTAATAAAGTATCCCTTTTATCAAGATGGTTTTCAAGAATGAAGTCCTTAAATTGTAATAAGCATTCTTTACTTGCCTCATATTCTCCAATTACGGAATAGCCTTTACACTCTACTTGGATGACATTGAATATTGCGATTAATGCTTGAAAAGAATCTATGGCTTTTTTATCTATGCTTCTATGATTTTGAGAAAAAACACTTTGAAATCTGGATTTGTCTGCATTGTTCTTTATACCCTGTAAGTTTTGAGAGAAATTTCGCATCAACACATGCTTTGCATCTGTAGCAGAGTTAATAATATTCAAAACGGCTATCTCTTTTAATCTGTGATCTTGTATTCTAAATGCCTGTAACAATTTGTCTTTAGCACTATCAACCATAGCTAAGCGGTCGTTTTGCAGCTCAATATGTATATCTGATATGGCAATACCAATACATTTTATTTCATCTAAAATTTGTGCCATAGCCATTTGCGTGTGTAAATTATTTAACGATTGTGCTAATTGTGGATTTTGATAAATTTTCTTTAATCTTACTTGTTTTACGATTCCTTTTGAATCTCTGATAGTGGGAAGAATTTGCCCTGTTTTATCTTTAGTAAATCTATATATGCCCTTTTCAATTAAATCTTTTATATAAGAATCCATATCAGCAACCAAAATAGTTTCTTTTAAAGCCATTGCATTAATTGTTTCGGCTAATGACGGCATTGTACGCTGTATGTTTGTCCAGTTTCCAAAAAAATTAATAAGGTTTTTGTTGTCATCATAAGAAATGATATTTAGATTTTCTTTGTTAGGTAGCCATTCTTCAATATCATATTCAAAAGTAGGGATAATTTCATAGCTATCTTGTTCGCTGATAGGGCGAATTGAATCATCACTTCTAAAGCCACAATATGGGCATGAAATAGCTTTATCCGATATTTTTATCCCACATTCAGGGCATAGAACTAAACTCATAATAGTTTTCCCTCTTAATTAGTCTTATTGCTTTCGTATAGATATAACAACTCAATTTTATTATATCTCAAAATCTTACAAATTTCAAGTATGCCACAGTCGTTTTTCAACAAACTGTGACATACTTTTCTATTATCCTACTCGTATTGCTCTAACTCATTAAAAAACTCCTTAAACTCACTATCAAAACTCTGCATACTATCCTGCTGCTCCATATACCACCTAAGCGTATCCTGTACATTCTCCCATAGCTGACTTACACTCGCTGCAGCCTTTGCATTTCTTGCTTTAAGCTCCTCCATAAGTCTTGCAAAATCTCGTTCACTTTGTAGCCTTTTAAAAAGCAAGACTAAATCTTCATAAGCTAATCCCTCAATATCAACATTCCCAAGCTGAACAATTTGACTATCCGTTCCACCACCGCCCAAAACAGCGTTAATGCCATCAAGAACAGCAAATATAGGTGGTACTTCCTCGTGAGCTTTGGCATTAGCATTGATTTCAAATATCATCTCAAAATTAGCTTTGTTATAATAATTATCATCGCCAAGTTTCCTATCTCTGCACTTCATACCTGTAGGCGTAGTAAAAGTTATGTTTTTCCTGCTATCCTCCCAACGGACACCATACCCTTGCGACTTCATAATCTGTATAAACTGCCGTTTATCGCAAGCGTACCCCAGTGCCACACCTATCGCATACCTCAAATCTGCTTTCCAGCTAAACCCATTCTGCTCTGCTCGGTATTCGCCGGGCTTTTTGTATGTGCCTTTGTTTTTCTCATACTCTGACAGCACATGAAGTCCATATTCATTACAGATTTTGTCTGATAAAGCTTGTATTTCAAGCATTTGTTTGTGATTTTGTGTGTACTTCTTGATAGTTACAATATTAACCGTATTCAACACAAAATGCGTATGTATATGCTCTTTGTCTTGGTGTACAGAAATTAAAATTTGATACTCATCCTTGAAGTATTCGGCTAATTTGTGTGCCACTTCAAGAGCAATTTCCGGCGTTACATTATCATAAGGAGGAAAACTCTGTATAAAGTGATACCAAAGCCTTTTATCCGTTTTACCCATAATCTTTTTCATAGTGCAAAACTCGTTATAGGCATTATTAGGATTTACACCGATACCACTAACAAGATTGTCAACCGCCTTATCGTCATGCAAGACATAGTCAATAACAGATTTCATTCCCTTGTAACTTCTGTTTGGTCTATTAACGAATTCAACAATCGCCATAT
>CAYJLI010000043.1:0-18444 GCA_964371155.1 uncultured Oscillospiraceae bacterium | reverse complement strand
AGCTAATAGGAACAGAAGTGTTTATTATATTTCATGCCCACTTTCTCGCCACTTCATGGCAACCGAAAGTGATGGCGGATTATCCCAATTTACGCTAAATTTCAAACAGAGGTGATTTGATGAAAATTTATATAGCGGACGATGAAAAATCAATTCGTGACATTATAAGCGGATTTCTAAAAAACAGCGGTTATGAAGTAACTGCGTTTGAAACAGGTGATGCGCTCAAAGAGAAATTTGAGGAAAGCCCATCGGATATGGTTATCTTAGATATTATGATGCCTGGAACGGATGGAATTACTCTTTGCTCACAGATAAGAGAGCGCAGCAATGTGCCAATTATTATAGTGTCGGCAAAAGATAGTGAGCTCGATAGAATTACAGGGATAACAATGGGTGCGGACGACTATTTAGTTAAGCCTTTTGCACCAATGGAGCTTGTGGCAAGAGTTAATTCGATTTTTCGCAGAATGTCATTTAGTGAAACAGTAAAAGCGAAAAACATATTAAGTTATGGCAATATTGAGATTGATATTTCAATGAAAACATGTATTGCAAACGGCGAGAAATTCGATGTAACCCCCACCGAGTTTGGACTGCTTGCCTATATGTTTGAAAACTTCGACCACGCTGTATCAAGAGAAGAGCTACTTAAGAATGTCTGGAAGTTTGACTATGAGGTAGACACTAAAGCGTGCGATGATGTGCTAAAACGACTTCGCAAAAAACTTGTGAAAACCAATGTGCGCATAACAGCGGTTTGGGGATTTGGCTTTAAGCTCGAATTGGAGGAATGATATGATCACAATAAGACAACGAATATCACGCCCTTTTCTTGCTATCATTATTTTAATCCCGATTACGATTATGCTTCTTTTTAATGTTATCGTATCCTTTTATATAAAGGCGCAAGCCGAGGAAGATTTAATGCAGGCAGTATCTGAAATAGAAGAGAATTTAAATGGCGAGATATCAATCCCATCACTGCCCAACCGACCCAATTTAGGGCAAAACTCAAATCTTACTGCTTCAAATACAAATCCCAATTTGCCCAGTCTGGCTTGGATTATATACAATCAAAGACATAGCAACTCGGTAGAGCTTGTAGTTTATGACAGAAAAGGGGAACTATCCGAAATTTTCAATAGTGATACATTTGTCACAGAAGAGTTGGGCGATTTAATTTATCTTCAAACTGAAAATTTGAATTATAACGAAATAGGCACTGTGCAGTTTGAGGGGGACACTTACTATCTTGTTGAAATAGAGTATGAAACTCAAACATTCACCGATAAGCTCGTCTATATCTCAAAAGGGCTTATTATAGATGAAATTGTCACCGCAATAAATATTGTGCTTCTTGTAGTATCGGTTGTAATCACTCTTATCGCCTTATTTGTTTCCACAAGGGTTACAAATGCAATAGCAAAACCGATTGAACATCTAACAAAGCTTATAGAGAATATGAACTCTGACGAGTTAATCATAACTCACGATAAAAGCGATAGCATAGAGCTGCAAAAACTAACCAACGAGATAAATGCCCTTAATAAAAGAATTTATCATTACAATGAAAATCAAAAGAACTTTTTGGCGAGCGCTTCCCATGAACTTCGCACCCCACTTATGAGCATACAAGGATATGCCGACGGCATTGAAATGGGGGTTTTCAAAGATGCAAAAGGCACGGCGCACCTTATTTCAAACCAAAGCAAAAGGCTTACAAAATTAGTTGATAGCTTACTCACCCTTGCAAGGGTAGAAAATGCGAGTGTTAACCAAAAGCTTGAAAGGCTAAATATTAGCGATTGCTTATCCGATATGCTAAACACTTACAAAGGCTATGCCGTAAGCAGTAATATCCAGCTAACATCAGATATATCCCAAAACCTTTTTGCAAATGCAAACAGCGAACTGCTAACAGGCTCGGTAGGGAATATTATCGCAAATGCCATTAGATATGCAAAAACTACTGTGCATATCACAGTGCAGAGCAGGGAAAAATACGCAATTATAACTGTAAGGGATGATGGCAGAGGTATCGAAAATCCTGAGAAAATTTTCGAGAGATTTTCAAAAGGTGACGATGGTAATTTTGGCTTAGGTCTCTCCATCGCTAAGACTTCGGTGGATATGATGAATGGCGAATTAGCTGCTTATAATGATAGTGGAGCAGTTTTTGAGATAAAGCTAAATTTAATATAATTTATCGAGGTAGATTAATGACAAAAACCCTTATAATATTTTTATCGTCCATGATTATTTCCTTGGTAGGCTGTGCAAGCGATGCAAATATTATAATCGACCACAGTACAACAACCCAGAAAGCTAAATCTTCACAGGGTGGAAATTATGGTATGGGCGGTGATATATTATATCGCTTTGGAAATCCCTTGGCATATAGATATACTTCAGATTTTAGCGGGCTTTCGGGCTACGATTTAACCCCAAAAGGTGTTATCGAGAAATAATATTTTATCAAAGCTCAAAATAAAAAATACATAGCACACACACTGCCCATGCTCCTTTTTACACACTGCTAAAGGGTTTATTTATAACTATTTAATTGTGGGTAATCGGGCGCATGGGTATTTTGGCGAAGTTTTTTGGTTTCGAAAATATTATTAGTATGTTTCGTAAATGCTAATTTTTGCATAAAATATGAAATTAATAGTAAATCGCCTTGACTTTATTTGGCATGTGATGTATATTGAAATAAAGTTAGTAAAAACTAACTCAAAACAAGAAAGTGAGGTGTATTAATGAGCAAAGTGGGAATAATATATTGGACTTCCACGGGAAACACCGAAATTATGGCAAATAAAATAATGGATGGGGTAAAAGAATCGGGCAATGATGTAGATATTTTCTCCTGTGGCGAATTCGATATTTCGGCCGTAAAAAATTATGATGCAGTTCTTTTAGGGTGTCCAGCTTGCGGAAGTGAAGAGCTTGACGAGAGCGAATTTATGCCTATGTTTGAAAGCATAAAGGCAGATTTAATTGGTAAGAAAGTAGGGTTATTTGGCTCCTATGGCTGGGGCGGTGGAGAATATATGAACATCTTTAAAGAGGAATGCGAAAAAAACGGCATACTGATTATAGGTGAGCCCATACTCTCGGAAAATACACCCGATACAGAAGCTTTAGAGCTCTGCATAAATTTTTGAAAAACAATATAAAGAAAAGAGGTAAAAATTATGTCAATGATAGGAAAAGAAGTAGCGGATTTTAAAGTAAAAAGCTATATTGCAAACAGTTTTAAAGAAGTAAGCAAAGAGGATATTTTAGGTAAATGGAGCGTGTTTTTCTTCTACCCTGCGGATTTCACATTTGTGTGCCCCACCGAGCTCGAAGATTTAGCAAATAAATATGAAGAGTTTAAAGCTGTAAATTGCGAAATTTATTCAGTGTCCTGCGATACTCATTTCGTGCATAAAGCATGGCATGATGCATCGGATACAATAAAAAAAATAAACTATCCAATGCTTGCAGACCCAACAGGTAAATTAGCTCGTGATTTTGATGTTATGATAGAAGATGCAGGCCTTGCGGAAAGAGGTACATTCATTGTAAATCCCGAGGGCAAAATCGTAGCTTATGAAGTGCTTGCAGGAAATGTTGGAAGAAATGCGGACGAACTTTTTAGAAGAGTGCAGGCATTGCAGTTTGTTGCAGAGCATGGCGATGAAGTTTGCCCAGCTAAATGGAAGCCAGGAGCAAAAACATTAAAACCAAGCCTTGACTTAGTTGGAATACTATAAAATAATCGGATTAAAAGCGGCGGAGTTTTTCTGCCGTTTTTTCTTCAAAATATAGAAATGAGTAGCCCCGTTTCCTCCATCACAGGGAAGGGGGATAGAAAAATTAAGAGGTGAACTAAGATGAAAAGTAATTTTTATGATGCAATTATTATTGGTGGAGGCCCATCGGGGCTTTCAGCTGCAATATATATGGCAAGGGCGAGATATAAAACTTTAGTTCTTGAAAAGAATAAATTCGGCGGGCAGATAACAATTACATCCGAGGTGGTAAACTACCCCGGAGTATACCGCACCAGTGGGGAAGAATTGACTAAAGAGATGCAAAAGCAAGCGGCGGCATTTGGAGCTGAATTTTTGCTTTGTGACGCAGAGGGATTTAGTAAAAACTCCGACCATTTCACAATTAAAACCGATAAGGGTGAATTTGATACTTTAGGCGTAATAATAGCAAGCGGAGCATCGCCCAGAATGGTGGGCTTTAAAGGCGAGGATGAATTTAAAGGCAGAGGAGTGGCTTACTGTGCCACCTGCGACGGTGAATTCTTTGCAGGTAAGGACATATATGTTGTAGGAAGTGGATTTGCCGCTTGTGAGGAGTCTTTATTCTTAACAAGGTTTGCAAGAAAAATATACATGATAATTATAGGGGATGATTTTACTTGCACGGGCTCAGTTGTGGAGGAAGTGAAGGCGCATGAAAAAATAGAGCTGTTTTACAACACGGGCGTAAAAGGAGTTTATGGAGAAAACTTTGTTAAAGGCATTGTGCTTGATAAAAACGGAGAAGAGCTAAACTTATCGGATGAAAATGGAATAGGTGTATTTGTATTTGCAGGTTATGCTCCGGCAAGTGGGAATTTTGCAGATGTAGTAAAGCTTAATGAGCAAAAATATATTATCACGGATGAAAATCAAAAGACAAATATTGATGGAGTTTACGCCGCAGGTGATATATGCATTAAAAACTTAAGGCAGGTTGTAACTGCGGTTTCGGACGGTGCCACTGCGGCAACTTCACTTGAAAAATATGTTGCCGCTGAATATGAGCGTCTTTCTATTCCAAAAAGAGAATATCATGCGCCTGAAAAAGAAGAAAAAGCAGTAGTGAGCGAGAAAGAAGACAGTGCATTTATTTCAGCCGAAATCCAAGAACAATTAGCGCCTGTATTCTCTCGATTTGAACAAAATATCACAGTGAAGTACAGGCTTGATGGCAGAGAAATTTCAAGCGAAGTTCAGGGCTTTATGAACGAGCTATCACATCTAAGTGAAAAAGTAATATGCACAAAAGATGATAATCTCACAGTAAAAGCCTTGCCAAGCCTTGCAATATTTGATGAAAAAGGAAATGATAGAGGAGTTTCTTTCCATGGAGTGCCGGGTGGGCATGAATTTAATTCATTTGTAGTTGGATTATACAATGCCGCAGGGCCGGGGCAGATGATAGCGGAGGAAGATGTTTTGCGAGCCAAAGCTATTGATAAAAAAATCAGCATCGACTTAGCGGTGACACTCTCCTGCACAAACTGCCCCGAGCTTGTAATGGCGGTTGAGAGAATTGCTTTATTAAACGATAATATAAGCCTTGATATTTATGATTTACCACATTATGAAGAGCTAAAATCAAAGCATAATATTATGAGTGTGCCCTGCATGATAATCAATGATGAGCATGTGCATTTTGGAAAGAAAAACATTGCAGAAGTTCTAAATGTTTTAGAGAACATTTAAAAATAAATCATTTTTTATTAGCTTTTAGCACCACATACTATCTATAAAGATTTATAATAGTCAATGGCGGGTAGATTTTTCTACTCGCCATTTTTTGTGATTACTTTTAGATAAAAAAATACCGCTTAAGGATGATTAAATCCAAAAGCGGTATTTATATTTATAGATTGATTTATGCCTTTATAGACCACTGTTTAAGCGAGAGTGTTTTTTGCAACTTCAAGCTTTTTAGATAATTTAAACTGAATAGCAATTATAGTAATAAACAATACTATGCCGATGACATCAGTTTCCACCTGGCTATCAATTAGTAACATCGCAGTACCAAGTGATAGGAGGCGAATAATAGCATTTGCTTTTGTTAAAAAATAGCCTTCAGCAAATAAAGCGATTAAGAAAACCCCAATGCATGCAGTTACTGCAACCTGAATACCTGTTAAAAAAGTTACATTTTCAAGTAGTAATTGTTGATTGAAAACAAACATAAATGGAACTATAAATCCTGCCAAGGCGAGCTTCACGGATGCAACACCTGTTTTCATAGGGTCGCCACCCGAAAGGCCTGCCGCTGCAAAAGAAGCAAGTGCAACGGGAGGGGTGAGGTTTGCAAACATAGCGAAGTAGAAGCAGAACATATGCGCAGCTATCGCAGGCACACCAAGCTCTATCAAAGCAGGAGCCGCAATAGTGGCAGTGATTAGATAGGCAGGAATTGATGGGAGCCCCATGCCTAAAATCATGCATGTAACCATTGTAAATAGCAATGTTAAGAATATGCTTGATTGCCCGATGCTAATTATTGTTGAGGCAACATTTAAAGCAAAACCTGTTTGAGCACTTATGCCAACAACTATACCAACACAGGCACAAGCAATAGCAACGGAAACGGTGGATTTTGCACTTGCGGCAAATGCATCACCTATATCTGCTATACTCATTCTACTTATTGGGCGCAATTGTGCAACAGCTATTGTTACTAAAATAGTCCAAAACGCAGATACCAAAACAGTTAGACCGCTAAAAATTAGCATATAGAGTAGGAAAATAATTGGGATGATTAGATGTCCACGCTCTTTTAGCACTTGCTTTGCATTAGGTAGCTCTTCTTTAGGTATTCCAAGTAGTTTATCCTTTTCTGCACGCATTTGCACCTGCAAAATAATACCTAAGTAATAGATGAGAGCGGGTACTACTGCGGCTTTGATAATAACGGGATATTGTACACCGAGTGTTTCTGCCATTACGAAAGCCGCAGCCCCCATTATAGGAGGTAAGAGTTGTCCGCCCACAGATGCAGTCGCTTCAACAGCACCTGCAAACTCTTTCGAATAACCCGTTTTCTTCATAAGTGGAATGGTGAAAGCACCTGTTGTTACCACATTTGCAACTGCTGAGCCGTTTATTGAGCCTAAAAAGCCCGATGCAATAACAGCAACTTTTGCAGGCCCACCCTTTGTATGCCCAGCCAGAGCATTTGCTATATCATTAAAGAATTGCCCCATCCCACTTTTATTCATTACTTCTCCAAAGATGATAAATAGCACTATGTAAGTAGCCGCTACTTTGATAGAAGAACCATAAATACCGTTGGTGTCGGTTGTGAGAAATTGCACTATTCTATCCCAATCATATCCACGGTGCATAAATACCCCGGGGAAATATCTTCCGAAGAGCCCATATGCAAGGAAGACTATGGAGAGAATTGAAAGCGCAGGGCCGCTTATTCTTCTTGAACATTCAAGCACCAGTGCAATTAAAATTGTACCCATAATTAAATCCAATGTTGAGGGTCTATAACCTGATGAAGTCCATTCAAGATAGCGAATAAATACATAAACAGGCATGCTGATAGAGAGTGCTATTAAAACCCAGTCATACCAAGCAACCTTTTTGCGGCTTGAGTTTTTAAATGCAGGATAGCTCACAAATCCTAAAATCAGCACTAATCCAACATGTATTGCATGATGCTTTATATTTACCATCTGCATTATTCTTAAACCGGAGGCGTATGCTAAGTGATATAATGTGAAAAACAAAGAAATTGCAAATACAACCTGAGCAAGCCATTTGGCTGAAAATTTGCGTGTGCGAGATTCTCTTTCAAATTCTTCTAAAATTGAGTTATTCTTTTCTTGATCCAATACATCATTTGAAGTATCGATGTCTTTTTTTAATATACTCATAAAATAAACTCCCCACTTATATTGATTAGATAATTTGATGCATCTATAACAGAAATAAATCACAAAGAGCAATTTGTTTTTTAAAAGTATAATAGTGATTTATAGGCATCGTATTTCTTGTTTTAGTACTGCTTGTTTTTGATGAACTAAGCTAATTAATATTTAATATAAGCCATTATCAAACTGGCATTGGGAAGGGTGCGAAAGTCGAAGATTAGCTCATCATTTAAATACAATCCCTTTTGATAAAGATTGGATGTAAGCCATTTAAGTTCTGTGAAATTACTGTTTATGCCCTCCATCCACACCATGCCATCT
This sequence comes from uncultured Oscillospiraceae bacterium, assembly GCA_964371155.1. GTDB lineage: Bacteria > Bacillota > Clostridia > Oscillospirales > Ruminococcaceae > CAYJEQ01. The sequence goes on along the minus strand of CAYJLI010000043.1, from coordinate 10,448 downwards.
TTAATAGTATGTGTGACCGACATTTCAGCGGGAATACCAGCACCATAACCTGCAACAGCAATTTTATCTAAGTTAAACGAGCCATCTTCCATTATGGTGTAATACTCATACCATGGAATATGCTCAAAGGAATGTTCGAGCTCTAATTTTAAACTGTCGCCGATATCTACTGGAATTTCTAAAATGCTTGTTTGAGTTTTTCTATCAAATATTATCAGTGTTGTACTGGGGGCTGGAAATGTCGACCATATTAATGGAATAAGCACGATAAGCAGTATCAGAGCTTTAACTTTTGACATTTGCAGCCCCCATTTTCTAATATAAAGTAAGTAATATCTAATATTATTAATAAAAATTAATATCCATTATCCGCCCAGAATTTTTCTGCACCGGGATGCAGTGGTAATTGTAAATCGCTTACACCCACATCCATGGAAATGTTTGCATTAGCGGCATTATGCGATGCTTTAATTGTGTCTATGCCTGCGAAAATTCCCTCTAATATGTCATATACCATTTCGTCCGACAGTGATGTTGGAGCAATCAAAATATTGTAAACGAATACGCCTTCAATGTCTTCTTCATTGTTGTAAGTATTTGCAGGCACTATTGTTTTAGCGTAATAAGGATATTGCTCAATTAGATTATCCCTGCCTTCGCCATCTATTGGCACAAGCTTCATATCATATGAAACACCAAGCTCCATAATCGTTGCATTTGGAATACCCGAAGTTACAAACACAGCGTCACATTGACCATTTTTCATGTTTTCAATGGCTTCACTATATGATAAAAAGTCGGGTGTGATGTCATCATAAGTAATACCATATGAATTAAGTATCATTTTTGCATTGATTTCCACACCTGAATTTGGAGCACCAACGCCAACTCGTTTGCCAACTAAATCGCTTATGCTGTTTATTCCAGTGTCAGCAGTAGTTACAAGCTGAACATAGTTAGGCCAAAGTCGCATAATAGAAGCCATTTCTGTTGCAGGGTCTTGACCTTCGTAAGAGCCTGAAGCTGTATATGCTTGCATTACAGCATCTTGCATTGCGATAGCTAATTCGGCATCGCCGTCTTGGATGAGCTGAATATTTGCACCTGAAGCATTTGTAGCCTCTGCACTGGTTTTATAACCGTATTCAGAAAGCGCAGTAGCAAAAGCTCCGCCTATTGGATAATAAATGCCCGAGGTAGGCCCTGTTGCAACTGTGATAAACTCACCTGCTCTATCGGATTCATTAAATCCGCCTGCCGCAGAAGTGCTCGAATCGCCCGATTGACTTGGTTCACTCGCAGGAGAACAACCAGCAATTAAACCGAATGCTATAATAGATACCATTACCAAAGCTATAATTTTTTTCATAAAACACAACTCCTTTTTTATTTAACAAAATGTTTATTTTGTATGTCTTCATTATTTCTAAATTTTAAATTAAGTCAATGCAAAAATGGGTGAACTGTAATAATTGGCGTGTGAACGGTAGTATAATATGACAGTTTTTATCCAAAATCTATTGAAATTTTATTGAAAAAGTAGTAAAATAGGGAGGTGAAAAAATGAAAAGGAGGAGTAAAATATGAGTGATAATTTATTTGTTGCACTAATATTTAATATTAGTTTATTGGTCACAGCGGCAATTATCTTAACTGAATTTAATCCATTTTGCCGCTTGTTACAATCTAAACCTAATAGTTTATTTGATAAACTATTACTTGCTCTTTTATTTGGGGTTTTAACAATATTGTCCACATATGCAGGCGTAGATGTAATGGAGGCAATAATAAATACGAGAGTAATCACCGTGGCGGCGGCAGGGATTTTAGGTGGCTTTGTGCCGGGTGTAGGTGCAGGTATTATAGGTGGAGTACATAGATATTTTTATGCACCTGAGAGCTTTACTGCTTTGGGATGTTGTATAGGGACAATTGTATTTGGAATTATCGGTGCGCTATACCATAAAAAAAATAGAAGCTTTATGAAAAACCGCATGCTTTTAGTGCAAGTAACTGTGATTTGTGAGCTATTACAAGCAATAATATTACTGCTTGTAGCACGACCAATTTCGTCAGTAATAGAATTAGAGTCCATAATACTGATACCTAAACTGATAATTAATTCTATTGGAATTATATTATTTTTTGGCGTAATATCAAGGTTGCAACAAAGCCGTTTGCAAACAGAATTAAGACGCAAAGCCGAGCTTAAAGCGCTGCAATCACAGATGAATCCGCATTTTTTCTGCAATGCCCTTACTACCATATCGGCGCTGTGTATCAGTGATACTAAAAAAGCTCGCCATCTACTGAGAGTACTTGCAGACTATTACAGGCAGATACTATCGGTAAATGAGGATTTTGTCTCTTTGGAGAGGGAGCTGCAAAATGTGGATAATTATCTTTCCATTGCACAAGCGAGATTTGAAGATGCAATACATCTTGAATTTGATATAATGCAGGAATGCAAGGATTGTATTTTGCCACCACTCATCATACAGCCTTTAGTCGAAAATGCTGTAAGACATGGGGGAACAACGCCGACAAATCGCACAGTCGGACTAAATATATCACGCGAGAAAAATAATATAACAGTCAAAATTTCAGACAAAGGGCATGGTTTTCCCAATGATGTGATTAAAGACTTAAACGACCCCGAAAACAAGAGGTTTACAGGGCTTTTCAATGTTAGTAAACGCCTGAGAAGCATTTATGGAGATGAGTGCAAACTTAATGTAAACAGTAGCCCCGATGGGTCTTTTGTGATATTCCAAGTCCCTATTAGACCACTTAGGGTAGAGTAGGCAGGCAAGGACAACCAAAAAAACATGGCAGATTATAACCGTTTTTATGGTTGTTTTGTGCTTTTCAGAAAGGAATGCTCATAAATATGAAAATTGCAGTAGTCGATGATGAAAAATATGCAAGGGAAGACCTATGTCATGAAATTTTAGAGATTGAGCCAATGGCTGAAATCACAACCATATCTTCAGGAATTAGCGCATTAGAAGATATAGAAAAAAATGAATATGATTTAATATTTTTGGACATTCATCTGGGGGATATGTCTGGGACGACTGTCGCCTCTATTATTAGAAAAATGTCCGATGCTACATATATTGTCTTTGCAACAGCTTTTTCAGAATATGGGGTAAAGGCGTTTGAATTAGGGGTTGATGATTATATTTTAAAGCCCTTCGACCCAAAACGCATAAGGCAAATTATTGATAAAGTTAAAAACAATAATTCTAAAAAGATTAGTTATCTAAATGAAAGCAAAGTATCGGTACAAAAAATAGCCGTTACAGTAAATCGTGCCACTACTTTAATTGATATTGAGGATATTATTTATATAGAAACCTCGGGCACGGGAAGGCATTGCATATTACACACAAATAAAGGTGAATTCACAACCACAACAAAGATGTCGGAATATGAGCAAAAGTTAACACCATTCGGCTTTTTTAGAACACATAAAACCTGTGTAGTCCAGCTTAATAAAATTTCTCATATTTTCCCATGGTCAAACAACACATTTGCGTTAAAATTAGAAGAGAGTGATGCAATTTTGCCGGTTGGCAGAGAGCAGTTTAAAAAGCTAAGACTTATCTTTAATAGATAGCACCACTGCATTTATATCACGCAAAGGGAGATTTTATTGCCCTTAGATTGTGATGTTTTTTAAATGCAATGTCGATTTTTATAAGCCTTAGCCTTATTCTCAGAAGATTTTTAATCAGTAGTCATTATATTTATCTTTCCCCTCCTTCGACTATAACAAAAAAGCAGTGAACGGAAAATCCGTCCACTGCTTTTTTGCATGACTGTATAAAATAGATGCAGACATAGCTTAAACTTAAGCCCAATCGGTAGTCATATATTTATTTTTACTTGTTATAACAAGTCTATAATACTACAATTAATTCGCTCATTTGTTTTCCGACTCCATTTTAAGCAAAAATTCTTTCATATTTATCCCACCTGCATATCCTACAAGTTTTCCATTCGCCCCAATAACCCTGTGGCAAGGCACGATTACTGTTATCGGATTTTTATTATTTGCCATTCCGATAGCACGGCTGGCTTTTTCGTTTCCAATAATTTTAGCAATATCCTTATAACTTCTCGTTTCTCCATAAGGAATGCCTATAAGCGCCGACCATACTTTCTTTTGAAAATCTGTACCATTTAATTTATATGGCAGATCAAAAGTTTTTCTTTTGCCATCAAAATATTCTAAAAGCTGAGCGTATGCTTTATCTGTAAGCTTAGTTTTTGTGCCAAAATCGGTTACAACTTCATCAAATATTTTCTTGAAAAAAGTGATATTCTCATCAATATATTCCATTTTGAAATACCCAAATTTGGTTTCATAAATTGCAAAATCGTTCATCATCTTTTACCCCATATCATCGTTTAATTCTTATTAATATATTCTTGCAGTTCATCATGATGCTTAGCATATCAAGGGCTTGTGGCTCTGTTGTTCCATTTAGCAATAAAGTTTTCTTTCTAAAACTGTGTGTTCAGTTATAAGGATTTCCACAAACTATTCAGAATTTATCTACTGTTTTATAAACTTATTTTCTATTTTCCCTTCGATAAGCTGCTGGCGACATATTTGCTCTTTCTTTGAAAAACTTATAAAATGCCGACAAACTGCTAAATCCTACGCAGTAAGCAATGTCGATAATCTCATTGTCCGTTTCAACCAAGCGCCTAATAGCTTCTTTATATCTTAAATCATTTACATAGGTGCTTGGAGTTTTGCCATATTCATCTTTGAAAACTTCGACCATTCGCTTGCGAGAAAGTCCGAGTTTATCTATTTCAGTGCTTAGAGTTTCTGCCTCGCTAAACATATCGTCAATAAGATTTTTAAGCTTTTGGGCAATATCTTTCATTGGCTTATAATCGAGCAAATCACTTCGGCACCTTTTGCAAGGCCTGTATCCTGCTTCTATCGCTTCATCCGCCGCTTTGTAAAACTCTATATTTTCCACTTTCGGCACCTTGGATTTACAAGAGGGTCTGCAATAAATGCCCGTTGATTTTACTGCATAAAAGAACACAGTGTCATAGCTTTCATCATTTGAAATTACAGCGTCATACATTTCGTTGGATGTCATATTTAGTTTATTATCCATAACACACCTGCTTCCTTTTCAGAGCTTTTATAACTTTTTTAGTGGCCTTATCTGCTTTTAATGCCTCTCTAAATTTTTCATCACTAAAGGCAAAAAAATCATCCCTTATTTCGCTTTCTCTTTCAGACATATTTCCACCACTAATTTTACTTATATATTAGAAATAATCAATATTTGGATTAGCTTGATTTTTAGCAGACTTTTTGTTTTTGGGATCATCAAGCTCTGGAATAGCTCCGGCTGCAATCGCCCATAAATACACACTGGCAGTCGTGCCATAGGGGGAGTATCTTTTTCGGTAACGCTCAAACATTTCCCTTGTGACTTCTTTATGGCGATAGAGCATACGAATCCCACGGTGTATTGCAATATCTCCAAAGCTTAACACATCGCTACGCTTGAGTGTGCTTGCAAGAAGCATTTCCGCTGTCCACACACCAATGCCTTTTAATCCTGATAATTCCTTAATTACTTCTGCATCGGTAAACTCGTGCAGTTTATCAAGATTTAATTCACCACTGGACACTTTTAGTGCAAAATCTTTTATATACTCAGCTTTCTTAAAAGTTGTGCCAAAGCTTTGTATTTCATCTACTGTTAAGCAGTGTATATTTTCTGCTGTAATGAATGAAAGAGCACTTTGCATTCTTCCAAATACGGTTTCCCTCGCTTGCCTTGACACCTGTTGCCCAAGTATCGCACGAATGATTGCTGTGAATATATCTGCGTCAATCGGTCTTTTAAGCATACCGATTTTCTCAATAGCTTCACCCAATCGTTTATCTTTTTTCTTTAAGTAGTTAATCTCTTTTTCGCCATACTCAAAATACATCTTGCCACCTCATTTATTTGACATATTTTTATTATACAGGAAAAATGTAAATTTTTCTTCCTAAAATTGCGTGTTTAATTTTATTTGATATGTTTTTAACTGCTATTTCGAGTGCTTTGACTATGATTAAAAAGCAGCAAAAGAAAAATCCACCCACTGCTTTCCGTCATAACTGTCTAAAATAGATGTAAGAGAAAATGCGACAAAAAAATTCCGTCATAGCAGAAACTACAACGGAATTGTGTGTCATGGATCTCGACTGTCCATCCTATCAAAAATACTATTGAATCGTTAATTACACTATAATTTTATTATACTTTTCTCACTATCACAAAATGCTCTAAAATCATCTTCAAACATTGGCTTCGCATAATAATAACCTTGTACAATGTCGCAGCCCATTTCTTTAAGTATAAGTAAATCCTCTAAAGCTTCTACTCCCTCGGCAACGGTTTTTATATTTAAGTCTTTGGATAATCTTATTACGCTAGCTACAACAGCTATACCTCGCTTACGAGTTTGTGATGCGGCAAAAAAGCTCCTATCTAATTTTAAAACATCAACGGGAGTGTTTTTTAGCAGCCCTAATGAGCTATACCCAATACCAAAATCATCCATAAAGACCTTGAAGCCTTCTTTATGTAAATCATTTATAAAGGAATTTAAATCACAATCCGTACTGAGCATACTTGTTTCGGTAATTTCTATTCCCAAGTATGTAGGGTTAACATCGTATTTCTTGCATACGGCAGATAGATTTGAAACAAAATCTGTAGAATACAAATTCTTTCTTGAAAAATTAACCGAGATGGCAAAAGGCTTTCTTCCTTCTTTTTGCCACAAACTCAAAAAATTACAAGCTCTTTCAAACATGTACATATCAAGTTTTAATATAAAACCATTTCTTTCAAAGAGTGGAATAAATTCATTTGGAGCTCTAAGTCCTGCCGTAGGACTTATCCATCTTACTAAAGCCTCAGCTGCAATCATCTCGCCTGATTTCAAACCTAATTCAGGTTGTAAAACCATCTTAAATTCGCCATCTAAAAGCGCTTTTTCCATAGTGTTTTCGATTTCTTTCGCTTTTATCGCATCGCTTAAATATTCGCTTGTAAAAATACTATTGTATAATTTTTCTTCCTTTGCTTTACGGTGAGCAATATTTACCTTCTCGATGCAGGTTTGAATGTCACTTAGGTCGCTTTCGTTTATGTAATAAAATCCCGAAACGATTCGTAGATTATATTTAAAATTTTCGCCTAAATTTCTATATAATCTGCGCTTATAATCGTCATACCAATTCTCTGTTTCATTTTTTGAGTATGCTATCAAAGTCAAAAATTCATCATTATATATATGTGAAGATAGGCAGTCATACTCGCCCTCGGATTGAATAGAATCCGCCATGCATTGGAGTATCTTATCCCCTTCTAAAGCACTAAGGGTTTCATTGACTAATCTAAAGTTTTCTATATCAAACTTTATAAGCAAAAACTTTTTCGCATGATGGTCATTTATAAATTTAGGCGCATCTAATTTGAATTTCAGCACAGTATTTATCTTTGTAAGCGGTGAAATATAGGCAATTTCTTCAAGGCTTCTAAGATGTTTACGACGATTTATCCCAATCAAATAAGCAAATAAACATATAATTAATACCAAAGAAGAAGAAACAATTGCACTTACAATTACAATATGGTTTGTAGTAGATTGAATGATTATTTCAGGAATAATGGATACAATGGACCAATCTTTTACACCAACCGATGTATAAATTACTCGATACACTTCTCCATTAAACTCAATCTTCTTCTCCCCAGCACTTCCGTTTGATATATCTGTTTTAAGCATGTCGAATTGATCATAGTCTACTAAATTAAAATTAGACATGACATCAAACACATTTTCATGTGGAATAAAATATGTGTTATCGACGCCGTTTGAGATTATATTACCGTTGCTATCAACCAAAAGATTTGCAAAAATTCCATCAAAGGGGTTTGCGAAAATATCATTAAGTGTATCCACATAATTAAGCCCTGCTAAAACTCCACGAATCTCACCATTTGCAATCATCGGCGCTGAGATAACTATAGTACTAATCCCGTCTTGCTCAGTGGCAATTAAGTCGCTTATTGTAGTTTCACCACTCATGGCATTTTGAAAATACGGTTCCTCATAAGCATCGCCAACATTCCCGTCACTTCCCACTGCATAGCCATACGGATTTATTACCATTATATAGTCAAAGCTCTCAGAAATATAATCATATTCACCCGATTCAAAATCAACATATCTTAAATAATCCCAAACAGGCAGTAAAGACGCTGTTGATTCAAGCAGATTAATATTTGATTCAAACTCTAATTTAAATGTGTCTACATTGTTATCCATTAATTGTTGAATGCTTTGATTAGACAATCCATTAATTTCATCTCTTATAAAAAAATTATAAATAAGCGTCGAAAAAATCAAAAGTATAACAACTGCAACAACAGCAATAACCTGCCAGAATTGATTTTTTAGTAAATTCTTCATTTTTACCTCCATACTGCTGTATTTTTTGTATGGGTAGATGAGTAGAATCTCAAATTCTGCTCAACGATAATAATATTTGTGACACATAGACACAAACACTATGGATGAAAAAAGAAATCATAAGCTTCTTCTTTTCACCATTTAATTTCGCCGAAAATCATATCAATTTTAAGCGTTTATCTTTTCTTGCAGATAATTTACATACTCATCTGCACGCTCGGTCACATCTTCGCCGCTTAAAATCTTTTGAAGCATTTCAAACCATGCACTTCGTTGTTCAGTCCACTCAATCGTTACTTGGTAATAATCTCCAAGATTTTTCATAAACGGAAAATATCCCATCATTCTTTCTTCAAATTCAGTTCCCACATACACATCGCTATATAGGCTGTTTACAGGGAAAAATTGAGTCGCAAGAATGCTCTTTTCTCTTTGTGCTGGGTCATCGGCTAAAAATTCAATAAATAACTTTGACGCATTTACTCTACTGGGATCTCCGTTATTAAATATTCCAAATCCCCAAATGCCGCCCTGCAACTGGGCAATTCCATCATCAGAAGGGAAATTCATTGCAAGGGGAGTAAAATCTACTTGCTGTGCATATGAAGATTCATTTGCAGCATTCCAAGCAAGAGTGATTGAAGTTTCCCCAGAAGCAAACATTTGTAGTTCTTCTGCGGCTGCAATATTAGGATTATGACTTAATGAGCCATTGTGGACCATGTCCTGCAGTAAAGACAACCCTTTTATGCCAAGCTCATCATTAATTGTATAAGCATTATGGTCTTCATTTGTGAAAGATGCTCCATAAAAATTAGTAACTAATGCCCTCGTTCCTTGGTCGCCACCTTGCCCTCCAGTGTAAACTACACCGGGGAATTTGATTAGATTGCTATCTCGAATAGTTTCCATGGCGGCAATAAAATCATCGGTTGTCCAAGTTCTGCTTTCTTCATCAATATATTGCAAGGCACCTGACTGCTCAAAAACTTCATAGTTAATTGCCATAACATGAGCCGTCATTACTAATGGATATTGATAAAATGCACCATCGGGAGCCCTGCAAGCATTAACAACCTCTTTTGATATTTTCGAGATATTTTCAGTGGTTTCTTCGTCCCACATATCACTTAAATCAATCATAAGTCCTCTTGCGCCCCAATTTGCTACTAAGCGTTCCGGCCCTTCAAACACAATGTCCGGAGCACCTCTTCGTTCTATGGCTTCTTCAATTTGGGCATCACCTGTTGCAAAATCAAGTATCTTTACATTGACGGTGATATTAGGATACATTTTATTAAATTCTAAAGCAAAATCTTCCACTACATCTTCATTTCCAAAATCGCCGATAGGGAAGGTCCAAAAGTCAATTTCAACAGCATTAGTTTGCTCACTATCACTTTCTGATATTTGTGGCTCAGGTTCTTGATTAGATGCAGATATATTATCTTCACCGGTTGCACAAGATGTAATTAATAGTAACAATGAAACACAAAGAAAACATGTAAAAAATCTTCTTAACATAATGAACATTCCTTTCAAAATTCTTCGCTTGTTGTAGCAGAGTTCTTTATGTTTTGTCCAAAAAGAATAACATTCCCAGAGTTCATTTAAAAGCAAATTTATAATTTTATTCTTTATAATAATTATACTCCCACTCATTTGCAAAGTCAATCTTGTTATTTCTAAACTTTGTAACAGGATATTTGGAATGCTCATCTTTTCCCATAGTAATTTAAAGTGGATTTTCCTTTAATAGACTTAAGCTCTACAATGGAATGATTTTTAGTTTACCAATAGATTAATATTTTTTGTATGAATTTGCTTCGGGGATTGACACCCTTGTCAAATATTCAGCAAATTAATTGATTTGCTTTAATAAAAACCAGCATAGAGTGAACATATAGGGTTCAAATCCATGCTGGTTTTAA